>JAHBWG010000075.1 GCA_019637095.1 Sandaracinaceae bacterium | reverse complement strand
AGGAGCGCGCGCCCGGTCCGCGCGCGTCGGGTCCACGCGCGTCGGGCCCACGCGCGTCGGGCCCACGCGCGCCGAGCCCGCGCGCGTCTGGCCCGACCGCGCCCCCCGAGCCGCTGCACGGCTTCGTCGGCGTCGGCGGCGCGTTCGACCTCGGCAGCGTCCCCTCGGCGAGCGGCGCGCTCTCGATCGAGGGCGGCGTCGGTGTGCCGGTGATCGAAGCGCGCGTGCGGGCGAGCTTCGTGTTCGGGCAGGACGCCGCCCGCGACGAGCGCACGGGGGCGCACGTCACCACGGGCACCCTCGACGCGCGCGCGTGCGTGCATCCCTTCGAGGAGGCGCGCTTCGTCTACGGCTGCCTCGGCCTCGCGCTCGGGGTCAGCGTGGCGGAGGGGTTCGGGCTGTCGGGGAGCGAGGTCGGCGTCGGCGCGTTCGGCGCGGGCGTCGCGGGGCTCGGGCTGGCGTGGGCGCCCGAGCCGTGGTTCGATCTCGACGTCGACGCGAGCCTCTTCGTCCCCTTCAACCCGCTCGAGCTGGCGGTCCGGGGCTCGCCCGACGACGTGTTCCACGTGCAGGAGCCCGTGGCGGGGCGATTCGGGCTCTCTCTGCACGTGAGGTTCTGAGACGGAACTCCAGGTGCCCGGCCACGAAGACGTCATGGGAGCCGCGACCGCCGCCGTGGGATTGCCCGACGGGCCCGGGAGCGGCGCGCATCGCGTGGGCGCGGCCGCGGCGCCGCGGCTCCGGCTCGAGGAGGTCTACGACGCTCACGTCGACTTCGTCTGGCGCAGCGCGCGCCGCATGGGCGTGCCCCAAGAGGCCGTCGACGACGTCGTCCAGGAGGTGTTCCTGGTCGTGCACCGCCGGCTCGACGACTTCGAGGGGCGCTCGTCGGTCAAGACGTGGCTCTTCGGCATCCTGCTCCGCGTCGTGTCCGATCACCGGCGGCGCCACCGCCGCAAGGGCGGGCTCGCGCCGCTGCCCGAGGCGCTCGCCGCGGAGCCCGACCGGAGCTGCCCCGCCGAGCAGCTCGAGCGTCGCACCCAGCTCGAGCTCCTGCACGCGCTGCTCATGGGGCTCGACGACGACAAGCGCGCGGTGTTCGTGCTCGCCGAGCTCGAGCAGCTCACCGCCCCCGAGATCGCCGACGCGCTCGGGATCAAGCTCAACACGGTCTACTCGCGCCTGCGGGCGGCGCGCAAGGAGTTCGAGGAGGCGCTCGCGCGCCACCGCGCACGGGAGGCGAGACGATGAGCCACGAGGACATGGATGAGCTGTCGCCGGCGGCGCGCGCGCTGATCGACGACGTGCGCGACCTCGACGGCCCGGGCCCCGCCGACCGCGCGCGGGTCAAGCGCGCGCTCGTGGCCGCGGTCGCCTCGGGCGCGACGGTGGCCGCGTCGAGCGCCGCGTCGAGCGCGGCCGCCGCCGCCGGCACCGGCGCCCTCGCCACGGGCGGCGTCTCGCTCGGGGTGAAGCTCGGCGTCGCGGCGCTGCTCGCCGCCGCCGTGGGCGGGACCGCCCTGGTCGTCACCCAGCCGGCCGAGGAGCCCGCGCCCCGCGCGGAGCACCGCCCCGCGCGCGCCCGCTTCGCAGAGCCGGCGCCGGTTCCCGCGCCCGAGGCGCCCGCCCTCGAGCCCGCGCCCGCGCCCGCAGAGGCGCTCGAGGACACGCCGATCGCAGGCGCACCCGTCGAGGCGAGCGTCGTCGAAGCACCGGCGGCGCCGGACGCGCCGAGCCCGGCGCTCGAGCCGACGCCCCGCGTGCGGCGTGTCCCGGCGACGCCCGAGGAGGTCGCGGCCGTCGACTCGACGTTGTCCGAAGAGCTCGTGCTCTTGCGCGAGGCCCAGCGCGCGATGCAGGCCGATCAGCCGGCCGTCGCGCTCTCGCACCTCGACGCGCACGCGCGGCGCTTCCCCTCGGGCATCCTCGAGGAGGAGCGGGAGGCGGCGCGGGTCCTCGCGCTCTGCCGCGCCGAGCGCGTCGACGAGGCGCGCGCGCTCGCGCGCCGGTTCCTGGCCGAGCGCCCGCGCAGCCCGCACCGCGCCCGCGTGCACGCCGCCTGCCCGTGAGCGCGCGTCAGGCGCCGAGCCGCACCGCGGTGTTCTCGGGCTCGGGCTCGTCGTCGACAGCGGTCTCGTACTCGGCGTCCTCGCTCTCCTCGACCCCCTCGTCCGTGTCGAGGAGCGGGAGCAGCGCACGCGCCGCGTCGGTGAGCTCGGGCTCGACGGGGACCTCGGCGGCCGCGGTCACCCGCCGGCCCTCGCGCGCGCACGCGCGCTGCCCGCGGCGCCGCGGGTTGCGGCAGAAGGAGGGCCACGGCCGCGCCAGGTTCCCGTAGCGCGCCCGCCCGCCGGGCCCTGCCCAGTCCACCCACTGCGCCGCCTGCGCGCGGACGTCGACGTGCACGAACGTGCTGCGCGGGTAGTAGCCGCAGCCGGTGAGCGCGAGCGTGCGGCAGTAGTCCCAGAGCTCGCGTCGCGGCACGCCCTCGAGGCGGATGTCCGTCGCGCGCCCCGTCACGTGCCGGCTCGCCTCGCGCGTGCTGCCCCCGGCGGGGCGCCGCCCGCTCACGAGCGTGATCTCGCGACCTCCGAAGTGATCCGAGATCGCCGCGAGCAGGGCCGCGAGCCGTGGGTGTGGGATCCGCGCCGCGTCGTCCTCCCGCAGGCGCATCAGCTCGCCGAGCCGGCGCAGCGCCTCGTCGGTCACGCGGCCCTCGGCGTCGCGCAGGCGCACGGTGACGACCTCGCGATGGCGCCGGATGCGCGCGACGCCGGGCTCCGGCGGGGCGCCCCACGCGCGCGGGCCTGCGTACGCCGCCTCCGCGACGTAGCCCGGCAGGATCAGGCGCGTGCCCGCGCGCAGCCCGCCGCGCAGCCGGTTGAGCCGCTCGAGCTCGGCGACCGTCGTGTCGTGCTCGCGCGCGATCTGCGACAGCGTCTGCCCGGGCCGCACGAACGTGACGCCCTGCGGGGGGATCGTCAGAGTCTGCCCCGGCCGCAAGGTGGCGGTGGGCTCGAGCCGGTTCGCGTGGGCGAGGTCCCAGACGCCGACGCGGTGCTGGCGCGCGATGCGCGAGAGCGACTGCCCGGGCCGTACGACGTGGCTGCGCTGCGCCGCGGCGGGAGCGCTCGCGAAGAGCAGGCTCGCCGCGAAGACGGCGGCGAGGAGTCGGGGGAGCGAGCGCACGAGCGGGAGAGTCTCGTCGGAGCAGGGACGCCGATCAACCCCCCGCAAACGAACGAGCCCGGCGCGGTCATCCCGGCCGGGCGCGAAAGAGGAGTGAGCGAGCGCGTGACCTCAGCCCTTCTTCGGGCTGGGCATCTTCTTCTCGACGAACTCCACGTGCTGACGAGCCACCGGATCGAACTTCTTGATCTTCATCTTCTCCGGCTTCGTGCGCTTGTTCTTCGTCGTGTAGTAGTGGTAGCCGGTGCCCGCGCTGGACACCAAGCGGATCATTTCCCGCATCACTCACCTCCTGGGGCCGAGATCCATAGCGGACCCCGCGCGCGACGCAAGCTCAGCGTCGGTGCTGGCTGCGCTCGCGCTCGATCTGCTCTTTGTACGCCACGCTGTAGCGGGTCCACGGACGAAGCTCGAGCCGCTTGAAGCCGATCGGCTCCTCGGTGCCTTCGCACACGCCGTAGTCGTTGAGGCGCAGCTTCTCGAGCGCGGCCTCGATCTCGTTCAGGAGCTTGCGCTCCTTGTCCGCGAAGCGGATCAGGTACGCCTGCTCGGTGTGGCGCTGCGCCATGTCCGTCTCGTCGGGCATGACGCCGGCGTCGCCGAGCGCCTCCTCCATGTGCCGCTGCATCTCGTCCACCTTGCGGCGGCGCTCCTCGACGAGGCGGTTGTAGAGGTACGTGAGCTGTCGGCTCGTGAGGCCCGCGTCGGGGTGCGCGCCCCAGCCCTCCGGCACCGGCTGCTCCGCGGCGAGCGCGGGCGGCACCTCGGAGGAGCGATGCTCACGCGCCTCGCCGCCGTTGGACGGCTTCGAGGGCCGGCGCGGCGCCTCCGCCTTCGCGACCTTGGGCGCGTCGGGCCTCTTCTTCGCCTCCGCCTTCGGAGGCGCGGCCGTCTTGGACGGAGCGGACGGGGTGGCCTTCTTCGGCGCCGACTTCTTCGGGGCCGGCGTGGCCGCGGCGCTCTTCGGCGCAGCCTTCTTCGGCGCAGCCTTCTTCGGCGCAGCCTTCTTCGGCGCGGCCTTCTTCGGCGCAGCCTTCTTCGGCGCGGCCTTCTTCGGCGCGGCCTTCTTCGGCGCGGCCTTCTTCGGCGCGGCCTTCTTCGGCGCGGCCTTCTTCGGCGCGGCCCTGGCTGCAGCCTTCTTCTTCGGCGCGGCGCTCGACTTCGCGGCGGGTCTCTTTGCGGCAGCCTTGGTCGCCGAGACCTTCGTCTTGCCGGACTTCTTGCTCGCCGTGCGAGACCTCGTCTCGCCGCCCCTCTTGGCCATGACGCTCTCCCGCTATCGGCCTTGGGCTCACCGGGCGAAAAGGCCCATCCCCCGCGGCCGGCACCCTATTGCATGCTTGCGCGCATAATGCAACGATCTTGGGCACCTCGAACAGACCAAAGCGAACGACGTGGAGCCGGACCGGCAGATCGAGATCCAGCTGGGCCACATGTGCAACAACCGCTGCGTCTTCTGCGTCAGCGGCCAGCGCACGGCCCTCGGGCAGGCCGGGCCCACGCCCGTCGAGCCCGTGCTGCGCGCGATCCGTCTCGCGCGCGAGGCGGGCCACCGCAAGATCACCCTGCTCGGCGGCGAGCCCACCCTCCAGCCGGGCTTCATGCGTATCGTCGAAGAGACGGTTCGCCTCGGCTTCGAAGAGATCGTCATCTTCACCAACGGCGCGAAGACCGCGCGGCCGGCGCTGGTGGACGCCGTCCGCGCGACCGGCGGCCGCTTCACCTGGCGGATCTCGATCCAGGGCGCCACCCGCGAGAGCCACGAGCGCACGACGCGCAAGCCGGGCTCGTTCGGGCGGATCGAGCGCACCCTGGCGAACCTCGCGGCGCGCGGCGAGCGGATCACCGTGAACATGTGCCTCGTGGGCTCGAACTACGAGGACGTCGACCGCTTCCCGACGCTGCTCGCGCCCTACGGCGTGAGCCAGCTCCACCTCGACCTCATGCGGCCGCTCGACGCGGGGGATCGCACCGAGGCCGAGCTGCGCGCCGCGATGCCCCCGCTGTCCACCCTCGTGCCCCCGCTGCGGCGGATGGTCGCGGGCTTCCCCGTCGGCTTCGACGTGAACCTCGGGAACCTGCCGTTCTGCGTCGCGCCCGACCTCGCGCCCTGGATCCACCACGACGGCGCGGCGACCGAGACGATCGCGGTCGACGGCGACGATCGCCTGAGCCGCCCGTGGGACAAGTACCTCGTCAAGCGCCGCGACAAGATCAAGCCGCCGTCGTGCGCGGACTGCGTGCTCGCGCCGCGCTGCTCGGGCGTCTTCGAGACGTACGCGCGCTTCCACGGGCTCGCGGAGCTCCGGCCGATCGACGCGACCGCGCTGCGAGACGCCGATCCCAACGGAGAGCTGCTGGGCGTCTGGGCGCCGCCGCTGCTCGCGCCCGCGCGCTGCCGCGTGCGCTCGGACCACGCCCTCGACGTCACCCTTGACGGGGTCACCGCGTCGCTGGACGCTCACGGAGGGGACCTCGCGCGATACCAGAGGTTCGGGGTGCGCGGGCTCGAGGGCGCGGGGGACGTGACCGCGCTCGCCCGCCTGCTCGCCCGGCTCGACGCCCCCGTGCACCCGCTCGGCCCGGCGGCGCCGCCCGCGCTGCGCGCACCGCTCGAGCGCTTGCGGCGCGCGGCCCCGTTCGGCGGGCTGCGCTGGACCGGGCTCGAGGTCGGCCCCGATCGGGTCGAGCTCGCCCTCGAGTCCGCGAGCGCGCGCGCGGCGCTGTGGATCGCGCACCGCGGCCGCCCGAGCGGTGGGTATCGCGTGGAGGAAGGCACCGCGGACGAGGCGATGGTGGACGGGCTGCGCCAGGCGATGCGCGCCCTCGGGCCGGCCCGCGCCGAGCCCGCGCGGTGAGCGACGGCCGGCGGATCACGGGGCGCACGGCGACCTTCCTCGTCGTCGCGTCGATGGTAGGGACGGGGGTGTTCACGACCAGCGGCCTGCTCCTCGAGCAGCTCGGCTCGACCGCCGCGGTGCTGCTCGCGTGGGGGCTCGGCGGGCTGCTCGCGCTGACCGGCGCGCTCGCGTACGCCGAGCTCGTCGCGGCCCTGCCGCACAACGGCGGGGAGTATCAGCTGCTCTCGCGGGTGTATCATCCGGCCCTCGGCTTCGCGTCGGGGGTCGTCTCGTTCGTCGTGGGGTTCTCGGCGCCGGTCGCGGCGAGCGCGATCGCGTTCGGCCACTACCTCCACGCGGCGTGGCCCGCGATCCCCGAGACGCCGGCGGCCCTCGCCCTGATCGCGGCGGCGACGGCGATGCACGGGTTCCGGGTCGGCGTCGGGAGCGGCCTGCAGGACGCGCTGACGGCGTTCAAGATCCTCTTGATGGTCGGCTTCGTCGTCGCGGGCGCGGGCGCCCTCGACCTCGAGCGGTTGAGCCACGGGACCCGGCCGCTCCTCGAGGCGAGCGTCTCTCCCTCGTTCGCGGTGGCGCTCATCTTCGTGACGTTCAGCTACAGCGGCTGGAACGCGGCGACGTACGTGGCGGGGGAGCTCGAGCGGCCCGAGCGCACGCTGCCGCTCGCCCTGATCGCGGGCACGGCCGCGGTCACCGCGCTCTACCTCGCGGTGAACGTGGTCTTCCTCGCGGGCGCGCCGCCCGAGGCGCTCTCCGGGGTCGTCGAGGTCGGCGCGGTCGCCGCCGAGCACATGCTCGGGCCGAGCGCGGCGCGCGCGCTCTCCGCGATCGTGGCGCTCGGGCTGGTCTCGACAGTGGGCGCGCTGATGATGACGGGCACGCGCGTGCTCGACGCGATGGGGCGCGACCACGGCCCCCTCTCCGCGCTCGCGCGGCGCGCGACCGGCGGCGGGCCGTTCGTCGCGGCCTCGCTCCAAGGGGGGCTCGCCGCGGTCATGGCGCTGACGTCGAGCTTCGGCGCGCTGCTCGGCTACATCGGCTTCACGCTCTCCATCTTCTCCGCGCTGACCGTGCTCGGGGTGGTGGTCCTGCGCCACCGAGAGCCGGAGCTCGAGCGGCCGTATCGAACGTGGGGCTACCCGGTGACGCCGCTCGTGTTCGTGGGATTGATGACGTGGATGGTCGCCTGGTCGGTCGCGGCCGACTGGACGGTCGCGCTCGCGGGCGCGGCCACGCTGGGGCTGGGGCTGGCGCTCTGGTCGGCCCTGCGCACCGTGAACGGTCGCTGACGTCCCACGCCCGAGCCGCGTGAACGGAGGTTCGGTCCCAGGGTCGAGCGCCGCGATGTCAGGTCGGTTTCGGCGCTGGTACGCGCCTCGCCCTGCGCTCCGACGTGCGCAACGGCTTCGCTTCCATCCTCCTCGCGCTCGCGACCGGCTGCTCGGGGTACCTGTTCTCCACGCGCACCGAGGTCGTCGGCTTCCCCCGCGTCGCGGCGACCGCCCGCGTCGAGGTGAGCGCCGAGGCGACGCCGCCCGAGGCGTCCGTCGTCGTCGCGGCGCCCGCGCTCCCGGGCTTCGAGCTCGAAGGGGTCGCGGCTCGCGCCAGCGAGGGGACGTCGCTCGGGGTCTTGGACGGTTTCGCGAGCGCGCCGCGCACCAACCCCGCGCAGGCCGTCTCGATCGAGACCTCGACCGCGGAGTCGAGCCCCGCGCAGGCCGCCTCGGTCGAGACGTCGACCGCGCAGGCCGCCCAGGCCGTCTCGAGCACATCCACTCCGCCGACGACCGACGAGAGCGGCGTCCGTATCACATTGGAATCACGAGCGTCGGTGCCGCGCGCGGGTGTCTGGTCACCGTCGGGTCGGCCCGCGTCGCTGGGCGCGCTCGTGGGCGGCGGCGTCCAGGTCGACGGCGTGCTCGTCCGGTTCGGCGACCTCGCGGGGCTCGCCGCGCTCGATCTCGGCGCACCCGGCGCCGGGCGCCTCGCGACCGACGGCGCGATCGAGGGGTCCGCGGAGCTGGAGCACGAGGTCGTGCCCGCCGGCGGAGAGACGCACGTGATCGTGCGCGCCCGAGCGCCCGCGGGCACGCCGGGCGATCGCGGTCGCCTGCGCGTCCACCTCGTGCTCGACGCGTCGAGCTCGATGCAGCGGAGCTGGCCGGACATGCTCGCCGCCGCGCGCCGCGTGGTGGCGGAGCTGCGGCCGACCGACGAGCTGCACCTCGTCGCGTACGGCTCCGACGTGAGCGTCGCGTTGCCTGCAGGCGCGGTCGGTGACGGGCGCCGCGCGCGGGCGGCCCTCGACGCGATCCGCGTCGGCGGCGGCACCCACATCGAGGCGGGCCTGCGCGCGGCCTACCGCGCCGCGCAGCCCGGCGATCTCGTCATCCTGTTCTCGGACGGCGTGCCCAACCACGGCATGCTCGAGCCCGGCGAGCTCGGCGCGCTCGCCCGGACGGCGGCCCGCGGGCGAGTGACGACGTGCGCGGTCGGCCTCGGCACCGACTTCGACCCGCGCACGCTGCGCCGCATCTCCGGCGACGGCGGCGGCGCCTACCACGTCTCGGCCGACCTCGACACGCTCGGGGCCTACCTGGTCGCGCAGCTCGAGACGCACGGTCGCGTCCTGGCGCGCGAGGTGCGCGTACGGGTCGCCCTCGGCGCGGGCGTCGAGCTCGTCGGCTTCGCAGACGGCGACGCGGGCGCCCACGCGGTGCCGGGCGGCGTGGAGCTCGCGCTCCCCTCCCTCGCGCCGGGCCAGGAGCGCCGGCTCGTGCTGCGCGTCCGCGTCCCGGCGCAGGCGCGCGCCTTCGACGTCGCGCAGGTGGAGCTCGGCTACCTGGGCCTGCGCGGGCCGGTCCGGGCCGAGACGTCGCTGCGCGCGTCGGTCGGGCCGAGCGCGGTGGCGCGCGCGGGCGCGGCCTCGCCGCTGCTCGACGCGGACCTGGCGGCGACGCTGGACGCGGTCGCGGCCGCGGCGAGCGATGGTGACGGCGGCGCGGCGCGGCGCGCGCTCGAGACGCACGCCGCCCTGCTCGAGGGGCGGGTCGAGCACGGCGCGCACCCCCGGCTCCAGGCGCGCGCGCGCATCACCCGCCGGCTGGCCCACGCGAGCGCCGAGCTCATCCCTTCCGCCTCCCACGCCGAGCGCCGCCGCTTCGCGCTCGAGCTCGGCGAGCTCGCGGTCGGCCTCGGCCGCTGACGGTCTATCGATGAGGCAAGTCGCGCCAGGGTGGCGCGATCTTCGACTCGATGGGGTCGCGCGTCCCCGTGAGCCCAGCCAGCGGGTGGCCGCGGCGGTCCGGCGTTGGCGCTGGCACGCCGATGGCACTGTGCAGGCATCGAGCACATGACCGGAGTCGTCCTCCGGTTTCGTGGTAAAGTTCTCTCCGCCATGCGCCTCGTCTCTGCGAAGCCGGTCCCGAACGCCCGCACGCTCCTCGCGTCGGCCTCGGGCATCGTCTTCACCGAGTACGTGGCGCTGCTGTTGCTGGTGACGGTCATCGGTGCGGTCGCGGTGGTCAGCCTGGGGGTGCCCCTGCTCAGGCTCTACCGGTTCGCGCAGATGATCCTTTCACTACCCATCCCGTAGGGCCGGGAGGAAGTGAGTCGGGAATGAAGATCAAGAAGGCGAACCGGATCGAGGGTCTGCTGAGCGACGAGCGCGGGCTGACCACCGTCGAGTACATCATCATCCTCTGCCTGATCGCCGTCGTCGGCTTCGCCATCTGGAAGAAGTTCGGCGAGACCGTGAAGCAGAAGGTGGGCGGCGCCGAGGGCGTCGTCGGCACGCTCCCGACCGAGTCGGCACCCTGAGCCGATGAGCGGCGCCGGGGCGCGAGCCCCGGCGCGGCCTCGGCCCCGAGGAGTGGCATGGGCGGGACGGCCGAGATCGATCCCCTGTTCCTGCACGTCGCGGTGCTCGCCATGGTCGGCGTCGCGGCGGTCACGGACGTCCGCGGGGGGATCATCCCGAACTGGCTCACCCTGCCGCCGCTGCTGATCGCCCCGATCGCCCACGGCCTCGTGGGCGGCGTTCGGGGCGTCCTCACGTCCGTCCTCGGGCTGCTGGTGTGCTCGCTCGTGCCGCTGCTCGTCTTCTATCGCGGCGGCATGGCGGGCGGCGACGTCAAGCTCTTCGCCGCCCTCGGCGCGATCGGCGGCATTTACCTCGGGCTCGAGGCGCAGTTCCTGTCGCTCGTCGCCGCGTCGATCTACGCGCTCGGTCAGCTCGCCTGGAACGGGCGGCTGCTGACGAGCCTGGGCAACTCGCTCTTCATCGGGCTCAACCCCGTGTTACCGCGGCGCCTGCGCAAGACCATCGCGCCGGAGCTGATGCACCGCATCCGGCTCGGCGCCGCCGTGCTGCTGGGCTCGTCCATCGCGATCTTCGAGAAACACCGGGAGCTGTGGATATGACGAGGAAGCCGCGGAGCGAGGAGGCGCCGCTCGCGCCCGAGGCGGGCGCGGCGTACGTCGAGTTCCTCATCGCGTTCATCCCGCTCTTCATCATGTTCCTCGGCATGGTGCAGATGGCCCTCATGTACGCAGGCGATCTCGTCGTGCAGCACGCGGCGAGCCGCGCCGCGCGCGCCGCGGTGGTCGTGCTCGACGACGACCCGCGCTACTACGACGGCTCGCCGCGGAGGCAGCTCTCGCGCTCGGGCTTCTCGAGCAGCGAGGACGGCCTGAGCGCGATCCTCAGCCTGTTCGGCGCAGGCAGCGGCGGCGGAGGAGGGGGGCCAGGCGCGATGGGCGGACCGCGCCTCGCGACGATCCGGCGCGCGGCGTCGCTGCCGCTCGCGTCGATCAGCCCGAGCATGCAGCAGCTCGTGCGCGCCGACTCCGTGATGACGGCGATCGGCTCGCCGGAGACGCGCGCGGCGACCGGGGTCTTCGTCTACAACGACTCCGCGATGGGGGTGACCTTCCCCACCTCGCCAGGCGGCACCAGCTACGGCGAGTCGTTCCGGCACGGCCAGCAGGTCACCACGCGCGTCACCTACCTCTTCCACTGCGGCGTCCCGCTCGCCAGCCGCATGATGTGCGACACCTACCCGACCATCCGGCTCGGGCCGGCGGCGGCGCTGGTCGAGGGCATCGTGCGCGACGCGGCCTCGGGCAGCCTGTCGTGGGAGGCGGCCGCCGAGCGCCTGCGCCGCGTCGACGAGAGCCGCCGCCGCCACGAGCGCGACGAGGACGCGGTCGGCGAGCTCGAGACCGCCGGGGCCTCCGACCTGATGTACCTCACGTGGGCGACCGGCTCGCGGTTCAAGGTGATGCGGGGCGAGGCGACGATGCCCCTGCAGTCCGCGCGCTACGAGTACCGGTGAGGTGAGCGGGCTGAGGGGTCGTTCCAACCCCGCCGCTCGGACACTCGCGCAGACCTTGCGCGCCGGCGAAGCCGCTGCACCGACGGCTCCTCGCGCGCGAGAGGATGACGCGCTGCTCTGGTTGGCGCAGCCGATGCGAAGGCGGCTGGCCGGAGCACCTCGATGGCGAGAGAGCAGTCGGCCGGGGGGGGGCGGATGCGAGCACTGTGGAGCGGCGATCGCTCCTGGCGCGCGCGGCCCGTTCTGTTGCGCCGGCTGCGAGGCGGTGCACGGGTTCCTGCGCGCGCAGGGCCTCGAGCGCTACTACGAGCTGCGCCCGTCGGACGGCGTGCCCGCGCGCCCGGACGGCGAGCGCGACCACAAGTGGCTCGAGCCGCTCGTGGAGCGCGTCGCCACCAGCCAGGGGCTGACTCGCATCGGGCTCGACGTGCAGGGCGTGCACTGCGCCGCGTGCGTGTGGGTGATCGGCGCGCTCTTCGACCGCCGCGAGGGCGCGCGCGAGTGTGTCGTGAACCCCGCGCGCGGACAGGTCTCGCTCATCGTCGCGCCGGGCTTCGACCTCGAGGGCTGGGCGCGCGACGTCGAGGCGATCGGCTACGCGCTCGGCCCGCCGAGCGCGCGCGGCGCTGGCGACGACGGCCTCACGCTGCGCATGGGCATCTCCCTCGCGCTCGCGGCCAACACGATGATGCTGGCGCTCGCGATCTACTTCGGGCTCGCCGAGGGCGCGCTCTACGCGGTCGCGCGCCAGCTCGTCTTCGCGCTCAGCGCGACCACCGTGCTCGTGGGCGGCAGCTGGTTCGTGCGCAGCGCGTGGCAGAGCCTGCGCCGCGGCGCCCTGCACCTCGATCTGCCGATCGCGCTCGGCGTCGTGCTCGCGTTCGCCGGCTCGACGTGGAGCTTCCTGCGCGGCGACCCGCGCGGGGAGTTCTTCGACACGCTCGCGATCTTCGTCGCGCTGATGCTCGTCGGGCGCTGGCTGCAGGAGCGCGCCGTCGCGCGGCACCGGCGGCGCCTGCTCTCGTCGACCGGCGCCGAGGCGCTCTACACGCGCCGCCTCGACGCGGGCCGCCCCGCGCTCGTGCGCTGCGACGCGGTGCGCGCGGGCGACACGCTCCTGCTCGCGCGCGGGGACCTCCTGCCCGTCGACGCCGTCCTCGAGGGCGACGCGTCGCTGCGGCTCGACTGGATCTCGGGCGAGAGCGAGCCGCACGGGTTCCGCGAGGGCGAGCGCGCGCCGGCGGGCGCGTTCCTCGTGTCGGCCGCGGCGGTGCGCGCGCGCGCAGAGACCGCGTTCGCGGACTCGCCGCTCGACGCGCTGCTCGCGGCGCCGACGGGCGAGGCGGGCGCCGGCGCCTTCTGGGATCGGCTCGGGCGCTACTACGTGCTCGGCGTGCTCGCGCTCGCGACCCTCGGCTTCGCCCTCTGGGCCTCGGAGCCGGCCGACGCGCTGCGCGTCACCACCGCCGTCCTCGTCGTCACGTGCCCGTGCGCGTTCGGGATCGCCGTGCCGCTCGCCTACGAGCTCCTGCACGGCGCGAGCGCGCGCCGCGGGCTCTTCGTGCGCTCGGCGACGGCGATGGACCGCGCGCGCGAGGTGCGCCGCGTCGTGTTCGACAAGACCGGGACGCTCACCGAGGGCGTACCCGCCCTCGTCGACCGCGCGCCGCTCGACGCGCTCGACGCGCCCGCGCGCGCGATGCTCTTCGACCTCGCGGCGCGCTCCACGCACCCCAAGGCGCGCGCGGTCGCCGCCGCGCTGCCGGCCGGCGTGCTCCGGGACGAGATCGTCGCCCACGAGGAGCTCGGCCGAGGGATGCAGGCGCTCGTCGACGGCGTGATCTGGCGGCTCGGCCGGCCGGACTGGGCGGCGCCCGAGCACGCGCCGCGCGGCGCCGACCTCGTGCTCTCGCGCGCCGGCCAGCCGCTCGCCGCGCTGACGACCGAGGAGGCCCTGCGGCCCGACGCGGCGCGCGAGATCGCCGCGCTCGGCGCGCTCGGGCTCGAGGCGTGGATCCTCAGCGGCGACGCGCCCGAGAAGGTGCACGCGCTCGCCGATCGCCTCGGCGTCCCGCGCGAGCGCGCCATCGGCGGGCAGTCGCCGACCGACAAGGCGGCGTGGCTGCGCCGCGTGGGCGCGGATCGCGACGCGCTCTTCATCGGCGACGGCATCAACGACACGCTCGCGGCGGAGGTCGCCCTGGTGTCGGGGACGCCCTCGATCGACCGGCCGTTCATGCCGGCGCGCTGCGACTTCTACTTCGTGACCGCGGGGCTCGCGCCGATCCGCCGGATGCTGCTCGACGCGCGGCGCCTGCGCCGCGTCGTGCGCGCGGACCTCGCGCTCGCGGTGGCCTACAACCTCGGCGCGGTCGGCCTCGCGTACGCGGGCGTCGTCGAGCCGTGGCTCGCCGCCATCCTGATGCCGGTCAGCTCGCTCGCCACGATCGGGCTGACCGCGGTCGCGCTCCGAGAGGAGGGTGCATGGACGCCCTGATCCTGACCCTGTTCGTCAGCCTGGTGCTCGCGGGAGCGGGCATCGGCCTGTTCATCTGGTCCGTGAAGGAGGGCACCCACGAGCACGCCGAGCGGCTCGCGCTGTTGCCCATCGAAGACGACGACTCCCCCGAGCAAGAAACGTAGGAGCACCGTGGAAACGCAGAAGATCGTCTACAACGACAAGGTGGTGCGGCAGTTCATCGCCGCGTCGGTCGTGTTCGGTGTCGTCGCGATGCTGGTCGGGGCGACGATCGCCCTTCAGATGGCGCTTTGGCAGACGAACCTCCCCCCGTGGCTGACCTTCGGTCGGTTGCGGCCGCTCCACACGAACGCAGCCATCTTCGCGTTCGTCGGCAACATGCTGTTCGCAGGTGTCTACCACTCGACGCAACGCCTCTTGAAGGTGCGGCTCGCGAGCGACGCGCTCAGCGCGCTGCACTTCTGGGGCTGGCAGGCGATCATCGCCGCCGCCGCGATCACGCTGCCGCTCGGCCTGTCGCAGGGCAAGGAGTACGCAGAGCTCATCTGGCCGATCGACCTCGCCGTCGCGGTCATCTGGGTGGTCTTCGCGATCAACTTCTTCTGGACCCTCGCCAAGCGCAACGAGCGTCATCTCTACGTCGCGATCTGGTTCTACATCGCGACGATCGTGACGATCACCGTGCTCTACGTGGTCAACAACCTCGCGATCCCGGTCTCGCTCACGCAGAGCTACCCGGTGTTCGCGGGCGTGCAGGACGCGCTCGTGCAGTGGTGGTACGGCCACAACGCGGTCGCGTTCTTCCTGACCACACCCATCCTCGGGATCATGTACTACTACCTCCCGAAGGCGGCGAAGCGGCCGGTGTTCAGCTACCGGCTCTCGATCGTGCACTTCTGGGGCCTCGTGTTCCTGTACATCTGGGCGGGCCCGCACCACCTCTTGAACTCGGCGCTCCCGGAGTGGGCGCAGACGCTCGGGATGACCTTCAGCCTCATGCTGTGGGCGCCGAGCTGGGGTGGCATGCTGAACGGCCTCCTGACCCTGCGTGGCGCATGGGATCGCCTGCGCCAGGATCCGGTGCTCAAGTTCTTCGCGGCGGGCGTGACCTTCTACGGCATGGCCACGTTCGAGGGGCCGCTCCTCTCGATCCGCTCGGTCAACGCGCTCGCGCACTACACCGACTGGATCATCGGTCACACCCACGGTGGCGCGCTCGGCTGGAACGGGTTCATGGCCGCCGGCATGTTCTACTGGCTCGTCCCCAAGCTCTACGGCACCAAGCTCCACAGCCGCGGCGCCGCGAACCTCCACTTCTACCTCGGGACGGTCGGCATCCTCGTCTACATGGTCGCGATGTGGTCGAGCGGGATCACGCAAGGCCTGATGTGGCAGGCCGAGGCCGAGGGCGGCGGCATCCTCTACAGCTTCACCGAGACGATCGACGCGATCCGCCCGATGTACTGGGCGCGCCTCGTCGGCGGCACGATGTTCCTCGTCGGGTTCTGCATCCAGGCGTGGAACCTCGCGATGACGATCAAGGGCAAGCAGCCGGTCGAGAGCTCGGTCGACGTCGTCGTCGAGGAGAAGCCCGAGGAGGCGACCGTCAAGGAGATCGTGCTGTCCAAGCCGGTCATCGCGACCTTCGTCGGCTGCGTGCTGCTCGGGGGCGTGGCGATCGCCAACGCGATCGTCTCGGTGGTGCTCGTCGTCGCGGCGACCGCGGTCGCGGTGGGCGCGACGCTCGCGATGCAAGCCGCGAAGGGCAAGCGCGAGGGCCCGAACTGGCACCGCCTGCTCGAGGGCAAGACGCTGATCTTCACCGTCTTCGTCACCGTGGCCGTGCTCATCGGCGGCGCCGCGGAGCTCATCCCGACCATCCTGATCGGGGCGCACCAGCGCACGACGAGCGCGATGCGGCCGTACACGGCGCTCGAGCTCCACGGCCGCGACGTCTACATCGCCGAGGGCTGTTACGTCTGTCACTCGCAGATGATCCGACCCTTCACCTGGGAGAACGCGCGCTACCCGGGCGGCGTCTCCTCGGCGGACGACAGCGTGTGGGACCACCCCTTCCAGTGGGGGAGCAAGCGCACCGGCCCCGACCTCGCGCGCGAGAGCGCGATGAACCGCGGTCCGGTCTGGCACTACAACCACATGCTCGATCCTCGCTCGACGTCCGAGGGCTCGATCATGCCCGCGTACCCGCACCTGCGGACGCAGCGCGTCGCGTTCGACCTCACGCGCCAGAAGCTGAGCGTCATGCGCATGCTCGGCGTGCCGTACGCGGAGGCGCAGGTGACCGGCGGTGAGGACGACGCGCGCGCGCAGGCGGCGAGCATCGCCGGCGCGCTCGCGAGCGAGGTCGAGCGACGGGGGCCGCCGGACGGCACGGACGTGCCGCTCGCCGAGAGCGATCTCGTCGCGCTGATCGCCTACCTCGAGCGCCTCGGGCGCAACGAGTCGGCGTGGCGCGGGCGCGACGCGGAAGAGGGTCGAACGGAGGTGGCTTCCAATGAGTGAGCTCGCACGCGACTTCTTCGCCCACAACCCGGCGATCGCGGGGCCCCTGCTCGCGATGGCGATGTTCGCCTTCGTGTTCGTGACCGCCGCGATCCGCGCGTGGCGCGCGAGCCACGAGCACGTGAACCGCATGGCCCAGCTCGCCCTCGAAGGCGAGAGCGAGGAGAACGACGATGAGTGACGTTCGGCGGACCGACGAGATCCAGGGGGAGATCCTCCACGAGTACGACGGGATCGAGGAGGCCGACAACCGCCTGCCGAACTGGTGGCTCGCGACGTTCTACGGCGCGATCCTCTTCGGCGTCGGCTACTGGTTCTACTACCACGAGTTCCAGGTCGAGCCGACGACGAGCGAGGCGTACGCCGCCGCGGCCGCCGCGAGCACCGAGGCGGACGTCGCCGAGGAGAGCGAGCTGCTCGCGCTCGTCGGCGACGCGAGCGCCATCACCTCCGGCCGCGAGACGTTCGCGACGACCTGCGCGGCCTGCCACGGTGATCGCGGGCAAGGGGTGATCGGTCCCAACCTCACCGACGGCGCGTGGCTCCACGGCGGCGACCCGGTCTCGATCTACTCGGCCATCCGCAACGGGATCACGTCCGACCGCGCGCGCATCGCGGGCTCCGCCGGGATGCCCGGCTGGGGCGGCCAGCTCGGCGAGACGCGCACCCGCGCGGTCACCGCGTTCCTCTTGTCGATCCGCGACACGAACGAGCAGGGCGGCCGCGACGCCGAGGGTGACGCCTACGCGCCGGCCGGCGCCGCCGAGGCGACCGAGGCGGCCGAGCAGACCGACGCGACCGAGGAGACCGAACCGGCCGAGGAGACCGAACCGGCCGGTGAGGGCGAGGAGGCCGAGCCGGAGGCGGGCGGAGCCGACGAGGCCGAAGCGGCGGAAGGTGACACGGAGGCCACCGGCGAGCAGGACGAGGCAGCCCCCGACGAGGGGTGAGCCGCGAGCACGCCATGACCAAGCCCAAGGTCCAGCTCCCGGTGGTCGGCGCGGGCTCGCTCCGCGAGGACGGCAGGCGCAACTTCGTCCACCCGGCGGACGTCGCGGGCCGCTTCGTCAAGGCGCGCTACGTCGTGTTCGCGCTCCTCATCGGGTTCTGGGCGGGGCTGCCGTGGGTCCCGATCAACGGCAACCCCGCGCTCTTCCTCGACGTCGAGCGGCGCCGCTTCTTCCTCTTCGGAGGGACCTTCAACGCGCAGGACGCCTGGCTCCTCTTCTTCCTGTTCAGCGGCGTCGGCCTCTCGGTGATCGTCGTGACGGCGCTGGTCGGGCGCGTCTGGTGCGGCTGGGCCTGCCCCCAGACGGTGTTCATGGAGGGCATGTTCCGCCGCATCGAGCGGTGGGTGGAGGGCCCGCGCAACGTCCGCTTGAAGCGCAACGAGGGGCCGTGGAGCGCCGACAAGATCTGGCGCAAGGTCGTCAAGCACGTGCTGTTCGCGCTCGCGGCGCTCTTCGTCTCGCACGTGTTCCTCTCGTTCTTCGTCTCGATGCCCTCGCTGCTCGAGATGATGCGCCGCTCACCGGCCGAGCACCCCACCGCGTTCGCGTGGATGGTCGGGGTGAGCGTCATCCTCTACGGGAACTTCGCGTGGTTCCGCGAGCAGCTCTGCGTGATCATCTGCCCGTACGGGCGCTTGCAATCCGTCTTGACGGACCGGGACTCGCTCGTCGTCGGCTACGACGCCGAGCGCGGCGAGCCGCGCGGCAAGGCGAGCGACGCGAACGCCGGCGACTGCGTCGACTGCAAGCGCTGCGTCGTCGTGTGCCCGACGGGGATCGACATCCGCAACGGCCTCCAGCTCGACTGCATCGGCTGCACGGCGTGCATCGACGCGTGCGACGAGGTCATGGACAAGCTGAAGCGCCCGCGCGGGCTCGTGCGCTACGACTCGCAGAACGGGCTCGAGCACCAGCCGAAGAAGAAGATCCTGCGGCCCCGGCTTGCGCTCTACGGCGCGCTCGCGCTCGCGTGGGGCGTCGGCGCCTTCCTCGCGTTCCGCACGCACACATCGTTCGAGGCCAACCTCGTGCGGCTGCGCGGCGCGCCCTACCACCTCGTCGAGGAGGGCACGATCGCGCGCAACCTCTTCACCCTCCACGTCGTCAACAAGGCCTCGGAGGAGGCCGCGTTCGCCATCCGCGGCCGCGAGGCGGACGGCGTGTCCTTCCGCATCGGCGAGGAGCGCGTGGTCCTCGGCTCGCTCGAGAGCCGGCAGGTGCCGGTCTACGTCGACGTGGTGGTCGAGGGCTACGCGCCGGGCGACCGCGTCGTGATCGAGATCGCGCGCGAGGGCGGCGAGACGGTGACCGCCGAGGGCGCGCTCCTGGGGCCGCGATGAGCGCGCTCGTCGCCGCGACCGCGGCCGCCGCGGCGGGGCTCGCGTCGAGCGTGCACTGCGCCGCGATGTGCGGGCCGCTCGCCGCCGTCGCCGGCCGCACCCCGCGCGCCGCCGCCGCGTACCACGGCGCGCGCCTCGCCTCGTACGCGCTCGCTGGCGGGATCGCCGGCGCGACGGGCACGCTGCTGTCGGACGCGCTCGGCGGCCGATGGGCGGGCGCGCTCCTGTCGTGGACGCTCGCGGTCGCGCTCGCGCTCGCCGCGTGGCGGCTCTGGCGTGGCGAGGCCCGGCCCGGCGAGCGGCTCGTCGCGCTGGGCGCGGGCCGCGCCCATCGCGCGCGGCGCGGCGCTTCGCAGCGCCGCGCCACCCGGCGGCGCTCGGCGCGCTGACCGCGCTCTTGCCGTGCGGGGCGCTCTACGCCGGGCTCCTCGTCGCGGCGGGCAGCGGCACGCCGCACGGCGGCGCGCTCGCGATGCTCGCGTTCGGCCTCTCGAGCGCGCTCGGTCTCGGCGCCGTCTCGGTGTTGGCGACGCGCGTCGCCCGCGGCCCGCGCTGGCTCCCGCGCGCGCTCGCCGCCGCGCTGGTCGCCGGCGCGGTCCTGTTCGCCGTGCGCCCCCTCGACGGCCTCGCGAGCGACGCCCCGCCCACCGACTGCCACGCGCCCCGAGCCCAGGTGGACGCGCCTCTGCCGCTCCACTGACCGGGGCGCTCCTCGCCGTCTTCGTCTGCGCGGCGCGGGTGGGATACCGCGAGTGACGGAGAGCTCTCTCCCGGAGGAGGCGCGCGAGCCGCGCGCGGCGCATGATCGAGGGTGTAATCCCGCGCGCTCGGGTGCGTCCTTCGAGGGATGCCCACCACCGCGATGGACGAGATGATCGACGAGACGACGAGCCCCGAGCCTCCCGACGGCGCCGCGACCGAGCGTTGCCAGCTCCCGATCGGCGGGATGACCTGCGCGAGCTGCGTTGGCCGCGTCGAGCGCGCGCTGGGCGCGGTCGAGGGCGTGGCAGAGGCGAGCGTGAGCCTCGCGACCGGGTCGGCCTCGGTCCGCTTCGACCCGCGGCGCACCTCACCCGCGGCGCTCGCCCGCGCGGTCGAGGCCGCCGGGTACACCGCGACGCTCGCGCCGCCCGCCGCGGAGCGCACGGCGACGCTCGAGATCACGTCGATGACGTGCGCAGCGTGCGTGCGCCGTGTGGAGCAGGCGCTCGGCGCCGTGCCGGGGGTCGCCGACGCGCAGGTCAACTTGCCGCTGAATCGCGCGACGGTGCGCTTCGACCCGGCGCGCGCTTCGCTCGACGCGCTCCGCAGGGCGGTGGAGAAGGCGGGCTACGGGGTCGCGGACGCGCGCGAGCGCGCGCGCGGCGAGCCGGCGGCCCGGCGGGCCGAGCGGCGCGAGGCCGCGGCGGCGGCCGAGCGGCGCGCGCTGCGGCGCGACCTCGTGATCGCCGCCGTCGCGAGCGTCCCGCTCCTCGTGCTCGGGATGAGCCACGGCGCGATCCCGCACGCGGACGAGCCGGTCGGTCGCTACGCGCAGCTCGCGCTCGCGAGCGTGGTGGTCTTCGGGCCGGGGCGGCGCTTCTTCCGGCTCGCGTGGGCGGCGGCGCGGCACCGGACGAGCGACATGAACACGCTCGTCGCGATGGGGACGGGCGCGGCGTACATGTACTCGCTCGTCGCCGTCGTGGCGCCGGGGCTCTTCGCGCACGCCGAGCACGGCGTCACGCCGCACGTCTACTTCGAGGCCGCGGGCGCGATCCTCACGTTCGTGCTGCTCGGCAAGGTGCTCGAGGGGCGCGCCAAGGACCGGCTCGCCGACGCGGTGCGCGGGCTCGTCGCGCTCGCGCCCACGACCGCGCGGCGAGTCGTCCGAGAGCGCGAGGAGGAGGTCCCCGTCGAGGCGCTCACGCCCGGCGATCTCGTGCTCGTGCGCCCCGGGGAGCGCGTCCCCGCCGATGGCGAGGTCGCGCGCGGCGCGTCGGCCGTCGACGAGTCGATGCTCACCGGCGAGAGCCTGCCCGTCGACAAGGCCGAGGGCGCGCGCGTCTGGGGCGGGACGCTCAACCAGTCCGGCGCGCTGACCGTGCGCGTGCGCGAGACGGGCGAGGACACGGCGCTCGCGCGCATCGTCGACGCAGTCGAGCGGGCGCAGGGCCAGAAGGCGCCGATCGCGAGGCTCGCCGACGTGATCAGCAGCTGGTTCGTGCCGGCGGTGCTCGCGATCGCCACCCTCACGCTCGCGGCGTGGCTCGCGCTCGACCCCAGCGCCGACGGAGTGGCGACGGCGATCGAGCGCTTCGTCGCCGTCCTGGTGATCGCGTGCCCTTGCGCGCTCGGGCTCGCGACGCCCGCCGCCGTCGCCGTCGGGACGGGGCGCGGCGCGGAGCTCGGCGTGCTGGTGAAGGGCGGCGTCGCGCTCGAGACCGCGAGCCGCGTGGACACCGTGCTGCTCGACAAGACCGGCACGCTGACCGAGGGGCGGCCCGAGCTCACGGACGTCGTGACGGTCGAGGGCGTGGAGCAGACCACGCTCCTCGCGCTCGTCGCCGCGGTCGAGCGACAGAGCGAGCACCCCATCGCGCGCGCGCTCGTCGAAGGCGCGCTCGCGCGGGGCGTCGAGCCAGGGGCGGCGACGGACTTCGCGAGCGAGCCCGGCGGCGGGGTCGAGGCGAGCGTCGGAGGGCGCCGGATCCGCGTCGGCACCGCCGCGTGGCTCGCGCGCGGCGGCGTCGCGACGGACGCGCTCGAGCCGAGCGCCGACGCGCTCGCCTCACGCGGTCGCAGCGCCTCGTTCGTCGCGATCGACGGCGCGCTCGCCGGCCTCGTCGCCGTCGCGGATCGCCCGCGCGCCGAGGCCCGCCGCGCGCTCGCCGAGCTCGCCGCGCTCGGCGTCGAGGTGGCGATGATCTCCGGCGACCGCGAGCGCGCCGCGCGCGCCATCGCCGACGAGCTCGGGATCGCGCGCGTCTACGCGGAGGTGAGCCCGCTCGACAAGGCCGCGATCGTCGCGCAGGAGCGCGCGCGCGGCCGCGTCGTCGCGATGGTCGGCGACGGCGTCAACGACGCGCCCGCGCTCGCGCGCGCCGACGTCGGCGTCGCGATCGGGACGGGGACCGACATCGCCGTCGCGGCCGCCGACGTCGCGCTGATGCAGGGCGGCATCGCGCGCCTGCCGACCGCGCTCTCGCTCGCGCGCGCGACCTTGCGCAACATCCGCCAGAACCTCTTCTGGGCGTTCGCCTACAACCTCGTCGGGCTGCCGCTCGCCGCGGGCGTGCTCTACGAGTGGACGGGCTGGCTGCTCTCGCCCGTCTTCGCGAGCGCGGCGATGTCGCTCTCGAGCGTGTCGGTGCTCGCCAACGCGCTGCGCCTGCGGCGCTTCGGCCGCGCGCCCGCGACCGCGCACCCGCCGGCGCTCGAAGGCGCCACGGCGAGCGCGCCCTCGTGAGCGCGGCTACCGGTCGCGCGCGTCATCGTCGGGCATCGACCGATCGAGGTTCACGGCGTCGGGAGCCACCAGCGCGAGGTGTCGAGCTCCGACTCGAACGGGGGGATGGCGCGACGCGCGTCGCCGACGACGATCTCGATCGGGCGCGCCTCGGCTCCCGCGGTGCGCAGCACCTCGATGCGCCGCGTGCGGGGATCGACCAGCCAGATCCACTCGACCCCCGCGCGGGCATAGAGCGGGACCTTCGTCTCGCGATCGATCGCTTCGGTGGATGGTGAGAGCACCTCGCAGCACCAATCGGGGCGCCGCTCGATCGGGTTGTCGGCGATGCACGCGGGAGGCCGGGTCTCCTCGGCGGTGAGGCGCCACCCCGCGAGGTCCGGAACCACGAGTCGATCGCCGAGCAGGCGGACCTCCGCCTCCTGCTCGAGCCACCAGGCGCCACCCTCCACCGCGTCGTCGCCGCCGAGCGAGCGGGGGATGCCCCGCGTCGCGAAACGATGCGCCGCACCCGGACGCGCCATGGTGCGGATCAGCCCTGGCTCGAGGATCTCGCCGGTGAGCCCCGGCGGGAGGGCCTCGATCGCGAGGTAGAGTTCGGCGAAGGTGGGCAGTCGCTCCGCCGCCGCCGACTTGCTCATGGCTCCATGATAGCGCGGTCTGTCGCCCGTAACCCGGCGCGGCTCGAATCCAACCCTCGCGCGCCCGAGTTGCGGCCGCACGCTCGCCGTCTCGCGCCCTCGCCCTCTGCCTGCTGCCTTGGTGGTAGCGTGCCGGCGTGGAGCGCTGGGACGCGGTCGAGACGCGGGCACGGCTGGCGCGGCGCGAGGTGTCGCCGCGCGAGGTGATCGACGCGGCGATCGCGCGCGCGGAGGCGGCGGGCGAGCTCGGCGCGATCGTGACCGAGACGTTCGAGCGCGCGCGCGACGAGTGCATGCGCGCTCGAGGTCCGCTCGCCGGCGTGCCGACCTTCGTGAAGGATCTCGCCGACGTCGAGGGCGTCCGCATCGGCTGGGGCACGCGCGCGGTCGGGGAGGTCGTCTCCCGGAAGAGCTCGCCGACGGTGCGGCTCCTCGGCGCGATGGGCCTCGTGAGCCTCGGCAAGAGCGCGACGCCCGAGCTGGGGATGACCGCGACGACGGAGCCGCTCGCGCACGGGCCCTGCCGCAACCCGTGGGACCGTGAGCGCTCGACGGGGGGCTCTTCGGGTGGCGCGGCGGCGCTCGTGGCGGCGGGCGTCGTGCCGATCGCGCACGCGAGCGACGGAGGCGGCTCGATCCGGATCCCCGCGTCGTCGTGCGGGCTCGTCGGGCTGAAGGTCACGCGCGGGCGGCTCGACATGGAGGCGAGCTCGCTGCTGCCGATCAACGTGGCCGTCCATGGCGTCGTCACGCGGAGCGTGCGCGACACCATCGCGTTCTGGCAGGCGGTCGACACGCTCCGCCGGCCGCGCCGCCCGATCGGCCCGCCGCGCACCCCGAAGCGCCTGCGCGTCGCCGCGTTCGCGGACTCGCCGCTCGGCGCCGCGGTGAGCCCCGACGTGCGCGCGGCGGTCGAGCGCGCGGCGCGGCTCTGCGAAGCGCTCGGCCACGACGTGGAGCACGTGCGCGCGCCCTTCTCGGTCGAGCTGATCGACGACTTCGTCCGCTACTGGGCGCTGCTCGCGTGGCTGCAGGATCGCGGCGGCCGGGCGCTGGTCCACCCCAGCTTCGACCGCACGCGGCTCGAGCCGTGGACGCTCGAGCTGTCGCGATGGTGCGAGCGCGAGCCATTCGCGCTCGCGCGCGCCGTCGTCCGGCTGCGGCGCTTCGGACAGCGCTTCCGCATGACCCACGACGTCCTCGTCTCGCCCGTCGTCGCGCACCCGCCGCCGCGCCTGGGCCACCTCGCGCCCGATCTCCCGTTCGACGTCGCGATGGAGCGCATCCGCGAGCACTGCCCGTTCACCGGGATCGTCAACGCGCTCGGCACGCCCGCGATCTCGCTGCCGCTCGGCCAGAGCGCCGAAGGTCTCCCGATCGGCGTGCAGTTCGCCGCGCGTGCGCACGAAGAGGCGACGCTCCTCGGCCTCGCGCGCGACCTCGAGGACGCCGCCCCCTTCGCGACGAGAGGTGTCGGCGCGGCGTGACGCGCGCAGCGTCGCGCTCCCTCGGCTGCTTCCGATCCCCTATCTTCTACGCGTGGCGATGGACGGGATCGGTGAAGGGACCTTGGTCGAGCTCGATCCGATCGACGCGCTCGGTTGGATCGAGATGGACGACGGAACGCGCGTACGGGTCGGCGGCACCGCGCTCTCGCGCGTGCGTCCCCTCCCCGACGTCGGCGCGCGCCTGCGCGTCCTCGAGACGACCCTCGGGCTCGGCGGGGTGATCAAGGCGGTGCGCGTGGAGTCGCTCGCGCCGCCACCGGCGACGCCCGCGCCGCAGCCGGCCACGCGCGCGCGGACCTCCTGGGGCGCGTTCGTGAGCGCGCACCCGCGCTGGAGCGACGTCGCCGATCTCTGCCTCACGCCCGCGCTCGAGGCGCCCCCGCTCGCGCTCGCGCCGCACGCGCTGTTCGCCCCTTGGTTCCACGAGATCAGGGAGACGGCGCCGATCGTCCGGCCGCTCGGGATCCCGCGCCACGACGACCCGCGCCCGGTCGAGGCGGCGCGCGATCAGAGCTTCGCGCTCGGCGACGTCGCCTTCCTGGACGTCGCCGAGTGGCCGCGGTGCGGGCGGTGCGCGGCGCCCCTCGAGCTCTGCGTCCAGCTCGCGCCCGCGCTCGTCGCGCCGTTCTTCGGCGGCGGCCGCGGCTTCGCCGCGCTCTTCTGCTTCGGGTGCGGGACGCAGCATCGCGACGACCCGCAGGTGGGGCACGTCGGCTGGGTCCGCGGGGAGCACCGGGTCGTCCGCCCGGCCGGCGCACCGACGCGCTCCTCCCGCCCCGCCTGCGGCACCCAAGCGGTGAGCGCGTACGCCCCTCTTCGCGAGCTCCCGTCGGTGTACTGGCACCGGTGCCGCGCCGAGCGCCGCCCCGAGCTCGCGTCGAGCGCGCTCTTCGGCGGGGACGAGCTCGCGCTCGACGGTCCCTTCCCGCCCGAGCTGGAGCGCGCGCTCGCCGGGTCTCCACCGCAGCTGCTCTCCGAGGACGTCGAGGCGCTCTTCGAGGAGTGGACGAGCGAGCTCCCCGGCCCCGTGCCGCCGGGCCAACACAGCGCGGTGCTCGGCGGCGTTCCGTCCTGGGACCAGGCCGACGAGACGCCGTCGTGCGCGCACCACGGCGAGATGCGCGCGCTCCTCGACTACGAAGGCGGGCAGTTCCTCGACGGCGCGCTGCACGTCTTCGTGTGCGGCGCCTGTGATCGGGTCCGCTTCGTCGCAGAGTTCTGAGGCGCTCGACCGGACGCGCGGCGGGTCTACGTTTCGGGCACCAGGAGGACGACGATGAGCGAGACCCGAGAGACCGTGCTGCGCGTCGATGGGATGACCTGCGGGCACTGCGTGCGGCACGTCGAGGAGGCGCTGCGCTCCGTCGCGGGCGTCGAGGACGTCGAGGTGCGCCTCGAGGCGGGCGAGGCGCGCGTGCGGCACGCCGGCTCGGTCGAGGCGATGCTCGCGGCGCTGCGCGACGAGGGCTACGAGGGCGCCGAGGCCGCGTGAACGGGGCCGGCGTGGAGGTCCTGCGCGTACGCCGCGCGAGGCGTCAGGCCTCGACCCGGTCGAGGTCCGCGTGGATCGCGTCGAAGGTCAGGGTCGTCTCGAGGCTCGCGAGCCCCGCCGCTCGGACGGCGCCGCACGGCTCGACAACCCGCGCCGGCCTGCGCACGTTGGGGCGCGATGCTCGTCGACGACTTCGTCATGCGTCAGGTCCAGAAGATCGCCGAGATGCTCGCGGCGATCGCGGGCTCGCCCCACGCGCGGCCGCCCGAGGGGGTGCTCGATCAGATCCGGCAGGCCTACCGCGACCTGCTCGGGATGGACGTCGATCTCGCCGATCTGCTCGGAGCCGACGCGCTCGTCGCCGGCCTGCGCTCGGAGCGCGAGCGCGACGCGCTCGTCGACCTGACGCTGGCGCACGCGGAGGTCTGCGCGCGGCGCGACGACGCGGCCGGCGCGCGGGCGCGGCTCACCCGAGCGCTCGCGCTGATGCGCGAAGACGACCCGCGCGTCGCGGGCGCGCTCGCGCGGCTCGACGACATCGCCGCGTCGCGGTGAGCCGGCACGCCGCGGCGTCAGGGCGCGAGCCGCAGACCCTCCGCCGCGCCTGCGGCGCGCGCGAGGTCTTGCCAGGTCGCGAACGCGGCGATCGGAGCCCCCGCGTCGTCGAGCGCGACGCTCACCGCGCAGCGCGCGCGCCGCTCGAGGGTCCCGAGCGTGCGGGTCTCGCGCTCGCTCACGCGTTCGCTCTCGATGCTCAGCTCCGAGTAGCCGGCCGCGTGCGCCGCGCGGATCCACGGCGCGATCTCCTGCAGGGGCGCGCGCGCGTCCGCCTCCACCGCGACCACGCCCTCGAACGGCTCGCGCGGATGGAGCACGCCCCAGTGGCGGCGCAGCGTCACGAGATCGTCCGTCGCCTGTTCGGGGGTGACCCTGCGGTTGTCGAGCCGCACGTCGTCTTGCACCCAACGAAGCGTCGGCGCGAACGACGCCCCGTCGCATCGCGCGAGCTCGGGCGCGACGAGCTCGCCGGGAAACCACGACGACTCGGCCGGCTCGAGGGGGTGCTCGGCGTCGTACGACATCGCGCGGGTGGAGGCGAACGCCGCCGCCCCGACCGCGAGCACGAGCGCCGCGCCGACGAGCCCGGGCGCGCGCACGGTGACGCCTCGGCGGGCCGCGCGGACCGCGAGGACGATCGCCGCGACGGCGGCGAGGATCGCGACCACGAGGACGAACGCGCGCGCGCTCGCGAGCCCGGTCGCCGCCTCTGCGAGCGCGAGGTCGATGAGCTCGTCGCGGCTCGACGCGTCGGCGTTCGCCACGGCGCCGAACCCGAGCGTGACGACGGAGCAGTAGCGCGCCATCGCGAGGGAGACGCCGGCGAACAGGGAGACCGCGCCGCAGCCCGCCGCGAGCAAGGGCGCGCGTCCGGCGCGCACATCCGGGGCGCGCATCCACGGCACGACCGCACCGAGCACCACCGCCGTACCCGCGATCGAGGCGAGGATCGATCCGATCGAGAGCGCCTCGAGCTGCGCGGAGAGGTTCAGCGCGAAGCGCAACGCCACATCTGCGGTCGGCAGCGCGCGCGGGCCGCGCGCGACCTCGATGACACCGTCGCGCGCCCGCTCGACGGCGGCGACGAGGCTCACCGCGAAGAGGGAGAAGGCCGCTGCCGGCAGATACGAGAGCACCCGTCGCGTGGTGTCGCGCAGCGTGGGCCGCACGAGCGCGACCAGGGCCGCGACGACGCCGAGGACGACGGCCAGCGCCGCGCCTGCGAGCGCGACGGCGCCGAGCCACGGCGCCACCTCGAGGACCGACTCGATCGCCATCAGCATCGCTCAACGCCAGAGCAGCGACGCGACGAACCGCGAGTACCCGACCCAGTCGAGGGCCGCGAGCGCGAGGAGCGCGAGGCCACCGAGCACCATGACCACCGCGGCGACGCTCCGTGCGACCGCCGTCGGCTCGTGATCCCCCGCTCCGCTCAACGTCACCTCCGTTCGACGCGCATCGTAGCGCGGGAACCCGTGTTCCGGGTCGCCGCGCCGGCCGAGGGTCTTGGCGCTCGGCCGGCGGGCGCCCGACGGAGGGATCACGCGGTGGCGGGGCGTCTCGCCTCGAGCGCGCGCGCGGGAGCGGGCGCCGAGCGGGCCGACAGCACGCCCGCGAAGCTCGCCCGGTGTGCCCACGCGAGGTGCAGCTGGAGCGCCGCGAGCACGAGCGGGAGCACGATCCCGGCCGGCTCGAGCACCGCGTGGAACAGCACGATGTTCACCGTGACCGGCGCGAGGATCGTCAGCGCGAGCGGCACGAAGCGGTTCGAGAGGAGCAGGAGGCCCACGACGACCTCGGTGCCCTTGATGAGCGGGAACATGTAGCCCGACGCGGCGAGCGCGCCGAGGAACGCGCCGGCGGCGCCCTCGTGCGGCGGCATGGGCAGGAAGCCGAGGAAACCGTTCAGACCGAAGACGAGGAACGCGAGGCCGAGCAGGACGCGCGACGCGGTGGGCAGGTGTGACAGGACGTTGTGCATGATCGAGGCCCTCCTTTTCGTCGGAGAACCTCGGCTCGTTGCCACTTCGCGAGTAGCGCCCCAGAGTGCAACTCACCGTTGCGATGACGACAACCGCCGATCTCGCGCTCGTGGCGACCTTCGTCGAGGTGGTGCGCCAGGGCAGCTTCACCAAGGCGGCGGACCGGCTCGGCATGCCGAAGTCCACCGTCAGCCGCCACGTGTCGCGGCTCGAGGAGGCGCTCGGCCTCCCGCTCCTCGTGCGCACGACGCGACAGCTCCGCCTGACCGAGGAGGGGCGCGCTTACCACGCGCGCGTGGCCCCCGCGCTCTTCGAGGTCGAGGACGCGGCGCGCGCCCTCCACGAGGGGCAGGACGAGCCGCGCGGCCTGCTGCGCGTGACCGTCCCGCCAGACATCGACGCGATCGGCGCGGTCGTCGCCCAGTACGTGGCCCGCTACCCCGCGGTCCAGGTCGAGGTCAACGTCACCAACGACAAGGTCGACCTCGTCGCAGGCGGCTACGACCTCGCGATCCGCGCGGGCACGCTCGCCGACAGCTCGCTCGTCGCGCGCAAGCTCGCCGGCTCGACGTTCCGGCTCTTCGCCTCGCGCGCGTACCTCGCCGAGCACGGCGAGCCCGCGCGCGTCGCGGACCTCGCCTCGCACCGCTGCCTCCCGTTTCGTGGGCAGCGCGTGACGTGGCGGCTCGAGGGCCCGAGCGGCGTGACGGAGGCGGTCGACGTGACGGGGCCCGCGTCGTCCGACGACCTGCTCTTCCTGCGCTCGCTCGTGGTGGCCGGCGCGGGCATCGGCCTCTTGCCGTGCGTGGTGTTCCGCGGCGCGGACCTCGAGCAGGTCGCGTGGGTGCTCCCCGACTGGTCGTTCACCGCGGGCGCCGTCTACGCGGTCTACCCGGCGATGCACGCGGTGCCCGTGAAGGTCCGCGCGTTCGCGGACCTGCTCGCCACACAGCTCCGCGACGAGCCCGTGCCCCCGCCGTTCGCCGGCGGCAGAATGACGAAATGACGAGGATCGTCCCCTCGCTTGCGGATCAGAACTCGGCTTGGCCGGCGGCGCGGGGGAAGGGGATGACGTCGCGGATGTTGTCGACGCCGGTCGCGTACTGGATCGCGCGCTCGAAGCCGAGGCCGAAGCCGGCGTGCGGGACGGTGCCGTAGCGGCGCAGGTCGCGGTACCAGCCGTAGTGCGACGGGTCGAGGCCCATCTCGCGGATGCGCGCGTCGAGCACGTCGAGGCGCTCCTCGCGCTGGCTGCCGCCGATGATTTCGCCGATGCCCGGCGCGAGCACGTCCATCGCGGCGACGGTGCGGCCGTCCTCGTTCTGGCGCATGTAGAACGCCTTGATCTCCCGCGGGTAGTCGGTGACGACGACCGGGCCGCGGACGACCTCCTCGGTGAGCCAGCGCTCGTGCTCGGACTGGAGATCGACGCCCCAGCGCACCGGGAACTCGAACTTGGTCGCGGCCTTCTCGAGGTGCGCGATCGCGTCGCCGTAGCTCATGCGCTCGAAGTCGGCGCGCACGAGCCGCTCGAGCCGCTCGATACAGCGCGGCTCGGCGGTGTCGACGTGGCTCGCGAAGAACCCGAGGTCGTCCGCGCGCTCCTCGAGCAGCGCCCCGAAGATCGACTTGAGGAAGTCGACCGCGAGCGCGACGTCGTCGTCGAGCGCCGCGAACGCGAGCTCGGGCTCGATCATCCAGAACTCGGCGAGGTGCCGGCGCGTGTGCGAGTTCTCGGCGCGGAACGTCGGGCCGAACGTGTACACGCGGCTCATCGCGAGGCAGTACGCCTCGACGTTGAGCTGGCCGCTCACCGTCAGGAACGCCTCGCGCCCGAAGAAGTCCTGCGTGAAGTCGATCGCGCCCTCCGGCGTGCGCGGGAGGTTCGCGAGGTCGAGCGTCGAGACGCGGAACATCTCGCCCGCGCCCTCCGCGTCGCTCGTCGTGACGATCGGCGTGTGGATCCAGTAGAAGCCACGCGCGTCGAAGAAGCGGTGCACCGCCTGCGCGAGCGTGTGGCGCACGCGGGTGATCGCGCCGATGAGGTTCGTGCGGGGCCGCAGGTGCGCGTACGTGCGCAGGTGCTCCATCGAGTGCCGCTTCTGCGGCATCGGGTAGGTGTCCGGGTCCTCGACCCAGCCGAGCACCTCGAGCGCGCGCGCCTCGACCTCGAGCGCCTGGCCCTTGCCCTGCGACTCGACCACGACGCCTCGGACGCGCACCGAGCAGCCGCTCGTCAGGCGCAGCACCTCCGCCTCGTAGTTCGCGAGCGCGCCGGGCGCGACGACCTGCAGCGGCGCAAAACAAGATCCGTCGTGCACGTGCACGAACGAGAGCCCCGCCTTGCTGTCGCGCCGCGTGCGCACCCAGCCCTCGATCACCACCTCGGCGCCGACCTCGACCTGGCCGCCGAGGACCTCCACGATCCGCCTCGACCCGCTCTTCATGGCGGGCCGAGATAGCACGGCGGCCCCGAGAGGACGAACGACGGAGGCGCACGGGAATCGAACCCGCACGGGACAGCATCCTGCCCCACACCGGTTTTGAAGACCGGGGACGGCACCAGCCTGTCGAGCGCCTCCGCCGGCAAGTACGCGACGTCACGACGCTCCCGTCAAGCGGTCCGGGCGTGCTATCGATGCGGGCGCTCATGATCGTCGGCACCGCCGGCCACGTCGACCACGGCAAGACGACGCTGATCGAGGCGCTCACCGGCGTGAACTGCGACCGGCTGCCCGAGGAGCGGGCGCGCGGCCTCACCATCGAGCTCGGCTTCGCGCCGTGGACGCTGCCCGACGGCCGGCGCGTCTCCGTCGTCGACGTGCCGGGCCACGCGCGCTTCGCCCGCACGATGGCCGCGGGCGCGCTGGGCATGGACGCGGTGCTCCTCGTGGTCGCCGCCGACGAGGGCTGGATGCCGCAGACGAGCGAGCACGTCGCGACGTGCGAGGTGCTCGGCGTGACGCGCGCGGTCGTCGCGCTCACCCGCGCCGATCGCGCGATCGACGTCGAGACGAGCCGGCGCTTCGTGCGCGAGCGCCTCGATCGCACCCGCCTCGCGGGCGCGCCGATCGTCCCCGTCTGCGCGCCGCGCGGCGAAGGCCTCGACGCCCTCGCCCGCGCCGTCGCCGCGCTGCCGATCGATCCGAGCGCGGATCGCGCGCGGCCCCCGTGGCTGCCCGTCGATCGGATCTTCACGCGCCCCGGCTTCGGCACCGTCGTGACCGGCTCGCTGCTCGCCGGCGCGCTGCGGGTCGGCGATCACGTCGAGCTCTTCCCGGCGCGGCGCGTGCTGCGCGTGCGCACCCTCCACGTCCACGGCGTCGAGGTCGAGCGCGCCGAGGCGCGCACGCGGCTCGCCCTCAACCTCGCCGGCATCGGCGCCGACGAGATCGCGCGCGGCGGCGTGATCGGCGCGCCGGGCGGCGCGTGCGTCGGCCGCGTGCTCGACGTCGAGCTCGAGTGGCTCGCCCATCACGCGCGGCCGCTCGCGCGCGCGCGCGCCCTCTCCTTCGGGCACGGCCCGGCGCGCGCGGAGGCGCGCGTGACCTGCGATCGCCCGATCGCGCCCGGCGGCCGCGGCACGGCGCGCCTGCACCTCGACCGCGAGCTCGCGCTCGCCGGTGGCGCGCGCTTCGTGCTGCGCGGCCCGCCGGACCGCCGCTTCGGCGGCATCGCCGTGGCGGCGCGTGCTCGACGCCGCGCCGCCGCCGCGCCGCGAGGCGTCCGTGCGGGCCGCGTTGCCGCGGTGCCGAGCCTCGACGCGCTCCTCGACGAGGCGGGCGCGCGCGGCGTCGAGCCCAGCACGGTCGGGCCCCGGCTCGGCGTCGCCGCGCTCCCCGACGGACCGCGCCGCTTCGGCGAGGCCGCGCTCGACGCCGCGGCGCGCGCGATCGTCGAGGCCGCCCGCGCGTGCGTCGCTTCCGACGCGAGCGCGCGGGGCGTCGCGCTCGACGCGCCCGAGGTCCGCCGCGTCGGCCCGATCGCGGAGGTCGCGCTCGCGCGCGCAGTGGCCCGCGGCGAGCTGGTCCGCGACGGCGCCCTCGTGCGCCCCGCCGACCACGCGCCCGACCGCGCGCCGCTCGACGCGCTCGCGGCGAGCGCGCTCGCGGCGATCCGCGCGGCGGGGCTCGAGGGCCCGCGCGAGCACGATCTCGGCAGGGCGCTCGGCGCGAGCGAGCGCGCGCTCGGCGACGCGCTCGCGCGCCTCGAGGCGGCGGGCGCGGTCGCGCGCGCGCTGGGCTTCGTCTTCGCGACGCAGCACCTCGGGCCGCTCGCCCGCGCCGTCGCGCGCGAGGCGCTCGCCCGCGGCCCGCTCCCCTTCGGGTTCCTCAAGGACCACGCCGGCCTGAGCCGCAAGCACGCGATGCCGATCTGGACGTGGCTCGACCGGATCGGCGTCACCCGCCGCGTCGGCGAGGCCCGCGCCGCCGGCCCCGCGGCGCGTGCCCACGCAAATTGAGCCCGAAGGCTGCGATCGCCGGTCGATTGCGATAGGGTCGACGGATGTGTCGCTCCTGGCTCGCGCTCGCCGCGTCCGCGCTGCTCGCCGCGTGCGGCGGGGGTCACGTCGAGCGCGACGCGGGGCCCGCCTCCGACGCGGCGAGCCCCACACCCGACCTCGACGCCTCGGTGAGCCGGGACGGCGCCACTGAAGACGCGGAGGCGCCCCTCTTGGCGATCCCACCGCCCGGCGAGCCGATGCCGGAGGAGCTGTCGACGCTCGGCGTCGCCGTGACCGACGAGGAGGAGTCGCACCCGGCGATCGTCGAGTACGAGCCGTCGCCCGCGCTCTGGACCAACGGCTCCGAGAAACGGCGCCTGCTCTACCTCCCGCCCGACACGCAGATCGTGGGGCAGACCGTGTTCCAGTTCCCGATCGGGACCACGTTCTTCAAGGAGCTCTCGTACGGTGGCGTGCGCGTCGAGACGCGCGTGATGCGCCTGCTCGAGGAGGGCTGGGAGTACAACGTCTACCTCTGGGAGGGCGAAGAGACTCGCCTCCTCGACGCCTCGGTGCCCGTCGAGGTCGAGGTCGAGACGGAGGAAGGAACGCTCGTCCACGTCGTCCCCTCGCGCCGCGACTGCCGCACCTGCCACGAGTCCAACGCGGACACCGAGGTGATCGGGTTCGACGCGCTGCGCCTCGGTGAGCAGCTCGACGCGCTGACCGAGCGCGGCGTCTTCGCCGCGCGGCCCGTGGACGCCCCGCCCATCGTCGGACGAACCTCGCTCGAGACGCAGGTCATGGCGTACGTGTACGGCAACTGCGTGCACTGCCACAACGGCGAGCGCGGGCCGAGCCGAGCCTTCGACATGCGGCCGGCGGTGTTCGTCGAGCACGTCGTGGACATCGAGACCACCGGCTCCGGGGCTCCTCGCGGGCTCCGCGTGGCCTCCGGGGATCCTGACGCATCCGTCCTCTACGTCGCCCTGTCGCGGCAGACACCCTTCACGATGCCGCCGCTGGGCGTGCAACGAACGAATGACACTGTGCTCGGGCTCGTTCATGACTGGATCTCTTCGCTACCTTCGCTCTGAGAGCTTCGCGCTCCTCGCCCTGTTCCTGTTCAGCTGCGATGGCCCTCCGGGGACGGATGCTGGCGGCATCGATGGAGGGGACGACATCGATGGGGGCGACTCGGGAGAGGTCGATGCGGCGCCACCTCACCGGGTGAGGCTGAGCTTCGAGGCGCTGTCGCTGCCCAGCGAGGTGATCCTGCCGACGGCCTCCGGCTTCCTCCCCGACGGGACCCTGCTCGTCGCGTCGCACCCCGGCACCATTCACCACCTCTCGCTGGGCGAGCGAGACGCCACCCTGCTCGGCTCCTTCTCCGTCGTCGATGGGGACTTCCGCAACGAAGGGGACTGCGGGGTCCTGCAGCTCGAGGTCGATCCTCGTTGGAGCGAGAACCACTTCGTCTGGATCGGACACTGCGGCGCGAACACCGAGTCGCTGGTTCGGCGCGTCACGTTCGATGGGACGCGCTACGATGGCGTCGACGAGACGCTCGTCGAGACGCTCCGAGTGACCGGACCGCGGGTGTCCAACAACCACAGCGTCGGACACATCGGGTTCGAGGACGACGGCACGACGATGTGGGTCGTCATCGGGGACAAGGCCACCGAGACGGGCCAGCGCACCGATCGGATGATCGGCGCGCTGTTGCGGATCGTCCCGAACCGAGATGCGGCGGGATCCGGGTACGTCCCGGCCGCCGGGAACGCGTTCGACGGGAGCACGGCCGACCGCCCGGAGATCTACGCGTGGGGGCTCCGGTACGGATGGCGCGCGACTCGGGATCGGATGGGTCGCATCTGGGTCGGGGACGTCGGCGAGGCGCAGTGGGAGGAGATCGATCTCATCGACGGGGTGGGCCTCAACTTCGGTTGGGCGGACTGCGATGGACCATGTGAACCCGCGATGGCAGGCTTCACCGATCCATTGCTCGCGTGGCGACGCGGAGACACGGCGCACCGATACTTCGTAGAGGACCCGGAGAGCGAGCCGAGCACGCGGCGCGTCGCCTGGGTGGGCGAAGCCTATCGACCGGGCGAGGACGATCGCTACGATGGCTTCCTCACCGACCGAGTCCCCTTCGGTGACACGTGCCTCGGCTGGGTTCGAGGCGCCTGGGCCGATGCGACCGGCGCCGTCGTGTACGACGAGCACTGGGCCCACCTCCCGCACATCACGAGCTGGGAGCAGTCGCCGGACGGCTACGTCTACGTGACCTCGTTCGGGAGCTGCGACGCGTTCGAGGTGTTCGACCCGCCCGCCCTCTACCGCGTGACGCTCCGACCCTGAGCGATCCACCCAGGGCCGGTTCGGCTCACTCCCAAGCGATCTCGGCGAGGGCGGCGCCGAACTGGTGGAAGGAGTGGACGACCACACGGATCTTGTCGACGCGGTCGAGGCCGACCTCGTACTCGTTCCAGTCCGGGCTCGGTGAGATCGAGGGCCACGTCTCGTCGATGGTGCGTGCGATCTCGCCATCGACGTAGAGCTCGATCGTGGCGTGGCGGATCGCGCGGTCGTTGTACTGGCGGTTGTGGCCGTTGAGGACGCGCAGCCGCTCGACGCGAGTCGCGGGGTTGATGGTGATCTGGAGCCAGCCGGGCTGGTTGTTCGGGAGCTGCCACTCGGTGTTGGGGTTGCCGTCGATCGCCCACTCGGCGAAGCCGTAGTCGGGGGACCACTGGCCCGAGGCGGTCGCGTTGACGCCGGGCGGGACGCGCACGGCGAGCCACGCGCCGACGAGCGCGGCGACGAGGACGAGGGCGGTGCCGCCGACCCGAGTGATGCGCGACCAGAGGATCTCGGCCGAGGTGAGCAGGCCGGGGGCGATGGCGCCGTCGAGGCGGCGCTGCGCGGCGACGAGGCGCTGGAACAGCTCGCCGTGCTTGGGGGTGATATCCTCGTCCCAGTCGGGAAGCGCGGTGGCGCGCAGGAGGCGGTCGAGCTCGGCGAGCTCATCGAGGCGGGACGTGGAGACGCCCCGCCAGCCGAGGACCTCGCGGACGCGCGAGAGGTCCGCGCTCGGCGCGCTCGCGGCAGGAGCCTCGGGGGTCTCGGCGGCGGGCGTCGCCTCGGCGACAGCGGGCGTGGCCGCGGCGGTGGCGGGCTTTGCCTCGCTGGCGGCCGCGTCGCTCGCCTCGTCCGCGGCGGCCTCGCTCGCGGCGGCGGCGCTCGCCTCGTCCGCGTCGGATCCGTCCGCGTCGCTCGCGCTCGCCTCGCCCGCGTCGGACGCGTCCGCGTCCGCGTCGCTCGCGCTCGCTTCGGCCGCGTCGGCGTCGCTCGCGCCCGCATCGGGGCCGTCCGAGCCGACGTCGGCCTTCGCTTCGCCCGCGTCGGCGGCGCCGGAGTCGCTCGCGTCGGAGTCGCTCGCGTGGCCTCCGCCGGCGCTCACCTCGTCGGCGCCCGCTTCGCCGGCCGCTCGGTCCGCGCTCGCGGCGGCGGCCTCGGCCTCGCCGCGCTCACCCTCGACGGCGGGCCGCTCGTCGCCCGCGGCGGCGCTCGGCGGCGCCTCGGGGGTGCGCCCCTCGAGCGCGGCGCCGAACGGCGCGACGACCGCGAGCGTCGCCTCGTAGGCCTGACCGGCGAGGCGCAGCCCCTCGGCGGCGTGGCCGTTCGACCAGAGCGCCTCGGCGGCCTCGGCGCGCTGCCGGCCGACGGCGAGCTCGCGCCCGAGGCGGGTGCGGTCGCGGTCGGAGATGCGGGCCGCCGTCGCCGCCGCCGCCGACAGCCAGAACATCTCGACGACCGGGTTCGTCGGCTTCAGGCGCTGGTCCAAAGGAAAGGCTCCCCTCGCTGGGCCGGAGACTTACTCGCGCGCCGCCCGGCCATCAAGCGCGAACGCTCCGGCGCGCCGCGGCGCCGCTCAGGGTGCGAGTGTCCAGCGCTCGACGGCGGCTTCTTCGACCGCCTCGCGCCGGAAGCGGAGCGGCACGAAGCGGCCCTCGATCCAGTCCTCGGTCGAGTTGTCGAAGAACGGGCTCGACGGATCGCCGGAGTTGCCGCGCGACACGGTGACCTGCGCGCGCGGTGTGCCGTCCGCGTCGAAGCCCGCGACCATCCGGTAGACGGGCCCGCTCGTGCTCTCGAGCCGCTCGACGGGCGCGCCGCCGCCCGCGAAGAAGCTCGCCTCGCTCTTGTTCACCGTGCCGAGGCCGCCGTCGGTCGGGTGCCAGCCGCCGTCCATCCCGCCCGGCCCCTCCGCGCGGAAGCGCGTCCCGTGGTGGTCCGCCCAGCGGTAGCCGCTCGGCTCGACCGAGCCGAAGCGCCGCGCGAGCCAGCTCGCCGTCGCGGCGAGCGCGCGCATCACGGTCACGTCGCGGCCCTCCTGCAGGACCTCGTCGGCGCGCTCGAACTCGCGGCGCAGCGCGAGCAGGGCCCACTTCACGACGTAGATCGGCTCCTCCGCGAGGATCGCGTCGAACAGCAGCCCGAGGTCGTCGGCGATCGCGAGCGACGTCGAGAAGAACGTGAAGACGTCGAACGCGACCGCGGCGGACGAGTCGCGCACGAGCCGGCGGTCCCAGCCGGTGATCAGCGACGCGAGCGTCTCGAGCTCGGGCCGATCGCGGAACTCGGCGAGCGCGGCGTCCTCGGGCACGCGCGCCCAGACCTCCTCGAGCACCGGGATCAACAGGTCGGCGATCACGCTGTGCGCGTCGAGGCTCAGCGCGATCATGTCGTCCTCGGTCACGGCGCCGCGCGCGGCGAGGCGCGTGAGCTCGGCCTCGATGCGCGCGCCGCGCGGGCCGGGGTCGTAGAAGACGCCGAAGTAGAACGGGTCGCCCACGGTCGTGCCCGTCGCGGTGAAGCCGTAAGGGTCGTTGTTCGCGCTCGCGAGCCAGCCGCGCGCGCCGCCCCGGCTGCGCGGGAGCAGCGACGGGTCGAGCAGCGCGCCCGTCCAGAGCGAGCTCGCGTCGTCGCCGTCGAGCATCGCCCAGTGCGCACGCGAGAGCGCGCCCGGCCCGCGGTCGGGCACGAGCATGGCGCTGCGGTACGTGATGCCGTCGCGGCTCGCGGCCACGAAGTTGAAGCAGCCGAGCTCCAGCGTGTCGACCGCCGCCTCGAAGTCCGCGAGCGATCGCGCGCGATCGATCGCGAGGAACGACGACGCCTCCTGCGTGACGCGCGTCCCGACCCAGCCGTAGAGCAAGCGGCGGCCAGGCCGCGTGATCGGCACCGGCGTGATGTCCGCCGGCAGGAGCACGCCGTGGCCCGGCACCTCCTCGATCGTGATCGTGACGGGAGCCCCGCCCGCGACGCGCACGATCTCCTCGCGCGTGACGAGCGGGATCGTCTCGCCGCCGAGGGTCACCGCGTCGGCGCTCGCGCGCACCTCCCAGAGGTCGGAGATGTCCGGGTAGGACGTGGTGGCCGTCCACGCGACGTGCGCGTTGTGGCCGAGCTGCACCGCGGGCGTGCCCACGAAGGAGAAGCCCGCGACGTCGAACGCGCCGCCCGCGTGCGCGCTGTCGAGGTGCTGCATGAAGAAGAGCATCGGGCTCGTGAGGCCCTGGTGCGGGTCGCCGGCGATCAGCGGCCGTCCGTCGGCGGTGTGCCGGCCATCGAGCGCCCAGTTGTTGCTCGCGAAGCGCGCGGTCGGCGCGTCGACGATGTCGAAGAGGCCGTCGCGCAGCCGCCGCGCCGCGTCCGCGGGCAGCGGCGGCGCGTCGCGCCGCGGCGGCGGCACGTAGCGCATGCCGCTCGCGCCGCGCGGCCGCTCCTCGGGCGGCAGGACGAACGCGTCGACGAGCGGGCGCATGAGCGGGATGCGCTCGAACGTGTCGGGGTAGTAGTCGCGGATGATCGTCGCGAGCAGGTCGAACTCGAGCTGGTTCGCGTTGCCGAACAGGACGAGGCGGCCGACCGCGAAGCCGTCGGTGACCGCCCACGGCTCGGGCGCGAAGCCGGCCTCGGTGAAGCCGTGCGGGATCGGGTGTCGCCCGGCGAGGACCTCCTCGATGCGCGCGTTGACGCCCGCGGTCCACGCCTCGACGAGCGCGAAGTCCTCGGGGCGCTCCGCGCGCGTCGCGTCGGCGCCGAGGATCGCCCAGCGCTCGATGCCGACGGTGCGCACGAGCGTGTCGTCCGCGACGTAGCGGCCGCCGAAGACCTCGGCGCGGCGCCCGAGCGCGCGCCGGCGCGCGAGCTCCATCGAGAACAGCCGATCCGACGCCTGCGCGTAGCCCGACGCGTAGAACAGATCGCGGTCGTCCTCCGCGTACACGTGGACCATGCCGAGCGCGTCGCGTACGAGCTCGACCTCGGCGCTCAGCGTGTGCGCGGGCGGATCGAAGGTCGGCAGCGGCGCGCCGGCGTCGGCGGCGCCGCCGTCGGGCACGGTCGGCACCCCCTCGCACGCGGCGAGGACGAGGGCGAGCGAGACACAGAGGCGCCCAGGTATGCGCATTGTGCGGGACCATACCGAGGGTATGTAGTGGAATTCAAGGTGACCATATGCGAGTCCGGTTTACAGTGCGCGCGGGACGCGGTAGCGGAGCGACGAACTTCACCCCAGAGGGACTCCATGACCCTGCGCGTACGCATTCTCGCATCGATGACGTTGGCCATCGTTCAGGCCTGCGGAGGCTCGGACGAGCCGCCGCCCGAAGAGACCTCGACCGGCGACGAGGTGGTGGCGGAGCCCGAGCCCGAGCCCGAGCCGCCTCCGCCCGCGCCCTCGCCGCTCCGCGTGCTGCACGCCGCGGCCGCGAGCTTCGGCGCCGCCGTCTCGGGGATGGCCGGCGACGCGCAGATCGAAGAGGTCGCGTTCGCGGCCGCGTCCGCGTACGTGCCGGTCGACGTCGGCTCGACGTTGGCGCTCAACGCCGGCGGCGCGACGGTGGAGCAGGCGCTCGAGCTCTCGCCCGGCGTGCCGGTCACGGCGCTGCTGTTCAGCGGCGAAGGTGGCGCGCCGACCGTGCTCGTGATGCCCGACGAAGCGCGCCCGGTGATGGGGCAGACGCGCGGGCGCTTCGTGAACGCGATGCTCGGGAGCGGCGAGGCCCTGGACCTCTGCTTCCCGGGCGCGAACCGGCGGGCGCCGGGGCGCGCGTTGATCGCTGGCGTCGAGTACGGCGACTTCGGCGGCATCCCGTCGTTCCCGAGCCGGTACCAGCCGATGACGCTCGCGGGCGTGGACGCGGTGCAGGTGCGGGTCGCCGCGGAGAACGCGTGCAGCGGCGCGATCGTCGGGACGGCGGCGCTGCCGCCCATCGACATCAACGTCGCGCACAACCTCACCATCGTGGCGATCGGCCGCCGCACCGGGCGCCCGGCGGTGCCGCGCCAGCTCCTCGTCTGCGAGGACACGCCCGGCCCCGGCACCTGCGTGGCGCTCCCCCTGCGCTGAGCCGGTGACGGGGGCGGCTCCCGACGACACCCGCGCGGCGCTGATCCGCGTCGCGCGGGACGCGTTCGCGGAGCGCGGCTACGCGGGGACGCACCTCGAGGACGTCGCCGCCGCGATGGGGCTGACCAAGGGCGCCATCTACCACCACTTCGGCAGCAAGGCGGAGCTGTTCGGCGCCGTCAGGGCCTCACTCGAGCACGCGCTGCTCCACCGCGTCGAGGCCGCGCTCCGGGCCGCCTCACCGGGATGGCCTCGCGTCGAGGCCGCGCTCGACGCGTACCTCGACGCGAGCGCCGAGCCGGCGTACGCGCGCGTGGTCCTCGTCGAGGCGGCGCATGCGCCCGCGCCGAGCCCGATCGATCGCGCGGTCGGACACCGCCTGGTGCGCGACCTGCTCGAAGAGCTCGCATCGCACGACGTCTTGCGCCCCTTGCCGCTCGACGTGCTCGCGCGCGTGCTGCGCGCCGCGCTCGACGAGGTCGCCCTCGCGATGGCCGAGGCGAGCGACGTCGCGCGCGCGCGCGCCGACGGCCGCGCCGTCCTGCGGGCCCTGCTCGAGGGGCTCGCGCGTGGCAGAACACGCGCGTGAGCGAGCGCGAGTACCTGGTCCGGCCGATCGGCGTGGTGCGCAGCCCGCTCGTGACCAAGGTCGAGGCCCCGCGCCAGCCGCGCGCGGCCGAGGGGATCGAGGGGCGCATCGAGCTCGACCCCACGCTCGCGCACGCCGTCGAGGACCTCGACGGGTTCGAGCACGTCTGGGTGCTCGCGTGGATGGACCGCGCGGAGGGCTTCCGGCCCAAGGTGCAGCCGCCGCGGAGCGAGCGCCGGCGCGGCGTGCTCGCGACCCGCGCGCCGCATCGACCCAACCCGATCGCGCTCTCCGCGATGGCGCTCGTGCGCATCGAGGGGACGACGCTCCACGTGCGCGGCGTGGACCTGCTCGACGGAACGCCGGTGCTCGACGTCAAGCCGTACGTCCCTTGGACCGACGCGATCCCGCGCTCGCGCGTGGGCTGGCTCGAGGGGCCGGAGCTCGAGGACGCGGCGAGGCCCGACGATCCGCGCGGCGCCTACGCAGTCGAGCTCGCGCAGCGCGCCGCCGCGCAGCTCGCGTGGCTCGAGGGCCACGGCGTCGCGCTCGAGCCCACGCTCCGGACGGTGCTCGAGACGAGCCCGCACCCGCGCCCCTACCGCCGCATCAGACGAGAAGGGGACGGCTTCGTGCTCGCGCTCTCGGAGTGGCGCGTCGCGTTCGTGGTCTCGGACGAAGCGCGCGTGCTCGTCCAGGAGGTGCGCTCCGGCTACCGCCCGCGCGAGCGCGCGGCGCACCCGCTCCACGCGTCGTTCGCGCTGCGCTTCGCCGAGGCCGCCAGGTGAAGCCGGCCCCCATCGGCGAGGGGCTCGCCCTGCGCCGCGTGCGGCTCGCGCGCGAGGACGTCTACGTGCTCGGCGGCATCCTCGCCGGCGAGGACCACCTCGCCTCCATCCACGGCGAGGGCGCGTGCGCGGACGGCCGCGTCGTCGTCGCGATCGTCACCGCGAGCGCCCGCGCCGCCGAGCTCGACGCCTGGCTCGACGAGCTCGCCGGCCCGCTCGGGCTCGAGCGCGACCCCTGAGCACGACATCGTTCGGCTCGCGCGCGGGGCTCGAGAGTCCGTTCGCACGGCGAGCCGCAGTCGAGCATCGAGCGCCCCCGCGGTCGAGCGCCCCTCGAGACCTGCTCCTCGCGCCTCCCGCTTCTCACGGGAGACGAAGAGAGTGGAGGAGACGAGGAAGGTTGGAACGTTGGAACGACGCGGCCGACGGCACGATCGAGACCAGCCCGTCGCGCAGCGACGGGCGTAGGTCGAGGGGGCCCCGTCGCCCCGCGATGGGGTCGAACGCGGCTCCGCCGCGTTCGCACTGGGGAGGGGGCCCCGCTGCGGCTTTGCCGCAGCGGGGGAGAGGTGCGAAGCACCCCTCAGCCAAGTCAGTGCCAGGGGTGCACGTAGCCGCGGCTGCGGCCAGCGTCGCAGCGCGGGGCGCCGCCCTGGTCGCCAGGACCGACGCTGATGTCCGCGCTGCTGTCACCGTCGTTGCACCAGTACTGGTAGCCGTTGTTCCAATCGGCGTACACGAAGTTGCGGAGCTGCACGCGGCTGTCGTCGTGACAGTTGTGGCCCGATCCGTTCGACCACGTATCGTAGCCGGTGCGACAGGCCTGATGCGTCCATGCCTGCGTCAGCGCGACGACGCGGTCGTAGTACTGGAGCAAGCAGACTTGCCCCATGTTGCTGTTGCTCGCGCACGACCCGTGGTTGCACGCGTCGACTACCCGCACCCACGAGTTCTGCCACTGGAACGCGCGCGTCGCGCTGTGACGGCCGTTGAGGAAGAGCGAGTAGGAGATGTGCTTGTCGCGCAGCTCGATGTAGTAGTAGTAGCCGCCGCTCTGCGAGACGTTGCTGCCCTCGGCGCCGCTCGGGCTCCCGTAGGCCACGTCACCGCCGGGCTGCTCGACGAGCAGCCCCTCGCGGCGGAGCGCGTCGCGCGCGCGCTCGTCCTGCGCGGCGTAGAGGTCGGGCGCCTGCCGCCCGAAGTCGGTGAGCGCGTCGAGCTCGGGGGCGAGCTCGGCGGCGAGCGCCGGCTCGAGCTGCGCGGCCACCTCGCCCGGCAGCGCGCGCACCGCCTCGAGCGCGAGCTCGAACAGGTGCGCGTTCGACCCCGCCGGCGCGTCCGCGTCCTGCTGCTCGAGCTCCGTCGCCCAGCGCGGCTCCACGAACGCGTCGCCGCCGCGGCGGACGTAGAACGCGTGGCCCTGATCCGAGGTGAAGCGCGCGTCGATCTCCCACGCCGGCGACTCGGGATCGTTCTGGTAGATCTCCGGCGTCGCCTGCCCGCGCAGCGCCTCGAGATAGATGACGACGTCCCCGCGCCGATAGGCCGCGGAGAGCGCACCGGGCGCGGCGCCGAGGATGGTGAGGCCCTCGCGCAAAGTGCCCGACCCACGCTCGGAGACGTCGGCGGCACAGCCGGCCAGGATCAAGAGCGTCGAGGCCGCGGTCAGCTGGGTCGTGGTTCGCATCGGTCGTCTCCCGACCGATTCCTTCTTCAGTTCCCGTACCACGGTACAGCCGGGGGATAGTGCGCGAGAAAACGCACCTCATGTGTCTCGTATCAGGCCAAATTGGTGAGACATACCGAGACACTGTGCCTTCTTTCGAGACACGGTGAGTCGACGCCTCCCCTGCCGAGCCGGGCCCGTGGTATCGAACGAGGATGCGGACGGTCGAGACGCCCGACGCCCCGAGGCCTGCCGGCCACTACGCGCAGGCGATCGCGCACGGGGGGATGGTGTACGTCGCGGGGCAGCTGCCGATCGACCCCGCCGACCCTGGCGCGCCGCACGGCGACGTCGAAGCGCAGACCGAGCGCGCGCTCCGCAACGTGCAAGCGATCTTGCGGGCTGCGGGCTCCGATCTCGACCGCCTCCTGTCGGTCACCGTGTACGTCACCGACATCGCGCTCTGGCCTCGCGTGAACGCGGCGTACGCGAGGGTGCTCGGGGCGCACCGGCCGGCGCGCGCGGTGGTGCCGGTGCCGACGCTCCATCACGGCTACCTCGTCGAGATCCAGGCGGTCGCGGCGGTCCGCGACGAGGCATGAGCGGCGCGAGCGAGCCGCCTCCGGAGCACGCCGCGCGGCGCATCGGGCCGTGGCGTCTCGGAGAGCAGCTCGGACGCGGCGGCGCCGGCGTCGTGTACGCGGCCACGCACGAGGAGTCCGGGCTCGGCGGCGCGCTCAAGCTCGCGCGCGCGGAGGGCAGCGCGCTCGAGAGCCACTGGTTCGCGCGCGAGGCCCGGCTCGCCGCGCGCCTCCGGCACCCGCACGTCGTCGCGCTCCTCGAGCACGGCTGGAGCGAGCAGGGCCAGCCGTACCTCGTCTACGAGCGCATCGAGGGTCGCTCGCTCGAGGACGCGGTGGACTGGCTCGACCTCGGGGAGATCGTGCGGATCGGCGCGGAGCTGCTCGACGCGCTCGGCTACGCGCACGACGCGGGGCTCGTGCACTGCGACGTGACGCCGCCGAACGTGCTGCTCGACGAGCGCGCGGGGGGTGCCGCGAAGCTGATCGACTTCGGCCTCGCCAAGGCGCGGGACGAGGCGAGCGCGCTGCGCCTCGCGGCGGGCGTCCAGATCTCGGGCACGCCCGGCTACCTCTCGCCCGAGCAGGCGCGCGGCGCGTGCAGCCCGGGACCCGCGAGCGATCTCTTCGGCTGTGGCGCGGTGCTCTTCCGCGCGCTCACCGGCTACCCGCCCTACGGCGGCGCGAACGCGATGGAGATCGTGCATCACACGTTGACGGCCGCGCCGTTGCCGCTGCGGCCGCGCCAGGGACTGCGCGCGCCGGCGCGGCTCGCCGAGGTGGTCGAGCGGCTGATCGCGCGCGACCCCGAGCACCGCTACCCGAGCGCCGCCCGCGCGCGGCGCGCGTGGCTCGAGGCGGCGCGCGCGCACACGCCCGCGAGCGGGACGCTGCGCACGTCGATCGCGCGCACGCCCGGCCTCTCGTCGATGGAGACGATCCACGTCGAGGCGCTCGCGAGCACGCCCGGAGAGCGGTTCGTCATGCACTCCACGGTGCGCGCGACGCCGAGCGCGGGCCTCGATCGCGGCGCGATCCGGCGCGCGATCCACGACGCGCCGCTGCGGCGCCCGGAGGTGCTCGCGCAGATCCTCGGCGCGCTGCTGCCGGAGCCGCGCGCGATCGTGGGGGTGCGCGCCGACGAGGGGATGGGCGCGTCGGACGTGCTCGAGGCCGCGCGGGCGGCGCTGCGCGAGGCGGGCGTGCGCGTGTGCTTCGCGCGCGGCCGCGCGAGCGGGCCGTGTGCGCCCTTCGAAGCGCTCGCGACGGCGATGCTCGACGCGGTCGGCGCCCAGAGCCTGAGCCCGCTGCGGCTCGCCGCGGATCGGCTGATGGAGCGGGTGCGCGAGGTGGGCGAGGATCCGACGGGCTGGGGCGGTGACGCCCTGATCGGAGGGCTCGTCGGCGTCGGTCCGGCGGGCGCGCGCGGCGCGGCGACGATGGAGGCGTTCCGCGTGTGCGAGGCGGTCCTCGCGCCGTCGCACCGGCCCGTCGTGCTCGTCTTCGACGACGCCGACGGCGTCGACCCGGAGAGCTGGGAGGTCGCGCGGGCGCTCGTGGCGCGACCGGGCGGCGGCGTCGGGCTGCTCTACGCGGGGCGCGAGCGGGTCCTCGACGGCGCGACGATCGAGCTCGGCCCACCGCCCGAGGACGCGCTCGAGGCGGCGTGGCGCGCGTGGTGCGGCGCGAGCGCGCCGCGGCCTCCGGGCGTGGAGCGGCCCGCGGATCTGCGCGCGCTCGCGGCGATGCGCGCGCGCACCGGCGCGACGTCGTTCGAGGAGCACCTCGCGCGGATCACGCCGAGCGAACGGGCGCTCCTCGACGCGGCGAGCGTGTTCGGCGGGGACATCCCGGCGCGCGGGCTCGTGCGCGTCGCGATGCAGCTCGCGACGCCGCACGCGGTCGGCGAGGAGGTCGTGGAGACGCTCGAGCGAGAGCGGCTGCTCGTGCGGGTCGAGGGGTCGTCCGCGCGGCGCGAGCGCTGGATGCGCCTGCCCTCGCCGGGCCTGCGCGCGTGCTTGCTCGAGGCGATGAGCCCGCCGAAGCACGCGCTCGCGTGTGGGCTCGCGGCGCAGTGGCTCGCGCGCAGCGCCTCGGACGACTCCGCCGCGACGCAGGCGCGGATCGCGCGGCTCGCGGAGGCCGCGGGCCTGCCCGCGAGCGCGGCGTACGCGTGGAGCGAGGCGGCGCGGATCGAGCTCGAGTCCGGGCGGCTCGCAGGCGCCGCGCCGTACCTCGCGGAGGCGCTCCGCGTGGAGGCAGCGCACGCGACGGAGGCGGTGGATCCGCCGCGGCTGTGGCAGGCGATCGCGGAGGCGGCGCTCGACGCGGGCCGACCGGCGGACGCCGACGCGGACGCGCAGCGCGCCGAGGCGTGCGTCGAGCCCGAGCGGCCGGTCCTGCGCGCGCGCATCGCGTACACGCGCGCCGACGCCGCCGTGCAGCAGGGTCGTCTCGACGACGCGCTCGCGCACCTGCGCGCGGCGCTCGACGTGCTCGGGCCCGACGGAGATCCGATGGAGCGCGCGCGCAGCCACGCGCTGTTGGGCTGGGTGCTCGGCTACCGGCTCGGCGACAACACCGAGGGCATCGCGCACGGACGCCGCGCGCTCGAGCTCGCGGCGCGGCTCGACGTGCCTGCGTTCCGCGCGTCGCTGTGCGGGCGGCTCGGCGCGAACTACCTGCGCGCCGGGGACTGGGACGGCCAGCTCCAGACGAACGAGGACGATCTCGCGCTCTCGACCCGCGCGCGCGACGTCGCCGGGATCGTGCGCGCGAACATCAACCTCGGCGTCTGCCACCACAACCGCGGCGCGCTCGCGCGTGCGCGCGCCCACACCGAAGCGGCGGCGGACCTCGCGGCGCGCTGCGGGGTGACCGGCGCCGCGCTGATCGCCCACAACAACCTCGCGATGATCGCGCTCGACGACGGGCGCGACGACGACGCGGCGGCGCAGGTCGAGCGGGTGCTCGCGCTGGCCGCGCGCACGGGCCTCTCGCGCGTGCTCCCCGAGACCCTCGTCACCTCGGCGCGGCTCGCGATCCGCCGCGGCGCGCTCGAAGCGGCCGAAGCCGCGCTCGCGCGCGCGACGGAGGCCGGCGACGCGGCGGACCTCGAGCCGGCGCACCGCGCGTGGGCGCTCTACGAGCTCGCGCGCGGCGACGCAGCCGGCGCGTGCGCGAGGATGGCCGCCGTGCTCGCCGGCCCCGAGCTCGATCCGTACGAGCGCGCGCAGAGCCGCGTCACGCACGCCGCGGCGCTCGACGCCCTCGGACGCGGCGCAGACGCCGAGAGAGAGCGCGTGCGCGCCGACGAGGTGTTCACGCGCCTCGGCGCCGACCCCGCGCTCGAGCGCCGCCGCTGGGGAGAGTGAGGGGACGATCCTCGCATCGAGCTGCACGGGCGTTCGTTCGCCGCAGGTCTGCGCCGCTCACCCTCGCCGCGCACCTTCTACGCGGCCAGCTCGAGCACG
>JAHBWG010000074.1 GCA_019637095.1 Sandaracinaceae bacterium | reverse complement strand
GGCGCGGGCTGCCCCGCGCCGCCGCCGCCGGGCGCGGGGGGGCGCGGGCGGTCGGTGAAGAGCCGGCCGTCGCAGCCGACCACCAGCGCGCCCACGCTGGCGGCGCCGACCCGCACGAGGAAGACGCGGCGGCGCATCAGTACGTGTACCCCTTCCAGCTCCGCGGGATGGCGCGGTAGACGGACTCCGGGTGGCGCGCGCTCTCGTAGCGGACGAGCACGCCGGCGGCGACGAAGTCGCTCCGCATCTCGCGGTTGTCGTAGTTGAACTCGCGCACGCGCCCCGAGCTCGTGTCGACGAAGCGCTGCGTCGCGAAGGGGTGCCACGAGAAGGCCTCGTCCTCTCCCCACAGCTCGCCGTACGCGATGATGTTCGGGTACCAGTCGCGGAACGGTCGGCCGGCGTCGCGGTGGCAACGCGCGCAGGTCTCGTCGTCGACGGACACGAGGCCGCCGTTGTACCCGCGCGGGACGACGTGGGTGCGCGCGGCCGTCGTCGGGGCGAAGGCCCGCAACGAGCCGTGCTCCTTCCAGATCGCGCCGCGCGCGGAGCGGAACGGCGTGCGCCCGAGGACCGCGCGCAGGATCGAGTCGTCCGCGAGCGCCGGCAGGACGTCCTCGGCGCCCTCGATGGCGGGGAACGCGCCTCCGAAGTTCGTGCCGCCGAGGCGGGCGGCGCGCAGCGTCGAGGGGTCGCGCAGGTGCGCGATCAGCGCGTCGAGGTCGCGCGCGCTCGCCCACTCGGCGCGCTCCGGGCGCGCGCGCTCGAGCGCGTCGGCGAGGTCGCTCGCGCGCGGAAACGGTCGGTACACGTCGTTGCGCCAGCCGTCGGGCTCCCGCACGCGGACGCGGATCTCGAACACGTACCGCTCGCCCGCGCCGTCGACGAGGAACAGCACCTCGCCGAGCACGGTCCCCGCGGGGAAGAGCCACTCGATGCGGTTCGTGTAGCGGCTCGGCGTGCGGCGGAAGTAGACGACGGGGCGCAGCGCGCCCGCGTCGTCACGCGGGAGCTGCCAGAAGTTGACCACCGCGCTCTCGCGCTCGTGCGCGCCGATCGGGCGGCCGAACGGGAAGTGGAAGACGCCGTGCTCGACGAAGATCTGCTGGTGCCCGCCGGGCACCGCGAGGTTGATGAGGTTCGCGTCGATCGTGTTCGGCCGCATCCCGATCGGGAGCTGCACGTTGTCACCGAACGAGTCCTGGTAGCCCGGGACGATCGTGCGGTGGTCGTACCACATGGTGTCGGCGCTCTCGAGCACACCGAGCAGCCACGCGTCCGCGAGGTGAGGCGCGCGCGCGGCCACCTGCGCGAGGTGCTCGCGCGTCATGATGTCGACGGGGCGCGCGGCGTCGAGCGGGATGCTCGGCCGTCGTCCGGTCTCGGGCGGCGGTGGCGGCGGGCTCGCGCCCGCGTCGAGATCCGGCGCCGGGCCGGGCGGGACCGCGCCGTCCGTCCCGGGGATCGGCGGCGCGGGCGTCGGCGGCGCGCCGACCTCCCCGTCGAGCAGCTCCACGGTGATGCCGGCGTCGAGCACCGCGCCGCCGCTGCCGCCACCGACCTGCTCGAGGACGCCGGTGCACCCGAAGGCGACGAGGGAGAGGAGCGAGAGAGACCAACGCATGCCCCCGGCCACCGCAAGGCGCGTACCGTGGCGCGCCAGACTCCGCGCGCCGCGCCCCGCGAGGCGCGCTGTCACTCGTCGAGGGACAGGCGCGTCACCTCGCGAGCGCGCGTCGAGGCCATCGGGGCCGCTCGCGGGCCGCTCCGGCCGCGCCCGTTGACTCTGCGTGACGCGCTCCGTTAGCGTGGTCGACCGATGCGCCGAGCTCGACCCGTGCCGTTCGTCGGGGGGTGCCTCGCCGCCACGCTGGCCGCGCTCTGTGCCCTCTTCCCCGGCGCGGCGAGCGCGCAGGCGCCGTCGCGCGTGGACGAGGCGCGGGCGCGCGCGCTCTTCGAGGAGGGGCGCCGCGCCGCCGAGGCGGAGCGCTGGGTCGAGGCGCTCGACGCGTTCCAGCGCTCGCGCGCGCTCGCGAACCGTCCGTCCACCGTCTTCAACGTCGCCACGACGCTGGTGCGGCTCGGCCGCGCGCGCGAGGTGCTCGCGGCCCTCGACGAGCTCGAGGCGATCGCCACCCCGCGCGAGCACGCTCGCCTGCTCGCGAGCGCGGCGGAGCTCCGCGCGCAGGCCGCCGCGCTGCTCCGCCGCGTGACGCTGCGCATCGCGCCTGCCGACGCGATCGTCGAGATCGATGGCGCCATCCTCGAGGGCGCGGGGCCCGAGCGCCTCGCGGTGCTCGACCCCGGCCCGCGCGCGGTGGTCGTGCGCGCCGAGGGCCACGAAGAGGCGCGCTTCACGCTCGAGCCCGGCATCGAGCGACACGACGTCGCGCTCCGCCCGCTCGACGCGACGCTGCGCGTCGTCCCCTCGATCGCGAGCGCGCGCGTCGCCGTCGACGGAGTCGAGCGCGGCGTCGGGGCGCTCGAGCTCTCGCTCGCCCCCGGGGCGCACGCGCTCGGGATCACCGCGGAGGGGCACGTGCCGTTCGAACGCGACGTCGAGCTCGCGCCGGGCGCGCGCCTCACGGTCGACGCCGCCCTCGAGCCGCTCCCTCCGGGCGAGGACCTCGTCGCGAGCCCTGCGTTCTGGGGGGTGGTCGGCGGCGGCGTCGCGGTGCTCGCCGCGGTCGGCATCGCGCTCGGCGTCGTCTTCGGGAGCACCACCGAGGCGCCGTACGGCGGCACGAGCAACACCGTCATCGTCCCGCTGCTCGAGGGGACGCTCCCGTGAGGCGGTCGCTCCACGGCGCGCTCGCCGCCGCGCTGCTCGCCGCGTGTACGCAGCCCGCGACGCAGCTCGTCGTCGTCGTCGACTCCGACCTCGCGCCGAGCGAGTACGCGTGCGTCGGGGTGGTCGTCTCGCGCGTCGAGGGCGGCGCGCTCGTCCAGGGCGACCGGCGGATGTTCGACGTCCCGGGGCTCGTCGCGGTGCCGTTCTCGTTCGGCGTCGTGCCGCCGGACGGCGACGCGTCGCGCCGCGTGGAGATCCGCGCCGAGGCGTGGCCGAGCTGCGACGAGCCCGCGCCAGGCGCCGCCCCCCTCGTCTCGCGCGCGGTGCGGACGGGGTTCCTCGCGGGTCAGACGCTGCGGGTGCCGATGTTCCTCGGCGCACGCTGCCGCATGGTCGAGTGCCCGGAGCCGCAGACGTGCGATCCGGGCGCGGGCGTCTGCGAGGTCGTGCCCGAGCTGCCACCCGAGTCGCTCTCGCCGGTCCGGCCGGGCGATGAGCTGCGTGACGGCGGGGCGGGCGGAGGTGCCGACGCGAGCCCGCCGTCGGGCGAGTGCACGCCGGTCGCGCCGCTCGTGATCCGCGCGGGCAACGCGGTCGGGTTCGAGGTCGCCCCGCGCCCCGCCGCGCGCGAGTGGCTGCTGCTCGCCAGCACCGACACCGGCGTCGCGCTCGACACGTTCGCGCTCGACGGGACCGGCGTGACCGCGCGCGCGCCGCTGTCGACGGGGGTAGGCGCGAACGGTATCGCCGCGGTCGTGCCGCCGGGCACCGACGACGCGCTCGTGGCGGTGTGGCGCAACGATCTGGCGCGGGTGGATCGGCACGTCGTGCGCGACGCGATCGCGGGCGCGGTGACGCCGGACTTCCTCCTCGGCTCGCTCCGGCAGCGCGGCGTCGCCGCGGCGCTGGGCGGCGACGCGCTCATCGCCCACGACGAGCAGGGGCTCGGCGACCCCCTCGTCGTGCGGCGCATGGCGGCGAGTGGCGCCTCGGCGGTGGTGTTCCGCTCGGCGGAGAACCGCGACGTCGCGCTCGCGCCGCGCGCGAGCGGCGGCGCGCTCGCGGCGCTGACCGACGGCGCGACGGCGGGGCGCTGCGACGTGATCGCGATCGCGCCGGGCGGTGGCGCGGCCGCGCCGTCCCCCGTGCCGGCCGACGTGGCCTGCGTCTCGGTCGGGGTCGCCGAGCTCTCCGACGGGCGCGTCGCGCTCGTCTACGTGAACGGCGACGCCGCCGCGCGCCGCGCGAGCTTCGCGCTCCTCGACGCCGGGCTGACCACCGTCGTGATGCGGGGGGACCTCGGCGGGGCGGCGCCCGGCCGCGTGAGCGTGACGGCCGGCGCGGACGGATCGTTCCGCGCGCTCTGGCCGAGCGCCGAGCTCACGACCGCGCGCGTGGACGCCGCGGGCGCGGTCGGTCCGCTCGAGACGCTCACCGTCGCGGGCGCGGATCCCACGACCGCGCGCGCGGCGCGGCAGGGCCGCACCACCGCCGTCGTGCTCCGCAGCGGGACCGCGCTCCACTTCGCGGCGCTCTGCGATTGAGCGCCTCCGATGGAGCGCGGCGAAGGGCGCGCGCGCCGCCAGGGCAACGCGCGTTGCGATCCTACAGGAGCCCCGAGATGTGGCTCGAGCGGCGACCGAAGCCGAGCTGCACGGTGCGGTGCGACGCGTCCTCGAGGAGCTCGCCCGGCCGCGCCGCCTCGGCGCGGTCCGAGGTGCGCCGCCCCTCGAAGTGCTTCTCGCGCGCGACGAGCACGGGCAGGCACGCCGTCTCGATGAGCCGCTGCGCGACCGAGCCGAGCAGGAGCTTCTCGACGCCCTTGCGCGCGTGGGTCCCGACGACGAGCAGGTCCGCGTCGTAGTCGATGGCGACCTGCAGGAGCTGCTCGGCCGCGTCGCCGAGGCGGACGTGGAAGTGCACGGCCTGCTCCCAGCTCTCGCCGGGGAAGATCGCCTCGCAGAGGTTCTGCACGCGCGCCTCGAGGCGCTCGGAGGCCGAGGCCATCTCGCGCTCGAGCTGCGCGAGCTCGGCCGCGCTGAACGTCTTCTTGGCGCGCCGCACCACGAACGCCGCGTGGAGCTCGTCGTTCGGGTGCTCGCGCAAGAGCCGGAGCGCGTCCGCGAGCGCGACGTCCCCGGTGGCCTCGAAGTCGACGCCGACCACGATCTTGTAGGGCTTGCGCGTGGGCTCGGTCATGGCTGTTCCTCCCTGGTCACCTCGTCAGCTATTCCCAGCGGCGCGCCGCGCAAGCGCTGCGCGCGGCGATTAGCGGAGCGGCCGCGCATGCACTAGGTTCCCCGGCCGATGACGATCGCCCGCGCCGCCGTCGCGCTCGCGGTCCTCGCCGCGCTCGCGTGCGAAGAGCCGCCGTCCGAGGATCCGGGCCCCGCGGAGGCGGCGCCTGTCGAGGTCGACGACGCCGCGGAGGCCGAGGAGCCCGCGGCGCCGGAGGTGGCCGAGCTGCCTCCCGGCGTCGACCACGTCGTCGAGGAGGGGCAGACCCTCTGGGTGATCGCGCGCACCTACGGCGTGCCGGTGGCCGACATCATGAGCGCGAACGCGATGCGGCCGCGCGACCTGCGCCGGCTCCGCGCCGGGCAGCGCCTGCGGATCCCCGGCGCGAGCGCGCCCATCGCCGCCGCTCCCGCGGCGCCGCCCGAGCCCGAGGAGCTGCCGCCGCTCGCCGACGGCGCGTATCACCGGCTCGGGGACGGCGAGACGCTCTGGGACGTCGCCCGGCTCTACGACGCGACGCTCGAGGCGATCATGGAGCGCAACGCGCTCGACGACGAGGCGGTGCGCCGCCTGCGGCCGGGCCGCGCGCTCGTGATCCCCGGCGCGACGCAGCGACAGGTGGACCGCGTGCAGGGGGATCGCGAGGCCGCGCGCGCCGCCGCGCCGCCGCGCCGCGGGTTCTCGCACACCGTGAGCCGCGGCGAGACGATCTGGGACCTCGCGGGGACGTTCGGGGTGAGCGTCGCCGAGATCATGGCTTCGAACGGGCTCGACGAGGACGGAGTGCGGAGCTTGCGCGACGGCGCGCGGCTCTGGATCCCGGGCGTCGAGCGCGACGCGGGGGGGCGGGTGCGGCGCCAGCTCTCGGCGCGGCAGGTGCGGGCCGCCGCGCGCGCGCGGAGCCTCGGGCTCGGGTCGCGCGACACGGCGAGCAAGCTCCTTCGCGGGCAGCTCGAGCCGCGGTGGGTGGCGGCGGCCGGCCGCGGGCGGCTGCCCGGGCACCTGCGCTGGCCGATCGCCAACGGCTGGTTCGTGCGCGGCTTCGGCTCGGGCGCGGGCGGCTACCACCTCGCCGTCGACATCATGGGACGCATCGGCTGGAACGTGCGCGCCGCCGCGGAGGGCATCGTCGGCTACGCGGGCGACGAGGTGCCGGGCTACGGCAACATGGTGCTCCTCGTCCATCCGGGCGGCTGGGTCACGATGTACGCGCACAACTCGGCGAACTCGGTCGTCGCCGGCGAGCAGGTGCCCCGCGGCGGCATCGTCGGCGAGGTCGGCTCGACGGGAATCTCGCGCGGCCCGCACGTGCACTTCGAGCTGATCCACGACGGCCAGAACTGCGATCCGGGCCCGCTCTTCCGCCCGGGCGTCCGGCACCGAGACGGGCGGATGGGCGCCGTGCACCGCGCGGACTGGACCAACCCGCGCCAGCGCCCGCCCCAGGTCACGTGCCACCGGCGGCGGCGGCACCCCGAGAGCCGGTGGGTCTCGCGCGAGAGCTACGCCGAGGACGAGCGCGGCGAGTAGCGAGGCGCGCCGGCCCCGAGGTGACCCCTCCGCCCACACGGCATTGACGCGGATCAACGGGTGCGTCCGCCCGGGTCTTAAAACGACGGCACGCCCGCAACGACCGCGGACGCGAGGAGGATGCGTCGCATGGATCCGGAGCTCGACCGCATCGCGCCCACGCTCAAGGAGATCGCGTTCCCGACGCGGTTCGCCGTGGAGCTCTGCGCAGACTGCAACCTGGCTTGCTCGATGTGTCACCACCCGCAGATGAAGCGGCCCAAGGGCGTCATGCCCTTCGAGCTGTGGCAGCGCTGCGCGGTCCAGGTCGCGGCGCGCTCGCCGCGGACCGAGGTGTGGTTCTCGTTCTGCGGTGAGCCCCTGCTCGAGCCGCAGCTCCTCTTGCGCATGATCGCCTACGGTCGTGAGGTCGGGCTCGAGTCGATCAGCATCAACACGAACGGGATGTACCTGACGCCCGATCTCGACGCGCCGATCCTCGACTCGGGGATCAAGCGCATCGTGTTCGGCATCGACGGCTTCTCGGCGCCCGTGTTCGAGGCGATCCGCGTCGGCGCCAAGCGCGACGTCGTCTACGGCAACGTCGAGCGCCTCCTCGCGGCGCGCGCGCGGCGCGGTGGGGGCCCCGAGATCATGGTGCAGTTCATCGAGATGGACGAGAACGAGCACGAGCGCGAGGAGTACTCGAGGTACTGGCTCGAGCGCGGCGCGACGCTGAAGGTGCGCAACAAGCTGAGCTGGGGCGGCAAGTTCGACACGCCGCTCGACATCCCGCCCGACGAACGGATCCCGTGCCCCTGGGCGCTCACGATGATGCACGTCTTCTGGGACGGGCGCGTGCCGCGCTGCCCCGGCGACACCGAGGGCGAGGAGCTCGCGGGCAACGCGTGGCACGAGCCGCTCGACGTCCTGTGGGGGCGCCTCGGTCGCTACCGGGGGCTGCACCTCGCGCGCGACTTCGAGGCGCTGCCCGAGCGCTGTCACACCTGCAAGGACTGGATGACGGGCGCGGCGCGCCGGATCACCAGCGACGAGGAGCTCGTGCAGCTCCGGGCGGCGGGCGCCTGAAGCGCGGGGGACCGACGATGGCGCTCGATCGCACGCTCTACCTCTGCGGCGCCGGCAACTCCGAGGGGGTCCGGCTCGCGCTGACGATCAACCGGCGCTCGTCGCGCTGGGGCTCGCTCGCGATCCTCGACGACGACCGCGCCCGCTGGGGCCAGCGGCTGCTCGGGGTCGAGGTCGTCGGCGGCTTCGACGTGCTCGCGGGCGCCGACCCGGCGCGTGACGAGGTCGCGAACCTCGTCGCGCGCACGACCGCGCGGCGGCGCGCGGCGCGCGCGAAGCTCGCGTCGTACGGGATCCCGTTCGCCACGCTGATCCACCCGGGCGTCGACACGCTCGGCGCGACGCTCGCGCGCGAGCTCATCGTCTACGAGGGCGCGATCCTCGCGCCGGAGGTGGAGATAGGCGAGGGGACGGTCCTGTTCATGAACGCGGTCGCCGGGCACGAGTGCCGGATCGGCGAGTGCTGCGTGCTCGCGGCGGGGAGCGTGCTCAACGCGCGCGTCGTGCTCGAGGACGGCGTCTACGTCGGCACGAACGCGGCGATCCTCCCCGAGCTCCGCGTCGGCGAGGGCGCGACGGTGGGCGCGTGCTCCTCGGTCGTGCACGACGTCCCGGCCGGCGCGACGGCGATCGGCGTGCCCGCCGAGGTCGTGGGCGCGCGGCGAGCCGCGCGCGCCGAGCCGCGCGATCCCGACACGCTCGAGCGGGCGATGGCGCCCGTGTGGGCCGCCGTGCTCGGGCGCGCGAGCATCGGCGCGACGGAGAGCTTCTTCGACGCGGGGGGCAACTCCCTCCTCGCGCTCCAGACGCGCGCCCGGCTCGCCGAGGTGCTCGGGCTCGAGCTCGCGGTCACCGATCTGTTCCGGTTCCCCACGCTGCGCGCGCTCTCGATCCACCTCGCGCGCGTCGAGGACGCGCCGCTCGCCGCGAGCGACCGCGCGCTCGCGCCGCGCGAGGTGCGCCGCGTCCTCGCGCGCCGCTAGCTAGAGCGCGCCGCCCTCAGAACCCGAGGCCGCGGAGCCACTCGATGGCGAGCCCGGACCACGTGGCGACGTGCGGATCGAGCCGCGGGGCGCGATCCGCGAGCCCCATCCCGTGCACGCCGCGCGGGTAGACGTGCAGCTCGAACGGCACCGCGTGGCGGCTCAGCGCCGCCGCGAGCCGCAGGCTGTTCTCCACGGGGACGACGGCGTCCTCGGCGGTGTGCCAGAGGAAGGTCGGGGGCGTGCGCGCGTCGACGTGCCGCTCGAGCGAGACGGCGGCGAGCGCCTCCGCGGTCGCGCTCGGCCCGAGGAGCGCCTCGAACGAGCCGTGCTCGGTGGCGATGTCGAGCGCGCTCACCACGGGGTAGCCCAGGATCAGCGCGTCGGGGCGGGCTGCGTCGCTCGGCGAGCCCGCGAGGATCCCCGCCGCGCCCGCGAGGTGCGCGCCGGCGGAGAAGCCGCACGCGGCGACGCGCCCCGGATCGACGCGCCACGCCGCCGCGCGCTCCCGCACCAGCGCCAGCGCGCGCCACGCGTCGTGGAGCGGCGCAGGGAAGCGGCTCGGCGCGACGCGGTAGTGCAGCACGAAGGCGTGCCAGCCTGCGGCCGCGAAGCGGGCCGCGACGCGGCTCCCTTCCTTCTCCGTCATCAGCCGCCGGTAGCCCCCGCCGGGCAGGACGAGCACGGCGGGTCGCGGCGCGTCCGTCTCCACGAAGAACGGCTCGAGCCACGGCTCGGCCTCGCCGGCGGGCGGCGAGGGCCAGAGCGCGAGGGCGGTCGGCGGGCGCATGGTGGAGCGCGAGGGTGATCGCTCACGGGCCCCCCGGCAACGCGACGTGCGTGGGCGTCGTACCTTCTTGGCGCCGCCGCCCGCGTGGTACCATGACCGACATGGGGCAGGTCGGTGTGGGGCTCTCGGTCGCGCTCGCCGTGGCGGTGGTGACGTTCGCATCAGCGGGGCCTGCGGCCGCGCAGGGCGGCAGCGCGGACACGGACGCGCGCGCCGCGTTCGAGGAGGGGCGCGCCGCGTACGACGCGGGCGAGTTCGAGGCCGCAGTGCGCGGGTTCCGGCGCGCGTACTTGCTGTCCCCGCGCTTCGCGCTGCTCTACAACATCGCGCAAGCCGAGTTGCGGGCGGGCAACGACGCGCTCGCGCTCGAGGCGTTCGAGGGGTTCCTCCGGCAGGCGCCGCCGGACGACGAGCGGCGCGGCGAGGTCGAGGAGCGCGTGCGCGTGCTGCGCGGCATGGGCGTGCGCGCGGCGAGCTCGCCCGAGGTCCGCGCAGAGGAGCCCGCCCCCGCGATGCCGGAGGCCCGCGTCGAGGCCGCGCGGGCGCGTGCCGAGGCGATCGCCGCCGCTCGCTCGGACGGAGGCGGAGCGGATCCTGCCCCGTGGATCGTGCTCGGCGCGGGCGGCGCGCTCGCCGTGGCCGGTGCGGTGCTCCTCGGCGTCGGCGCGGGCGAGGCGGGCCGGGTCACCGGCGCCCCGGACGGCGCGCGCTGGTCCGAGCTCGAGGGCGTCGCGAGCGGCGCCGAGGCGATGTGGGCCGCGGGCTTCGTGCTCCTCGGCGTCGGCGCCGCGGCGATGGTCGCCGGGCTCGCGTGGGGGATCGCCGGGTCCGGCGGCGGAGAGCGCGCGAGCGCGCGGCTGCGCGTGCTGCCGGGCGGGGCGCGGATCGAAGGGACGTTCTGACGATGCGCGCTCGCCTCGCTCTCGCGCTCGCCGCGCTCTTCGTCACCGCCTGCCTCGACGTCGCGCCCCCCGAGGGGCGGCTCGCGTGCTCGAGCGCGGCGGACTGCCCTTCGGGGTGGAGCTGCCGCGCCGACGGCCGGTGCTACTCGAGCTCGGGGGGCGCGGACGGCGGTGGGATGGACGCCGCGCTGCCCGTCGACGGCGCGGTCCCCGACGACGGCGCGGCACCCGACGCGGGCGACCTCGACGCGGGGCCGCGCGACGGCGGCGCGGACGACGCCGCCCCGGGCGACGCGGGCGTGCCGATGGAGTGCACGAGCGACGTCGACTGCGACGACGCCGACGCGTGCACGACGGACACCTGCGCGGACGAGCGCTGCGAGCGCGCGCCCGTCTCGTGCGACGACGGCGTGCCGTGCACGGTCGACACCTGCGCGGCGGCGAGCGGCTGCGACAACGCGCGCGACTCGTCGCGCTGCCCCGCGGGTCGCGTCTGCGATCCCACCGGCACCGGGCGCGACGGGCTCGGCCCGGACGGCGACGGGTGCATCCTCGCGACGCCGTGTACGACGCCGGCGGAGTGCGACGACGGCCGCTTCTGCACCGTCGAGACCTGCGAGGGCGGCTTCTGCGAGTACCCGCTGCGCACGTGCGCGCCGGACGACAACGCGTGCACGCTGCCGCCCGTATGCGACGACGCGGCCGCCGCGTGCGTCGAGGCGTACGATCCGACGAGCGCCTCCGACCCCGCGCACTGCGGAACGTCCGCCGCCGACTGCGTCGCGCCGTGCCCGACGCGGCCGGGCACCGTCGCCACCTGCATGGCCGGCGCGTGCGGCGTCCGATGCGCCGACGGATTCGTCGACCTCGACCGGGACCCGACGAACGGGTGCGAGTACGCGTGCACCTTCGTCTCGGCCGACGACGACATCGACCCCGGCGCGATCGACGCGAACTGCGACGGCGCGGACGGCGTCGTCGGCGCGCCGCGGTTCATCTACGTGCGCCCCGACGGCGTCGCGACCGGCGGCGGCAGCACCCCCGGGACCGCGGTGAGCTTCGCCCGCGGGTTCCAGGTCGCGACGGAGCGGCGCGCGATCGGGATCACGGCGCAGATCCTCGTCGCCTCCGGGGCCTACGACATCACGGCGCCGGTCTCCGCGACGGACGGCGTGCTCGTGATCGGCGCCTACGCCGGCAACTTCCGGACGCGCGACACGCGGCAGCGCAGCGTCGTCACGTCGGCGGCGTCGCAGGCGCTCGTCGTCGACGGAGTGTCCATCACCATCGACGCGGTGGATCTGCGCACCGCGCACCAGACCACGCCCGGCGTGTACACGCGGACGGTCACCGTGGTGAGCTCTCCGAGCACCATCCTGCGCAACCTCGAGGTCACCGCGGGGCGCGGTGCGCCCGGCGCGACCGGCGCCACCGGCGGGACGGGGACGCCGGGTGGCGTCGGCGCGAGCACGGCGCCGTTCAACAGCCCGAACTGCGCCGCCGGCGGGGTGCCCGGCGGGACCGAGGGCGCGCCCTCCTCGGGCGGTCGCGGCGGGAGCCAGTCGGCGCCCGCGCAGCCGGGGCGCGCGGCCGCGGTGTCGATGACCGGGGCGTGCGGCGGCGCCGGCCCCGCCGGCACGGACTACATGCTCGCCTGCATGGCGTGCGTGTGGGACACCAGCGTCGCGTTCGGTCAGCCGGGGCGCGCCGGCTGCGCGAGCACCGTCGTCGGCTCGGTCGGCGCGCCGGGCGCGGGCGTCGGGACCCTGACGGCGAGCGGCTGGGCCGGCGTGAGCGGGGACCCTGGCGGCCCCGGCGGGACGGGGCACCAGGGCGGCGGCGGCGGCGGCGGCGGCCGCGTGATCTGCACCGACCGCTCGACGCGGATCTACGGCCGCGGCGGCGGGCAGGGCGGCTTCGGCGGAGGCGGGGGGGCCGGCGGCGGGGGCGGAGGCCCCGGCGGCGGCTCGTTCGCGATCACCGCGTTCGCCTCGACGCTGACGCTCGACGCGGTGACGCTCGAGACGGCCGGCGGGGGCCCGGGCGGTCGCGGCGGGGCGGGCGGCAACGGCGGCGCGGGCGGCAACGGCGGCGCGGGGGCCGCCGGGTCGACCAACTGCCTCTCGGACGTCGGCTGCTCCGCCTTCCCCGTCCCTCCCGACGGCGGCGCCGGCGGTGTGGGAGGGCAGGGAGGTCCCGGCGGCTGCGGGGGCGGCGGCGCGGGCGGTCCCTCCATCGGCCTGCTCACCCGCGGCAGCACGGTGAGCTTCCCGGCCGGGCTCACGACGACGATCGGCCCCGGCGGCGACGGTCAGGCCTGTTCGCCTGGCGGCTCGCCCGGCGAGCGCGGCATGTCGACCGACGTGCTCGCGCTCTGAGTCTTTGGAGGGGTTGTTCCAACCCCTCCCCCCATCGCGGCAAAAGCCGCGCTGGGTCCCCCCACCCGAGACGAACGCGGCAGAGCCGCGTTCGACCCCATCGCGCGGCGATGGGGCCCCCTCGGCCAACGGCCATCGCTGCGCGATGGCCTGGCCTCGATGGCGGAGTCGGTCGCGTGGGCGCTCGATTATTCGACAGTCTTTGAGAGCCCCGATCGGAACTCCGTTTCGGCGAGGATCTCGGCGGTGACCGACCCCTCCGCGGTCCAAGTCAGCTCGAGGTAGAGGCACAAGAGCGCCTGGGCGGCCGCGGGGCCTCGAGCGGCGTCCGCGCGCGTCGCACCGTCAGCGCGCGGCGACGGGCTGGCCGGGGCGCCGTGCGCGGCGCCGCGCGAGCGGCTCCGCCACGGGGAACGGGACGATCGAGCGGCTGCGGCCGTGCATCGCGCGGCGCACCATCGAGTACGCGTGGCCGGGGTGCCAGAACAGGAAGCCGTCCGCGCCCGCGCGGCGCGACGCGCGCACCTGGTCGTGGATGAACGCCTCGTCGAACGAGTCGGCGCTCGTGGGGAACGCCTGCAGGAACGGCCGGATCACGGGCTCGGCGCCGAGGCGCTCGCGCAGGCGCTGCACGCCATCGAACACGAGGCGGAACGCGCGGTCGGGCTCCCCGCGCCGCCAGTTGCGCATGGAGTGGACGTAGAGCATCGGCGTGTAGACCTCGACGTGGCGCGCGAAGAGCTCGAGGTCCTGGCCCAGCCCGCTCGGGTCTCCGTCGCGGTACGCGGCCAACCCGAAGACGTCGACCCCGAGCGGGATGCTCACGGCGGCGTCGACGTCGCGCAAGAGACGCAGGAGCACCTGAGGACGCGGCTCCGCCGTCTCCGAGGGGTAGTGCGCAAAGGGTGTTCCGTCGTCCACCGGGAAGCGCACGTAGTCGAGCTGGATCTCGTCGAAGCCGAGCGCCTCCGCCTCGCGCGCGAGCGCGACCACGAGGCGGTGGTTGTCCGGGTGGTAGGGATCGAGCCACGTCCCGCCGGTGCCCCACGACACCCACGGCTGCCCGCGGCGCCGCGCGATCTGGATGGAGCGCTCGGGGAAGCGGGCGGGCAGGGCGCGGTCGGCGAAGCAGACGATGCGCGCGATCGTGTAGATGCCCTCCTCGCGCAGCCGCCCGACGAGCGCGGCGGCGTCGCCGAGCCAGCCGGTCTGCGCCGGCGCGAGCTCGGGGATGCGCGTCGCGTGGTGCACGCGCCCCTCGCCGTCCTTGAGGTCGAGGACGACCGCGTTCATGCGCGCGCCGCGCACCGCGAGGATCACGCCGTCCGCGCCGTTGCGCCGCACGTAGCTCGCGCCGAGGTAGATCCCGCGCGCGCGTTGCCCCGCCTCGGTGATCGGGTCGGCGAAGCGGTCGGCGTCGTCGGGCTGGGCGCGCGCCGCGCTCGGGGCGAGCGCGAGCACGAGGAGCAGGCAGAGCGGGCGCATCCGCCGATCGTGCCGGGCCGCCGCGCGGTCTGCGTAGTTTCCAGTGCTCGCCGAGTGCTACGTTGCGCCGATGACCTCGGTCGCGCTGACCATCGCGGGCTCCGATCCTTCGGGCGGAGCGGGCGTCCAGGCCGACCTCAAGACGTTCCACCAGCACGGCGTCTACGGCGCGAGCGTGATCACGCTCCTCACCGTGCAGAACACGCGCGGCGTGTCGCGCGTGGCGGTGATGGATCCCTCGCTGGTGCGCGAGCAGCTCGAGGCGGTCGTCGCGGATCTGCCTCCCGCCGCGGCGAAGACCGGCGCGCTCGGCACCGCGGCGATCGTGGAGGTCGTCGCCGACGCCGCGGAGCGGCTCGAGCTGCCGCTCGTCGTCGACCCGGTGATGATCAGCAAGCACGGCGCGCCGCTCGTCGACGAGGCGGCGCGCGTGGCGATCCGCGAGCGCCTGCTCCCGCGCGCCACGCTCGTGACGCCCAACGCGCCCGAGGCGAGCTGGCTCGCGGGCTTCGACGTCGTGGATCGCCACAGCGCGCGCGAGGCGGCGCAGAAGATCGCCGAGCTCGGCGCGTGGGCGGTGCTGCTCAAGGGCGGGCACCTCGGCGGCGCGCAGGCAGTCGATTACCTCTGGATCAACGGGCAGATCGTGGAGCTGAGCGCCCCGCGGATCGACAGCCCGCACACCCACGGCACGGGTTGCACGTACTCGGCCGCGATCACCGCGCGGCTCGCGCTCGCCGAGCCGCTCCTGACGGCCGTGTCCGACGCGAAGGGCTGGCTGACGGAGGCGATCCTCGCGCCGCCGCGGCTCCCGCTCGGCGCGCGCGCCGCGGGCGCCCGGGTCGGGCCCGTCAATCACTTCACGCCCGTGTCACGCCGCAAGAGCGTGCCGCCCGAGCCTCGATGACGGGTGGTGCTAAGGTGGTCCGGCCCATGCGACGAACCGTCCTCTTGTCGTTCCTCCTCGCGCTCGGTGGCTGCGGCGACGCCACGGGCATCCTCGTCGAGGTCAGCTCGCCGGATCTCGCGGTCGGGACGGACGTGGACTCGCTCCACTTCGTCGCGCGCTCGTCGAGCGGGCGCAGCCTCGAACGGCGCTTCCCGATCCAGGGCAGCTGGCCGCAGAGCCTCACGATCCTGCCCGCGACGGGCATGGACTCGGACGTGACGATCACCGTCGTGGCGATCCTGCGCGACGGGTTCGTGACGCACCGGGTGGTCCGCGCGGCGTTCTCGCGCGGCGGCACGGTGCGCGTGCCGGTCGTGCTCTCCGCGGCGTGTCGCGGCGTCGTGTGCGCGGACGGCGTCGACTGCGTCGCTGGCGTCTGCACCGACCTGCCGATGCTCGACGGCGGGCCGGGCTTCGACGCAGGCCCGGGCTTCGACGCAGGCCCGGGCTTCGACGCGGGCCCGGGCTTCGACGCGGGCCCCGGCTTCGACGCGGGTCCGGGGATGGACGCGGGCCCCGGCTTCGACGCGGGTCCGGGGATGGACGCGGGCTTCGACGCGGCGGTGCCGATGGACGCGGGCTTCGACGCGGCGGTGCCGATGGACGCGGGCTTCGACGCGGGCGTCGACGCCGGGCCGCCGATCCCACCGTCGATCCTCCTGAGCGAGTACGTCGAGGGGCCGTCCAACGACAAGGCGCTCGAGATCCTGAACTACGGCGCCACGCCGGCGACCCTCGCCGGCTGTGAGCTGCTGCGCTACTCGAACGGCACGACGACCGCGTCCTCGATCGCGCTGACCGGCACCGTCGCGCCGGGGGACGTGCACGTCGTCTGCAACTCGTCGATCTCGATCGCGACCGCCTGCGACGCGATGGTCGCGGCGCTCAACCACAACGGCGACGACGCGTACGAGCTCGCGTGCTTCGGCGTCGTGCTCGATCGCTTCGGCCGCGTCGGGGAGCTCCCGAGCGGCGGGCGCTGGAGCGGCGGGGGGATCTCCACGCTCGACCACGTGCTCACGCGGCGCTGCGCCGTGATGATGGGCGACACCGCGAGCATGGATCCGTTCGATCCGTCCGTGGAGTGGGAGGGCGCGCCGTACACGAACGTCTCGATGGCCGCGACGGCTCTCGCCGGGCTCGGCAATCGCGCCGAGTGTCCGTGACGCGCGGCGCGCGAGTCGATATAGTGACCTCGTCGTCCGGCGGAAGTGGCGCCGGCGGCTGGCGATGACGACGGTCACGGAGACGGCGAAGCGGATCGGCGAAGGGCTCGACCTCTCGGAGCTCCAAGAGGCAGATCTCGCCACCATATGCGCCGACCCGCTCCTCGCGGATCGCTTCGCGCGGCAGCTCGCGGAGCTCGCGAGCGAGGTCGTCGCGGGTCGCCGCTGGTCGATCGAGGACCTGCGCGACATCTTCGACGCGGCCGTGCGCGGCAAGCGCGCGCAGAGCGTGCGCATCCTCGAGGGGCGCTACTTCCGCAAGCGCGTCCGGGAGCAGTGCGCGCTCGCCGATCGCTACGGCGACCCGTTCGCCGTCGTCGTGATCTCGCTGCGCCCCGAGCCTTCCGAGGGCGTCTACCAGAGCGTGCTCGACGCGGTGGTCGAGCGGCTGCGGCGGACCGACATGGTGTTCCTCTACCGGCGCCGGTTCGCGCTCGTCCTGCCGCGCATGCGCCCGGACTCGCTCGCGCCGCTCGTCGAGCGCGTGCGCACGCTCATCGACGTCGGCGTCGGCGCCGACTGCGTCGAGCAGATCGAGAGCCTGGTCTACCCGCAGGGCCCCGGGTTCGAGACGCAATCGGTCCTCGACTGGGCCGAGGACCAGCTTCGCACCACCCCTTGAGCCAGAGGGGTGCTATCGTCTCGCCGTGGGTGGGGAGAGCCCCGTGGCCGAGCGTTTCGTCGGCAAGTACCGGCTCCTCCGGCGGCTCGGTGCCGACGGAGCGGTGGAGCGTCACCTCGCCGAGCACAAGCAGCTCGGCCGCGCCGTGGAGCTGTTGTGCCTCGCTCCGGACCAGGACGGGGCCTCCGAGGCGGCCGCCCAGCTCTTGCGCGAGGCGCGCGTCTTCGGCGCCGCGACGCATCGCAACGTACAGGGCGTGGTCGACTCCGGCCGCGACGACGAAGGGCGCCCGTACGTCGTCTTCGAGGCCATGCGCGGGCAGACGCTCGAGGCGCTCGTCGCCGACCACCCGCACGGCGTCGAGCCGACGCGCGCGGCGCGGCTCGTCGTGCAGATCCTCGAGGGGCTGCGCGCGCTCCACGAGGCGGGCGTCGTGCTGCGCACGCTGACGCCGGCGGACATCACGCTCGAGCCGGTCGCGGGCGAGGAGGAGCTGGTGAAGCTCCACCGCGTGCAGGGCGCCGCGCTCCTCGCGGACGCAGCCAACACGCCGATCACCCACCACGGCTCCATCGCGCACCTCGCGCCCGAGCTGCGGCGCGGCGAGCCCGGCGCGGATCCGCGCGCCGACTTCTTCAGCGTCGGGGTGATCCTGCGGCAGCTCCTGACGGGCCGCGCGCGCGGTGACGACGAGACGCTCTCCGACACCGCGCGCCGCGCCATCGCGCGCGCGTGCGCCGAGGACCCGGAGGAGCGCTTCCACGGCGCGGACGGCTTCCTGCAAGCCGCGGTGCTCCTCTTGCCGAACGCGGAGGTGCTCGAGGTCGAGCAGATCCCGACGCCGCTCGACCCGCTGAGCGCGGACCTGCAGTACCTGCACCTGCGGCGCATCACGCGGCACGGGCCGGGCAACACGCTCGCGGGTGACAGCCGCATGTCGCTCCTGCCGGTGCTGCTCACGATCGAGGCGGTCTACCGCCGCTACGGCGACGGCGTCTGGGCGCAGCTGTGCGAGCGCGTCGAGAACGCGAACTCGCTCTTGCCCGGCGCGGGCAACACCCCGGTGCACCTCGAGAAGGGCGTCCCGGTGCCGCTCTTCGCCGAGATCCTGCAGGCGGTCGACGAGATCGCCGGGGACGGCGATCTCGCGCTCGTCGCGACGCTCGGCGAGGCGGTGAGCCAGCGCGGGCTCGCGCGGCTGTGCCCGGACCTCCCGGCGCCGGTGCGGCCCGAGACGATCGTCGAGGGCTTCCGCTACATCTGGTCGCGCATCTCGCGCCACGGCGAGGCGAGCTCGCGCTGGCTCGGCCCCGCGTCGGCGCGCCTCTGGGTCCGCGGTCAGCCGACGCCGAGCCTCGAGCTCGCGGGCTGGACGGCGGGGCTGTTGCGCGACGCGCTCCGGCAGACGGGTGCGACGGAGGTCGAGGTGCTCCTCATCGGCGCCGAGGCGCTCGGGGACGGCCGCGACCTCTACGGCGTCGACTGGCGCCGGTGAGGGGCGCTCCCCGACGCCGGATCGAATAAGATCGAGCCGGCGTGGACCTCAGCGGCCAGACGCTCCTCGGCAAGTACGCCATCGACTCGCTCCTCGGGCAGGGCGGCATGGCGGCGGTGTGGAAGGCGCGCCACGTGCTGACCGGGCGCGTCGTCGCGATCAAGGTCCTCGACGAGTCCTACCTCGGCAATCGCCACGTGACGCGGCGGTTCCTGCGCGAGGCGCGCGCCGCGAGCGTCGTCGCCCACCCGGGCATCGTCGAGGTGCTCGACATCGACGAGATGGATCAGGGGCTCCCGTTCATCGTGATGGAGCTCCTCGAGGGGGAGACCCTCGCGCGGCGCATCGAGCGGCGCGGGCGCCTCGACCAGGAGGAGCTCGTGCGGCTCGGCGCGATGCTCCTCGAGGCGCTCGAGGCGGCGCACGCGCAAGGCGTCGTCCACCGCGACCTCAAGCCGGAGAACGTCCACGTCGTGCCCGCGGGCCGCCGCGGCGAGATCGTGAAGATCCTCGACTTCGGCATCTCGCACATGGTCGAGGAGGACACGCAGAAGCTCACGATGACCGGCTCGGTGCTCGGGACGCCGCACTACATGTCGCCCGAGCAGGCGATGGGCGAGACGGAGATCGATCACCGCGCGGATCTCTACGCGGCCGGCGTGGTGCTCTACGAGTGCGCGGTGGGCGACGTGCCGTACGACGCGCCGAACTACAACAAGCTGCTGCGCCGCATCCTCGACGAGGTCCCGCAGTCGCCGCGCGCGCGCGGCGCCACCATCGGCGCCGGCGTCGAGCGCGTGATCCTCTGGGCGATGGAGAAGGATCGCGAGCGGCGGATCGGCTCGGCGCGCGAGATGCTCGACTGGCTCGAGCGCGCGGCCGCGGGCGAGGAGCCTCCGTACGTTCCGCTCACGCCTTCGCCGCCCGCGAGCGCGTCGTCGCCCGGACACGCGCGGCCGTCCACGCTGCCCGCGCCCAACGCGGGTGAGCTGAGCTGGGAGATCAGCGACGAGCTCCTCAACAGCCAGAGCGGCGCGCCCCCGCCTCCGCCGCGCAGCGTCGAGGTCGAGGTGCCCAAGGCGGCGCGCATGCCCGTCGAGGCCCTCGAGCTCGACGAGGACGCGCTGCGCGCCTCGATCCCGGGCCGCCAGCGCACGAGCTCGAGCGGCAGCATCCCCGCGGTGGGCACGTCCTCGTCGAGCGGGTCCTACCGCGCGCCGTCGGTGCCGCCGGCGCCGCTCCCGGCGGAGTCGACCGCCGCCGCTCCCTCCCTCGTCCCGCCGCGCGTCGCGACGCTCTCCGGCGCGTACGAGCGCGCCACCGCCGCGCCCGTCGAGCCGTCGCGGCCCGCGTGGTTCCGCTACGCCATCTTCGCCGCGATCGCGCTCGGCGCCTTCGTCGCCGTCGTGTTGCTCGTGCGCTCCCTCGTCGAGCCGAGCGCGCCGCCCGCCGTCGACCCCGGGGCGCTCGTGGACCCCGATCCCGCGCCCGAGCCGGACGCCGACGAGCCGCGCTGGGTGAGCATCCGCGTCGTCGGTGTGCCACCCGGCGCGCGCATGCTCCTCGACGGCCTGCCCGCGAGCTCGCCGCTCCGGCTGCGCCGCGGCACCTCCCACGTGATCGAGATCCAGGCCGAGGGCTACGAGGGCCGGCGCATCGAGCTCGTCGCCGATCAGAACCGGACGATCCCCGCGCAGCTCCGCCCCGCGATCGGCACCGTGCAAGGCGGCCCGTAGTGAGCTAGCACGTCCGCTCCATGAGCGAGCGGTACGAGCCGAGCGAGATCGAGCCGAAGTGGCAGGCCTACTGGGAGCGCGACGAGACGTTCCGCACCCCCGAGGGGACCGAGCGCCCCAAGCGCTACGTGCTCGACATGTTCCCGTACCCGTCGGGCGCGGGCCTGCACGTCGGCCACCCGGAGGGCTACACGGCGAGCGACATCGTCACGCGCTACCTGCGCGCGAACGGCTACGCCGTCCTGCACCCGATGGGCTTCGACGCGTTCGGCCTCCCCGCCGAGCAGCACGCGGTCAAGACGGGCACGCACCCCGCCGTCACGACGCGGCAGAACATCGACACGTTCCGCCGTCAGCTCAAGCGCCTCGGCTTCAGCTACGACTGGGACCGCGAGGTCGATACGACCGATCCGGCGTACGTGCGCTGGACGCAGTGGATCTTCCTCCTGCTCTTCGAGCGCGGGCTCGCCTACCAGGACGAGGTGCAGGTCAACTGGTGCGCGGCGCTCGGCACCGTGCTCGCGAACGAGGAGGTCATCGACGGCAAGAGCGAGCGCGGTGGCCACCCGGTCGAGCGCCTGCCGCTGCGTCAATGGGTCTTGCGCATCACGGCGTACGCCGATCGCCTGCTCGACGGGCTCGACACGGTCGAGTGGCCGACGAGCACGATGACGATGCAGCGTGAGTGGATCGGACGCTCGGTGGGCGCGGAGGTCCGCTTCGGCGTCGAGGGGCGCGACGAGGCCATCGAGGTCTTCACCACGCGGCCCGACACGCTCTTCGGCGCGACGTTCATGGTGCTCGCGCCCGAGCACCCGCTCGTCGCGAAGGTCACCACCGACGCCGAGCGCGCCGCCGTCGAGGCCTACGTCGCGAGCGCGTCGAATCGCTCCGATCTCGACCGCCAGCAGAGCAAGGAGAAGACCGGCGTCTTCACGGGCGGCTACGCGATCAACCCGGTGAACGGGGCGCGCGTCCCGATCTGGATCGCGGACTACGTGCTCATGGGCTACGGCACCGGCGCGATCATGGCGGTGCCCGCGCACGACACGCGGGACTTCGAGTTCGCGACGCGCTTCGGCATCCCGATCGTCGAGGTGGTGAGCAGGAGCGGCGCGCCGAGCGACGCGCCCCTGGGCGAGGCCATGGTCGAGGCGGGCGTCGCCGTGAACAGCGGCCGCTACGACGGCATGGAGACCGCCGCGTTCAAGGTGAAGATCACCGAGGACCTCGAGGCCGCGGGCAAGGGCCGCCGCCGCGTCGAGTACAAGCTCCGCGACTGGGTGTTCTCGCGCCAGCGCTACTGGGGCGAGCCGATCCCGATCTACTTCCCCGTCACGACCGACGGCGATCCGCGCGCGGGCGCGGCCCACACGATCCACCACGACCAGCCGATCCCGGTGCCCGTCGAGGAGCTGCCGCTGCGCCTGCCCGACCTCGACGACTACCACCCCGGGAGCGATCCGGCGGGCGTGCTCGCGCGCGCGCTCGACTGGCGCTTCTTCCAGAAGGACGGCCGCTGGTACGCGCGCGAGACGAACACGATGCCGCAGTGGGCCGGCTCCTGCTGGTACTACCTGCGCTTCATGGACCCGCACAACGAGGCGGCCGCGTGGAGCCGCGAGGCGGCCGCGCGCTGGCTCCCCGTCGACCTCTACGTCGGCGGCGCCGAGCACGCCGTCTTGCACCTCCTGTACGCGCGCTTCTGGCACATGGTGCTCTACGACGCGGGCCTCACCGGCGCGGTCACCGAGCCGTTCCAGCGCCTCGTGCACCAGGGGATGATCCTCGGCGAGATCGAGTACACCGCCTACCGCGACGCGGCGGGCGCGCTCGTCAGCGCCGAGCACGCGACCAAGAACGCCGACGGAGCGATCGTCGATCGCCGCGACGGCGGCGTCCTGAGCGCGACGCGCGTCGAGCCGGCGCGGGTGACCAAGCGCGGCGCGTCGTTCGTGCTCGCCGAGGACCCTGCCATCGCGCTCGTCTCGCGCGCGCCGAAGATGAGCAAGTCGCTCGGCAACGTCGTGAACCCGGACGACATCGTCGACCGCTTCGGCGCCGACGCGCTGCGCACCTACGAGATGTTCATGGGCCCGCTCGAGGCGACCAAGCCGTGGAACACCGACTCGATCCAGGGCGTGCGGCGCTTCCTCGAGCGGCTGTGGACCGTCGCGACGCGGACGCCGAGCGAGGCGCCGCCCCCCGACGCGCTCCTGCGCCTCACCCACAAGACGATCCAGAAGGTGGGCGAAGACATCGAGGCGATGCGCTTCAACACCGCGATCAGCGCGATGATGGTGCTCAACAACGAGCTCGCGGCCCTCGCCGCGCCGCCGCGCTTCTGTGTCGAGGCGCTCGTCGTGCTCGTGCACCCGTTCGCCCCGCACCTCGCCGAGGAGCTCTGGGAGCGGCTCGGGCACGCGCCGTCGATCCAGGCGGTCCCGTGGCCCAAGCACGACCCCGCGCTCGTCGTCGACGAGGTCGTGGAGATCCCCGTGCAGGTCAACGGCAAGGTCCGCGGCCGCGTCAGCGTCTCGCGCGACGCCGCCGAGGCCGACGTGCTCGCCGCCGCGCTCGCGGACGAGGCGGTCGCGCGCCAGCTCGAGGGCAAGACGCTCCTCAAGCAGATCTACGTCCCCGGCCGCATCGTCACGCTCGTCGTCGGGGGCTGACGTCGCCGCACCGGAGCCGCGGGAGGGAACAACCCCGCCGCAAGCTCAGCGCGTGGCGCACACGTCGAGGACGCGCACGCCGATGCGCGTGCCCGCGGCCTCGCGCGTGACGAAGGCGAACGCGATCACCGGGTCGGCCGTGGGCGCCGAGCGCCACGAGCCGAGGGCGTGCGCGGTCAGGTCGGTGGCGGCCACATCGGCCGCGCGCACGATCGTCGTGCGCTGCGGCGCCGGCGAGGTGCCCGACCACTGCGCCGTCCAGAGCCTCACCGTCGCGCCCTCGCCGACCCCGGCCGTCGGCTCGAGCGACGAGACGAGGAAGCGCGTCATGTCGAAGAGCGCGGCGTCGAGCGCGGGCGGCACCGCGCCGCCGACGCCGACCCAGCCCGACGGGGTCTCCGACGAGTCGAGCATGCACATCGCGGTCGTGCTGCTGCACGTGCCGCGCAGCACGGCGGTCGCCGTCCGGCGGGGCGCGACGTAGGCCCAGCGCCCCGTCATCGGCTCGCCGACGAAGGCGGGCCGACCCGCCGGAGGGTCGGCCAGCGACGCGTGGGTCACGAGGTCGGACAGGTCGACGCCCCGGAACAGCGGGCCCATCTGCGAGGCGACGACGATCAGGTCGGCGCTCGCGCCGAGCCACGGCGGCCCCTCGATGTCGAACGCGAGCCGGCCGACGCCGGCCGCGCCGGCGAAGTGGACGAGCTCCTGCCCGGTCCCCGTGTCGGCGATCGCGACCGTGAGCCCGTCGCGCCCCTGCGCGACGCGCCGCACGGAGGTCCCGATCACTTCGCAGCGCCCGTGGACCCACCGTCCGTCCATCGCGAGCTCGGCGGTCGCGACGACCGGCGTTGCGTCCGCGCGCCCGCCGCCGACCGCGACGCGCGGCCGACCCCGGTCGTTGAAGAGCGCGACCGCGCTCGCGAACATGAGCGCCGCGCCCTCGCACTGCGGATCGAACGGCAGCATCTCGAGCGCGGTCGCGGTCCGCCGCGAGCGCATGATCCGCGGGGCGCCCTCGACGAGCGCCGCGACGAGGACCTGGTCGCGGTCGAGCACGGCGAGGCCGAGGTGATCGACGGTCCCGAGCGCCGTGGGCGTCAGCCCGGTCCACGCGATCCCCGCCTCGCCGGCGCCGAGCGCCCCCTCGAGATCGCGCCAGCGGCCGTCGCAGTCCTCGTACCCGCCCGTCCCGCAGCGCGGCGGCGCGCCGGGGTAGACGTCTCGATCGCGATCGTCGCAGTCCGGCGGCATCGCGCTCGGGCAGCCCTCGGGCAGGAACCCGTCGCCGTCGCCGTCGGCGCACGGCTCGCAGAGGCCGAGGTCGCAGAGCTCGCCGCTCGCGCAGTCGCTCGTCGTCCGGCACTCCACGCAGTCCGGCAGCGCGGGCTGGCCACAGTAGGGGAAGACCGGATCGTTGCAGTGCGCCTCCGACGTGCATCCGCAGGTCCGCGCGGGCCCGACCGACACGCACACCTCGCCGAACGGGTGGCCGGTGCAGTCGCGGTCGTCGCCGCACGTCGCCGCGCAACGATAGACGTCGTCCGCGGGGTGGTACGCGCAGAACGGGAGGTCGGCGCTGCCCGTGAGGCAGTCGAAGGCGCTACAGCACGCGTCCTCGCCCGGGCGGCACGGCCGCGTCGCGGCGTCGGCCTCGCCCGCGGCGTCGCTCGCGGCGTCGCTCGCGCCTGCGTCCGGCCGGCCCTCGTAGACGCCGCCGTCGAACAGCAGCGAGCAGCCCCCCGCGCCGAGCGCCCACACGATCCACAGCGCGCGGCGCATCAGAAGGTCCCCCGCGCGACGACGCCGCCGCCGTCGCGATCGAGCCACGGGGCGGCGGCGACCGCCTCGCCGCCGGCGTCGACGAACAGGAACACCACGCCCACGATCGCCCCGGCGAGCGCGACGCCGAGCCCGATGTCCGAGGTGAGCGCGAACGCCCGCAGGGTGTCCGCGGCGCCCGGGCCGCACGGGGTGGCGCAGTCGGTCTGGAGCCGGGCGTCCTCGGCGAGCGTGAGCCCGCCGAAGATCGCGTACGTCGCGACCCCGACACCGGCGACCACGAAGCCGGCGATCGCGGCCGGGTGCGCGCCCCCACCGCCGCTCGACGCCGCCGGCGGCGGGCTCGCGCGGGGCGGCTCGAGCGCGACCGCGGGCCCCGGGTCCGGCTCGTCGTCGGGCGGCGCCATGGCCTCGGCCTGCGCGGCGATCCGGCGCTCGAGGTTCTCCACGCGCAGCTCGAGGTTGGCGCGGTTCGGGATGTCGCTCACCTCGTCGAGGAAGCGGCGCAGGTGGTCGCGCGCCTCCGAGAGGCGGTTCAGCCCTTGGTACGCGAGCGAGAGGTTGTAGAGCAGCTCGGGGCGCGGGCTCAGCTCGTACGCGCGCGTCCACTCCCGCAGGGCGTCGTCGTAGGCGCCCGCCTCGTAGTACGAGGCCCCTGCTTGGAAGTGCACGCGCGCGCGCGCCTGCGTCCCCTCCTCGGCGGCGGATGGCGCGTCTTGCGCGGCGCCCGCCCCCGCGGCGAGCCCGACACCGAGCGCGATCGCGAGACCCGTCGCGAGACCGATGGAGCCAGCGTGGGTTCGAGCTCGCATGGGGTTCGTCGCGACATTAGACCCGACCGAGCCCGCGCGTGGCAACGCCCCTGACGGCGCCGCGGTCAGCTTGCGTGGAAGGTTCCAGTCTGCCAGCATGGGCCTCCGGCGTGGGGAGCGGGAGCAAGACGGACCGGTTCCGTGCGGTCTTCGAGCCGGAGGCGATCTTCGATCGCTTCGTGAAGAACGCCAACGCCAGCGTCGAGGTCGCGACCCCGGACGAGGACGCGATCACCGGGTGCATGTCGCGCGAGGAGGTCCAGGCGCGCACGCGCCGCGGCGGCCCACCCGCGTGGGACCACCAGGTCACCGTGGTCGCGCCCGACGCCGAGCCGCCGCCGCTCGCGCTGCGCGACGACGAGCCGCCGGTGCCGGATCACGAGGGCACCAAGCCGGACGCGCCGATGCCGCTCGCGATGCAGCGCGCGTTCGCGAGCTCCGAGCAGCCCGCGATCGACGACGACGTCGACTCGGTCGAGGACGAGTGGATGACCGTCCCGCGCGCCGCCGCGCTGACGACGGACTCGGGGCAACGGATCTTGCTGTTGACCAAGGTGAAGCCGTCGCTCGAGCCCGCGACGCCGCCGACGGACACCTCGCCGATCAGCGAGGACACGATCACGGGCCCGGCGCCGGCGATGGAGCGGCCGCCGGAGTCCGGCGAGCTCCCGCTCGAGGATCGCGCCTCGCCGAGCTGGCAGAGCGTGGTCGCCCCCCGCGGCCGCCACACGCAGCAGCTCGAGGCGCGGCGGCTGGTCCCTGACGTCGAGTCGGTGCACCAGAAGCAGGACGGCCCGCCTTCGGGCGAGACGGGCGAGGACGGACAGATCCCCACCCGCGAGCTCGACCACCTGCTCTCCGACATGGCCGTGCTGCTGCGCTACGGGCACGCAGGGCAGGTCCGCGATCGGCTCGACGCCCTCCGCCGCGCCTACCCGGAGGACCTCCTCCTGCTCCGACGGATCGCCGAGCTCTACCTCGAGCACGGGGTGCGGGACGCCGCCCTCGACGCGCTGTTCGCCCTCGCGCGAGGGCTGTTCGAGCGCAGAAACGTCGAGGGAATGCGCCAAGCGCTCGAGCAGATCCTCGTCCTCGACGCGTCCAACGCGCGGGCCCGGCGCCTGCTCGGGCTGCTCGAAGCGCGCGCCGACGGTACCGACGCGTAGCGGTTTCTGCTACTCCTCGCTCCGCGCGAGGCTGAACGCCGATCCAGTGTTCCGCCCCGCGCGTGTCGAAAGAGGTTCTCGTTGAGCAGGCGCCGCGACACGCAGCTCGAGCTCTTCGTCCCTCGGCCCGGAGGACCCCCCGCCATGAGCTTCGTGGACGCCTCCCTCGCGGAGGAGACTCGCAAACGTTACCTGAGCTACGCGCTCAGCGTGATCACGAGCCGCGCGCTGCCCGACGCGCGCGACGGCCTCAAGCCGGTGCAACGCCGCATCCTCTACACGATGCACAAGGACATGCACCTCAAGCCCGACGGCCGCTACGTGAAGTGCGCGCGCGTCGTCGGCGAGGTGATGGGCAAGTACCACCCGCACGGCGACCAGGCGATCTACGACGCGCTCGTGCGCATGGCGCAGGGCTTCACGCTGCGCGCCCCGCTCGTCGACGGGCGCGGCAACTTCGGCTCGCTCGACGGGGACCCGCCCGCCGCGATGCGCTACACGGAGTGCAAGCTCGCCCCGCTCGCGACCGAGGTGCTCGGCGAGCTCGGCCAGCGCACGGTCCCGTTCCGGCCGAACTACGACGGCCAGACGTTCGAGCCGGTGGTCCTGCCGGCGCGCTTCCCGAACCTGCTCGTCAACGGCTGCCAGGGCATCGCGGTCGGCATGGCGACGTCGATCCCGCCGCACAACTTCGGCGAGGTGATCCAGGCGGCGGTCGCGATGCTCGACGAGCCGGAGATCACCACCGCCAAGCTGCTCACGCACCTGCGCGGTCCGGACTTCCCGACCGGCGGCCAGCTCGTGACGACCAAGCGCGAGCTCACCGAGGTCTACGAGACGGGCCACGGCTCGCTCAAGCTCCGCGGCGAGTGGGTCCGCGAGGAGCCCAAGTCGCCGCGCGCCAACCCGCGCATCGTGATCAAGTCGATCCCCTACGGCACGGTGCTCGGCACGGTGGTCGAGAAGATCGCCGAGGTGATCATCCAGAAGAAGCTCCCCGCGCTGCTCGACGTGCGCGACGAGTCGACGGAGGACACGCGCATCGTGCTCGAGCACAAGCGCGACGCCGATCCCGAGCTGATCATGGCGTACCTCTACAAGCACACGCCCCTCTCCTCGAGCGTCGCCGTCAACCTGACGTGCTTGATCCCGACGGGGCAGGACGACGTCGCGGCGCCGGCGCGCGTGTCGCTGCGCGATCTCTTGCGCGTGTTCCTCGACTTCCGCATGGAGGTCGTGACCAAGCGGCTCGAGCACGAGCTCGAGAAGCTGCGCGAGCGCATCCACGTGCTCGAGGGCCTCATCAAGATCTTCGACGCGCTCGACGAGGCCATCCGGATCATCCGGCGCTCGGAGGGCAAGGCGGACGCGGCCGACAAGCTCGAGAAGCGCTTCGAGCTGACCGACGTGCAGGCCGACGCGATCCTCGAGCTCAAGCTCTACCGCCTCGCGAAGCTGGAGATCCTGCTGCTGCGGGAGGAGCTCGCGCAGAAGCAGGCCGAGGCCGAGCGCATCGAGGCGCTGCTCGAGAGCCGCGCCGCCCGCTGGAAGCTCATCCGCGCGGAGCTCCTCGAGCTCGACCGCGACTACGGCGATCGGCGACGCACGAAGATCAGCGGCACCACGAAGGAGCCCGAGTACGACGCCGAGGCGTTCATCGTCGACGAGGACCAGATCGTCATCCTCACGCAGCAGGGCTGGATCAAACGGCAGGGTCGCGTGACGGACCTGTCGGCGACGCGCGTGCGCGAGGGCGACGCGGTGCTCGACGTCACCGCCGGCTCGACGCGGGCGTCGGTCGCGCTCTTCTCGAACCTCGGCTCCTGCTACGTCGCGCGCATCGTCGACGTGCCGGCCTCGACCGGCTACGGCAACCCCGTGCACTCGACGTTCAAGCTCGCCGACGGCGAGCGCATCGTGCGCATGATCGGCTTCGACCCGCGCCTGTGCGACGTGCCCGAGGCGACCGAGGGCGCAGAGACGCCCGAGCCGCCGTGGGCCGTCGCGGTCACGCGCGGCGGTATGACGTCGCGCTTCTCGCTGCGCGCGCACCGCGAACCGTCGACGCGCAGCGGCCGGCGCTACATGCGCGTCGGCGCCGACGACGAGGTGATCCTCGTCGACCTCTCGGACGGGCAGGAGAAGGTCGCGGCGGTGACCGAGAAGGGGCACGTCTTGCTGACCGAGGGCGAGGAGATCCCGATCCTCGGCGGCGCGGGCAAGGGCGTGAAGCTCATCAAGCTCGGCGCGGGCGATCGCGTGCTCGCGGCGCGCGCGCTGCGCGACATGTCGACGACGCTCGTGGTCGAGAAGGAGGGCAGCTCCGCGACCTTCGAGATCACGATCCGCCGCGGCGTCACGACGCGCGGCGGCAAGGGGCAGCCGCTCTTCAAGCGGGGCCGGCTCGCGCGCGCGCTGCCCGTGCTGCCGGAGCTGCCGGAGCTCGGGGAGTGAGGGCAGGATGAGCAGCTACGACACCGACGACATCACCGTCCTCGAGGGGCTCGAGCCGGTCCGGCAGCGCCCCGCGATGTACATCGGGGACACCGCCAAGCGCGGCTACCACCACCTGCTCTGGGAGATCGTCGACAACTCCGTCGACGAGGCGATCAACGGGCACGCGACGACCATCGAGGTCGAGCTCGACGCCGACCGCAAGGGCGCGACGGTGATCGACAACGGCCGCGGGATCCCCGTCGGCATGATGAAGAAGTACAAGCGCCCCGCGCTCGAGCTGATCCTGACGACGCTGCACGCGGGCGGGAAGTTCGGCCAGGGCAACTACGAGGTGTCCGGCGGCCTGCACGGCGTCGGCAGCTCGGTCGTCAACGCGCTCAGCGAGTCGATGCGCGCCGACGTCTACCGCGACAACGAGCACTGGACGCAGAGCTACTCGCGCGGCAAGCCCAAGAAGAAGATCGAGCGCGTCGGCGAGACGCGCGGCAAGCGCGGCACGAAGATCCACTTCCGGCCGGACCCGCAGATCTTCGGCGCGCAGATCGCGTTCGACCCGGACGTCGTGCGGGAGCGGCTCGAGGCCAAGAGCTACCTGCACCGCGGGCTGCGGGTGATCTTCAAGGATCCCACCGCGAACGTGCGCGAGGAGCTCCACCACCCGGGCGGGCTCGCCGAGTACCTCGAGAAGCTCGTCACCGAGCGCGGCAAGCGCGCGATCCCGCCGGCGCCGTTCACCCTCGACAAGCCCGACCTGCCGCGCATCGAGCTCGCGCTGACGTGGACGGAGGCGCCCGAGGAGCGGCTCGTCACGTTCGCGAACGGCATCCCGACGCCGTCGGGCGGCACGCACGAGGCGGGGCTGAAGTCCGCGCTCAACCGCGCGGTGCGCGGCTTCATGGCGGCCAAGAACATCACGATCAAGGGCGTGACGATCTCGGCCGAGGACATCCGCGAGGGCGTCGTCGCGCTGCTCAGCGTCTACGTGAGCGACCCGCAGTTCCAGGGCCAGACCAAGGACCGCCTGAACAACCCCGAGGTCGCCTCGCCGGTGGAGACGGCGATCCGCAACGCGCTCGAGCACTGGATGCTGGAGAACTCGTCGGTGGCCGAGGCGATCGTGGCGCGCGTGGTGACGGCCGCGCGCGCGCGCGAGGCGAGCCGCGCCGCCATCGCGCAGGTGAGCCGCAAGACGGCGGTGAGCCACCGCCTGAACCTCCCCGGCAAGCTCGCCGACTGCTCGAGCACGAGCCCGGAGGACAGCGAGCTGTTCCTCGTCGAGGGCGACTCGGGCGCCGGGACGGCCAAGCGCGGCCGCGACCGCAGGACGCAAGCCATCTTGGCGCTCCGCGGCAAGGTGCTGAACGCGGAGCGCGCGAGCGCGAGCCAGGTGCTGTCGAACAAGGAGCTCTCCAACATCGTCTCCGCGCTCGGCTGCGGGATGGGCAAGAGCTTCGACAGGAGCAAGCTGCGTTACGGGCGCGTCTTCCTCTTGATGGACGCCGACACGGACGGGCACCACATCGCGACGCTGCTGCTCACGTTCTTCTATCGGATGCTCCCGGACCTCGTGCGCGAGGGGCACGTCTTCCTCGCGCAGCCGCCGCTCTATCGCATCGACGCGGGCAAGGACACGCACTGGGCGCTCGACGACGACGACCGCGACCGCATCCTCGCGGAGCTGCCAGGCAACGTGAAGCCCAAGATCTCTCGGTTCAAGGGGCTCGGCGAGATGAACCCCGACGAGCTGAAGGAGACGACGATGGATCCGAAGCGCCGCCGCGCGCTGCGGGTGATCGTCGACGATCCGCTCGCGACCGATCAGACGCTCGACGCGCTGATGGGCAAGGACCCTGCGCCGCGCTTCACGTTCATCATGGAGCACGCGCCGCGCGCGGAGGCCGAAGAGCTCGACGTGTGAGCGTCTGCTCGAGCCGAGCGGCCGGCCACGCGTCGCGGTAAGCTCGAACCGTGGCCGACGCGGCGCGCACACCCGAGCGCGAGGAGCACGACGAGCGCGTCGAGACGCACGCGGGGCAGCTCGTGCCGAAGGAGGCCGCCAAGTTCGAGCACAGCGACGCGCAGGGTGGGATCGCCGTTGCCGTCCGCGGCCCATTCCAGCGGCGGCCGGGGGCGGGTGGTCCGGGCGGGTGGTGGATCGCGACCGAGGGCGAGGTCGCCTACCCCGGCTGGACGTTCCTGCACGACCTGGCGGGTTGGCGACGCGAGCGGCTCGCCGACAAGCCCAGCGGACGACCGGTCCGCGAGCCGCCCGACTGGGTCTGTGAGATCTTGTCGACGAACCGCAGGCACGACGTCGTCACGAAGTTCGAGGTGCTCGCGACCGCAGGGGTGGGGCACTACTGGCTCGTCGACCCCGACGCGAGGGAGCTGGTCGTCCACCGGCTCGAGGCCGGGCGGTGGGTGCGCGTCGCGGCGTTCGTCGCGAGCGAGCCCGGGCTCCGCGCCCGCGTCGAGCCCTTCGAGGCCGTCGAGCTCGAGGTGGCGGTGCTCTTCGGAGACGACCCGAGCTGACCGACGCTGGCCGTGGGAAGGCGGCGGTTCGGCTGCTATCCTGGGCTCGATGGGCCGGCCGGGGACGACATCGGACGAGGGCGACGACGAGCTTCCGGTCGACGCGCGGCTGATCATGCCCGAGACGCGCTACGAGGTGCTCGACGGGGAGGTCGTGGAGGTGGCGCCTTCGGATCAGCCGCACGGGAGCCGGCACTCGAAGCTGTCTTCGTTGCTCGAGGCGTACGTGGCCGAGGGCTACGACGCGGCGTGCGACATGCTCACGCGTACGTCGGAGAAGAACGACTTCGCCCCCGACGGGAGCGTCTATCCGACCGCGCCGCACCCTCGCACCGGCGGACGCCAGCTCGAGGAGCTCGCGTTCGAGGTGGTGAGCACCGAGACGTTGGCGCACGCGGGCCGCAAGGCGGCGCACCTGATCGAGCGCGGCGTGCGCCGCGTGTTCGCGATCGACGTGGAGCGCCGGCGCGGGCTCGAGTGGTCTCGGGCGACCGATGCGTGGGAGATCTTGGCGCCGAGCGCGACGATCGTCGACGCCGCGCTGGTGACGCCGCTGGCGGTCGCGGACCTCGTCGGCGCTGCCAAGACCGACGACGCGGTCGCCCGCGCGCTCCTCGCGAAGAAGAACCACGTGATCGAGGCGGAGCTCGAGCGCGCCCGCGCCGATGCGCGCGCGGAAGGCAAGTCGGCAGGTAGGTCGGAGGGCAAGGCGGAGGGCAAGGCCGAGGCGATCGTCGCGGTGCTGCGCGCGCGAGGTCTCCCGCTCGAAGGCGCGCTCGTCGCGGCGCTGCTCGCCGAGCGGGACGAGGCCACCCTCGACGCGCGGCTCGCCCGCGCGGCCGACTGCGCGAGCGTCGAGGACCTCCTGAACGTTCGCGCTTCGTGAGGGCGTCGCTCCGGGGTGGGGCCGTGGCCGAGTCCCGCGATGCGGGAACGCGGGCGCGAGGGCGTCGCCGCGGTTAGTATCCGCGCCCATGCGAGTGGCCGTCGTCGTCTTCCCGGGATCCAACGCCGATTGGGACGCGCTCCACGCGGTGCGCGACGTGCTCGGCGCGGACGCCCGCTACGTGTTCCACAAAGAGACCTCGCTCGGCGACGCCGACGCGGTCGTGGTGCCCGGAGGCTTCTCCTACGGGGACTACCTGCGGGCGGGCGCGATCGCGCGCTTCTCGCCGATCGCGCCGGCGATCGAGCGCTTCGCGAAGGGCGGCGGCCCGGTCCTCGGGATCTGCAACGGGTTCCAGGTGCTGACGGAGATGGGGCTCTTGCCCGGCGGTCTCGCGCGCAACGCGCACCTGCGCTTCGAGTGCCGCGACGTGTGGGTGCGCGTCGAGGGCGGCGGGCCGTTCACGCACCAGCTCGCGCAGGGCTCGGTGCTGCGCCTGCCCATCGCGCACGCCGAAGGCCGCTACGTGTGCGACCCCGAGACGCTGGCGCGGCTCGAGGCCGAGGAGCAAGTCGCCTTCCGCTACTGCGCCCCCGACGGCGAGGTCCACGCGGAGGCGAACCCGAACGGGTCGGTCGCGAGCATCGCGGGCGTGTACAACGAAGCCCGCAACGTGCTCGGCCTCATGCCGCACCCGGAGCGCGCGGCGGAGGCCGTGCTCGGCAACGAGGACGGCCTGTCGCTGTTCCGCTGCCTCGCGTCGTTCCTGGAGGAGGCCGCCTGATGACGAGCCCGAGAGACACCTTGCCCGGCGCGCCGATCCCGTTCCCCGGCGAGCCCGACGTCGGCCGCGAGACGGCGCGCGAGATGGGGCTGACCGACGCGGAGTGGGAGCGCGTCGGCTTCTTCCTCGGCCGCGAGCCCACCTACGCGGAGCTCGGCGTCTTCAGCGTGATGTGGTCCGAGCACTGCTCGTACAAGAGCTCGCGCGTGCACCTCGCGCGCTTGCCCACCGAGGGCCCGCAGGTCGTGCAGGGGCCTGGCGAGAACGCGGGCGCGGTCGACATCGGCGACGGCTTCTGCGCCGTCTTCAAGATGGAGAGCCACAACCACCCGTCGTACATCGAGCCCTACCAGGGCGCGGCGACCGGCGTCGGCGGCATCCTGCGCGACGTGTTCACGATGGGCGCGCGGCCCGTCGCGTCGCTGAACTCGCTGCGCTTCGGCCGGCCCGATCACGAGCGCACGCCGTACCTCGTGCGCGGCGTGGTCAAGGGCATCGGCGACTACGGCAACTGCATCGGCGTGCCGACGGTCGGCGGCGAGGTGCAGTTCGACGCGAGCTACGACGGCAACATCCTCGTCAACGCGTTCACCGTCGGCATCGCCTCGACCGACGCGCTGTTCTTCGGCACCGCCGAGGGCGTGGGCAACCCCGTGCTCTACGTCGGCGCGCGCACCGGCCGCGACGGGATCCACGGCGCGACGATGGCGTCGGCGGAGTTCGACGACGCGTCCGAGAGGAAGCTCCCGACGGTGCAGGTCGGCGACCCGTTCATGGAGAAGCTCCTCCTCGAGGCGTGCCTCGAGATCTTCGCCGCCGACGTGCTCGTCGGCGTGCAGGACATGGGCGCGGCCGGCCTCACGAGCTCGTCCGTCGAGATGGCGGCGCGCGCCGGCAGAGGCCTCGAGCTCGACCTCGACGCGATCCCGCGCCGCGCGCGCGGGCTCACCCCGTACGAGATGCTCCTCAGCGAGTCGCAGGAGCGCATGCTCATGGTCGCGCGCGCGGGCGAGGAGGAGAAGGTCCTCGCCATCTGCGCCAAGTGGGACCTCGAGGCGGCGGTGGTCGGCCGCGTGACCGACAGCGGCCGCTTCGTGTGCAAGGCGACGCCCGGCTACGACCCGCTCGTCGATCCGCCGAGCGCGCGCGCCCCGCAGCTCGTCGTCGACATCCCCGTCGGCGCGCTCGCCGACGAGGCGCCCAAGTACGACCGCCCGCAGGCGGAGCCGCCCGCCGCGCCCGTCACGCCCGCGCCCTCGCTCGAGCTCGACCCGAACGAGGCGCTCCGCGCGCTGATCGGCTCGCCCAACCTCGGGAGCCGCCAGTGGATCTGGCGCCAGTACGACCACGTCGTGCGCGACGGCACGGTGTTCCGCCCGGGCGAGGCCGACGCCGCGGTGGTGCGGGTCTTCTGCGAGCGCGATGGTGAGCCCGCGCGCGAGAAGTTCCTCGCGCTGAGCGTGGACGTGAATGGGCGCCACGTGCTGCTCGATCCGTTCCAGGGCGCGGCGATGGCGGTCGCGGAGTGCGCCCGCAACGTGGCTTGCACGGGCGCGAAGCCGCTGGGCCTCACGGACTGCCTGAACTTCGGGAGCCCCGAGAAGCCCGAGACGATGTGGCGCTTCGCCCGCGCGATCGACGGGCTCGCCGCCGCGTGCCGCGCGCTCGACGTCCCCGTCGTGAGCGGCAACGTGAGCCTCTACAACGAGACCGACGGCGCGCCGATCCTGCCGACGCCGACGGTCGCGATCGTCGGGCAGCTCGAGGACCCGAGCCACCGCGTCGGCATGTCGTTCGTGCGCGCGGGCGACCTCGTCGCGCACCTCGGCGCGCCCTCGCGCGGCGCGCTCGGCGGCTCGGAGTACTGGGTCTGGCAGACCGGCTACGTGGGCGGCGCGCCGGTCGGCATCGACCTCGACGCCGAGGTGGCCCTCTCGCGCGCGCTCCTCGCGCTCGCGCGCGAGCGGCGGCTCGCGAGCGCGCATGACGTGAGCGACGGCGGCCTCGCCGTGTGTCTCGCGGAGAAGTGCCTCGGCAAGGGGCTCGGGTGCCGCGTGCATCTCCCGAGCGGGGAGGGCGCGCCGGCGCTCGCGCGGCTCTTCGCGGAGGAGCCGACCCGCGCGGTCGTGAGCTTCGCGCCCGAGGCGCGGGACGGCGTCGCCGCGATCTGCGCGGCGCACGGCGTCCCCTTCGAGGTGATCGGCGAGGTCGGCGGCAGCGAGCTCGTCGTCGACGGCGCCGTCGCGATCGCGGTCGGCGAGCTCGCCGCGCGCCACCACGCCGCGCTCGCGCCCATCGTCGGTTGAGTTGCTGGCCTCGCGCGGCTTTGTTGACCGCCGCGAGCCGCGGCGTCAGCTTCCGGGGGTGCGCCGAGCGCTCGCGATCTCGTGGCTCGCCTGGTGGGTGGCCGCCCCGGCCGCCGCGCAGGGCACGCGGCTCGAGACGCTCGCGGCCGTTCACGAGGCTTGCGCCGAGCCGCATGGCGCCGAGCAGCCGCGCCTCTTCGCGATCGACGTCGAGGCCGGCTGGCGCTTCGGCCCGACGCGGGAGGGCCTCTTGCGCGTCGACACCGGCCGGAACTTCCGCGCGCTCGACGGCCACGTCGCGGTGCTCGTGCCCCGCGAGGAGCGCCTCGGCTTCGAGGTCGCGGACGAGGCGGCCGACGCGCGCCTGCGCACCGCGAGCGGGCGCCTCCGGGTCGGCTTCTTCCTCGGGTTCGACGACACCTCGCGGCAACCGTGCCTCGTGCGCAACCGCTTCGCGGTGACGATCGTGCGGGCCGACGTCGCCTACGTCGAGCTCTACGACGAGGCCGGTGAGCGGCTCGCCCGCGGGGAGACCGACCGGCTGCGCGCGTGGAACGAGACGCGCGCGGCGACCGCGATCCCGGGCGAGGGCCCGCGGGCCGCGGTCGACGCGGCGCGCTTCGCGAACGGCATCGCGCCGCCGCCGGGCTGGCAGACCGCCCTCGCGGCCGACGCCGCGCGCCAGGCGATGGGGCGCTGCCACGCGGACGGCATCGCGCGCGGCGCGGCGCGCGAGGGTCGCGTGGTCGTGCGGTTGAACGTCGAGACGCGCACCGGGCGCGTGCGCCGCGCGGACGTCGCGCTCTCGAGCCTCGGCGACGACCAGGTCGCCGAGTGCGTCGCGCGGGCGCTCGGCGCGAGCGCGTCGCTGCCCGCCGGCCCGAGCAGCTGGCAGGCGGAGGTGGTCGACCTCTCCGTCCCGGTGCGCCTCGTCGCGGACTGATCCGCGCGCGGCTCTCGCGCGGGTCAGGGGTACGCGAAGAACGTCCACACGCCGCGGACGAACCACGCGCGATCGGGGTAGCCGAGGTGGCCGATGCCGCCCTCCAGCGCAGGCTCCGAGAGCGGGCCCTGGTAGCCGCGGAGCGCGACGGCCCACCGGAAGATCAGCGGCACCTCCACCTCGTAGGCGGCGTCGTAGATGATGGCTCCGGACGCGACCGAGAACGTGTTCGGCCCCGCTTGGAACATCGCGCGCACGGGGACGTGGATCGTCTGGTGGAGCGGCGACGAGAGCAGGAGCCCGTACTCGAGCGCGGCCTCGAGGCGGAACCAGTCGATCGGCGTCCACGCGAGATCGACGCCGGCGCCGAGCCAGACGCTCCCGCCGGACTGGAGCGGGAAGGCCGCCTCGGCCCGCAAGGCGACTTGCACCTCACCGGAGACGACGCGCCCGCGCACGTACACGCTCGGATCGTGGAACGTGAACGGCGGCAAGAACGTGACGCCGAGCGGCGTGGTGCCGAGCTCCAGGTCGTCGAGGACCCCGATCGCGTACGCGCTGAAGCCCGACGCGCGGAACGCGGCCGTCCCGCCCGGCCGCGGGACCACCGCCGTCTGCACGGTCGAGCGCCAGAGCATCACGCCCTGCGGCAGCGTGAGCGGGCGGCGTGTGCCCTCGCGTGGCAGACGCCAGTAGCGCGCGCGCGCGGCCGGCGGCTCGTGGTGGGTCGGCGGCGGCGGAGATGCGCTCGGGGGGCTGGGCGCGCTCGGAGCGATGGGCGAGGCGAGCGTCCGCGCGCGCTCGGGTGCGGGGTCCGCGGGCGCCTCCGGCTCCGCCTCGTCGGGCGTCGCGTCCGGGGGGGGCGCGGGCTCGGTCGGTGCGGGCTCGGTCGGTGCGGCCTCGATCGGTGCGGCCGGACCCGGCTGCGCGTGCGCGCCGAGCGCGATCAGCCAGCCGCCGACCAGCGCGCTCGCGTGCCAGAGTGTGCACCGTGGCCTCACGCGTCGCGGCGACTCAGCAACCGTGCCAGCGCGAGGCGATCACTCGCCGGCCTGGCCGCGCGTGAGCCGATCGAGCTCGTTGAAGTAGCGGTCGGCGAGCTGCCCGATCCCTCGAACCGCCGAGCGGAACGCGCGCCGGTCGAAGTTCGAGTCCGTGTTGAGGATCATCGCGAGCCGCACCTCGCCGTCGCTCGAGCTCCACTCGAACTTACCGAGCAAGAGGCTCCAGTTCAGCTCCATCAGGCGCCGCAGGAGCGCGTCGGTGCTCGCCCCGTCGGCGGGCGCGCTGAGGTAGCGCTCGACGTAGAGGTACACCGTGTCCGTGCGATCGCTGTAGACGAGGTGGACCGTGAAGTCGCGGCCGGTCGTCATCCCGCGCACCGAGAACTGGCAGCGCCCGCGCTGGGCGTCGGTGGCCTCGCAGCGCGCGCCGCGGACGCGCATCGCCTCGAGCTCCCGCTGCATCGCGGCGAGGTAGCGCGGCTGCCCTGGCGCCGCGGGCTCGGCCGGCTCGGCCGTGGGCTCTGGCGCGGTCGGGGGCTGCGCGGCGGCGGGCGCCGCGAGCGCGGCGACGAGCAGCCACGGGAGCATGGACGCGAGGGACGGGGCGCGCATCGGCGCGGAGTCTTGCCCCGCTAGTCGAGGATGTCGAGCATCGAGTTCCCGATCTCCTCGGGGCTCTCGGCCGCGGTCAGCCGGAAGAACGCGCGCCCGATGCAGGTCGCGGAGGGGACCTCGCCGAACGTCCGGCTGTCCTCGCCGGCGTAGGTGCGGTGGTCGCTGAGCAGGTAGAGCCCGCCCCGCACGCGGTGAGGCCGCAGCTCGAAGCTGCGCCGGTCTTCGCGGAAGAAGTAGTGGCTGCGCGACAGGATGTTCTCGATGCCCCAGTGCATCGTGCGCACGCGCCCGGTCTCGAGGTCGTTCCAGCGGATCGCCGCGCGGTGATCGGTGTCCGGGGACTGTCCGTTGATCATGAGCTGGCCTCGCTCGACCGCGACGAGGTCGCCCGGCCTCCCGATGACGCGCCCCAGCACGTACCGGTTCGCCTCGCTCGGGTGGGCGCAGAGGGCCATCTGCCCGAGCTCGAAGCGGTCCGTGCGCCACACGAGGATCTGGTCGCCGAGCATCACCGTCGGCGCCATCGCGTTGTGGCCCACCGTGACGACGCGGACGAAGAACAGATACAGCACGACGCCCGCGACGATGAGGATCGCCGCGATGACGCCGAGGAACTTCAGCGCACTCTTGGTGAAGTCGCGCACGCCTGGGATCGTAACCCCCGCGCGCCGCGGCGCGCCATTCCCTCGGTGCCCGCGCCGTGCGTCAGGCGGAGCGAGGCCTCGAGTCGAGCAGCGCGCGCAGCGCCGCCGCGGGGTCCGCGGCCGCGTAGACCGCACGGATCACCGCGACGCCGGCCGCGCCGCGCGCGACGAGCTCGGGGACGTCGGCCACGCCCACGCCGCCGAGCGCATACACCGGGACGGGCCACGCGCGCGCCGCCTCCGCGAAGCCGTCGAGCCCGAGCGGCGACCCCTTGCCCTCGACCGGCCCGACCGGGCCGAGCGTGACGTAGTCGGGCGGGTCCTCGCGCTCGTCCTCGCGCGGGGGGCCGTGGCGTGACACGCCGACGAGCGCCCCCGGACCGAGGACCGCCCGCGCGTCGGCCACGCGGAGCCCGCGCTCCGGGAGATGCGCGCCGTCCGCGCCGATCGCGCGCGCGACGTCGCAACGATCGTTGACGAGCAGCGGCGCGCCCGCCGCGCGCGCGAGCGGGAGCAGCGCGCGCCCGAGCGCCGCGAGCTCGCGCGCGCCCGCGCCCTTGTCGCGCACGATCAGCGCCGCCTCACCCGGTCGGGCCGCCGAGAGCGCCGCGCGCGTCGTGTCGAGCACGGCGCCGCAGGGGTCCGTGATCACGAGCACGCGCGCCGCGAGCCGCATCACCGCGCCTGGCCGAGCGCCACGCGCGCGCGCTCGGCGAAGCGGCTCGACGGGTAGCGCTCGATCAGGTGCTCGAGCGTGCGGCGCCGCGCCGCCTCGTCGCCCTCCGACTCGAAGCGCTCGGACAGCTCCCACAGCGCCTGCCCCGGGCTGTCCTCGAAGTCCGGGCCGCGCGCCGACGTGCCGCACTGCAGCGGCGCGAGCGCGAGCCCGAGCGCGAGCGCGAGCGCCCTCACGCCTGCCCGGAGCCCAGGACACCCTCGAGCGGGCTCGACGCCGTCGCGTAGAGCCGGCGCGGGATGCGCCCCGCGAGGTATGCGTCGCGCCCCGCCTCGACCGCCTTGCGCATCGCGCGCGCCATGCGGATCGGGTCCTTCGCGCCCGCGATCGCCGTGTTCAGCAGCACGCCGTCGCAGCCGAGCTCCATCGCGATCGCCGCGTCGGACGCGGTGCCGACGCCCGCGTCGACGAGGATCGGGACCTTCGCCGAGCGCAGGATGATCTCGATGTTGTACGGGTTGCGGATCCCGAGGCCGCTGCCGATCGGCGCGGCGAGCGGCATCACGGCGGCGCAGCCGAGATCCTCGAGCTTGCGCGCGGTGATCGGATCATCGCTCGTGTACGGCAGCACGGTGAAGCCCTCGTCGCACAGCGTCTTGGCGGCCTCGAGCGTCCCCGGCACGTCGGGGAACAGCGTCTCGGGATCGCCGATCACCTCGAGCTTCACGAGCGGCGTGCCGAGCAGCTCGCGCGCGAGCCGCGCCGTGCGCACCGCGTCCTGCGCCGTGTAGCAGCCCGCCGTGTTCGGCAGGATCGTGTAAGGGCGCTCGGTGAGCACCTGCATCATCGAGCCCTCGCCGCGGGCGGCCAGGTCCACGCGGCGCAGCGCGACGGTCACCACCTCGGCGCCCGAGGCCTCGAGCGCCGCGCGCGTCTCGTCCAGGTCCTTGTACTTCCCGGTGCCGACGAGGAGGCGCGAGCGGAACGTGTGCTCGCCGATCCGCAGCAGGTCTTCGCTCATGGTCATCCTCCGCCCACGAAGTGGACGATCTCGAGCGCGTCCCCGTCGCCGACCTCCGTCGACGCGTGCTCCGCGCGCGGCACGATCTCCTGGTTGCGCTCGACCGCGACGAGGGTGTCGCCGAGCCCGAGCGCCTCGAGCAACGCGCGCACGGTCGTCCCCGGCGCGACCTCGCGGGGCTCTCCGTTCACCTGGACTCTCATCGCGTCGGACCATACCCCAGCGCGCGCGCTGACGCAGGTGGGGACGATCCTCGTCATCTCGTCATTCGCGCTCGACTCACCCCAGGTACACGCGCGGGACGCGCGGCGCGATCGAGCAGAGCACCTCGTACGCGATGGTCCCGGTGGCGCGCGCGACGTCCGCGGCGGGGAGTTCCGGGCCGACCATGATCGCCTCGTCGCCGCGCTCGCAGGCCGGCAGGTCGGTGACGTCGGCGCCCGTCAGGTCCATCGACACGCGCCCGACGAGCGGGCAGCGCACGCCGCGGATGACGGCGTGGCCGCGGTTGGACGCGGCGCGGTGGTAGCCGTCGCCATAGCCGATCGCGAGCGTGGCGACGCGGCTCGGACGCGCGGCGGTCCACGTACCGCCGTAGCCGACGCGGGTGCCCGCCGGCACCTCGACTACGCGCGCGACGCTCGTGACGACCCGCATGACGGGGCGCAGGTCGAGCGAGGCGTCGCCGCCCTCCGGGCGCACGCCGTAGAGGGCCACTCCGACGCGCACGAGGTCGTAGCGCGCGCGCGGCCAGAGGAGCGCCCCCGCGCTGTTCGCGGCGTGCAGTACCGGCGCGTGGCCACGGCCGCGCGCGAGCGCGATCGCCGCGTCGAACGCGTCGAGCTGCGCGCGCGTCGCTTCCGGATCCTCGTCGGCCGACGCGAGGTGCGTCATCAGCCCGGCGACGCGCAGCCCCGGGAACCGATCGAGGAACGGCCCCAGCGCGCGCACACCCAGGCGCGTCATCCCCGTGTCGACCTTCACGTGCACCGCCGCGCCGAGCGCTTCGAACCGGGCCGCGTCCGCCTCGTCGTAGACGACCGGCGTCAGCCCCGCCTCGACGACCTCCCGATGCGCGCCGTCGTAGATCCCGTTCAGCACCAGGATCGGCCCGCCGATCCCCTTCGCGCGCAGCTGCAGCCCCTCCTCCGCGAGCGCGACCGCGAGCCCGCCCACCCCTTCGCGCACGAGGCGCTCCGCGATCGGTACGAGGCCGTGCCCGTAGGCGTCCGCCTTGATCACCGCGAAGACCGCCGCGCCGCCGACGCGCCCCTCGACGGCGCGCAGGTTGTGGGCGAGCGCGCCTCGATCGATCTCCGCGCGGGTGGGCCGGACCTGCACGCGACAGGGCTGCGCCATCGCGCGGGCGGCGTCAAGCGCGCGCGGAGGTGCTACACCCCTTCGCGGATGGGCGAGCCCGAGACGAAAGAGCACGGCGCGGACGAGGAGCCGCGCGGCGCGCGCGCGATCCTCGTCGCCGCCGCCGGCCCGCTCGTCGAGGTCCCCATGAGCGCGCTCGCCGAGGTCGGCATCATGGCCCGCCTGATCTACGAGACGTTCATGTGGGCGGTCCGCCCGCCCTATCGGTGGCGCCAGCTCGTCGAGGCGCTCGAGTTCCTCGGCGTGCAGTCCATCTTCATCGTCGGCCTGACGGGCACCTTCGTCGGCGGCGTGTTCAGCCTCCAGCTCATCAACGCGCTGCGCGCGTTCGGCGCGGAGAGCCAGGCCGGCGCCGCCATCGGCCTCGCCCTCGCGCGCGAGCTCGCCCCCGTGTTCAGCGCGCTCATGATCACCAGCCGCGCGGGCAGCGCGATCGCGACCGAGATCGCGTCGATGCGCGTCACCAACCAGATCGACGCGCTCACCACGATGAGCGTCAACCCGGTGCAGTACCTCATCGTCCCCCGCGTGCTTGCCGCGACGATCGCGACGCCGATCATGGCGCTGCTCGCGTTCCTCGTCGGGCTCGGCGGCGCGTACCTCGTCGGCGTCTACATCATGAACGTCGATGGCGGGATCTTCTTCGAGAAGGTCACGTGGATCGTCGATCCCGACGACGTCCTCCAAGGCATCCTCAAGGCGGCGGTGTTCGGGTTCGCGCTCACGATGATCGCGTGCCGCCAGGGCTTCTACGCCGAGGGCGGCGCGGCGGGCGTCGGGCGCGCGACGAACCGGGCGGTCGTGCAGGCGTCGGTCGCCATCCTCGTGCTCGACTACATCCTGACCGCCATCATCATCGAGTACGATCTCTTGTGACCGAAGGTGGGTAGAGTGCGCGCATGCCTCTACTCGACTCCGGGCTCTGGCTCTGGGAGGACTGGCTCGGCCTCCAGGACGCGGCGACGACGTACCTCCGGCCCCAGAGCGTGGAGCAGCTCCTCGCGTACCTCTCGTTCGTCACCGACCCGACGAGGCTCCGCATCCGCGCGATCGGGGCCGGGCACTCGACGTCGGATGTCGCGCGCCCCTACCGCCGGCCCGGCGCCGGCGCGGCCCGGGCCGGGATCGTCGTCAGGACGGACCGGATGGCGCTCGCGTTCGCGGCCGAGGCGTCGGCGTGGTGGCGTCCCGGTGTAGTCTCGCAAGATAAGTTGATGCGCGTCGAGGCCGGCGCGTCCATCGCGACGCTCAACCGCCGCTTCTTCGACGCGGGCCTCGCGTTCCCGAACCTCGGCAGCTACGACCAGCAGGCGATCGCCGGCGCGCTCGCGACCGCGACGCACGGGACCGGGATGGTGACGCCGCCGCTCTGTGATCTCGTCGCGTCGATCGAGCTCGTCACCTTCCTGCGCGGCGCCAACGGTCAGCCGCGCCTCGCGCACCTGCGGATCGAGCCGCGCGGCGGCCCGACCGATCGCGCCGCGTTCGAGGCGGCCGCCGGCGTCCACGGCATGGAGCTCTGGCGAGACACCGACGCGGACGACGACGCGTTCTACAGCGCCGTCGTCGGCCTCGGCATGTTCGGGATCGTCACCGCCGTCACGCTGCGTCTCACGGACCGCTTCTGGCTGAAGGAGACGCAGCGCCTCGAGCCGTGGAGTGTCCTTCGCACCAAGCTCCCCCAGGAGGCGGACCAGGACTGGTTCGACTTCACCATGACCGCGCGTCCGACGCACAACGGCCCCGGTGGTCTCGAGCACAAGTGCCTCGTCACCACGCGCACGCGCGAGGCCTCGGCCGGCTGGGGCACGCCGCGCAACGACGCGCGCCGCCGCAAGCTGCTCGACAAGGGCAAGTCGCGCCACCCGCTCACCAAGCAGCTCGCCGGGCTCGCGAGCCAGCACCCGCGCATCGCCAACTTCACGACCACGACCACCTTCGAGGAGGAGGCCAACGAGAGCCTCACCCCCAACCGCTCCGCGAGCCACCACATCTTGCGAACGAGCATCGGTGACCTCGTCCTCGCCACGAGCGCGGAGGTCTCGATCCCGTTCGATCAGGTCGTGCCCGCCATCGACGCGCTCATCGCGCACTGCGCCGCGCTCGAAGGGGAGGGCCTCAACCACACCTCGCCCTTCGGCGTCCGCTTCAGCCAGGCCTCGAAGCATTACGTCGCGATGGCGTACGGCAGGAAGACTTGCACCATCGAGGCGCCGCTGCTCCAGTACACCAAGGCGCGCGGCGGCCCGCACGCGAGCGAGAGCAGCGAGGCCGTCATCGCCCGCATCCTCTCGCGCTTCGAGGCCGCGATGCGCGCCGCCGTCCCGAGCGCGCGCTTCCACCACGGCCAGCGCGCCGCCCACACCGCCGCCGCGCTCGACGCCTACCCGAAGGCCGCGCAGTACCGCGCGCAGCACGCGCGCCTCGACCCGTTCGGCCTGTTCGCCAACGACGCGAGCCGCCGCCTCGGCCTCACCCCCTGAGGGTCTGCCGCCGCCGCGCGAGCGCGAGCAGCGCGAGCGCCAACAGCGGCAGGGCGCGCCGCCTCTCTCCGACGCGACACCCGCACCCGCCGCCGGCCTCGCCGCCCGCGCCCGCGTCGCGCGCGATCGCCGCGTCGCCGCCGCCCGCGCTCGCGTCGAGCCCCGGCGGCGCGCCGCCGTCCTCGCGCGTCGCGCCGGCGTCCTCGCGCCCTGCGCCAGCGTCGTCGTCCATCGTGCCCGCGTCATCGTCCATCGCGCCCGCGTCCTCGCCCGGCGCGGCCCCGCGGCAGGGCAGCGCGTCGAGCCCGCGCCGCACCACCCCCTCGATGCGCCCGGCCTCGTCCGCGGTCATCGACGGCCCGCCGAGCCAGCTCGCCATCGCCGCGTCGCCGCTCAGCACGCAGGCGACCCACGCCACCGCGTAGCGCCGGAACGTCGCCGACGTCGCCGCGTCCCCGCGGCCGCAGCCGAGCGGGCACAGGCTGTCGCCCGGCTCCTCCGGATCGCAGTGACCCGACCGCGTCACCGTGAGCTCGAGCGCCGGCGTCGCCACGGCGGGCGTGATCGCGTCCTCGTCCCACAGCCCGTTGCAGCTCCCCGGCACCGCGGCCAAGAGCTGCGCGCTCGCCGCGCGGACCGCCGCCGCCGCGCCGCGCCCTTGTCGCGCCGAGTTGTCGTTCGGATCGAGCAGCACGAGCGCCATGATCGACGCGTCGCGCGACGCCGCGAGGTGCGAGCTCAGCCCGCCCCACGAGTGACCGATCAGCCCGCGGCGTGATCCGTCGACGAGCCCCGCGAGCGGCGAGCCCGCCGTCGCGCCCTGCGCCTCTGCCCACTCGAGCAGCGCGCTCAGCGCCGCCGCGTTCGCGTCGTGATCGCAGCCGACCACGCTGCACGGCATGTCGGGCAGCACCGCCACGAGCCCGCGGGACGCGAGCGTGCGCGCGAGCTCCACGTGCCGCCCGCCGTCGCGGCCCGCGCCGTGGATCACGCCCACGACCGGGTAGGGCCCCCCGCGCGCCGGGTGGATCACCCGCGTCGGCAGGCTCAGGCCCGCCGCCGTCACCCGCCCCGCGTTCCACTCCGCGATCTCCAGCCCGCCGCGCTCCTCGGGCGCCTGCGCCGCCGCGCCGGCCGCGCCGAGCCACAGCGCGAGCGCCGCGCACCCCGCGAGCGCGCTGCCTCGTCCGTCGTCTCGCCGCGTCCTTCGCACATCCACCTCCTGCGCGAGCGTTCTCTCGCCTCAGATCAGCGGCCCCGGGCAGCCGAAGTCGACCTCCACGTTCGTCACCGTCCCCGACTGCACGCGCGCGCACTCGGCCCCGTAGAACGTGATCGTGTTCGTCGCCGCGTCGTAGTCCCACCCGCTGCGCCGCGACTCGTCGCGGGCGATGAGCGGCCCCGAGTCGAAGCTCACGCGGAACAGGCGCGGGTCGCGGCTCGGCCCGTCGAGCATCACCGTGCAGCTCGGCGGGATCACCGAGGCCGCGATCGCGTCGAGCGCGGTGTCGAGCTCCGCCGCCGTCCGCGCGTTGTACGGCCGCGACGTGCCGCCCGCCGTCGCCATGCGGTTCAACGCGGTCCCCCCGCCCCCGAACGAGTCCCCGAACCCGAGCACGTACGTCGAGATCCCCGCCGCAAAGAGCGCCTCGATCGCCGCGACCGTCTCGTCGACCGTCTCTTCCGTCCCGCCGTCCGGCAGCGGCGGCCCACAGTTCGGCAGCCCATCCGTCGCCAGCAACACGAATTGCCCCACCGGGTTCACCGGGATCGTCCCGTAGTAGGTGCGCGCCGCGTCGAGCGACGTGTGCGTCGGCGTCGCGCCCGAGTGCCGCAGCGCGCAACCGAACATGTCGGTCGTCAGCCCGCCGAGCGTCGCGCGGATCGCCGACGCGTTGCGCGGCGCCACCCCGTTGCGGACGGTCCCCGGCGCGCACGCGTTGTCGCCGGGGAACAGCATCATCCCGAAGTTGATGCGCGCGTCCTTGGACGTCACGAGCCCGTCGAGCGCGCGGCGCATCACCTCGAGCCGCGTGTCCCCGCTCGGCGGGAACACGCTCACCGAGACGCACATCGAGCCGGAGATGTCGACCACGAGCAGCATGTCCGGCGGGTCTCCGACGATCGTCGCGGGGACCGGCGTCGTCGCCTCGCAGCCCGCGTCGGGTCCGGGCGGCACCGCGTCTGGCGGCGGTGGTGGCGGCCCGCCGGAGTCGGTGCCCGCGCCCGGCCCCGCGTCCGTCCCGCCGCCCGGCCCCGCGTCCATCGAGCCACCGGGGCCTGCGTCGCGTGTGCCGCCGCCGGGGCCGGCGCTGCAACCGAGCGCCGCGAGCGCCGCGGCGAGCGAGAGTACCAACGAGTCGCGCATCCGAGCCTCCGGGTCGGTCCTTTGTACACCCGCCTCGCGCCGGCGCGAAGGCCGCGTCGCGCGGACGTGCTTGACCACCGCGCACGGACCGGCGATAGACCATGCGCGAGCCGGCGGGTGCGCCGCGCTCACGGAGACCTCATGGCCAGCGACCCCCCGCCGCCCGACGGCGACGACGACCTCTCGGACCTCGGCTTCTTGCGCGCCGTGCTCGGCGGCGACGCGCCCGCCGGCGAGCCCCCGAGCCCCCAGATCGCCCGCGAGGTCGAGGCGGCCCTCGGCGCCCTCGTCGACGCCGGCCTCGTCGAGCTCGAGGACGAGCGCCGCCCCGCGCTCGTCGCCGAGCTCGCCACCGTCGTCGGCGAAGCGCGCAGCCCCCGGGACTACCTCAAGCGCTTCGTGCGCTGCGTCGTCCACTCGGACCACGTCGAAGAGGTCTACGGCAGCGACGACGAGCTCCAGGCCGTGGTCGCCCGCGTCACCAGCTCGTAGCGCGCTACACTGGCGCCGTGCTGTTTCGCAAGAAGCGAGACCCGGAGGCCGAGCGCGCGGCCGCCGAGGCGGCGGCCGACCCGATCCACGTCCGGGTGCGTGCCCTGCGCAAGGGCTACGATGGCGTCGACGTCCTCACCGGCGTCGACCTCGACGTCTTCCGCGGCGAGATCAACGTCATCATCGGCGGCTCCGGCGCCGGAAAGAGCGTCTTCACGCGCCAGCTCCTGCGCCTCGAGCGCCCGGACGCCGGGCAGATCCTCGTCGACGGCGTCGACATCGTCCCGCTGAACGACTGGGAGCTGGTCCCCATCCGCAAGAAGTTCGGCATGGTCTTCCAGTTCGGCGCGCTCTTCGACTCGATGACCGTGTACGACAACGTCGCGTTCCCGCTGCGCGAGCACACCTCGCTCTCCGAGAAGGAGATCCGCGACCGCGTGATGGCCAAGCTCCAGGACCTCGACGTCGCGCACGCAGCGAAGAAGCTCCCCGGGCAGATCTCCGGCGGCATGAACAAGCGCTCCGCGCTCGCCCGCGCGCTCGTCCTCGAGCCTGCGATCCTCGTCTACGACGAGCCGACGAGCGGCCTCGACCCGGTGAGCTCGCGCCGCGTCGACGAGCTCATCCGCGAGACGAGCGAGAAGTTCGGCGTCACCTCGCTCATCATCACGCACGACATGGCGAGCGTGTTCGAGATCGGCACCCGCGTCAGCATGCTCTATCGCGGTCGCATCGAGGCGAGCTGCACGCCGGACGAGATCCTCGCGAGCGACAACCTCATCGTCATCGACTTCCTCCGCGCGTCGGGCGTGAGCATCAACGAGCTCGATGGCGCCCCGCAGCCCGCCCGCCCCGGGCGATGACATCGCCCCGGGCGACATGATCCGTCCGGGCGACATGATCCGTCCGACATGAGCGTCCGGGCGACATGATCCGTCCCGTCCGGGCGACATGATCCGTCCGAGGTACGAGCCCCCGGGGAGGGCGAC
>JAHBWG010000073.1 GCA_019637095.1 Sandaracinaceae bacterium | reverse complement strand
CTCGCGCTTCTCGCGCTTCTCGCGCTTCTCGCGCTTCTCGCGCTGGTCGGCGCTGGTCAGCGCGCGGTCCGGGCTCCCGCTCCTCGCGCGACGCGTACGCGGCGTCGCGAGCTCACGCGGACAGGTCCGCGACCGTGAATCGACGCGGGGGCGTAAACGAGAGGCGCGCGCGTCCGTTCGGTTCCTCCATGACGACGCAACGCCAGAACCGACCGCTGCCCCTCTTCGTGCTCCTCGCCCCCTGGGCGATCATCGGCTGCGAGCCGACCACCTCGTTCACGCTCGACGATCCGACGCGAGCCGCCGCCGATGGCGGCGCGAGCGGCGCGGCCGACGCCGGCGGCGGAGGCGGGCGCACGCTCCCGAACGACGCGGGCGCGCCGCCGCCCCGCCCGGACGCGGGCGCGCCCGGACCGCTCGACGCGAGCGCGGCGGCGGACGCGAGCCCGGCGGCTCCGCGCTGCGACGACGACGAGATCAACGGGGACGAGACCGACGTCGACTGCGGCGGGCCCGACTGCCCCGCGTGCGAGGACGACCGCGCGTGTCGCGATCACGCCGACTGCCTCGCGGGCGCGTGCTGGGATGGCATCTGCCGGCCGCCGGGCTGCGGCGACGGCGTGCTCGCGGAGGGCGAGGAGTGCGACGACGCGGGCCGCTCGGAGGCATGCAACGCGGACTGCACCCGCTCGGTCTGCGGAGACGGGAAGCCGAACCCCGCGGCGGGCGAGCAGTGCGACACCCGAGGAGAGTCCGCGACGTGCAACGCGGACTGCACGATCGCGACCTGCGGCGACCGCTACGTCAACGCCGCCGCGGGCGAGCTCTGCGACGACGGCCCGCTGGGCTCGGCGTCCTGCGACGTGGACTGCACGCGGCCTGCCTGCGGCGACGGGGTGACCAACCCGCACACCGGCGAGCAGTGCGACACCGCCGGCGAGTCGGCGACGTGCAACGCGGACTGCACGATCGCGAGGTGCGGCGACCGCTACGTCAACACCGCCGCCGGCGAGCTCTGCGACGAAGGGCGCGAGACGCCGACCTGCAACGCGAACTGCACCCCGCACCGCTGCGGCGACCGCGTGGTGAACCGCGCCGCCGGGGAGCAGTGCGACGCGGGGCGCGAGACCGCGGGCTGCAACGTGGACTGCACCCGGCGCGTCTGCGGCGACGGCTACGTGAACCGGGTCGCCGGCGAGGAGTGCGACGAGCGGGGGGAGACGGCGACCTGCGACGCGGACTGTACCCTCCCCCGCTGCGGTGACGGCGTCCACAACGCGGCGGCCGGCGAGGCGTGCGACGGCGGGGGCTGGACGGCCACCTGCAACCTCGACTGCACGCTCGCCGCCTGCGGAGACGGCGTCGTCAACACCGCCGCGGGGGAGCAGTGCGACACGCGCGGCGAGAGCGCGACGTGCAACGCGAACTGCCGGCGCGCCCGCTGCGGCGACCGGATCCTCAACGTGAGCGCGGGCGAGCAGTGCGACGACGGGGCCGCCGGCTCCGCGACCTGCAACACGAACTGCACGCCGTCCCGCTGCGGGGACGGTGTCGTGAACCCGCGCGCGGGGGAGGCTTGCGACGACGGAAACGCCGTCGACGACGATCTCTGCTCGAACGCGTGCGTCGCGGCGACCTGCCACGACGGCGTGCGAAACGGGCACGAGACGGACGTCGACTGCGGCGGCGGCTGCGAGCCCTGCGCGAACGGGCGTCGCTGCGCGCGCCACGAGGACTGCGAGAGCTACCGGTGCTCGAGCGAGGGCGTCTGCGCCGCGAGCTGGCCGGCGACGGTCACGACGCCGTGAAGGGGACGCCGCGGAGCGGGCGCTCGGGGCCTGTCGATGCCGCGGACTCGAGCGTGCGCCTGAAGGTCAGCGCGCGCGCTCGCCCGGGTCGTCCTGGCTCTGCTCGAGCCACGCCTCGCGCAAGATGGCTTGCACGAGATCCGCGATCTTCGGCGTCCCCGTCTTCTTGAGGATGGCGCCGATGTAGACCTTGGTCGTGTTCGGGGAGAGCCCGAGCTCGCGCGAGGCGTGCGCGCGCGCGCTCCCGCGCGCCGACAGGACGAGCCCGAGGACGTCACGCTCGCGCGTGGTCAGCTCGTGGGTCCGGGCGAGCCGCGCGATCACCGCCGCGACGGCGGCGTCGTCGACGCGCGCGCGCGCGTGCGCGCGCTCCACGAACGCGACGAGGCTCTCGGGGGCGACCGGCTTGAACGCGAACTCCGCCTCGAGCTCCTGCGCCCGGTTGGTCCGCGCGGGCTCGACCTGCCCCGTCAGCACCAGCACCGGTATGTGCGGGTCGCGCGCGCGGACCTCCGCGACGAAGTCGAGCCCGGACCCGTCGGGGAGCTGGACGTCGACGATGAGCCCGACCCACGGGGCGCCGCTGGTCCACGCCTCTCGCGCCTCGGCGACGGTGCGGGCGACGGCCACGCGCCCGTACGAGCTCAGCAGCCGCACGTACGCGCGCGCCGTCCGCGCGTCGTCCTCGACGACGAGGAGATCGCGCCCCGAGCCTCGGACCGAGCCAGACCGGCGCTCGCGCGGGGTGACCGAGAGCTCGACGTGCTCGCCCTCGCAGCGCCAGCGCACGCGCAGCTCCCCGGCGTCCGCGCCGTCGGCGAGGTCGGCGTCGAGCGCGCGCGCGAGCGCCTCCGCGAGCTCGCCGAGCGCGCCGGACCCTTCGAGCGCGGCCCGCGGGACACGCACGCCCCCCGAACCGTCGCGTCCGTCGGCGCTCATCCGCGGCCCGCGAGATCCTCGAGCGCCGGACCCTTCGAGAGCGCCTCGTGGACGGCCTCGAGGAGCGCCTGCCGCGTGAACGGCTTCGCGATGAACGGTGTCCCGGGCGTGAGGACGTCACCACCGCCCGCCTCGTCCATCGTGTAGCCCGACGTGAAGAGCACCCGCGCGCGCGGGACACGCGCCGCGAGCCGCGCCGCGAGCTCCCGCCCGCTCATCTCGGGCATGACGATGTCGGTGAGCACGAGGTCGACGGGCACGTCCACCGCGAGCGCCTGCGACGGAAGCGCCGCCTCGACGACGCGGTATCCGGCCGTCTCGAGGATGCGGCGGATCGCGCGCCGCACGAGGCGCTCGTCCTCCACGAAGAGGATCGTCTCGCCGCCGGGGAGCGTGTCCCGCGGCCCGAGCGCCGGCATCGCCGTCGGCGCCGCCTCGACGCGCGGGAACAGCACGAAGAAGGTCGTCCCCGTCCCGAGCGCGCTCTCCGCCCACACGCAGCCGTTGCTCTGCTTGACGATGCCGTAGACCGTCGCGAGCCCGAGGCCCGTGCCCTCGTCCTTGCTCTTGGTGGTGAAGAACGGCTCGAACATGCGCGCGAGCGTCTCGGGGCTCATCCCCACCCCCTCGTCGATCACGCGCAGCTCGGCGTACTCGCCCGGCTGGACTGCGAAGCTCCCGGGTCGGAACGCCTCGCGGACCACGCGCCGCAGCGTCTCGACCTGCAGCGAGCCGCCGCGGGGCATGGCGTCGCGGGCGTTCACCGCGAGGTTCATGAGCACTTGCTCGATCTGCGCCGGGTCCGCCTCGATCGCGCCCGCGCGCGCGTCGAGCCGGGTCGTGAGCGAGATGTGCTCGCCGATGATGCGGCGGAGCAGCGGCTGGATCGACTCGACGGTCCCGTTGAGCTCGAGCACGCGCGGCGCGCGGATCTGCCGGCGGCTGAACGCGAGGAGCTGCCGCGTGAGCTCCGCCGAGCGCGACGCCGCGTCGAGGATCGCGCTCGCGTCCTCGTGGCTCGGGTCGTCGGGCGCGAGCCCCTCCCGCATGAACCCGGCGTGCCCCGAGATCACGGTGAGCATGTTGTTGAAGTCGTGCGCGACACCGCCCGCGAGCCGCCCGATCGCCTCCATGCGGCTCGCCGCGTCGAGCTGGCGGCGCGTCACGAGCAGCTCCGTCACGTCCTCGAGCAGGATCAACACGCTGCGCCCGTCGAGCCGCGAGATGTGCGCCTCGTACGCCCGCGCCGGCGCGCCGTCGCTCGTGGCGTCGAGCTCGATCGGCGAGAGCCGCGCCGGCTCGCCGGAGAGGAGCACGCGGCCCGTGATCTCTCGGAGCGCGGTGGGCGACATCCCCGGGATCACGCCCTCTGCCGCGACGCCCGAGGCGCGGACCGCGCGCCCGGCCTGGTTCTGGTACGCGACGCGCAACCCGTCCGGCTCCCCGCACGCCTCGAGGACGATCACGCCGAGCGGCATCCGCTCCCAGAGCCGTCGGATCAGGGCGGTCTCGCGCGCCGCGAGCGTGCGCTCGACGGCCGTCGACAGCGCCCGTGTGAGCGCGCCCCGATCGGCGTTCGCCGCGTCGACGCAGTCGTCCGCGCCCGCGCGCAGGTGACGAACCACGGCGCTCGCGTCGGCGGCGCCGACCACGACGGTCCCGATCCCTCGCTGCCGCAGCGCGCCGAGCAGGCGCTCGACGTCGGGGGTCTCCTCGCTCACGAAGGCCGCGTCGAGCCCCGCGTCGGCGCTCGCGGTGAGCGCCTCGTCGGCGGTCGCCGCCTCCACGATCCCGTGCTCCGGCGGGAGGAGCTCTCGGAGCGCGCCACGCGACGTCGCGCGCGGCGCGACGACCAGCAGCCGGGTCACGCGGCGCACCCCTCCCCGCGCCCGCCCTCGACGACGAAGGTCGCCGCCCTGCGAACTGTCTCACGACGACTCTCGGTGGCCCGGCTCATCCCCCTCGTCCGCGCCGACGTTAGCACCGCGGCGACCCGCGGAGAAGCCCGCAACACCCACGAGCGCGGGCATTAACCCAAAAGGGTTAATGCCCGCCGCGGCGCGCGCTCGTGTCGAGGTCACCGGTGGTGCGCGGTGTACGCCGCGCTGGTCGCCGCCCAACCCGCGTCGCCGTGGGCGTAGAGCGCGACCCAGAGCGCGCGCCCGTCGTCGGGGAGATCGGTCAGCGTGATCCGATCGCCGCTCGCAGGCACCGACGCGACGACCCCGCTCGCGTCGGAGACGACGACCCAATACCGATCGGCGCCGCGGTGCGCCCAGCGCAGCGCCATTCGCGGCGACGAGAGCTGCGATCCGTGCGGCGGAGTGACGATGGGCGCCGCGTAGGCGGGCGCGCTCGACGCGCGGTGGGTGGAGATCGCGGGCGCCGACCAGCCCTCCTCACCATACGTCGAGAGCCTCGCGACGACCTCGCTCGCGTCCACGGGGAGGCCGACGACGAGCTCGAACGTGCGTGAGCCCTCGCTCGCGCCATAGCGCGTGGGCTCTGCGGCGGTGCCCACCTCGAGCCGATAGCGGGTCGCACCTAGGATGGCGTCCCACGCGAAGAAGCCCCAGGCGCCGGGGAGCGTGGCGCCCGGGAACGAGAGCCGCGCGCGAGGCGCGGCGCGGTGCGCGGTGAACGTCGCGTCCGAGGCGAGGTACGTCGCGCCGAACCGGCTCCACACGCGCACATGCACGGGGCGCCCATCGTCGGGCAGCCCGGGGACGTCGGCCGAGGTCGCCGCGCCGACGCTCCTCGCGTACCACGTGCCGGCGCTCGGGAGGTGACCCACGAAGAGGAAGTGCTCGTCGGCGCCGACGTCGTCCCACGCGAAGCGGACGGTGCCCGCCGGGAGCGCCGAGCCGGTGGCGGGCGCAGACACGCGCGCGGCGACGGGCTCACGCCGCATCGGACGTGCGCGGAACGCGGCGGCGAGCGGCGTCGTCCCGCGCAAGGTGCGCGCGTTGTCGCTGACGCCATCGACGCCCGTCGGCACCCCTCGGTGGGTGCGCGTCGGATCCGACCACCGCCGCGCACGCGGACACGCCGCGCCGTCGCACGCGTACGCCATCATCGTTCGGTAACCGGCGGCCTGCGCGCGGTGCCCGTGCGAGTGCGCGTGGAAGCCGCCACCCGCGTTGTCGCGATCGTGGTCCGCGCCCATGTTGTGCCCGAGCTCGTGCGCGAGCGTGTAGAAGCCGGCCGCATAGTCGCGCGAGACGACCGAGTACGCGTAGTGCGAGAAGTAGGCGCGGTTCTCGGCCGTGAGCTGGTAGCCGAGCCCCGCGTACGGGCCGGCGTGGTTCACGATCAGGACGACGTGATCGGCGCCGAGCTCCTCGCGCAGCGCGTGGACCTCGTCCATCCAGCCGTCCCCCGGCGTCACGAGCCGCCCGAGCGCGTCGTGGAAGTCGAACCCGCGCTCGTCGTAGCTCGTCTCGACGACGCCGACGACGTTCACGCGGGCCGCGACGCCGCTGTCGGCGAAGCTCGCGTTCGCCTCCTCGAACGCGAGGTCGATCGTGGCCCGGAGCGCGGCGCGGCTGCCCGCGCCGTCGCGCGCCGCCGCGGTGGCGAGGACCAGCACGTCGATCTCCGCGACCCCGTCCGCGCGCTCCGCGGGCGTCGCCGGCGGCGCGCCGGGCGGGGCCGCGAGCGCGGACGCGGGCGGGAAGACCGACGGGGCGTCGCCCGGCGCGGCCGCCTCGTCCCACTCGACGATCCGCACGCCATCGGCGCGCGGCACGATGGTGAAGAGCGAGTCGCCATCGCGCACGGTCCCGGCGATCGCGCCGTCGCGGATCGCGAGCGTGACGTGCGACTCGGGGCGACCGGCGATCGCGCCGCGCCAGAGCAGCGTCCCGTCGTGCTGTGAGGCGCCCTCGACGTGGGCGTCGAGCACCGCATCGCCGAACAGGTTCAGGCGCAGCGACTCGGGGATCGACGGCGCATCGAACGGGCTCTGGGCCGCGCCGATCCCTGCGGTGATCGCCGCCGCGTCGCGAGCGCGGATCATCGCCGGCGCGAGCGCGCGCACCGGATCGTGTCCGGCGAACAGCGCGCCCGCGGTGTCGTGGCCGACCTCCGCGTGCGGCGCCGCCGGCCCCTCGCACGCCGCGAGCAGCGCGATCGACGCGAGGAGGGCGTACGCCACACGCGCGGGGTCGCGGCGATCGGCTCGGTCATCTCGGGAGGCACGCGCACGGGAGGCGGAGGTGTCGGTCATGCGGAGCTCCTCCGCATCGCGCGTACCAGCGCGCTGGAGCGCGCAGCGCGCACGCGTCGCGTGCCCTCGCGCGCCTCGAGAGGAACGAGCGACCAACGGGGGTGGTCGTTCCGACCACCCGCGCGGCGCGCGCTACTCGATCCCGTGCTTGCGGCACTTCTTGTAGAAGTGCGACCGCTCGATCCCGAGCGCCGCGGCCGCGTCGAGCTTGGCGCCGCCGTGCGCCTCGATGGCCTCGATCAAGATGCGCCGCTCGACCTCGCTCTCGAGATCCTTGAACGCGACCCCGGGTCGATAGAGCGGGGCGGCGACGCCCTCGGTCGGCTCGTGCGCGGCGCGGCGGCGAGGGCGCAGGAGGCGCTCGACCTCCGCCTCGTCGACGACGGGGCCCGGCGCGAGGATCCCGAGGCGCTCGACGAAGTTCGCGAGCTCGCGGACGTTGCCCGGGAAGTCGTGGCGACAGAGGCGCGCGAGCGCCGCGTCCGTCAGCATCAACGGGCGGCCCGCACGCGGCGGCGCCTTCGCGAGGAAGTGGCGCGCGAGCTCGGGCACGTCCTCGGCTCGCTCGCGCAGCGGTGGGACGTGCACGGTCACGACGTTGAGGCGGTACAGGAGGTCCTCGCGGAAGCGGCCCTCGTCGACCATCTCGTCGAGGTCGCGGTTGGTCGCCGCGATCACGCGCACGTCGACGGTGATCGTGTGCTCGCTGCCGACGCGCTCGAAGGCCCCCTCCTGCAGCACGCGGAGCAGCTTGGCCTGCATCGCCGCCGGCATGTCGCCGATCTCGTCGAGGAACAGGGTGCCCCCGTCGGCGAGCTCGAAGCGGCCGGCGCGCGCCTTGAGCGCCCCCGTGAACGCCCCCTTCTCGTGGCCGAACAGCTCGCTCTCGACGAGGCTCTCCGGAACGGCTGCGCAATTGAGCTTGACGAGGGGGCGGTCCGCGCGGGGTGAGCCCTCGTGGATCGCGGCGGCGACGAGCTCCTTGCCGGTCCCGTTCTCGCCGAGGATGAGGACGCGCCCCTCCGAGGCGGCGACGCGCGCGACGAGCTCGCGCAGCTCCTGCATCGCGGGGCTCGAGCCGACGAGGGTGCGCTGCGTGGCGGCCTCCGCGGCGAGCGCGGCGTGCGCGGCCGCGAGCCCGGAGAGGCGCAGCGCGTTCTTCACGGTCAGCACCAGGCGCTCGCGCTCCACCGGCTTGGCGAGGAAGTCGACGGCGCCGAGCTGGATCGCGCGCACCGCGCGATCGATCGTCGCCTCGCCGGAGAACACGACGGTTGGCGGCGCCGCCTCGAGCCCCCGCATGTGCTCGAGCAGCTCGAGCCCGCTCATGCCGGGCATGGTGACGTCGGTGATGACGAGCGCGAACGTCTCGCGGCGCATGGCGTCGAGCGCCTCGGCGCCCGAGGCGACCGGGCGGATCGGGTGACCGACCGAGGCGAGCATCCGCTCGACGACGTGGCGCACGCGGTCGTCGTCGTCCACGAGGAGGATGGGTCGCGACATGGCGCTTCAGCGTAGCCGCTCGCGCGCGCGGACGGGCGCACGACGTTCCTTCAAGGCTCGCCCCCCCCGCGCGCTCCCGACGAGCCGTCGCCCGTCTCGCCGTCGAGCACCGCGCGCACCTTGCGGGTGAGCTCAACCGCGGAGAACGGCTTCGCGAGGAACTCCTTGCCGGGGTCGAGCACGCCGTGATGGACGATCGCGTTGTCCGTGTAGCCCGACGAGTAAAGCACGCGCGCGCTCGGTCGCGCCCGACCGAAGCGCGTCGCGAGCTCACCGCCGCTCATCTCCGGCATCACGACGTCGGTGAGCAGCAGGTGGATCTCGCCCGGCTCCGCCGACGCGAGCGCGAGCGCCTCGGCGCCGCCGCCCGCGACGAGCACCCGATAGCCGGCCGCGCGAAGGATGCGCTCGGCCGCGCGGCGCACCGCGGGCTCGTCCTCGACCAGGAGGATCGTCTCGCCCCCCCGCAGCGCAGGTCGGGGCGCCTGCGCCGACGCCGGCTCGAGCGCCTCGTCGACCCGCGGGAGGTAGACCTTGAAGGTCGTCCCGCGACCGGGCTCGCTGTAGACCCAGATGTTGCCGCCGCTCTGCTTGACGATCCCGAACACGACGGCGAGCCCGAGCCCCGTCCCCTGCCCGATCTCCTTGGTCGTGAAGAACGGTTCGAAGATGCGCTCGCACGTCGCGGCGTCCATCCCGACGCCGGTGTCCGTGACCGCCACGCAGACGTAGCGCCCCGGCTGGACGCCGACGTGCCGCGCCGCGTAGTCCTCGTCGAGCTCGGCGTTCGCCGTCTCGATCGTCAGCGACCCGCCGAGCGGCATCGCGTCGCGGGCGTTCACGGCGAGGTTCATGATCACCTGCTCGATCTGCCCGGGATCCGCCATCACGTGGCCGAGCGCGCGGCACGGGTGGACTCGCACGTCGATGTCCTCGCGGAGCAGCCGCCGGAGCATCGGTACGATGCCGTCGATCACCTCGTCGAGGTGGACGACGCGCGGCTCCAGGATCTGGCGCCGGCTGAACGCGAGGAGCCCGCGCGTGAGCGTCGCGGCGCGCTGCGCGGCGGCGTGGATCTGCTCGAGGTCCTCGCGGATCGGGCTGCTCGCCGGCAGCGGCTCCGCCGCGAGCTCGGCGTAGGTGAGGATGACGCTCAGCAGGTTGTTGAAGTCGTGCGCCGCGCCGCCGGCGAGCCGCCCGATCGCGTCGAGCCGCTGCGCGCCCGCGAGCTGCGCCTCGGTGCGCCGCTGATCGGTCACGTCGCGGGCGTGCAAGATCACCCGGTCCGGCGGGACGCGGCCGTACGTGAGCGCGACGCGCCGCGTGCGCGTGGTGCCCGGGAGCCGGCAGTCGAGCTCGCGGCGCACGACCGCGCGGGACAGCGCGGCGTGGACGAGATCGTCGCTCGCGTGCGGCACGCCCTCGGCGACCTCCTCGGGCCCACGCCCTCGCAAGGCGGTCTCGGGGTCGGCGACGAGGTCGAGCGCCGCCTGGTTCAGCTCGTCGAGCACGAACCGCTCACCGTCGCGCCGGAAGACGTACGCCGGGATCGGCAGGTGGTCGAAGATGGCGCGGCTGCGCGCCTCGAGCCGCGCGAGCTCCTCCATCGAGCGCTCGAGGCGCCGCCGGTCGCGCAGCGTCTCGATGCCGTGCGCGAGGTCGAGCGCGACCTCCGTGAGGAGGTCTGCCTCGTCGCCGTCGAACGCCTCGGGCTCGGACGCCGCGACGACGAGCACGCCGTGACGTGCGCAGGCGCCGACCGGGAGCGCGATGAGCGAGCGCGGCCCCGGCTCGCCGCTCGAGGCGTGCGCGATGACCTCGCGCGAGCTGACCGACGCGTCGCGCGCGAGCTCGGCGGCGCGCTCCGAGGCGAGGTGCACCGCCGGCTCTCCTGCGCGCTCGAGGAGCGCGAGCGCGCCGTCGCCACTGGACCCGAAGATCCCCGCGAGGGGATAGCCGCCGGTCTCGACGAGGAGCTCGCACAGGTCGCGGCGGAACGCGCTCTCGTCGCCGGCGTGCACCAGCGTCCGATTGCACCGGCTGAGGGTGGCGAGCGCCCGCATCGAGCGTCGCAACCGCTCCTCGGTCAGCTTGCGCTCGGTGATGTCGACCGAGAGGATGACGACCCCCTCGGGCACCGGCTCGAAGCGGAGCTCGAACCATCCTCGCGTGCCGTCGGGGAACGTGAACTCGTTCTCCATCGCGGCGGCCGCGCGCGTCTCCATCACCCCAGAGAGGACCGCGAACATCGGGGTCGCGTCGATGCCTGGGTAGCACTCGTGCATCGTGCGACCGAGGAGGTGCGCCCGCGTGCTCTTCCCCTGCCGCGCGACCGCCTCGTTCACGTAGAGGTAGCGGTAGTCTCGCCCGATGACCTGGAAGCCCTCGAGGAGGTGGTCGAGCACGCCGTCCGGAGGCTCACTGCTCGGCACCGGCGATCGGAACACGTCCACCCGAACTCCTCTCGCGTACTCCCGCGGGCTCGAACGACGAGTGAACCCGCTCACGGCGCCGATTGCAACCCCGAGCCCCCTACATCCCGCGCAGAGGGCCTCGGCGCGCCATCAGAGCTCGGGCACGATCAGGGCCCGGTCGGGGCGCGCGAAGAGGTAGCCTTGGAGCACGTCGCACCCCAGCTCGACGAGGCAGTCGCGCTCCTCCTCGGTCTCGACGCCTTCACACACGAGCACGATGCCGAGGTCGTCACACACCTCGGCGAACGAGCGCACGAGCCGCTGCTTGGTGGGGACGCGGTGGATGTCGCGCACGAGGGACATGTCGAGCTTGGCGACGTCGGGCTCGAGCTGCGCGAAGCTCGTGAGCCCCGCGTACCCCGCTCCGATGTCGTCGACCGCGATCGTGAACCCCATCGCGCGCAGATCGGCGATGCGCCGGACGCTGTTCGGGATCCCCTCGAGCGAGGCCCGCTCGGTGATCTCGAGCGTCACGCGGTGCGCGATGTCGGCGAGCGGTGAGGTGGTGTCGAAGAGCTCGTCGTCGAGGAGATCGCGCGGGTGGAGGTTCAAGAGGAGCCGGTCTGCGCGGTCCGCGAACGGAGCGATCGCGCACGCGCGGATGGCGCGACCGAGGGTGTCGAGCTCGCCGAGCCGCTCGGCCGCGGCGAAGAGCGCGCCCGGGTGCGGCAGCGTCGGCTCCGTCGAGCGGACCAGCGCCTCGTAGCCGAAGACGTTGCGGTCACGCAGCGAGACGATCGGCTGGTAGACGACGTACACGCCATCGATGGCCCGCTCGAACGCCTCGCGCTCCTCGGCGGCGGTCGGCCGGCCGAGCGAGTCCGAGTGCAGGTGCAGCGCGTCCTGCTTGAGCCGCGCGAGCCGGCCGATCTGGACCGCGCGCTCGAGGGTCCGCTCCAGGGTCTCGGCGTCGAACGGCTTGGTGAGGTACCGGAACGCGCCGTGCTCGACCGCCTCGATCGCGGAGTCGATCGTCGGTGCGCCCGTCGCCATGATGACGGGCACCGCCGGACGCAGATCGTGGACCCTCCGGAGCACCTCGAGCCCATTGGCGCCCGGCATGCCGATGTCGGTCAGGACCACGTCGAAGCGGCCGCGCGAGAACTTGGCGATCGCGTCGACGCCATCGCTCGCCGTCACGATCTCGTAGCGGCCCGCCAAGAGGCGCCGGTAGACGCCGAGGGTGCGCTCGTCGTCGTCGGCGACGAGGATCCGCGGCAGCCCGCTCGGGCTGCTCGGCCGCGTCGACGGCGCTTCGGCGGTGGGCTCGACCACGTAGGGTCGCGGCTCCTCGCGGAAGGCGTGGTACGCGGCGCGGTAGCGCTCGAGGTCGGCGGGCGGACACTCGGCCTCGATGACCTGCACGGCGAAGCCGGACGGCACGGTCGCGTGCCCTCGGTCCGCCGCACGACGCGTCCAGACGACCTGCGCGCGCAGGTGCACGATCGCCGTCGTCCCGGGAGGGCGCAGCTCCAGCCAGACGCTCGTCCCGATCGCGGGAGGATCGATCGTACGCACGTAGATGCCGTCGCGGCTGATGTTGTAGGTGAGCCCGAACTCGGGGCTCACCTCGTGGGCGCGGCGGAAGGCGCAGAGCGTGGAGTAGAGCAGGCGCTGCGAGGCGCGCTGCTCGGCGGAGGCGTGGGCGCCGAGCTCGTTGACGACGAACAGGAGGTTGTCGGGCGCGGCCGCGTCGGCCACGACGCCGAGGCGACCGAGCGTGCCGCCCGCGTGCTCGGTCCCCGACTCGATGTCGAGGATCACGACCGGGAGGTCGGCCTTGCCCGCGACGCCGCGCACCTCGCCGACCAGGGCCGACCCGGGGCGCGCGAGCTCCTCGGCGATCGCGACGAGCGCCGTGTCCGCGCACGCCTCGACGCCTCGCAGGAGGTCGGCGGCGTCGCTGGCGAACGCTACCTCGAAGCCCGCCTGGTGCAGGACGCGCCCGACGACGCGGCGGCGCTCCCCGTCCGGGTGGGCGACGAACGCCCGACCCCGCGTCGGCGCCGAGGGGCGCGCCGGCCGGCCGTCGAGCGCGCCGAGCCGCCGCGTGATCGTCCCGAGGTCGGAGCGCAGCGTCACGTCGTCGACCCCGAGCGCGTGCGCGTGGACGTAGGCTCCCTCCGCCGGGTGAGGCACGAGCGCGATCACCGAGAGCGCGCACCACCGCGGCGCCCCGCGGATCCACGCGACGAGCTCGCGCGCGCCGCCGAGCTCGGGGTCGACGAACACGCACGCGGGCGCGATGCCGTCGGACTCGAGCAGCTCGCGGCAGACGCTCGCGGCGCCGACGACGATCGCGCGGTGGCCGGCGCGCCGGCACGCGCGCTCGAAGCGCCGGCGCTCCTCGAGCCCGAACCGGGCGACGAAGAGGACGCCATCGGTGGCGGCCGCAGGGGGGGCGCTGGACTCGAACGAGCCAGCGGACGGGGGCGGAGGGAGCGCTTGAGCGAACATCGGTGACCTCGGTCGCAGTGGGTGGAGCGTCGCGCCGGCTCATCGCAGGAGGCGTGCCGGCGCGCGCCGCGCGTCGCTGCGGCCCTCGACGGGCAGCGACGGCCGCGCCGAGTGTCCGGAGCCGCCACTCGAGTGGACGGATGCACCACCGCGGGGGGGCGCGTCCACGCGACGGCAGGCGCCGCGGGGCGTGACGAGCGTGGCACGCGCGCTGCGAGAGGCCGACCGCGGAGGGACCGATGAGCGAGCACACGAACACCCCGTGGAGCGAAGGCGAGGCGAAGGCGGCGCTGACCAAGTACGAGCCGCTCGTGCGCGGGCTCGCCCGGCGGCTCGAGCCGCTGGCGCGCGCCGGCCGCGGGCTCGACCACGAGGACCTCGTGGCCGAGGGCCGGATCGCGGTGCTCGACGCGCTCGCGACGTTCGAGGGCTACGGTGTGCCGGAGTCGACGTGGGTGCGGGTCCGCGTGCGCCAGCGCATGATCGACGCGATCCGCCGCCTCGATCCCCGGACGCGCGGCGAGATGCGGCTGCTCGCGCGCGAGGGCGACGACCTCGCGCCCGAGGAGGTCGAGCGGTGCCGGGCGATCGGCGCCCGCCACGTCGTCTCGATCGACGCGTGCGGCCCGCGCGAGCCGGCGGTGCAGCTCGCGGACGCAGCGGCGATCGCGCCCGACGAGGCGGCGCACGAGAGCCGACAGCGCGCGAGGCTCCGTTCGCTGCTCGACACCCTCCCCGGCCCGGCGAAGCTCACCCTCGAGGCGCGCCTGTTCGAGGGCGCCTCGCTCGGCGAGATCGGCGAGCGCCTCGGGGTGAGCGCGGCGCGGGTCTGTCAGATCCAGACGGCGGCCGTCCGGCAGCTCCACCAGGTCCTCGCCGCCTGAGCACGCCTCGTCAGGGGGTCAGGCCGAAGCCGTCGTCCGCGTAGAGCCGATCGAAGAGCGGCGCCATCTTCGCCTCGATCTCCTTGCGCTTGAGCTTGAGCGTCGGCGTCAGCTCGTCCTCCTCTTGCGAGAAGTCGCGCTCGAGCAGGATGAACTTGCGCACCTGCTCGACGTGAGCGAGCTGCGCGTTGCCGCGCCGCACCGCCGCGCGCACGCGCGCCTGGTAGTCGGGGTGCGCGACGATCTTCACCATCGACGCGTTGAGCGCCTCCGAGCGGCCGGCCGGGTTCTCCATCAGCTCGCGCGTGCGCTCGGCGATCTCGGCGTCCGTGACCATGCCGCGCTCCTTGCCCCACTCGAGCGTCTCGAGCGGCGCCGGCGTCACGATCGCGCTCACGAACGGGCGCCGATCGCCGTGCGCGTGCACCTGCGAGATCAGCGGGTCCTCGCCCTTGAGCGCGCGCTCGATGTTCGCGGGCGCGAGGTTCTTGCCGCCGGCCGTGATGATCAGGTGCTTCTTGCGATCGGTGATCCGCAAGAAGCCGTCCTCGTCGATCTCGCCGATGTCACCGGTGTGGAGCCAGCCGTCCTTCACCGTCTCCACCGTCGCCGCCTCGTTCTTGTAGTAGCCGCGGAACACCCACGGGCCCTTCACGAGGATCTCCCCGTCCTCGGCGATCTTGCACTGGGTCGGCGGGATCACGCGCCCGACGGTCCCGAGCTTCGCCGCGCTCTCGCGGTTGATGTGCGTGATCACGGTGGACTCGGTCATCCCGTACGCCTCGTAGATCGGCAGGCCCGCGCCCCAGAAGAAGCGGAGGATCTCCGGCGCGGTCGGCGCGGCGCCCGTGATCATCGCGCGCACGCGCCCACCGAACACCGCGCGCAGCCGCTCGAACACGAGCCGCTCGGCGACGCGGTAGCGCAGCGCGAGCAGCGGCGGGATCGGGCGCCCGCGCACCACGCGCTCGGCGCGCTCGCGGCCGACGGCGTCCGCCCAGGCGAAGAGGCGCCGCACGGGGGCCGGCTTCTTCTCGACCTCCGAGTGGATCTTGGCGAACGCCTTCTCGAAGATGCGCGGCACCGAGCCGAACACCGTCGGGCGGACCTCGAGCAGGTCCTGGAGCACGGTCGCGGTGCTCGTCGCGTAGGCGCCCGGGATGCCGTTGTTGACGCGCCCGTAGAAGCCGAGCACGCGCTCGGCCGCGTGCGCCATCGGCAGGAAGTGGAGCGAGATGTCGCTCTGGTACCAGGGCGACACCTCGACCGCCGCCGCGAGCAAGGAGAGGATGTTGCGGTGCGAGATCATCGCGCCCTTCGGGGGCCCGGTCGTGCCCGAGGTGTAGATGAAGATCGCCGTGTCGTCGGGATCGATCGCGGTCTGGATCGCCTCGACCTCGGCCTCGGTGAGCCGCTCGCCGCAGAAGCGCGCGGGCGAGACGATGCGCGGATCGCGCCCCGCGAAGTCGCGATGGACCGCCTCGGTCCACGGCACGATCGCGACGAGGCCCTCGAGGCCGCGCGCCGCCTCGAGCACGACCTCGAGCTCCTCGGGCTCCGCGACGAAGAGGACCTTCGCCTCGCTGTGACCGAGCAGGTAGCGCACCTGCTCGACGGACTGCTTCGCGTAGATGCCGAAGCTGACCATCCCGGCGACGTGCGCGCCGAAGTCGTAGATCGCCCACGGCGGCTGCGTGGGGCCGAGCACGCCGACGCGATCGCCCGGCGAGAGCCCGAGCGCCCGGAGCCCGTGCGCGACGCGCGCGGCCGCTTCGTACATCTGGGCCCAGGTCGTCTCGCGCCAGCGTCCGTCCTCCTTGTGGTAGAGGGCCGGCCGCGTCGCGCTGCGCGCCGCGCGCAGCCAGAGCATCTCGCCGACCGTGCGCGCCTGCGCCGCGACCGCCTGCGTGGGGATGTGAGGCCCGAGCTCGAACATGGCCCGACGCTACCCGATCGCGCGGGCGCTGTGGTCGCGATCGCGCGGCTCAAGGGTCGGTGCAGACGTTGCGGACGGGCGGCCCGTCCGTGAGCCCGCCCCAGCGCATGCGCGAGCCGGTGAACACCACCCCGAGGCTGAGCGCGTCGCACTCGACCCCCTCGCCGCCGGTGCCCGGGCGCGAGCGCACGTCGGCGATCGTGTCGAGCTGACCGGAGAGGATCTCGTAGCTCTCGCTGTCGCGACAGATGCCGACGTTCTCGGCGGTCGACAAGAGATCGAGGACGCTCCAGCGCCCGGCGACCGTCGCGCGCTCGAGCGTGAGGCCGTCGTCGGAGATGCGCCCGACCGCGGTCGCGTCGGTGAGACGGACGAGCACGCCGACGTCGCGCGCGGGGAAGAGGATCTCCACGCGCTCCGGCAGGCGCGCCACCACGAACCGGTTCGACACGTACGCGGTGTCGTCGCGGATCGTCGGCCGGTCCGGGTCTCCGTCGAAGAAGGTGTCGCGCCGGAAGAAGCCGAAGTCGGTGCCGTCCCACAGGGGCAGCGGCGCGCGCGCGCCCATGACCTCCGGTTCGAAGTCGGCGTTCACCGTGTGCGGCTGCGGCGCGTCGCCGTCGCTGCGCACGGCGTAGATCGCGTTGGTCACCGTGACGTCGACGCGCGGGTCGTCGTCCATGCCGTTCCAGCCGCGGATGCGCACGACCGGGAGCCGCCCCTCCTCCTGCGCCTGGCGCGCGGTGTCCTCGAGGCCGCGCACGGCGAGCTCGACGAGGGGGTAGAGGTCCGAGCCGAACACGTTGTCGATCCCGTCGTCGCCGTCGGCGGGGGGACGCGCGCGCCGCGGCGGCCGGCACTCCGTGGGGTAGTCCGGCGGGTACGTGCAGAGGCCGTCGAGGTCGCGGCCGATCCCTCGCCAGACGTCCCCCTCTCGCTGCTGCAAGACGACTTGACGCAGCCCGAAGATGATCTCCTCGGTGTCGGCGCCGTCGGCGGCCGTCGGGCGCGGCGGGACGTCGCGGTTGTTGCACCCGCCTCCGTCCGGGGTCACCCCCCCGGCGTCGGTGCCCGCGTCGAGCAGCGAGGCGTCGTAGACGTGGCAGCCGCCAGCCACCCAGGCCAGGGCGAGCACGACTCCGCTCTCGAGGCACCACCGCATGAGGCCGCGAGAAGGATACCAGCGCGTCGCGCGGCCGACACGTTCGCGGCGCGAGGCCGCGAGCCGGCGCGCTCGTTCTTCGCGCAGGCTCAACGCCGGTACGGGTTCAGCATGACGCCCTCGTCGTCGTCGCCACCGCCGCCGGCGCCGCGATCGCCGCCGCGCGCGCTCCGGCGCCCGCCGCGCGTGCCGCCGCGCGTGCCCTCGGAGCGCGTCCCGGACCCAGGCTCGGCCGCCTCGTCGACGTCCGCGGGCTCCGTGGGCTCCGTGGGCTCGGTGCTCGGCGCCTCGTCCGTCTCCGCGCGCGCCGCCGCCTCCGTCTGCGCGGCCGTGCCATCGTCGGCGGGCTCCTCGGCGACGCCCCGCGGCGCGGGCGCGGCGGCGCTCGAGGGCGCGCTCGCCGGCGGCGCGACCGCCGCCGCGTCGCCGCGCGGCCACATCACGAACGCCGCCGTCGCGCTGCCGAGCACGAACAGGACGAGCAGGGCGAGCCCCGCGAGCACGAGGCCGCGCCGGCTCGGCTCGGGCTGACGGTGCGGCATCGTCGAGGGCCGCGCGCCGGCGGTCACCTCGTCGACCCGGACGGGGACGGGCGAGGCGCCCGTCGGGTGCGAGCCGCTCTCGATGGGGCGCGGCAGGACCCCCGGCTTGAGCTCGTTGCGGCCGAGCGCGTCGATGGAGGTCTGGATGGTCTGCTTCTCGGTCGCCATCTTGTCCGCGAGCCACCGCGTGACCTCGCGGCCGACCGAGCGCGGCGTCCCGACGCCGCCACAGGTGCGCGCCGCCTCCTCGACCGCCTCGAGGAACTCCTCCGCGCTCTGGAACCGATCGTCGGGCTCCCTCGCGAGCGCCTTGTGGACCACCGCGTCGAACGGCGCGAGCACCGCGTCGAGCTGCGAAGGCGAGGGCACCTCGGGGTTGAGGATCTTGTTCAGGACGTCGGCGTTGTTCTCGCCGCGGAAGAGCCGCCGCCCGGTCAGCGCCTCCCAGAGCACGATGCCCATGCTGAACAGGTCGGAGCGCTGATCGGCCTGCCCGCTCGCCGCCTGCTCCGGCGCCATGTACGAGAGCTTGCCCTTGAACTGCCCGTCGCGCGTCGAGGAGAGACGAACCTGCGCCTTCGCGACGCCGAAGTCGGTGATGCGCGCGATCCCGTCCGCGCCGACGAGGATGTTGTGGGGGCTCACGTCGCGGTGCACGAGCTGGAGCAGCTCGCCGTCCGGGCTCGTCAGCGAGTGCGCCGCGGACAGGCCCGCGAGCGCGTCCATCACGATCCGCGCGGTCACCGGCGCCGGCAGGCGCTCGCCGCCGAGCGCCGCGCCGCGCAGGAGGTGGCCGAGGTGATCGCCCTCGACGTAGTCCATCACGAGGAAGAAGCCGTCCCCCTCGGTGTCGCTGATGTCGAGCGTCGCGACGACGTTGGGGTGACGGATGCGCGCGGCGAGGCGGGCCTCGTCGAGGAACATCGAGATGAAGTCCTCGTCGTGCGCGAGGTGCGGGTGCAGCACCTTGATCGCGACGAGCCGCTCGAACCCCGCGACGCCGCCGCGCCGCGCGACGTACACGGTGGCCATGCCGCCCGAGGCGAGCTGACAGAGCACCTCGTAGCGGCCGAGCGTGCGCCCCGTCAGGTCCGCCGTGCGCGGAGCGAGCATGGGCTGTGCGGCCATCAGAAGCGTCCCCTGGCTCCCAGGATGGCATGGTGCGGCCCCAGGTCGAGGGTGACCGCGGCGTCGGGCTCGCCGCCACCCCAATCCGTGAAGAGCATGAGCACGAAGGTCGCCGCCGCGGCCACGGCGGTGCCGGCGATGAGCCAGTTCGTCCGCTCTTCGCGCGACCGTCCGTCGGCGAGGCCCTCCGCCGTGGGGTTGGCCTCGTACGCCCCGACGCCGTCGAGCGCGTCGAGGCCCGACCAGATCAGCACGCCGCCGAGCCCGGCGGTGACGACCAAGGCGGTGACCGTCACGGCGAGCGGGACGCCGCCGCCGCCGCGCTGCGGCTCGGCCGCCGGAGGCTCGGGCGCCGCGCGGTCGCGGGGCTCGTCGGGCTCAGGCTCCGGCTCGCGCGCCACGGGCGCGGGCGCCTCGAACGCGAGCGAGACCGTCTCGCCCGCCGCGCCCGCCGCGGTCTGCGTCACGCGCCCGGTCTCGAACTCCGCGGTGACGCGGTGCTCGGCGCCCGGGTCGAGGAAGAACGACGTGTGGCCCATGATCGCGCCACCGACCTCGATCGCGCACTCGCCGTCGCAGGTCACGTCCACGCGCAGGAACCGGCGCGCCGCCGCCAGGGCCCGCTGCGCGGTGGTGCGGGCCGTGCGGTCGTCCGGGTAGAGCGCCTGGAGGCGCAGCGCGAGCGTGGCCGCGCGCTGCTCGTTGCCCGCGCGCTGGTGCGCGCGCGTCGCCTGCACGAGCGCGGCGGCCGCGGGCGCGAGGCGGTACGCGGTCTCGAACCAGCTCGCGGCGCCCTCGAAGTCCTCGGCCAGGTAGGCCGCGGTGCCGCGGTCGTAGGCTTCGCCGGCCGACTGGCGGTCGCGCGCCGACACGTCCTGCGCGTGCGCGGGGCGCGCGAGGCCGGCGCCGGCGAGCAGGCCGGCGAAGACCACGAGGGCAGTTCGGGCCACGCCGCGCATTCCCCGCCAGGATCATGGCGGGGCGCGCGAGGAGCCGTCAAGACCGCGTTCTCAGAGGAAGTTCGAGGCCGGCCACGTGTGGACGAACGGGTCGTGCGCGAGCGGGTTCCACGTGAAGTCGCCGAGCTTGAGGCTGGCGATGACGTAGATGATCACGAGGGCCGCGAGGACGGTGCCCGTGAACAGGACCAGCAGGCGGTTCTGGTTCCACTGGCGGTCCACGCTGGACAGCTTGCCGTGGGCGCTCTCGGCTTCGCTCATGCCTTCTCCGTTGGGGTCGGCGGGGCCCCGGGGGAAGCCCCGACGCGGACGGAGCTACCGCGGCCGCGGCGCGTTGTCCAGCCCCGCGCGCCTCGGCGAGGGTGCGTCATCGCTCCTCCGGCGGCGCCTCGACGGCCTCGAGCGCCACGTTCGCGCGCGCCGCGCGGCGCGCGTCGGCGTCCCTCGCGCGCGCGAAGCGCCGCAGGCTCTCCTCGGTGACGAGCCCGACCGGCGGCGCGCTCGGATCGCGCGGCGGCTCCCCGCGGGCTCGCGGCGGCGCCTCGCGCGCCGCGACCAGCCGCCGCTCGAAGTCCGGCCGCCACTGTGCGAGCGTGCGCAGCGGGTAGCTCGGATCGGCCGGGTCCCCGATGATGCGCTCGACGATGGGCTCCATCGGCACGAACACCGGCGCGAGCTCCGCCGGATCGTACGCGTCGCCGCGATCGAAGAGGCCCCCGCAGATCTCGCGCAGCGAGCACGGCGCGCACGCGTCGCCGTAGACGTGCTCCCAGTCGGTCTGGCGGACCGTCTGCTTGGCGTCGAGGAAGTGCACCACGCGCTCCTCGCCCTTGACGATCTTGCGCGTCTCGGTGCTCGCCCACGCGTAGTCGGTCATGTAGCAGAGCGGCACGCGCTCCACGCGGAACGAGCGCCCGCTCTTGTGCAGCAAGCGCAGCGCGCGCGCGAGCGAGAGCTCGAAGTCGGCGAGCCGCGGGACGAAGAGATCCTGGTTCGCCTCGGCGCGCCCCATCGAGGGGTCGAGGTTGTTCCACACGAAGTGGCGCACGTGCGGGTGGCGCGCGACGAGCACGCGCACGTTCTCGTCGAGGTGGTCGGCGTTGAGCCGGTTGATCACGCAGTTGACGTTCGCCTCGATCCCGAACCGGCGGGCGTTCTCGAGCGCGGCGTGCGCGCGCTCGAGCGTGCCGGCGGCGCCGCGCAGGCGCGCCTCGACTTCGGGCCGGACCGAGTAGATCGAGACGTGGACGAGCGCGAGGCCCGCCTCGGCGAGCGCGCGCGCGAAGTCCTCGTCCGCGAGCCGCGTGCCGTTGGTGATCATGCGGACGTGGAGGCCGCGCTCGCGCGCGTACGCGGCGATGCGCGGCAGCTCGGGGTGGAGCGTCGGCTCGCCGCCCGTCAAGACGACGCCGAAGTAGCCGCGCCCGACGAGGTCGTCGACGAGCGCCGCCATCGACTCGAACGTGTGGTGGTACGCCGTCGTCGGGTTCGAGCAGAACCCGCAGAAGTGGTTGCAGTGCCGGACGACCTGGATGTAGCCGATGTTCGCCACGCGCGACCCCGACAGCGTAGCGGCGCGAGCGGGACGCGCGCCATCCGCAGCGAGCGGCGAGCTCAACGAGCCGCGCGGGCGCCGGTGAGCAGCTCCTTGGCCGCGGCGCGCGTGCGCGAGGTGACCTCGAGGCCGCCGACCATGCGCGCGACCTCCTCGAGGCGCTCCGACTCGCCGAGCCGCTCGATCGCGCTGCGCGTGCGCTCGTCGACGACGCGCTTGTCGACGCGGAAGTGCCGGTCCGCGTAGACGGCGATCTGCGCGAGGTGTGTGACGCAGAGCACCTGGTGGTGCGCGGCGACCTCCGAGAGCTTGCGCCCGATCACCTCGGCGACCCCGCCGCCGACCCCCGCGTCGACCTCGTCGAACACGTAGAGCGAGGCGCGACCCGCGCCCGCGAGCACGCGCTTGATCGCGAGCAGCGCGCGCGAGAGCTCCCCGCCGCTCGCGATCTTGCGGAGCGGGCGCGGGACCTCCCCGCGGTTGGGCGCGATCAGGAACTCGACGCGATCGATCCCCGTCTCGCCGAGCCGGGCGCCGTCGACCGACAGCTCGCCGCGCCGCTCCGCGAGCGGCTCGATCTGCACCTCGACCTTCGCCTCGCCCATGCCGAGCGTGGCGAGCTCGCGCCCGATCGCGTCGCCGAGCGCGCCCGCGATGCGGTGGCGCTCCGCCGAGAGCGCGCTCGCCGCCCGCGCCGCGCGCGCGTGCGCGGCGTCCCGCTCGCGGCCGAGGCGCTCGACCGCCTCCTCGACGCCCTCGAGCTCCGCGAGCTCCGCGCGCATCTCGAGGAGCCGCGCGAGCACCCCCTCGACGTCGCCGCCGTGCTTGCGCGTGAGGCGGCGCAGCCGGTGCGCGCGCTCCTCGACCTCGGCGAGCCGCTCGGGATCGACGCGTACGTCCTCGGCGTACGCGCCGAGCTCGCGCGCGACCTCCTCGAGCTGCGCGAGCGCGGCCTCGAGCCCGTCCGCGTACGGGGCGAGCGCCGGATCGTGCGTCGCGCCCTCGCGGACCGAGCGCGCGATCCGATCGAGCGTCGCGCAGAGCGCGTCGTCGCTCGAGTAGAGGGCCTCCTCCGCGCCGGCGGACGCCGCGACGAGGCGCTCGGCGTGCACGAGCCGCGCGCGCTCGGCGGCGAGCGCGTCCTCCTCGCCGGGCTGCGGATCGAGCGCCTCGATCTCGCGGATCTGGAAGCGCAGGAAGTCCTCGCGCTCGCCCCGGTCCGCGACCGCCCCGCGCGAGCGCGCGAGCGCGTCCTCGGCGTCCCGCAGCGCGCGATGCGCCGCCGCGACCTCCGCGCGCTTCGCGCCGAGGGCGCCGAACGCGTCGAGGAAGCCGAGGTGCGTCGCGGGATCGACGAGCGTGTGGTGCTCGTGCTGCGAGGAGATGTCGACGAGGCCGCGCGCGATGTCGGCGAGCTGGCCCGCCGTCGTCAGCGTCCCGTTCACGTAGGCGCGCGTGCGCCCGTTGGCCGAGAGGACGCGGCGGATCACCAGCTCGCGCTCGACCTCGATCCCGGCCGCGTCGAGGTGCGCGCGCGCCGGCTCGTCGTCCGCGAGCTCGAAGAGCGCCTCGACCTCCGCGGCCTCGGCGCCCGTGCGCACGAGCTCCGCTCGCCCCTTCGCGCCGAGCACGAGCCCGAGCGCGCCGATGAGGATGGACTTGCCCGCGCCGGTCTCGCCGGTGATGACGTTGAGGCCGCCCGCGAGCTCGACCTCGAGCTCGTCGATGATCGCGAGGTTCTTGATGCGCAGGACGGTCAGCACGGCGGCTCGGACGGATACCACCGAGGAGCGACTGACGCACGGGGGGCGCGATCGACCCTGCGGGCTGAAACCCGGCGAGGTACAGCCCGCCGCGACTCCTCCGAGGCAGGGCCGCGGGTACGCCGGTTGCTGAGCCCTTCGTCCGTGCGGCTCGCCTCCCTGATCTGCGCCCTGTGCCTCGCCGGCTGTGTCGGCGAGATCACCGCCGAGCGCCCCCCGGGCGCGCCAGGCACCCCGCCGCCGCGGGTCGCGCCCGACGACGCGGGCGCCGGCGCGCCGCCGGGCGCACCCGACGCGAGCGCGCCGTGGGGCCGAGACGCCGGCGCGTGGCCGCCCGACGCGGGTGCGTCGCCGCCCGACGCGGGCGCGCCGGCGGCACCCGACGCGGGCCCCCCCGCCGGCGACCTGACGGACGCCGAGCGCGATCTCTTGCGCGCGATCAACGACGAGCGCGCGAGCCGAGGCCTCGCGCCGGTGGAGGTCGACGCTCGCCTCATGTGCGCGGCGCGACGCCACGCCCTCGACGTCGGCGGCAGCCGCTCGTGCGGCCACGTGGGCTCGGACGGGAGCTGGCCGTGGGATCGCGCGGCCGCATGTGGCTTCCCGCAAGACTCGTGGACGGTCAACGAGATCGCCGCCGGCCCCGGCTTCCGCGACGGCGCCGACGCGGTCTGGGGCTGGAGCCACTCGAGCGGCCACTACGCCGCGCTGACGCACACGCGCGCGCGCACGGTCGGCGTCGCCGTCCACCAGACTTGCTTCATCGCGCTGTTCGACTGCTGCGTCGCCGGCTCGGGAGGTTGAGCGGGCTTCACGCGAGCTGCGTGAGCAGGAACAGGATGCCGACGCCGGTCGCGAGCCCGAGCACGAGCATCACGACGAAGAGCAGCGCGAGGCGGAACGTCCGGTCGGATCCTTCGTCGGCGGGCGGCGGCTCGGTCGGCGGCGGCTCGGTCGAGCCCGCCTCGGAGGCCGCCGGCCCCGCGCTCATCCACTCGGGTGCGGCGAGCGCCGCGAGCTCCGACGTCTCGCCCGGCACCGTCCGGAAGGAGCGCGTCGCGTCTTCTCCCTCGTCGCTCGAGAGCTCGACGGGTCGCACCTCGAAGTCCGGGTCGGCGAGCTCGCGCCGCTTCTCGAGCAGGCGCGCGAACGAGGTCTCGACCCACTCGCCGATCTGTCGCCGCGGCGGCTCGCCGCCGCTCATCGCGAGCGCGTCCTCGAGCGCCTCGTACATCGCGCGCGCGTCGGGGAAGCGGCGATCGGGCGAGCGCGCGAGCGCGGTGAGGATCGGCTCGTCGAACAGCGCCGGCGGCCCGAGCCCGATCGTGCTCGGCGGCGGCACGTCGAGCGTCGCGAGCTGCGCGACGTTCTTCGCGATGTCGTCCGTGTCGTAGAGGCGCTGCCCGGTGAGCGCGTTCCAGAGCAGCACCCCCATCGAGAAGACGTCCGCGCGCCGGTCGAACGCGCGGCCGAGCGCCACCTCCGGCGCGACGTAGCCGACCTTGCCCTTGACCACCCCGGGCATCGTCCGGGTCGCGCGCGCGCGCGCCTTCGCCGTGCCGAAGTCGGTGATGCGCGCGATGCCGTCGGTGCCGACGAGGAGGTTCCCCGGCGAGACGTCGCGGTGCACGAGCTCGAGCGAGCGGCCGTCGTCGCCGACGAGGTCGTGCGAGGCCGCGAGACCGAGCAGCGCGTCCATCGCGATCGGGACGATGAGGCGGTGCGGCCGGAAGTTGGGCTTGGGCGCGAGGAGCCGGTCGAGCGAGACGCCGTCGACGTACTCCATCGCGATGTAGAGGACGCCTTCGTCGGACTCGCCCAGGTCGACGATGCCGACCACGTTGGGGTGCTGGATGCGCGAGGCGATGCGCGCCTCGTCCATCAGCATCGTGACGATCTCGGGCTGCGTGGCGAGGTGCGGGTGCAAGACCTTGAGGGCGTAGATGCGCGTGAAGCCCTCCACGCCGCCGAGCCGCGCGAGGTACACCGTCGCCATCCCGCCGACGCCGATGCGGCGGAGCAGCTCGTAGGGTCCCACCCGCGGCATGCTCGCGGGCGCGTGGCCTTCCTCGGTCATCCGCGCTCGGCGGAGGATACTGCGCCAGCGCGCCCGCGTCGTCTCACCACCGCGCGTGCGCGTCCATCAGGGGCGCGAGCAAACGCAGATGTCGCTCGTGTTCCCCGTCGTTCCGCAGACCCTCGACGTGGAGTCACGGCGGACGCACTCGTTGCCCGCGCCGTCGCTGTCTCGCCAGCGGCGCAGGCACGTCCCGCCGAGGTTGCTGCACGCGCTCGTGCAGGTCCCGCCCATCGGGTGGCGGGTGAAGAACTCGCACTCGGTCGCGGTCTCGCGGCAGTAGATGTACCCGGGCGCGCGCCCGTAGAGCGCGTCACAGCTCGGCGGGCCCGCGTCGAAGCCCGCGTCGAAGCCCGCGTCGAAGCCCGCGTCGAAGCCCGCGTCGAAGCCGCCATCGAAGCCCGCGTCGAAGCCGCCATCGAAGCCCGCGTCGAAGCCGCCATCGAAGCCCGCGTCGAGGCCGCCATCGAAGCCCGCGTCGAGGCCCGCGTCGAGGCCGCCATCGACGCCCGCGTCGGGGCCGCCGCCATCGAGACCACCGTCCACACCGGCGTCATCGGCCGGGCCCGCGTCGTGACCACCGTCCGCTCCCGCGTCCACGCGCCCGCCGTCGACGCCGCCGCCGTCCTGAGGCGCCCCGGTGCCGGAGCGATCGAGCAGACAGCCCGACGCGGACGCGGCGAGCGACACGGACACGACGAGCCACACGTGCCGAGCGTTCATCAGCGGGTGCGCTCATTCTCGCACGAGCGCCCCGCGCGGACGAGAGGATCCTGACCGAGTCGTCAGCGGCAGAGCGTCTGCACCGCGCGCACGACGTCCGTGCCGAGCGAGCGGCCGTCGGCGCCGATGTCGAACACGATCGGCGAGCCGTCGGACGCGAGCGCGCCGGTGTCGCGGGCGATCGCGCGCAGGTGATCGCGCGCGCCCGCCCCGCTCATCAGGCCGAGGACCTTGGCGTTGATCGCGTTGAGCGCGCTCACCGCCTGCGCGTAGGTGTGCGGCGTCGGCGAGATGCCCGAGTACGGGAAGGCGCCGCCCGGCCCGTTGTGGAACTCCGCGTCCGTGAACAGCAAGATGATCGGCGTCGCGCCCGGCCGGAAGCACGGGTAGCCCACGCCGCCCGCGCAGCCGGATCGGGGCGGCACGAAGGTGCCGATGCCCGCGCCGGTCGCGCTCTGGTAGAGCGCCTCGACCTGGGACTCGGGCCCGTCCGCGCCGCCGATCGCGCGCAGCGTGTTGACGGCGGCCTGCGTCGCGCCGACGTCCGCGGTGAGCGACTGCACCAGGCGGAAGGGCACGTCGCCCGGGCTGCCGTAGCCGCCGACCGCGAAGTCGTCGAAGCTCGCGACCGCGAACCGCACGTCGGCGATCTCACGCGCGAGGCCGGGGATGATCGTGTCGCCGAGGCGCGCTTGGATCTGCCCGATCTCGCCGCCCATCGAGCCGGTGGTGTCGACGAGGAAGAGGACGTCCGCGATCGTGCAGTCGACCATCGGCGTCGTGCAGCCCTCGTCGATCAGTCCGTCGCAGTCCTCGTCGAGCCCGTTGCGGCACACCTCGGCCGTCGCGACGTTCGCGCCGCCGCACGCGCCCCAGCCGCTGCCGCCGCCGGGCAGCGCCACGCAGCTCCGCGTGCCCTCGCGGCAGAGGCCGACGCCCGGGGTGCCGCCGCCGGGCATGCCGCTCGGCGTCTCGTAGCAGCTGCGCGTCGAGCCCGGCGGGCACTCGCAGCCCTCGTCGACCACCCCGTCGCAGTCGTCGTCGATGCCGTTGCAGATCTCCGTGTCCGGGAGCACCGAGCCCTCGCACGGGCCCCAGCCGCCCTCGACGCAGACCTGGCTCCCCTCGGTGCAGCGGCCGAGCCCGCGCGTCGCCGGCGGGCCGGTGTAGCAGGTGCGCGAGCCGCCGAACGGGCACTCGCAGCCCTCGTCGGCCGTTCCGTCGCAGTCGTTGTCGACGCCGTCGCAGGCCTCCTCGGCCGGGCCGGTCCAGCCCTCGCAGGGGCCCCACACGCCGAACTCGCCCGAGGCGACGCAAGTCTGGTTGCCCCACGCGCAGATCCCCACGCCGGCCATCCCCGCGCGGCCCCCGAAGCAGCGCTGGGTCACGCCGGTCTCGCACGCGCACTGTTCGTCGACCTGCCCGTCGCCGTTGTCGTCGATGCCGTTGCCGCAGAGCTCCTCGCGCTCGCCGGGTCGCGGGTCGGTGGGGTCGGTGGGGTCGGTGGGGTCGGTCGGCTCGCCTCCGGCGTCCACGTCGCCGCCGCCGCCCGAGCCCGCGTCCCCGCCCCCCATGCGCGGGTCCCGGCACACCCCGTCGACGCACGGCCCCATCGGGCAGTCGGTGTCGACGGAGCAGCGGCGGACGAACGAGCCACTCACTTCGGGAGCACAGCCGGGCACGAGGGCCCACGCGGCGAACAGACCGACGGCGACGCAGAGACGGCGAGCGTGCATGCGCGACGCGCTGTGCGATGGCCGTGCCAGCGTCGCGCACGGAACGTTCGGCGCGCCGGCCGGGGCATGCCGACCCCAGGTGGGCCTCCGCGCGCGTGCGCCCGAGCCCCGACGCACCGCGTCACAGCGCCCTCGTTCGTTCGGCGCCGCCCATCGAACGCGGCTCTCCCGCGGACGTCCACGCCGCGGGCGCGCCGGCTCCGCGGGCGCGTCGCGGCCACACGACACCGGCGCACCTCTCGGGAGCGAGCGCGCCCACGTGCGCTCGCGGGCACGCGCCGACCGCCGCGCACGCGAGCGGCTGCCGCGCGCGCTCGTCACGACGCCCGCGGCGGCGAGGGCGGAGGCGGCTCCGGGGGCGCGCCTGCGCGGGGGTTGCAAGCGCTGCTACGCTCCGTCTCGTCGCACGATGGCGCCGGGGCGCGGCGCGCGACGCTCGACTTGGACCTTCACTCGGGATGAGGTGACGTGATGAGAGGACGAGCTTGGACGTGTGGCGCGTGCGCGGCGCTCTTGGCGCTGGGCCTCGCGGGCTGCGACGGCGGCGGCGTCGATCCGACGAGCGACGGAGGGGGTCGCATGGATGGCGCGCCCGAGGCCGACGCCGGCCCGGGCGAGGCCGACGCCAACGGCCAGGACGGCGGGCCCGACGACGCCGGCGAGCCGCCGTGCCCCGACGCGGATCGCGACGGCGAGTGCGACGACGTGGACCCGACCTGCAACGCGGACGGGACACGCCTCGCGTGCCGGCGCGTCGCGCCGGAGTGCGCGGACGGAACGGTCCCCGAGGTGCGCGACGCCTGCTACACGGATCGCTGCGTCACCTGGGCGGCGTGCGCCGACCTCGTCGGCCCGCCCGAGTGCGCCGCCGACGCCGACTGCCCGACCGATCAGGTCTGCCGCCTCGGCGCGTGCGTGCGCGCGGACTGCGTCGCCCAGCCGACGGTGCCGCGTGAAGATCCGCTCTACGATCGCTTCGAGGGCACCGGGCTCGACAACGCCTGCGTGCGCCACGAGGACTGCTTCGTCGGCGGGTGCTCGGGCGAGATCTGCGCCGCGGAGATCGGCGCCTCGACGTGCGAGGGCCTGCCCTACGGGCCGACCGGCGGCTGCGGCTGCGTCGCCGGCCAGTGCGTCTGGCATACGGACGAGTGCGTGCCCGCGCCCGACTGCCGCGTCGACGCGGACTGCGCCGCCGGACGCGTGTGCCTCGCCGGCGCGTGCGTCGAGGTGCCTTGCGAGCGCACGCCGACCGTCTCGGTGCGCGACCGCTACTACGAGCGCTTCGAAGGCATCGGGCTCGACAACGCATGCGCCGCGGACGCGGACTGCGTGATCGGCGGGTGCTCGGGCGAGGTCTGCGCGGCGGAGGGCGCCTTCACGACGTGCGAGGGCCTGCCCTACGGCCCCTCGGGGGCGTGCGGATGCGTCGCCGGACAGTGCGTCTGGCACCGCGACTCGTGCACCGACCCGCCGGTCACCGCCTGCGCGCCGATCCGCGACGGAGAGCTCGGCGCATGCGATCGCGTGCTCGGCTGGGGCGTGAGCGCCGCCACCGGCACCTGCACGTCGATCAGCGGCTGCGGCTGCCCCGGCGACGACACGTGCGGCGGGCGGATCTTCGAGTCGGAGGCCGCGTGCCTCACCGCCTGCGGGAGCGGGCTGTGCTTCCGCGACGACGTGCCGCTGAGCTGCCGTGCGCCCTCGCCGGTGTGCGAAGCCGGCACCGTGCCCGAGGTCCGCGGAGGTTGCTACACCGGCGCGTGCGTGCGTCCCGAGGGCTGCCTTCCGCCGCCCGTCGCCTGCGCGGCGGACGGCGACTGCCTCCGCGGCGAGGTCTGCCGCGATGGCCGCTGCGTGGCGCCGCCGCCGTCCTGCCGCGGCGACGGGGACTGCGCGCCCGGCGAGGCGTGCCGCGACGGCTTCTGCGTCGCGGTCGCGCCGGCCTGCCGCCTCGACGCGGACTGCCCGGCGGGGCAGGTGTGTCGCGCGGGGCTGTGTGAGCTCGCCGAGTGCCGCGCGGTCCCCTCGGTGCCGCCGGACGATCGCTACTACGCGCGCTTCGAGGGCACGTCGGCCGACAACCGCTGCCGCACGGGCGCGGACTGTCTGCGCTCCGGCTGCAGCGGCGAGGTCTGCGCGGCCGAGCGCGTGGCGACGACCTGCGAGGGCCTGCCCTACGGTCCGAGCGGGGACTGCGGCTGCGTGGACGGGCAGTGTCTCTGGCACACGCTCGACTGCGGCGGCGGCGGGCCCGCCGCGTGCGACCCGATCCGCCCCGGCGAGTTCGGCCTGTGCCGGATGATCATGGGCTGGGGCGTGGGCGCGCTGTCGGGGCGCTGCGAGACGATCAGCGGCTGCGGCTGCGGCGACGGCTCCGCGTGCACGGGTCGGATCTTCGCGACCGAGGCCGAGTGCCAGCGCGCGTGCGCGTCGAGCGCGTGCACCGCCGACGCCGATCGCGACGGGGTCTGCGACGGGGAGGACTCGACGTGCGAGAGCGACGGCTCGACGTTGACCTGCCGCCGCCTCGCGCCGCCCTGCCCCCGGGGCACCGTCCCCGAGGTGCGCGACAGCTGCTACACGGACCGCTGCGTGAGCTGGGTCGAGTGCGCGCGCCTGCGCGGCTAGCACCTACGACGCCGGCGTAGACGCGCTCCCCATGGAGCGCGTCGCGCCGGGTTGGTAGACCGGGCCTCGTCTCTCCACGAGGTCCACGATGCGCGTCCGCGGTCTCTCCCTGCTCGCCGGCTCCCTCCTCGCCTGCTCGCTCCTCGGCGGGTGCACCTCCACCACCCCCGAGTGCGGGCTCGACGGGCAGCCCTGCTGCGACACCGGCGAGCCCTGCATGGGTGCGAGGGAGTGCCGGTCCGTCGTGAACCAGTGCTTCGACTGCGGCGGCGCGCTCGAGGTGTGTTGTGCGGACGGACCGAGCCGCCCGGCTGCCACGCCGGCGTGCAACGAGGGGGGCTGCTGCACGGCGGGGCTCGAGTGCTCGCTCGGGGCCTGCGGCGCGCCCTGACGAGGACGAGCGCTCCCTTCAGTCGGCGCGCCGCACGCGGTGGATCTCGTGGGTCGGGACCTCGGCCGCGCGCGCCTCGAGGCCGAGCGCGGCGAGGACGTCGTCGCGCACCGCGCGGCCGCGCAGCACGACCTCGAGCGGCCCCTCGATCGCGACGCGCGCCGCGCGTGAGGCGCCCGCGGGGAGCGAGCCGACCTCGACGCGATCCGCGCGCGTGAGCAGCGGCACCGGCGTGTCGCCCCGCATGGGGACGTCGCCGAGCACGAGCACGCGCGCCGCGACCACGACGCCGTCGACCTCGACGTCGACCCAGAGGTCGCGCAGGAACGCGGCGCCGGTCGGCACCGAGTGCCCCGCCCCCACGTTCGCGAGCGTGACGCGGACACCACCGGCGTCGCGCTCGACCTCGAGCGAGAGCGCCTCCGCGAGCAGCGCCCGCGTGCGCTCGGCGGCGGCGGCCGCTTCCTCCGGGGCGGCGCCCCACGGCGGATCGAAGCCGACGAAGCGGTGCGAGCGCACCCGGCGCGGCGTCGTCGCGTCGCTCGCGAGCGGGCGCTCCCCCGCGTCCGGGAGATGACAGTCGGCGCAGGTGATCCCCTCGGCGGCGGCCGGCGACGCGCGGTACTCGGTCAACGTCGGCTCGCGCACGAGGTTCGGCCCCGTGAGCTCGTGACAGGTCCCGCAGAGGCTGGGCGAGGCGAGGAACGCGCCGCGCCGCGTCGCGTGCGCGAGCGTGGGCCCGGTGTCGCCGAACGGCCCGGCGATCGGTCTCGCGAGGTCGACCACGAGCGCGCCGTCCCGCTCCGCGTGGTTGCCCGCCGCGGCGTGGCAAGACACGCAGCCGATGCCTTCGTCGCCGGGCGCGTGCGCGGGCGCGTGGCAGGACACGCACGCGTCGCGCGCGCGCGCCCCCCACACCGCCTCGACCTCGGGGAGCATCGCCTCGAGCACCGGCGAGCGCGCCGAGGCCGCGTGCGGCGAGCCCGCCCACTCGTCGAAGTGGTCTTCGTGGCAGGCGCCGCAGTCACCGGCGCGGGCGCCGAGCGGGAGCGGCTCGCCGCTCGGGCGCGCGCACCCGAGCAGCACGACGAGGCCGACGATCGATGCGAAGCGGGCGCTCACGTCAGCGCCCCAGGTGGAACTGCGCGCCGAGGTTCGCTTGCACGTTCCAGAACGGGACGAGCTCTTCGCCGACGCCGCCCGTCCAGTCCGCGGACGCTCGGTCGTGCCCGGCGTAGCCGTTGAACACGAGATCGACGAACAGGCTGAACATCGAGTGCGGCGCCCACTCCGCGCCGAGCCCCGCGTGCGCGCCGAAGAGCACGTCGTCGGCGCGCGGCGCGCCGTCCTGCGCCGGCTCGACGAAGCTCAGGATGTCGCAGAACCCGAGGAACAGGCGCAGCCGCGCGTCCGGCGCGAGGCGCAGGGGAAAGAAGACGTTGAAGCCGTTCGGGTAGTCGTGGCGGAGGCCCTCCCCGGCCCAGTCGACGATCGTCGCCTCGAGGTAGGCCTCGAGGCCGAACGGGACGTCGTCGCCGAACGGCTGCCAGCGCACGCGGCCGCCGATCCCGGCGGCGTGATAGGAGCCCGTGTGAGCGGTGCCGTAGACGGCGATCGCCCACTCGCGATCGAACGCCGGGATGTCCGCGTACGGGGACTCGTCGTCGGCGCGCGCGGCGCCGGCGCAGAGGACCGAAGAGGACGCGAGGACGAGGAGGAGGAGCCCAGGGGCGAGGCGCTTCATGCCCCATGAGTGGAGGCACCCGGCCGGCATTCTGAGCCGCGACGAAGAAGCGCGATTTCGCGACGGCGTCACTGGCGCACACCGCGGCTCGACACGCGGCCGTCGTCCGCTACCGTTGCGCCGCCGAAAGGACGCTGAGCGCCACATGCACAAGACCACCCTGATTGCAAGCCTCTTGATCCTGATCCTCGCCGGATGTGGCGGCGCAGAGGATCCGATGGACGCCGCCGGGATGGTCGGCGACGGGGGCGGCGTCCCCGAGGGCGAAGGCGGCCTGCCGCCGCCGGACCCGGCGACGCACACCGTGCAAGTCACCTTGCATGGGGACGGCGAGGGTGCCGTCCTGAGCGACGGCGACGGGATCGCGTGCGGCGACGGCATGACCGCGTGCACGATGGAGGTCCGCCGCGGCACCGAGCTGACGCTGCGCGCGAGCGCGATCGCGCCGTCGCGCTTCGCCGGCTGGTCGGGCCACGGGCTCGAGTGCATGGGCTCGGAGGTCTGCACGCTGACGGTGACGTCGAACCTCGAGATCGGCGCGACCTTCACGCTGCGCGAGGTCGCGCTGATGGTGAGCACCTCCGGCGACGGCGCGGGCGCGGTGCGCTCGGAGCCCGCGGGCATCGACTGCGGCGCGACGTGCTCGGCGAGCTTCCCCGAGGGCAGCCTCGTGCGGCTGCGCGTGACGCCGGAGGAGGGCTCGATCTTCGCCGGCTGGAGCGGCGCGTGCGCGGGCGTCGACGACGTGTGCACCGTCCGCCTCGACGCGTCGGCGGAGGTGCGCGCGGAGCTCGTGCGCCGGCGCCATACGCTCGAGGTGGAGCCGACGGGAGACGGCGCCGGGACGATCGTCTCGGACCCGGCGGGCATCGACTGCGGCACGACGTGCAGCATGGAGGTCGCCCACGGCGAGCGGGTGACGCTGACCGCGACGCCCGCGCCCGGCACCGCCTTCGCGGGCTGGATCGGCTGCGAGGCGTCGGGCCCGACGTGCGAGGTCACCGCCACCGAGGCGCGTCGGATCCAGGCGCGCTTCGAGACGAACCGCTACGCGCTCACGGTGACGACGTCCGGCGCGGGGCGCGGCGTCGTGCGCTCGGACCCGGCCGGGATCGACTGCGGCGCCGACTGCGCGGAGGCGTTCGAGCACGGCGCGGTCGTCACGCTCACCGCGAGCCCGGACGCGGGCTCCACGTTCGAGGGGTGGAGCGGCGCGTGCAGCGGCGCCGACGCGACGTGCCTCGTGACGATGAGCGAGGCGCGCACCATCGAGGCTCGCTTCGCGGTGCGTCGCTGGGAGCTCGAGGTGCAGCTCGCCGGCACGGGCAGCGGCCGCGTGACCTCGAGCCCTGCCGGCGTCGACTGCGGCTCGCGCTGCGGCGCCACGTTCGAGCACGACGCGCGCGTGACGCTCACCGCGACCGACGACGCGAGCTCCACCTTCGCCGGCTGGGGCGGCGCGTGCACCGGCACGTCGAGGACGTGCACCGTCGCGATGACCGAGGCGCGCGCGGTGACGGCGACGTTCGCGCTCGGCGAGCGCGAGCTGACCGTGACGCGCGTCGGGTCGGGTAGCGGCGCCGTGACCTCTAGCCCCGCGGGCATCGACTGCGGGACCGACTGCACGCACGAGTTCGATCACGGCACCACCGTGACCCTCACCGCGACGCCCGACGCGACCTCGACGTTCGAGGGCTGGTCGGGCGCGTGCAGCGGCACCTCGCCCACCTGCACCGTGCGCGTCACCTCGCCGCTCGCGGTGTCCGCGAGCTTCGCGCTGCGACCGCGCACGCTCACCGTCACGCGCGCCGGCTCGGGCAACGGCACCGTGGGCTCGAGCCCCGCGGGGATCTCGTGCGGCGGCGAGTGCGCCGCGACGTTCGATCACGGCACGACGGTGACGCTGAGCGCGACGGCGTCCGCCGCGGACTCGCGCTTCGCGGGCTGGTCGGGCGCGTGCAGCGGGAGCGCGACCACGTGCACCGTCTCGATGACGGAGGCGCGCAACGTCACCGCGACCTTCACGCTCCTGAGCCGCACGCTGAGCGTGGCGCGCGCGGGCAACGGCGCCGGCTCGGTCACGTCGAGCCCGGCAGGGATCGCGTGCGGCACGACGTGCGACGCGGCGTTCGCGCACGGGACGCTCGTCACGCTGACCGCCGCCGAGGACGTGGCCACGTCGACGTTCGCGGGCTGGACGGGCGCCTGCGCCGGCGCGAGCCGCAGCTGCGCCGTTTCGATGACCGAGGCGCGCAGCGTCACCGCGACGTTCACCCTGGTGCCCCGCGCGCTCGCGGTGACGCTCGCCGGGACCGGAACCGGGTCGGTGAGCTCGATGCCGGCGGGGATCGCCTGCGGCGCCGACTGCACCGAGGACTACGACCACGGCACGATGGTCACGCTGACGGCCGCGCCGGAGTCGGCGACGTCGAGCTTCGCGGGCTGGTCGGGCGCCTGCATGGGCGCCACCGCCACCTGCACGGTCGCGATGACGGAGGCGCGGATGGTGACGGCGCGGTTCGATCTCCTCTCGCGTCGGCTGACGGTGGGCTGGAGCGGCTCGGGCGCCGGCTCGGTGAGCTCGATGCCCGCCGGCCTCTCCTGCGCCAGCGGCTCCACCTGCGGCGCGGACTTCCCGCACGGCACGGACGTCGTGCTGACGGCGGTGGAGAACGGAACCACCAGCTCGTTCGGCGGCTGGACCGGCTGCGCGAGCACCTCCGGCAACACGTGCACCGTGTCGATGACGGCGGCGCGCTCGGTGACGGCGCGGTTCGATCTCCTCTCGCGTCGGCTGACGGTGGGCTGGAGCGGCTCGGGCGCGGGCTCGGTGAGCTCGATGCCCGCCGGCCTCTCCTGCGCCAGCGGCTCCGCCTGCGGCGCGGACTTCCCGCACGGCACGGACGTCGTGCTGACCGCGGCCGCGAACGGAGCTACCAGCTCGTTCGGCGGCTGGACCGGCTGCGCGAGCACCTCGGGGAACGTGTGCACCGTGTCGATGACGGCGGCGCGCTCGGTGACGGCGCGGTTCGACCTCCTCTCGCGCCGACTCGACGTCCGCCTCGGGGGCACGGCGAGCGGCAGCGTCGCCTCGAGCCCCGGCGGGATCTCCTGCGGCTCGACGTGCAGCGCGAGCTACTCGCACGGGACGAGCGTCACGCTCACCGCGACGCCGAGCTCCGGCAACGTCACCGTCGCGTGGGACGGCGCGTGTGCGGGAGTGACCGGCAACACCTGCACGCTGTCGATGACGAGCGACCGCGGGGTCGGCGTGATCTTCAACCCGGTGCAACGTGTCTTGCGCGTCGCGAGGGAAGGGGCCGGCTACGTCCGCTCGTCCCCCGGAGGGATCGACTGCGGCACCCGATGCGAGACGACGTTCGACCACGGCACGAGTGTGACGCTGACCGCGATCCCCGATGAGGGCTGGGAGTTCGCGGGCTGGCAGGGTGCCTGCTCGGGTGAGGTCTGCACGATCGCGATGAACGGCGACCGCTCGGCCCTCGCGACCTTCCGCATCACCACCCGTCGGATCACCGTGAGGATCTCCGGGTCGGGGAGCGTGAGCGCCGAACCTGCGGGGCTCACGTGCGTACGCAACACCTGCGCCGGCGACTACGACTATGGGACCCGTGTGCGACTGCGCGCCGAGCCCGGGACGTACGCGCGGTTCGACAGCTGGAGCGGGGCGACGTGCCTCGAGGGCTCACAGACCACTGCGACGTGCACCGTCGAGATGACCGCCGCGCGAGACCTGATCGCCGCGTTCGCTCCCACGCACTACCACTTGGGTGTGAGCACGGTGAGCGCGGGGACCGTCACGGGCAGCGGGATCAGCTGCCCCAGCGACTGCAGCGAGTACTACCCCATCAACACCTCCGTCTCCCTCACGGCGCGCCCCGCGAGTGGATACACGTTCCTGCGCTGGGTGAACGCGCCGGGGTGCAGCACCTCGACCCTCTGTACGGTCCGCATGGACCAGCACCACAGCGTGACGGCGGAGTTCCAGATCCGGATCCTATGACCTCCGGCCCCCTCGGGTCCGTCGGCTCGGATCAGAGGAAGAACACGATCAGGTCGTAGATCGTGTGCGTGTAGACCGCGACGGCGAATCCGCGCCAGCGGTAGACGCCGGCTAGGAAGAGCCCGGCGAGGGCGCGGAACACGAAGCTGTCGATTCGGAACGGGTCGCCGAACGGCCCGACGTAGTGGATGGCGCTGAACACCACCGAGGAGAACAGCGCCATCACCAGCGCGGGCTTGAGCTCCGAGCGCTCCTTCATCGCCTTCTGGAGCAGCCAGGTCCCGCCGGCGAACACGCCGACGCGGAACACGAGCTCCTCGTGGAAGCCCGCGCCCGCCGCCATCACGAGCTTCTCGAGCGGCCCCATCGCGCTCGGCCCGGCCTGCCAGTCCACGAGGTGCGAGGTGGCCCAGCCGACCGTGAACGCCATCACGAGCGCCAACACGACGCTCTCGCCGAGCACCGGCAGGAGCTCCGCCGGCTGGATCTTCCCCTTCTTGCGCAGGATCGCGGCGGCGACGCCGATCGCGACCGCGTACCCCAGCGTCACGAGCACGTAGGCGAGCAAGCTTCGTTGCAGGAGCAGGAACGTCAGCCCGCTCACCAGATCCACCCCGTTGCGCAGGTCGATGAGCAAGATCCCGAGGTGATAGACGAGGAACACCGGGATGGTGAGGAGCAGCCCCGTCAAGGGATCGTGCCGGTGCGTGAGCCAACGCCGGAACCGCGAGCCGCGCTCGGGCGCCGCCTTCGGCCCCTTCTTCGCCGCCCTCCCCGCGCCCTCGGGCGCCCTGCGCGTCGCCTGCTCCTCCACGGCCTTCATACAGTCCCCCGACATGCTAGCTTCCCGCGCGATGAAGTACCGCGTGACCATCGAGGGCGAGGAGCGCGACGTGGACGTGACGATCCTCCCGGACGGCCGGGTCGGCGTCGCGCTCGACGGGGAGCCGCAGGACGTCGACGTCGTGCGCGTGCCCGGCGGGCTGAGCCTGCGGATCGGCGCGCGCGTGATCGACCTCGCGATCGGCGGGCCGCCGGACGCGGTGCAGCTCGCCGCGGGCGAGCGCCGCGCGGGCGCGGAGGTGCTCTCCGAGCGCATGCGCGCGCGGCGGCGCGGCGGCGCGACGCTCGGCGGCGGCGGCACGGAGCTGCGCGCGCCGATGCCGGGGCGCGTGGTCAAGGTGCTGGTCACCGCGGGGCAGGCGGTCGCGCACGGCGCCCCCTGCGTCGTGATCGAGGCGATGAAGATGGAGAACGAGCTGCGCGCGCCGATCGGCGGCGAGGTCGCCGAGGTCCTCGCGAGCGAGGGCTCGAGCGTCGAGGGCGGCGCGCTGCTCGTCCGCTTCGTCCCGGCGGGTTGAGCCGTTGGAGGCTCACCCGAGCCCGTAGTCCTTGATCTTGTAGAGCAGGGCGCGGTGCGAGATCTCGAGCAGCTTGCTCGCCTTGGTGCGGTTGCCGCCGGTCTCCTCGAGCGCGCGGCGGATCAACGTCTCCTCGATGTACCGCTGCGTCTTCTTGATCGACAGCTCGCCCGTCGCGAGCACCGCCTGCACCGGGTCGGGCTCGCGCAGGCGCTCGGGCAGGTCCGTCTCGGAGAGGATGTCCCCGTCCGCGAGCACGATGGCGCGCTCGAGCACGTTCTCGAGCTCGCGCACGTTGCCGGGCCAGTGGTAGGCGAGCATGAGCTTGTGGGCGCGCGCGTCGATGCCGCGGATCGCGGTGCCGAGGCGCCGGTTGGTGCGCTCCATGAAGTGATCGATGAGCAGGGAGAGGTCCTCCTTGCGCTGCCGGAGCGGCGGCACGTGGAGCGGCAGGACGTTGAGGCGGTAGTAGAGGTCCTCGCGGAACCGCCCGGCGTCGACCTCGTCCTTGAGCACGCGCACCGTCGCCGCGACCACCCGGACGTCGACGTTGCGGTCGCGCGTCTCGCCGAGGCGACGGAGCGTCCCCTCCTGCAGCACCCGCAGGAGCTTGACCTGCGTGCCGAGCGGCAGCTCGCCGATCTCGTCCAGGAAGAGCGTGCCGCCGCTCGCCTCCTCGAACAGGCCCGGCTTGTCGCTCGAGGCGTCGGTGAACGCGCCGCGCTTGTGGCCGAACAGCTCCGACTCGATCAGCGACTCGGGGATCGCGCCGCAGTTCACCGCGACGAACGGCGCCGCGGCGCGCGGCCCGCGATCGTGGAGCGCGCGCGCGACGAGCTCCTTGCCGACGCCGCTCTCGCCCTGGATCAGCACCGTCGTGGAGAACGCGGCGGCCTTCTCGATCGTGCGGAACACCGCGCGCATCGCCTCGCTGCGGCCGATCATCCCCGCGAAGCGCGAGCGCTCGGCGAGCTCGGCCTTGAGCGCGCGGTTCTCGCGCTTGAGCGCCTCGCGCTCCTCGGCCTTGCGCAGCGCGAGGAGCACCTCGTCCTGCTTGAAGGGCTTGCTGACGTAGTCGTAGGCGCCCGCCTTCATCGCCTCGAGCGCGAGCTCCACCGAGCCGTACGCGCTCATCACGATCACCGTCGGCGGTGACTCGAGGGCACCGAGGGCGCGAGCGAGCTCGATGCCGCTCATGCCCGACATGCGGACATCCGCGATCACGTAGTCGGGCGGCGTGCGCGCCGCGGCGGCGAGCGCCTCCTCGCCGCTCGAGGCGACCTCGACGAGGTAGCCGTGCTTGCCGAGCATGGTCCGCAAGACCAGCCGGATGTTCTCCTCGTCGTCGACGATCAGGACGCGCGGCATCGACCGTTCGCTCGCGAGGCGCTCGTCACTCGAGCTCCTGAGGGCGCACCCCGACGGCCGTGAGCCGCCACGCGACGGCGCGGCTCTCGGCGGCGTCCTGGCGCTCGACGACGCCGACGTCCGCGCAGACGAGCAGGGTGCTGCTCGCCGTGTCGTCGCCGCGCTCGAGGCGCACGCAGTCGCTCGCCGCCACCGGCTCGGTGATCGCGCCGACGCGCTCGACCAGCGTCCAGCCGACCGCCGCCTCCGTCCCGCCGCTCGCCTCGCCGGCGCGCAGCCAGCGCGCCTCGAGCCGCCAGAGCTGCGCGCTCGCCGCCTCGGTGCGGAGCGCGCCGCGCTCGTCGATCGGGACGAACCCCGGCGTCGTCAGCGAGGCCGTCTCCTCGAGCCCCGACAGCGCCTCCGGCGTCGCGACGAGCCACTGCGGGTAGACCGGCTCCTCGCCCAGGGGCGTCCCGATCGGCACGAGGCGCACCGCCACCGCCCTGCCCCGCAGGATCCGCTGCTGGACGACCATGCGCACCTCGATCGGCGCCGGCGCGTCGTCGAGGCGCACCTCGTACGTCAACATGACTTGTTCATCCAGACGGCGCAGCGCCGGCGTGGTCGCGCTCGTCGGCTCCGCCGCGCTCGTCGCCTCCGCCCGGCTCGCCTCGTCGCCTGCGGTCGCCGGCGCGGGCGCCGGATCGCCGCCGCCGCATCCGAAGACGAGGAGCGAGGTGGAGAGCAACGTACGGGCGCGGGCCCCCATGGGCGCGATGATACCCGAACCCGAGGTATGCTCGCGCCCCGATGCGTACCCTCTGGGCCGCGACGCTCGCGCTGACCGTCCTCGCCCCGGCGATCGCCGCCGGGCAGACGCGGAGCCTCGACATCGAGCGGTTCCGTCCGAGCCCCGACCGTCACGGGTACCTCGGGATCCCGGGCACGCGCACCCCCGGGCCCTGGGCGTACGACGTCTCGCTCTGGACGGGCTACGCGTCGCAGCCGCTCACCCTGCGCCGGCTCGACACGGGCGAGCTCGTCCCGATCGTCGGCCACCGGGTGAGCGGCGAGCTCGCCGCGCAGCTCGGCGTCCTCGATCGGCTGGCGGTCGTGCTCCACGCGCCGGTGGTGATCTGGCAAGAGGCCGACGCGAGCCCGCTCGACGGCGGCCCGGCGCTCGCGAGCGGCGCGATGCGCGACGCGTTCCTCGGTGTGCGCGCGCGCCTGCTCGGCGAGGGCTCGACGCCGGACCACGAGCGCGTCGAAGGCGCGGGCCTCGCCGTGCAGCTCGGGCTCACCCTGCCGTGGGGGCTCGAGCAGCAGCTCGCGGGCGAAGGCAACCCGCAGCTCGAGGCGCGCGTCATCGGGGACTTCCGCTTCCTCGACTTCGCGATCGGCGGCGAGATCGGCTACCGGCACCGCCTCGCGGAGCCGCGCCTGCTCGGCGTGCTGTTCCGCAACGAGCTCTTCTTCGGCGGCGCGATCCGCACGCCGACCTTCCTCGTCGAGAACCTGAGCGCGCTGCTCGAGGTGCGCGTGGTGACCGGCCTCGACGCCGACGAGCCGTTCCACGCGCCGACCACCGCGGTCGAGGGCGACCTCGGCGCGCGTTGGGCCGACGGAGACGTCGCGCTGAGCTGGATCGTGGGGACCGGGCTGAGCGGCGGCGTGGGCACGCCGGGCTTGCGCGCGATGTTCGGCGTCGAGCTCGCGCCGCGCACGCACGACGTCGACGGAGACGGCATCGTCGACGCCGAGGACCAGTGCCCGCGGATGCCCGAGGACCTCGACGGCTGGCAGGACGACGACGGCTGCCCCGACCTCGACAACGACGGGGACCTCGTGCCGGACGCGGACGATCGCTGCCCGAACGAGGCGGCGGACTTCGACCGCGACGAGGACGAGGACGGCTGCACCGACGCCGTGCGCGACCGCGACGCAGACGGCGTCGACGACGGCGACGACGCGTGCCCCGACGTGCCCGAGGACGCCGACGGCTGGCAGGACGAGGACGGCTGCCCCGACCTCGACGACGACGACGACGGAATCCCGGACGCGGACGACCAGTGCCCGCGCGAGGCCGAGGACCGCGACGGCTGGCAAGACGAGGACGGCTGCCCCGACCCCGACGACGACGGCGACGGAATCCTCGACGCGGACGACCGCTGCCCGCGCGAGCCCGAGGATCGCGACGGGCTCGAGGACGAGGACGGGTGCCCCGAGCCCGACGACGACCGCGACGGCGTGCTCGACGCGGACGACCGCTGCCCCGGCCAGCCCGAGACGATCAACGACGTGGAGGACGGCGACGGCTGCCCCGACACCGGCGGCCGCGCGCGGTGGATCGCGACCGGCCCCGGGCCGCTGCCGCCGCTGCGCGGCGTGCTGCGGTTCTCGGCGGACGGGTCGGTCCGCGCGATCTCGGCGCCGTCGCTCGACCAGCTCGCGCGCCACCTCATCCAACGCTGGGGCCAGCGCTGGACCGTCGCGGTGCCCGCCTCCGATGCACCACGGCAAGCCGCGTTGACAGCGGCGCTGACGGCGCGCGGCGTCCTTGCGGCGACGTTCGAGGTCGTCGGGGACGCGACCCTCGCCGACGGCGTGGTGACGGTGACGCGCGCGCCGTGATCGGCGAGCTCGCGACACGGCGCGCGCGGCGCCATCCTCCGAGGAGCCGATGACTCCGCGCCGCAGCACGCGCCTCGAGCGCTGGACCTGCCTCACCGCGCTCACCGCGCTCGCGGCCGCCGCGCTCGCGGGCGCCGCGTTTGCGCAGCCCGAGCGCGTGCGCGTCGTCGTGCTCGAGGCGCGCGGGGTCGGGCCGACCGCGCTGCGCACCGCGGTCGAGGCCTACGAGGCGGCGGGCGGCTTCGAGGTCCGCGTCGTGGGGCCGGAGGCGTTCCGCGACGGCAGCGCGCTCGAGGGCGCGCGCGCGGTGCTCTTCACGGGCGGCCGCGGCTCCGTGCAGGGCCAGCTCCTCGGCGAGGAGGGCCGCGCGCGCGTGCGCCGCTTCGTCGCCGACGGGGGCGGCTACGTGGGGATCTGCGCGGGGGCCTACCTCGCGATGCAGGGCCCGGCGGAGTTCCACAAGATCGGGATCGTCGCGGCGGAGAACGCGACCGGCGAGAGGTGGCGGCGAGGCACGCGCGCGGCCGCGCTCCGCGCTCGCGGAGAGACCGCGCCCGTCGTCCTGCACTACGAGAACGGGCCGCTGATCGCGCCGGCGCGCGCCGCCGGGCTCGCGCCGTTCGTGCCGCTCGCCACGTTCGAGACCGACGTCCACTGGCCGCGCTACGACACGCACCCGGGCGAGATGCCGGGGACCGCCGCGGTCGTCGCCGCCCGCTACCGGGAGGGGCGCGTCCTCTTGTTCAGCCCGAACCCGACGATGGACCCCGCGCGCCCGGAGCTGCTCGTCCAGGCGACGCGTTGGGTCGTCACGCGCGGCGCGGTCCCCTCACGGCTCGCGTGGCGCGACGTGTTCGCCCCGTGACGTGCGCGCGCGACCGACCACGCTCGCGACCGCCGCGGAGAGCTGGCTGATGCCGAACGGCTTGGGCAGGAAGCCATCGACCCCGAGCGCGAGCAGCGCGCGCGCCTCCTCGTCGAGCGCGTAGCCCGAGGTCAGCAGCACCTTGAGATCCGGGCGACGCGCGCGGAGCGCGAGGTAGGTCGCGCGCCCATCGATCCGCGGCATGCTCAGATCGAGCACCACGAGCGCGAGCTCGGCGGCGTGCGCCTCGAGCGACGCGAGCGCCGCCTCGCCGTCCGGCGCGGTGAGGACACGGAAGCCGAGCTCCTCGAGCGCGTGCTGCGTCCAGGTGCGGACCGCCGGCTCGTCGTCGACCACCAAGATCAGGCCCTCGCCGCGCACGACGGCGCCCGGCTCCGGCGCGCTCGCCGAACGCACGATGCCGTCGAGCGAGGGGAGCCGCACCTGAAACCGCGCGCCGCCGCCGGGCGCGTCGGCGACCTCGACGGTGCCGAGGTGCGCCTCGACGATGCCGTACACCGTCGCGAGCCCGATCCCCCCCGCGCTGGGCAGCCCCTCGTGCTTGGTCGTGAAGTACGGCTCGAACACGCGGTCGCGGATCGCGGGCGGCACGCCGGGCCCGGTGTCGTCGACCTCGAGCACCACGTGCTCTGCCTCGTCGCGCGTGCGGATCGTGATGACCCCCGGGCCCGCGAGCGCGTCGCGGGCGTTGAGCACGAGGTTCATCACGACCTGCTCGAGCTGCGCGCGATCCCCCTCGACGTGTCGCGCGGACGCGAGCTCGGTGCGCAGCACGACGCGCCGGTCGAGCGCGCGGGACAACAGGACGGCGAGCCGCTCGACGAGCTCGTTCGGGGACAGCGGCTCCGCGCGCGCCTTCTCCCGACCCGCGAACGCGAGGAGCGAGCGCGTCAGCCGCACCCCGCTCTCGGCCGCCGCGTCGATCGCGAGCAGCTCCTCGCGCCGCGCCGCGTCGGCCTCGGACAAGAGGAGCGTCGAGGCGATCGTGCGCGTCACCGACAAGAGGTTGTTGAAGTCGTGCGCGATGCCGCGCGCGAGGCTGCCGATCGACTCCATCCGCTGCGCGCGCCGCAGGCGCGCCTCGGCCTCGACCTCGCGCGTGATGTCGAGGAAGGCGATGATGACGTGCGTGATCGTGTCGCCGTCGAACATCGGGCGGGCGTAGGCGCGGATCGCCGCGCGTCCGCCGTCGGGCCGGTGGATGACGATGTCGTCGACCGTCACGGTCGCGCGGGCCGCGAGCGCGCGGACGAACGGCATCCGCTCCTCCGCGTAGAGGTTCCCGTCGCGATCGTAGATGGCGTAGGGCGCCGCGTACTCCCCCACGGCGACGTCGGCGCGCGGTCCCGTCCCCATGATCTCGGCGAAGCGCGCGTTCGCGTAGACGAGCTCCCCGCCCGGCGCGCGCGCGACCCAGATCCCGACCGGCAGCGCGTCCATGACGCTGGCCACGATCTCCACATCCGTCGGTCCCATCCCCCGATAGGGTACAACGGCGGCCGGCGGCGCTGGGGGCAATCCCGTCGGCCCGTTGCGTATCGACAGGGGTGGATGCGACGGATACGCGCCGCCGAGCGCGGGCGCGCCGATCGACCGCGGCGCTTCGCGCGAGCGGCCGATTCGGGTACGAATTGAGCTGCGGTGGAGGAGCAAGCGGACGAGGAGTCGACCTTCGATCAGACGCTCCACCTGAGCGGCTTCACGCAGGGCGCCTTCTTCCTCGAGCGCTACCGCCTCGAGACGATGCTGGGGCAGGGCGCGATGGGGCGCGTGATCCGCGCCTACGACACGCTCGAGGACCGCCCCGTGGCGGTCAAGGTGCTCCACCGCGAGCTCGCCAAGAAGGACCACGTGCTCGAGCGGTTCCGCCGCGAGTCGGAGATCCTGCGCGAGCTCGGCCACCCGGGGATCGTCCGCGTCTACGACGCCGGGCAGGCCCCCGACGGGATGGAGTTCCTCGTCATGGAGCTGCTCGAGGGCGAGAACCTCAAGCAGCGCCTCTCGCGCGAGGGGCCGATGACGCCCGAGGCGTTCCTGCCGATCCTCGTGCAGGTCTGCGACGCGCTCGGCGCCGCGCACGTGCAGGGCGTCGTGCATCGCGACCTGAAGCCCGAGAACCTCTTCCTCGTCGACCACGGCGAGACCGTGAAGATCGTCGACTTCGGGCTGAGCCGCCTCGCGACGCAGAAGCGGATGACCAAGACGGGCATGATGCTCGGCACGCCGCGCTACATGCCGCCCGAGCAGATCCGCTCGGCGAAGGACGCGAACGCGCGCACCGATCAGTACGCCCTGGGCGTCATCACGCACGAGGCGCTCGTGGGCTCCTCCCCGTTCCCCGCGGGCGACCCGGGCCAGCTCCTCGGCTGCGTGATGGAGGGCCGCATCCTGACGCTGGAGGAGGAGCGCCCGGAGCTGAGCAAGACGCTCGGCGACGTCGTGCGCAAGGCGATGTCCCGCGATCCGAAGGAGCGCTTCGCGACCGTCGGCGCGTTCGTCGAGGCGTACGCCGCCGCGATCGGCCGCCGGACGGGGCGCAGCATGCTCGCGGAGGCCGGCTTCAGCGATCTGTTCGCGATGGCCGACGCGCCCGACGCGTCGGGTGAGATCGACCTCCCCGACGAGCTCGCGGCGGCGGCGCCGCCGTACGAGCCCGCGCGCTTCACCGTGCCGCCGATCATCGAAGGGCTCGAGCGCGTCGTCGAGCCCGTCCTCGACCCGGCTCCCGTGCCCGCCCGGCGCCCGCGCCGCCGGCTCGGGTGGGCGATCTTCGCGCTCGCCCTCGTGATCGTCGCGTGCCTGTCCGCGTCGATCGCCCTGGGGCTGCGCGCGTGGGTCAGCGCGAGCGGGGGAATGGCGCAGCCCGCGGTGCGCGTCGTCGGGCCATGACGCGCGCTCCGTGCTTCGTCGCGCTGGCCGCGCTCGCGGCGTGCGCTCCGCCCTCCCCGTCCGCGGCCCCCGCGCCTCCGGCGGCGAGCGCGCCGGCCGAGGGCTCGCTGATGACGCTGACGGTGCGCGAGGTACGCGAGGACGGCTGGAGCGGCCGCCTCGTCGACGTCGCGTTCACGCGCGGGCCCGATCGGGGCGTCCGCGTCCTGCCGAGCGAGCGGCCGCGGCCGCTGCCCGAGCTCGTCGCGCGCGTGAGCCCGCCGCAACCGTTCGCCGCGATCGATGGCGGCTTCTACGACACCGACGAGCGACCGATGGGCCTCGTGCGCACGGGCGGGCGCGACGTGAGCCCGCTCGGCGAGCGCGGCGGCTCGGGCGTGCTCTACGTCGAGGACGGCGTCCCGCACATCGTCCACCGCGACGACTACCGCGCGAGCGCCCGCGTCATGGAGGCGCTCCAGAGCATCGACCGCCTCGTCGACGACGGCGCGAGCCTCGTCGCGGAGACCGCCTCGCCGCGCCGCGCGGCGCGCGCCGCCGTCGCCCTCGACCAGGAGGGGACGCTGCACCTCGTCGTCGCGTTCGACGAGCGCGCCGTCCTGACGAGCTCCGACGCGCGCATCGAGCTCGGCCCCGACTCGACGCGCTCCGGGCCGACGATCGGCGAGTGGGCGGCGCTCCTCGCGCGCGCGCCCGCCGAGGGCGGCGTCGGCGCCCGCGTCGCGCTCGGGCTCGACGGCGGCGTCTCGACCTCGCTCGTCGTCAAGAGTGAAGGTCGCTCGCTCACGATCGTCCCACACCACGCCACCATCAACGCCCTCGTCGTCAGCGTGAACGATTCGTGACACCTCGAGGCCACCAGGGGTGTGAACGCGAACCGGCACCTCGCGCTCATCCTCCGAAAAACACGGCCTCTCGTGACAGTGGTACGGCTATCGCAGAAGGGGCGAGCATGCCTCGCACCGCCGTCCACGCCGCCGTCCTGCTCGCCCTCACCTCCCTCACCGCGCTCGCGTCCGCGCAGGAGGCCGACGCCGCCGGGGAGGCCGCCATGCTCGCCGAGATCAACGGGCTGCGCGCCCAGAGCCAGCTCGCGCCGCTCGCGCGGCTCGAGGCGCTCGACGCGACCGCCCGCGCGCACTCGGCGGAGATGGCGCGCACCGGCCAGCTCGCGCACGTCTCCGAGGCGACGGGCACGCCGGAGGATCGCGTGAGGGACGCGGGCGTGAGCGCGCTGCGCGTGACCGAGAACGTCGCGAGCCACCGCGACAGCGCGAGCGCGCACGAGGCCGTGCTCGCGAGCCCGGCGCACCGGCAGAACGTGCTCGACCCGGCGGTCACGCACGTCGGCCTCGGCGCGGTCCGCACGGAGCGCGGCGTGTTCGTCACCCAGCTCTACGCCGGCCTCCCCGCCGCGTCGCCCGCCGCCGCGGCGCCGGTCGAGGCCCTGCCGCCGGCCAGCGCGCCGGAGGCGGTGACCAGCGAGCCGGCGCCGGGCGGCCCGCTCGCCGGCGTCCCGGGCTTCGGGCTCATCCCGCCCTTCTTCGAGAGCGCGGTCGAGCAGGCCGCCCCGCTGACCGAGGCCCTGCAAGGGGCGCCCGCCCCCGCCCCGGAGTGCCGCGCCGCGCGCCGAGGCGCCCGGCCCGGCCGCGCCCGCCGCGCCCGCTCCTGCCGCAGCCCGCGGCGACGGGGACCCCCGCGCAGGCGCCCACCGCGCAGGCGCCCACCGCGCAGGCGCCCGCGCCGGTCGCGACGCCCGCGCCCGGCCCGGCCAACCTGACCCCGGCGGCCGAGGGTGCGCTCCGCGAGCTCGTGGGCCTCGCGCAGTCGATCCTCGGCGGCGCGCGCTGAGTGGCGCAGGGGGGGCTTCGCGCTCCCCCGTTGCGCTCACGGGAGGGCTCGAGGACGCAAGCGCCTCGGGCCCTTCGCGCGTTCGACAACCACCGCGGGCGCGTGAGAGGCTCTCTGCTCCCCGCAGAGGAGGACGCCATCGTGACCGAGCCGCTCGAAGAAGACGCCCTGAACCTCGCCCTCGCCGCGCTCGACGGCTGGAAGCACGAAGGTCACGCGCTCAAGAAGCGCTTCGTCTTCCGAGACTTCCGCGAAGCGATGATGTTCATGGTCCGCCTCTCCTACGAGGCCGAGGCGCTGAGCCACCACCCGGAGATCCACAACGTGTACAAGACGGTCGACCTCGCGCTCACGACGCACGACGCGGGCAACCGGGTCACCGCCAAGGACGTCGAGCTCGCGGCGGCGATCGAGTCGTTCCTCTGAGCGCGCCGGCTACTCCTCGGGGTGGATCGTCGCGACGAGCGCCTCGAAGGCGGCGGCGCCCGCGTCGACGCCCGCGCTCGGGCCCAGCATCTTGAAGAACACGAGCCCGCGCGGGCCCTCGACGATCGCGCCGAGCACCCGCCAGCCCGGGCGCGGAGGCCCGGCGGGGCCCATGCCCTCACGGCCGACGAACGTGCCGCGCAGATCCACCACCGTGACCGCGAGGTCGTGCACGCGGCGGCGCTCCGTCTCGCGGACCTCGAGCGGCTCGAACTGACCGGCCCAGCGCGCGACGTTGGCGTCGACCTCGCCGCCGCCGCCCTGCGCCGGGTCGAAGTGCGACACCGTCAGGACCACGCCCGGTGCACCGCGCAAGGTGTATTGCGCAGCGCGCATGTCGTTGTCGGGCCGCGCCCAGACGAACGGCTCCTCCGCCGTCCAGCCGACGCCGCCCGCGATCGGCTGGAGCTCCGGGTCGCCCGCCGGCCCGCTCGACGCGCTCGAGCCGCGCGCGCTCGGGGCAGACGCTGGCTCGTCCCCGCACGCGCTCGTGATCGAGGCCATCGCCAGCACGAGGATCGAGGCGCGCGCCCACGCCGCCGCGCCGCGCCTCATAGCGCCAGCACCCCGGCCGCGGCCTCCATCAGCGCCACGCGGCCCTGGGTGACCGGGCTCGACCCATCGATCAGCGCCGCCGTCTCCTCGAGCACCTTCGCGATCGAGAAGAGCGAGACGCCGTGGTCGACGGTGCGCTCTCCGCCCGCGACGGGCGGCTGCCACGCCGTCATCACGTCGGTCTTGCCGTCGAGGATCGCGCGCACCGCCGCGTGCGCGAAGCGGTTGGCGACCATGCGATCGAGGAACGACGGGTTGCCGCCGCGCACGAGGTGCCCGAGCACCGTGGCGCGGATCGACACGTCGCCGAGCTCGTCCCCGAGCGCCTCCGTCACGAGCCGGACGAGCTTCGTCGACGGGATCTCCACGCCCTCGGCCTTGAGGATGAGCACCCGCTGCTTGTCGCGATCCCCGGAGAAGCTCCGGCGGATGAGCGCGGCCACGTCTTGGACGAGCTGCGCTTCGCTGCGGCCTTGCTCGCGGAAGAGGGCCGCGTCCGCGCCCGCGGCGACCGCGCCGGCCATGCAGAGGTAGCCGCTCTGCCGGCCCATCACCTCGACGACGAACGCGCGGCGGTGCGAGCGCGCCGTGTCGCTGATCCGATCGCACGCGTCGACGATCGTGTTGAGCGCGCTGTCGACGCCGATCGCGGTGTTCGTGCAGCCGATGTCGTGATCGATGGACGCCGGGATCCCGACGACCGTCACGCCGTGCTCGGTCGCGAGGGCGTGGGCGCCGGTGAGCGAGCCGTTGCCGCCGATCACGATCAGCGCGTCGAGGTGCTCGCGCAGGCTCGCCGCGGCGCGCGCGCGCCCCTCGGCGTCGTAGAAGCCCTGGCAGCGCGCGGTGCCGAGGAGGCTCCCGCCGAGGTTCGCCGCGAGCTCGATGTCGCGCGCCGGCGCGAGCCCGCCCGGGAGCGGGCGCGTGAGCGCGCGGAAGCGGCCGTCGAACAGCCCCTGGTAGCCGCGCTCGACGCCGATGACCGGCACGCCGCGCCCCGCGGCCACGCGCACCACCGCGTGCACCGCCGCGTTCATGCCCGGCGCGTCCCCGCCGGAGGTGAGCACGCCGAGGCGCACGGCTCACTCCTCCTCGTCGCGATCCTCGACCTCGGCCTCGTCGTCGCCGAGGTCGGGCTCGAGATCGATCTCCTCGAGGAAGCGGCGCAAGAGGCCCTCGACCATCAGGTCGCGCTCGTCGTCGTCGATCGATCCGTCGACGAGCTTGCCGCGCACTTGCTGGTGCTTGATCCGGTACTGCCCGATCAGCGCCTTGTAGCGCTCCTGCTGCGCCCAGATCTTCCGGTGGTTGCGCGCGTAGAGCGCGCCGAGCGAGGCGACGCTCGCCGCGGTGAGGATGAGGCCGACCGGGCCGCCGAGCAGCACGCGCAAGAGCACGACCACCGCCGCGGCGCCCGCCGCCCCCGTGAGGACCTTCTTGCCCGTCCCCGGCTGGCGCACCTCGTCCCACGCCACCTCCCACGCCTCGCGCGACGCGAGGAGCAGGGAGATGAAGTTGACGCGGCTCCCGCCCTTCTCCCAGTACGTCTTGATCGCGGCCTTCAGGAACCCGTCGTACGACCGGTACGCGTCCTCGAGATCGATCTTCTCGTCCGCCATGGCGGCAACGTACCCGATCCCCAGCGGTTCCGGTATCCGTCGAAAGTCGATTGTCTTCGCGGCGGCGGTTCCTATCCTGCCGGCGTGAGGACGCTCTCGATCGCCGCGCTCGCGTGGCTCGCCGTCTCGTCGGCCGCCGCGCAGGCGAGCCCGTGCGAGTCGATCGACGCGTGCCGCGCCGCCCTCGCGGCCGGCCGCTACGACGACGCGCGCGCCGGCTTGAGCGCGCTCGGCGCGCGGCCCGCGACGCGGACGGACGCCTCGCTCGCGCTCGCGCGCCTGCACCTCGAGACGGGCGGCTACGACGAGGCCGCGGCGCTCGTCCGCCCGCTCGCCGCGCAGGCGCGCACGCGCGTCGTCGCGAGCACGCTCCTGGGCGAGGC
>JAHBWG010000072.1 GCA_019637095.1 Sandaracinaceae bacterium | reverse complement strand
TTCGGCTGCGTCCATGTCGATCCCCATGAAACACGGAGTGGGCGAGGGAGGCGCTGCGCATGCGTTCAGCATGCTACGAGCGTGGCATACCGAAGGGTTCAATGCACGCATTTTGCGGTTGTGAAGTGTGTTGTTGGCCTCGACGATCTACGGGGCGCCGCGCCATCTGCTGTGTAGGCGAGGAGGGATCGGCGGACGCCTCTTGGTGCCCGTAGCTCTCGCGTGAGGACGCCAGCTACCGCTCGAACAGGCTGAAGTCGCCGCTCACGGCGACTTGCACGCTCCGGTGTGCGCCGAGGAGCGGGACCGCGAGATCGATCCCGAGGCCCGGGCCACCGCCGACGGGCACGAGCACCGCCAGGCGCAGCTCGAGGAACTCGGTGTCGGTGACTCGGTTCGTCCCGGCGACGGGGACGTCGGTACCCTCGATGATGCCGCGGCCCTCGATGCCAACGCTTGCTCGAAAGAGCTCGCCCACGAGTGGAAGCTCGAGCTCGATCGCGGCCGCGGCGTCGAGGGAGATGGGGTTGAGGTCACTCTCGGAAGGGTCACCCCCCGGGACGTGCGAGTAGTGCGCGCCCGCGCGTCCGCGCACTCGAAGGTTCAGCGACGGCTCCGTCACGACACGCGCTCCGGCGGCAACCGCTGCGAGGAGCGTCGAGGCGCGCGCCGCGGCGGGCTCGCCGGTGAGCGCTCGATCGCCGTAATCGTACCGTAGGTCGAATCCGAGATAGAACCGGTCGGCTTCCTGGCGCACTCGTTGGTCGATGTCCGCCAGGACCGCTTCGACGTCTCGCCACCGTCGAGCGCGGCTCGGGAACACGGCTCCACACGCCCGTCGAACGGCTTCGTCGCTCGGCTCGTCGTCCCGAATGGCCCGTTCGAGCGCTCGGGTGCATGCGACAGTGTCCCGAGCGCCTTCCAAGAGCGCCCGGAATCCTTCGTCCACTTCGGCCTCGTAGGCTCCGGTCTGTGCAAGGCTGCGATGTTGCTCGGCCGCGGTCTCGGCGGAGACGGGGGCGAGAGCGTTCACTCGCACACGCACACCTACGAAGTCCACGTTGTACGTCGCGCCCGAGTCGGTGAGGGGGAACGGGAGGACGACCGACACGTCCCACGCTCGCGACCAGACCGAGAGGGCAGCGCGGTCGTCGAGCGCGTTCGCTGCGAGGGCTCCGGGGTTGAGCGCGAGGGCGGCGACCGCCCGCGGCCCCGATGGGGCGCCCACGAAGCTGGCGGCGGCGCCGACGAGCGGAACCGGCGTGACGGCAGGGGCGGCAGCGAGCTGTGCGGGTGAGCCCGAGCCGCCCGGAGCGTCGGGCGCCCACGGCAACGGGGCGGAGCGCTCGGTCCGAAGACCTGCGATGTGTCGCTCGGCCAGCCGCGTTCGAAGCACCAGCGCGAGCTCGTGGCAGTTCTCCGACTGCACCAGCCTGCTCGGGAAGACCGCCGCTGCGGCTTGCGCGCAGCGTCCGTCGGCGCTCGCGGCCAGCGGCGGCTGATCTGGGGTCGGGTGGGCAGGCGTCGGCTCCGGAGGCGACGGTGGCGGCACCCCGGGTTCCTCCTGGCGCACCGTGTCGATCACCTCCTCGGTGGGCCCGTCCGCCGGGGGTTGGGCGCGGGCCGCCGTGGCCACCAAGGTCGCCCCGAGAAGTACCCCTACCGCGTGGCGTAAGTCCATACCTTGTCCGCCGCGCTCGCGGTCTCGTCAGTGACCACCTTCCCATCGGAGATCACTTTCACGGACGCGGTGTCCGTCCCCTCGATTCGAAGACGTAGCGTCATCGCCTTCTTGGCCACCGCGGCGACCGCGGAGTACGCGTCGCGTCCCCCAGGGGCGGCCATCAGCTTGCTCCCAGCCGGCGGCTGCACCGTCCAGGTGATGTCGATCGTGACGAGCTCGGTGTTCGTCGTGGGCGCCTCGATCGACACCTCGCACTTCTTTCGTGCTTCGAGCCTTCCCTTCATCGGCGCCTCTCACTTTCCCCCCATCGATCGCTCATGGCTGCGGCTGCCCGGCCTTCCCCGGGGTTGGGTAGCGCGGCGTGGGCAGACCCCGAAGCACTTCGGCGGTGAAGTGAGCCGCGCTCTCGTGCTTGGGCCCAGTCGGTCCGCGACCCGGCAGATAGTCGCCGTGACCCACGCCATGGTTGGTGACCGAGAGCGGAAGCACCGTGGGCGGGAGAGGCTCTGGTCGCGGTCGCCGTGCGGCCGTGGGACCAGCCCATCCGAGCGCCGCCTGCCTGTACCCGCCGTAGAGCAGTCCGGCGATCGCGTTGCCCGCGGGGAAGGCGAACTGGAGCACCCGGTCATGCCTCGACGCGACCGTCGCGACGCGACGCGCGGCACGCACGCCCCCCGCGTACCGGCTCGAGCGGGCGAGCGCATCCGCATCGACCGCGCCCGCCATGAGCACGACCTCCTGGCTCGCCACGCCCTCGCCGTGTAAGCGTCGCATCGTCTCGAGCGCTACTCGACACCCGAGCGAGTGGGCGACGAAGCTCGCCGCGGGACCTGGCGCGATCCTCTGCGTGATCGTGCGCGCGAGCTCCGCTGCGGTGCGGTCCGCGTCGCGCTCCTCGAAGGAGTACGTCAGGGCGCCGAGCCTATGGTCTCCCGGCCAAAGAACCACCACCACACAGCCGAGACGGTCCGATCCCGAGGAGGCCCTCATCAGGCTCGCGAACTCCAGCCCCGAGGCGCGACCCACGGAGCGGGAGTTGTTGAACCCGTGGATGAGGAACGTCAGCCCCTGCTCGCCTCCGAGCGCACGCAGCGCCTCGACGCCAAGTCGGCTCCCGTCATGAGCCCAAAGCGACGGCGCCACGGCGGGACCGCCGACCTCCAGCGCACGGAAGTCGAGGACGACGGCGCGGCTCACGATGGCTGCCTTCGGTCTAGCGCCTGGCGCGCGCTGTTGAGGAGACGCACCAGGTCATGCGCGATCGGAGCGATCGGAACAGCGGCGAGCCCCACGAGGAACCCGTACCCGACTCCTGCGCCGATCGCGGAGGCACTCCCTTCGCGCTCCAAGACCCCACCTACGATCATGCCCGCGCCCACGGCGAGGAACATCGCGATGCTCCGCAGCCACGTGCCGTTCCGGTCGAAAGCGGCGGCCACCGCAGCGTCGACGCGCGCGTCGATCGCCATCTCCGCGCGCATCAGGAGCGCTCGCTCCGCGACGAGCTGATCAGGGTCCTGCTTCGGATCATGGAGCTTCGCGATGGCGGCGCTCAGCGTCTCCGCCTCCTGCCCCAGGTGAGCCGCAAAGGCACCGCCCGCGGTGCTCGACAGCGCCATCCGCAGACCGTTCTTCAAGTGCGCGACCACCTCCTCGCGGCCGCGCCGGAACGACTGCTCGAGTAGCGCTTCCTTTCCCGCCGGCCCGTAGACCGCGTCGAGCGCCTTCATGCCCTCGTCTCCGAGAGCCCTCCTCAGCACCCCGACCCCGAGGATCCCGACGAACGTACCTCGCAGGGCCTCGACGACACCGAAAGCCGCGGTCCCTAGCGCTGCCGCCGCCAAGATCCAATCCGTGATGCTTTGAACCAAATCCCCTGACATCGATCCCCCCTGCTCTCGCGCCTCCGTGGATGAACGGCGAGCCGCGTGGCGCTGGTGCCCTGCGATCCCCTCATCGCGTCTCCCACGAGGTTGACACACTACAGGATCGGGAGGCGAATGGAAGCAAGAAAGGTTGCGACGGGGTTACATCGCTGTAGCGATGTGCGCGACCTCAACCCTTTGTATTAACCCAATTGGGTCAAGCGAGTGAGCTCACGTGGGTCTTCGGGATCGACCCAGCAGGTGCTGGGGTGTGGGTGGGTGCCTTGGCGGTGCGGGCGGACGAAGCGGCTGAAGTGGGAGAGGCGGGGGTCGGTGACGAAGCAGAGGAGGATGGCGGTCCACGAGCGGTGGGAGACGAGGGGGGCGTAGAAGTCGCGGGCGATGGCGTTGGGCTCGGGGAGGCGGGTGCCAGGGACGGCAACGAAGTCATGGTGCTCGACGTGGTAGCCGAGGTTCTCGGTGAGGGCGTTGAGGGGGCAGTAGTAGGTCTCCTGGCGTTCGTCCCAGAGGGGTAGTGCTCGTGGATGAAGTGGGCGGCGATGGGGTGGAGGCCGGCGCTGAACCAGGTGCTGAGCGCGAGGCAGGCGAGGGCCCATGGGCCGCGGAGGACGAGGAGGAAGGAGGAAGACGACGAGGAGGGCGTTGAGGGGAAGCTGAGTCGCCCACTGAGCGACCTCCCAGCGGTCGGGGCGGTGGAGGAAGCCGCGGCAGAGGGCGCCGAAGAGGGGGAAGAGGAAGAGCCAGGCTAGCTTGCGCAGGGGGCCGTTGCCGACGGCGCGGCGCTCGAGCGCGAGGGGGAGGTCGTTGTCGCCGCCGACGACGCCCATGTCGCGGTGGTGCGCGAGGTGGTGCCGGCGAAAGGTCATGGCGTAGGGGAGGACCTTGGGGAGGTTGGCGAAGATGGCGATCCCGCGGTTCTGGGTCTCGGTGCGGGCGCAGAGGTTGTGGGAGGCTTCGTGGATGACGACGACGCCGTAGTGGTTGAGCATCGCGCCGAGGGTCCAGACGACGGCGATGAGGACGAGGGCGGTGAACCACGCGGAGGCCGAGGTGGCGAGCGCGGAGATGGCGGCGGCGATCGCGAGCTGGAGGGCAGGGACGAGGGCCATGCGCCAGACGGGGCGGGTGTCGTAGCCGAAGAGCTTCACGATCTCGGGGTGGGCCCTCAGGATGCGCTTGCGTCGCTCGCGATGCGGCTCGGGGCTGGTGGTCTGGCGGTAGGCGAGGTCCGTCATCGGGCGGGGATGCACGCGCAGGCGGGGGCGGCTCACGTCCCGTGGGGTGAGCCGTGGCGAGGGCTGGTGCATCCCGCTGCGATGGCGGAGCTCGAGCCGAGGAGGCGCTCGCGCGGCTCGAAGCGGAGCTGGCGCACCTCGAGCCGGGTGAGCGGCTCGCGCTCGAGCCGCTGTGCGCGCGCGTCGCGTGGCGGCTCGCGAGCGCGTTCGAGCGGACCGCGGCGCCGGAGCCGTGGTTCGACCTCGGCGTGCTGGCCCACGCCGCGATCCTGCGCGGGCGCGCGTTCGTCGACGCCGCGCTCGTAGACCCAGCGCGCGCGCTCGAGGCGTTGCGCCCGGTGAGCCTCGCGGACGGGCTGCGCCTGTGGGCGGCGTCTCGTCCGGAGATGATCCGATTCCAAGCACGCAAGGCGCGGGTGCGCGAGCTGACGCTGCGCGGCGCCGCGAGGGAGCCCCACCCGCTCGCGCCGGGGTTCCTGCGCCACCTGCCCGAGCTCGCCGGCTGGCTGCTCGATCCGAACGAGGCGCTCGTGCCGTACGAGCGGACGGGGGACGGCTGGGTGCGCGGCGAGGCGGCGTCGAGCGCCGCCGTGGATGTCGACGACAGCGACGAACCTGCCTTCCGTCGGCGCGAGGGCGACTCGCGTTCGAGATCCGGCAGATCGACGGACCGTGCCCGCCGGACGGTCAATGGCAGCTCACGGCCCGAGGCAACTGAAGCGTCCTCGACGGCGCGAGCGTCCTCGACGGCGCGCGGCACAGCCAAGGCGCTCCATTCGTCGCCGGGAGGACGCGCTTCGAGCGGTGAAGCGAACATGCCTGGATCGAGCAATCATGGTCGAGCAATCATGGTCTCGAGCCGTGCCTCAGCGCACCTCGGCGCGGCCGCGCTCGATGCGAGAGCGGAAGAACGCTTCGAGCTGCGCGTGGACGTCGGCGATCGGGTTCGTGACGGGGATCGCGCTCGGTCGCGGCACGAGCGGAGGGACGAGCGGGAGCTCGTGGGTCGAAGACTGCGCGATCAGCTCGAGCATGCCGTGGGCGGCCGGGTCGAAGCGGTACGCCGCAGCGGTGACGACGCCGCGCGGGGTGTCGAGGTTCGCCGAGAGCGGGGGGAGCGCGCGCGCGATCGGCGCGAGGTCGAGCATGCCGACGCCGGGGATACCGGCCGCGGCGATCATCGCTTGCGCCGCGGGTGGCGCGGCGAGCTGGTCGAGGCTCGCGAGCTGGATGAGCACGTCGGGCGGCGCGCCCTCGACGACGCGGTCGAGGAGGAGGTAGGGCGCGAGACCGAGCGGGTCGACGGGCTCGAGCACCCAGCGGAACAGGTCGACGGTGGGATCGAAGACGATCGCGCGCGTGTCGTCGTCGAACCCGGGCGTGACGCCGAGCGGGGGGAGGAAGACGCTCTCGGTCAGCGGGCGGAACTCGGCGCCCTCGGCGAGCGACTCGACGATCGAGCCGGGCTGGACGTCGAGGGCGTACGCGGCGACGTCGCGCTCGGCGGCGAGGACGCCAGCCCCGATGACGGCGCCGAGCGAGTTGCCTGCGTAGAGGATGCGCTCGGGATCGAAGGCGAGCGACGCGAGCTCGGGGTGCGCGCCGCGGAGCGCCGCGAGATCGCCCTCGCGCGCGAGGCGCACGGCGGCCATGACGTCGCCCACGAACTGGAGGAACGCGCCGAAGGCGTAGCCGGGAAAGAGCTCCATCCCCGCGGGCGTGCCCGTGAGCGCGAAGACGCGGGCGGAGAGCGCGAAGGTCTCCGTCTCGGCGAAGCCGTCCGCGCCCACGACGAGCGGGCCGCGCACATTGTGGATACGGTCGCTCCGCTCGTGCGCGCGCTCGCCGTGCTGGAAGGCGTCCACCGAGAGGACGGCCGCGCCGGCGCGACCGGCGGTGTCGGCGAGGACGAAGCCGGTGACGCGGCTCGCGTTGAAGCCGTGGTGGTGGACGACGACCGGGAGGCGCGCGAGGTCGACGCCCGCCGGCACGAGGAGGAGGAAGGGGACGTCCTCGGTGGCCCGTGGCGCGAGGCCGCCCGCGTCTCGGACGGGCGTGCCGGTCTCGGTGCCGCTGCCGCTCACGAAGCGCGGCGACGAGAAGGAGCCCGTGACGACGAGCGCGACGCTCGCGTGCCGGACGGCGTGCTCGCCCGAGGCGCGAGCGGGCACGTCGATGCCGGGTCGGTCCTCGGAGGGCACGCCGAGGAGCGCGTCGATCTCGTCCAGCGTCGACCACACGCGATCGACGCGTGCGATGGGCGCGGGCGCGGCGTGCACCGCGCGGCGGACGTCGAGGAGATCGAGCGTCGGGTCGCCGACCGTGAACGCGGTGAAGGCGGCGATCCGCTCGCGCGCGACCCCGAGCGCGACGAGCGCGTCGAGCGCGGGGCCGAGGACGTCGCGTGCGCGGCGCACGCCTTCGGAGTCCTGGCCTACCCCGTCGCGGAAGGCGACGAAGTCCGGCGAGGACGCGAGCGGGGAGCCGTCCGCGCCGCGGAGCGACGTGGTGAGCGCGGCCGCGTAGCGGCGCCCGCGGCGCAGGACGAAGCCGCGCGCGGGGCGGACGGCGAGCGTTCCCCGGCCGGCGTGGTGCTCGACGCGCAGAGGGAAGAACCGGCCGCGCTCGGGTGAGGCGGGATCGACGTCGGCGAGCACGATGGCGTCTGCGGCCGAGGCGAGGTCGTGGGGCGAGGCGCTCGGAGGCACGCTTGCGGAGTCGAGCGCGCCCTCGACTGCGAAATAGACGTTGCAGGTGCCGCAGAAACCGCGGCGCGCGCCGACGAGCGCGCGGATGCCTTCGAAGCGCGGGTCGCCGGTGAGGCGCGTGGGGAGCGCACCGATCCGCGGGTGCCCGTCGTCATCGAGGTAGAGGTCGCTCGGGAACGGGACGGAGCCCCACGCGAGCGGCGCCGCGTCCGACGGGGCGAAGCGAACGAATGCGCTCGGCGCGCCGCCGTCGTGCGAGGGAAGCGTTCCCTCGCACGCGACGGCGAGCGCGATCGAGCACGCGACGGTCAGGCGCAGGGAGCGCGTCAAGACGAAGAGAGAGTAGCGCGGTGCGTCGGCGCCCGGGCCCCCTCGAGGCGAACGCGCGGGAGCGAGCTACTCGTCGAGGCGGATCGTGGTGAGGCCGTAGGGGCCGCCCGCGAGGTACATGGTGCCTTCGGTCTGATGGATCTGCGTGCCCCAGCCGAAGCTGCGGACGTAGCGGCGGAAGCGGACGCCGCCGTCGTCGGAGAGGTCGAAGAGGCCGACGCCGCCGCCCCAGCCGCCGCTGATCGCGAGGGTGCGATCGGAGAGGCCGAGGATCGCCCACGCGCCGTCGCCGACGGGCGTGGAGCGGGTGACGCGCAGCGCGGCGAGATCGGAGAGGTCGACGCCCTCGATCGTGGCCGCCGTGCGCCAGTAGTCCGCGCCGTAGTCCTGGCGCACGCGCAGGCCGTAGGCGCGATCGCCGCGGACGGCGAGCGCGGGGAGCCAGCCGTCGCCGAGCTCCACGTGTGAGCGCCGGGTGGCGCGGTCCGCGGCGACGGTGACGCCGTTGAGGGTGTTGCGCGCCTCGCCGCCGTCACGCGCCCACTGCTGATCGAGGGTGACGAGGCCGTCCGCGCGCACGCTCAGGACGATGCCGGGCACGTTGATCGCGCTCGCGCGCCGCGGGGTGCCGTCCTCGGCGAGCGTCCAGCGCTCGTAGAACCAGCGCACCCACGTTCGGCCGGTCTCGTCCACGCGCGAGGGGAGCGCGTGCGACAGGACGAGCGCGCCGTCCGAGACGAAGGGCTGCTCGACGCGACCTTCGCCGATCGAGAAGGGGCCGCGCACGAGGGGGCGCGCGGGATCGGAGACGTCGATGACGAACAGATCGTTGTCGAAGCGAGTGCCGTGGTAGTAGGTCTCGCCGTAGCCGTAGCCGTAGCCGTAGTCGTAGCGCTCGGTGTGGCCACGAGGCTCGATCTCGAGCGAGCGGCAGAGCTCGCGCACGGAGTCGCCGTAGCCACCGCAAGAGGTGCCCACGGTGCGCACGATGGCGAAGCGGCCGCCGCCGAGGTCGAGGAGCGGGGCGCCCGCCGACTCGGTCCCGTAGGGCGCGCCGTAGCTCGCGCGCCAGCTCGCGTGGCGGTACGCGTAGCCGTCGCGCGCGTAGCGATCGAGCGGGGCGACGTCGGGCAGCGCGAGGTCGGCGACGACGCGCGGCGCGGCCGCGTCGCGGACGTCGACGACGGCGACGCCCGCGCCGGTGGTGGCGTCGCTCCAGCCCCAGCGGCCGGTCCCGACGGCGAGCACGAGGTCACCGTGCGCGAGGACGCGGTCCGCGGCGCGGTCGAGGGTCACGCGGCCGAGCTCGGCGGAGCCGTCCGGCGCGCCGAGCGGCGTCGTGCGCAGCGTGGTGCCCCCCTGGTCGTAGTACTCGATCGGCCGGATCAGCTCGACGCCGGCGCGCGCGGTGCGCGTGTAGTCGGCGAGGTTGCGGGCGAGCTCGACGGTCCCCGTCGCGACGGGGCGCGCGCGGTCGCGGACGTCGACGACCTGGAGGGTCGTCAGCGAGAGCGAGTACACCCGGCCCGCGTGGAAGAACCCGCGCTCGACGGGCGAGGGCGACTCGACGGTGCCGCGGCGCGTGAGCGAGTCACGACCGACCTCGACGATCGAGAGCGCGTGGTGGTAGCCGCCCCATCCGTCGGGCGTCGTGCTGTAGCCGGAGTACGGGAAGAGCGCGAGGCCCTCGCGCCAGTCGACCGTCCACGCCTTGCGCTCCCACGTCGCGGCCGACCACGACCACTCCGCGTCGACGTTCTCGCGCGCGAGCAGCTGCGGGTCGCTCGGGTCGCTGACGTCGAAGAGGGTGAGCGAGGTGCGTTGCGTGCCGTCGGTGTCGTCGACGCCGAGGCCGACGAGCCGATCCCCGCGCGCGGCGATCCGCTCGACCCAGCCGGGCATCTCGAGGATCCCCGCGATGTAGGGCGCGGTCGGATCCGAGAGGTCGACGACCTCGAGCGGGTCGATCGTCATGTAGTGGATCATGTAGAGGCGGTCACCGTCGAACGTGGTACCGAAGACGGAGCCCTCGTAGTCGTAGTCGAGCTGGCCGAGCATCGGCAGCGTGTCGGGCTGCGTCGCGTCGAAGATGCGGACGTGCGTCGTCACGCCGTTCGAGCTGCGCGTGAGCACGCGGAGCTGGCCCTCGTGGACGTGGAGCGCGGTGTCGTCGCGCATCCAGCCGCCCAGGCGCAGGGCACCGCGCGCCGCGATCGCGCCGCGCGGATCCGAGATGTCGAAGTAGCGGACCTCGGTCTGCGACTCCCAGGAGCCGGGCGAGGAGTCGTTGCCCGCCAGGATGAAGGCGTCGCTCGTCGCGTGGACGAACCAGCCGTTGCCCTCGAGCGTGAGCTGCGCGACCTGCGTGATGCGCGCCGGATCGGCGATGTCGATCGAGGTGAGCACGGTCTGGTCGCGCGTCTCGGAGGGGCTCACGCCCCAGTGGCTCCACCACGCGTAGCGGTTGGCGACGGCGTAGATCACGTCGCCGACGAGGCGCGTGTCCGCGACGTAGCCGTCGAGCAGGACGTCGCCGAGCTCCTCGGGGGCGCTCGGGTCGGACAGATCGATCGCGACGATGCGGCTGCCGAAGTACGGGCTGAGCCCGGCGTCGCGCGGGCGGGTCTCGTCGTACCAGTAGGTGAAGTAGTCGCTGAGGATCGCGTACGCGCGATCGCCGCGGATGTACATCTCGACCGGGTGTCCGCTGAGCGGCATGCGGCCGAGCTCGCGCGGGTGATCCGGGTCGGTGAGGTCGAAGACGTAGAGGCCGCGGTACTGATTGAGGACGTAGAGGCGGTCGCCGGCGACGCGGTAGAGGTCGGCCTCTTCGACCTCGCGCGGCGCGCCGAGATCCTCGGCGCCGTCCGGTCCAGGGGCGGCGGCGCCAGCGTCGGCACCCGAGCCCGGCGAGCCCATCGGGCTCGAGCCAGCCCAGCCCGCGGACTCGAAGTCGTCACCTTCGTACCCAGGGGGGAGCGGCTCTCCGCACGCGACGAGCGCGACGCAGGCGAGCCAGAGCACGAGCGAACCAAGCGGCAGTCGATCTCTCATGAGAGGAGGCATGAGAGGCGACGAGAGCAAGCGGCGGGCCGCCGCGCGCGCCGCGGGCTCGTAGTGTTCGCGGCATGCGGTGGCACACGCGGGTGTGTCGAGGTGGATCACGGGCGCGTGTGCGACGTGTCGCCCGCAAACGAGCTTGCGCCGGCGCCCACGGGTCGCGTGGCGGGCGCTCTCGCAGACGGGCGCGAGCGCTACTCGGCGCCGCAGGGCGGCGGCGGGTGCTCGCCGCCCAGGACGCGCACGTAGCGCTCCGCGGTGAGCCGCCCGCCGCTCGCGGGCGTCAACGTCACTTGCAGGCGATGGAGCTCGCCGACCGAGCACGCGGGGTCGGCGAGGATCGCGGGCCAGCCGAGGTACGCGCGTCCGCCGGTCGCGTCGGGCGGGTCGAGCGTGACGCCGATGCGCGTGGTGCTCGGGGGCAGGCGCTCGTCGGCGGGCTGGTGGACGACCTCGAGGCTCCCGAAATCCACGTCGACGTCGTACGCGCGCACGGCGACCCAGAGGTGCCAGCCCCCTTGCGCGCCGAACACGAGCGGCACGCCGTCGCCGTCCTCGAGCGGCTCGTAGCGCCACGTCCCGGTGCCGACCTCGATGCGCGGATCTCCCTCGCCCGGGTCGGCGACCGACGCGCAGCCGCCCGCGAGGGCGGGGAGCGCGAAGAGGGCGAGGGAGACGGCGCGCACGGGCTCAGCTCCGGCGGCGGCGGAAGGCGAGCGCGCCGAGCGCGCCGAGCGCGAACAGCCCGAAGAGCGCGCCGCCGCTCGCGACCGGCGAGACGCTGCACGCCGACGTGCGCAGGCGCGGCGCGCGCGCGTTGTGGTCGGCGAGCGCGGCGGCGATGAGCGCGCCGTTGTCGACGATCACCTCGCCCTCCCCCTCGGTGCCGACGCGGCGGATGCGGAAGTTCGCGGGCAGGCCGCCCTCCTCACCGACGGTGAAGGGCCACGTGTTGCCCATGCCGCGCACGGTCTGCCCGTTCGGCAGCACGACGCGCCACGGCGCCTCGAACTGGCTGATGCCCGGCGAGCACTCGATGATGCGGTCGGCCTGGCGCAGCGCCGCGACCGGCGGCAGATCCGGGTTGAAGGCGAACGACGGGTCGACCGACATCTCGTCGGCGCTCATCGTCGTGTAGAAGCGCGTCACCGTCGGCGAGCGCTCGAAGAGCGCCCGCGTCTGGCGCATCGGCTCGATGACCTGCGCCTCCATCGCGGAGAGGAACGCGCCGACGTCGAACGCGTCGAGCGAGCCGAGCTGGCCGTCGCACCCGAGGCACGACAGGAACGCGTCGACGTCGACGCCCGGCGCGAGCGGCACGGTGCGATCCACCACCTCGCGGATGCCGTCGTGCGAGCCGAACGTCGAGAGCACGTCGACGAGCCGGCCGCGCACGTCGCCCCAGCTCGAGAGGTCGGACGCGGCGGCCCACTGGCTCAGCTCCCAATCCGCGAAGATCGTGTCGGCGAGCGGACGCGCCTCACCGCTCATCTCCGTGACGAAGCCCTGCCCGCCCGCCTGGTTGGCGGCCTCGGTCACCACCGCGTTGTAGTTGCGGTTCGGGTTGAGCCAGTCGATGAGCGCCTCGTTCAGCTCGAGGGAACGGTAGTTGACGGGCACCGCGCGGTGCGGGCCGAGCACCCAGACCATGATCCCCATGTCGTCGACCGCCGCGACCGCGGTGGGGCGCAGCGGGATCGTCGCGAGGCCGGGTCCGAAGCCGAGCATCACCGGGCGGATGGCGCCGGTGTCGTTGCCCTTGGTGAGCCGGAACGCGAGCAGGTTCATGCCGCCCTCGAGGTAGGGCGCGAGGCGCGCCGCGCCGCTCGGGTCGATCTGATAGCCGTTCTCGCGCAGCCACTCGACCGCGACGTCGGAGGCCGTCGGCAGCTCGGGATCGACCGAGATCACGACGAAGTCGTACGGACCGACGGAGCCCTGGTTCACGACCGTCACGCCGCCCGGGCCGGGCGCGAGGGCGCCCGCGTCCGCGCCGCCGCCGCCCGCGCTGTCGCTCGGGCCGAAGGCGAGCCGGTCGTCGCGGCAGTTGCCCTCGACGATCGTGTTGAGCAGGTACTGCGGGTTGGTCGCCTGCTGCAGGCGGCGGAACGCCTCGTTCGACGAGACGCGCACCTCGGGGCTCCCCGCGACGGGCAACAGCCACGCGAACTCCTCCGCGGCGCCCGCGTACTGGATCTGGATCACGGCGGTGACCGATCCGTCCGGCTCGCGCGCGAAGACGATGCGCTCGGCGGCCTGGTTGACGGGCTGGGCGGCGTCGCAGAAGAAGCCGCCGCAGGCGGCGGCGGGGGCGGCGGGCGCGGCCGCAGCGAGCGCGACGGCGAGCGCGCTGCCCGCGAGCGCGAGGTGGCTCTTGTTGCTCATCGGTCCTCCGGGGGCGCCACGAGAGACGCCCGTGGGGCATCCGGCGCAAGAGACGTTCCAGCGCGCGCACCGCAGCACGAACGGGGACCTGGCGCAGCGGGGCACACACGGCCGACCGGGCCGTGACGAGGCGTCGCAGGAACGCCCGTTCAGCCGCGCCCGCGAGACCGCCGGCCGAGGGCGGCGAAGGCGAGCAGGGCGAGCGCCCACGCGCCGCCCGACCCGCCGGGCGCGGCGTGGCAGCCCATCGCCTCCATGAGCCCGCCCGAGCCCGGCGGCGGCGTCGACGGCGGGCTCGCGAGCCGCTCGTCACGGTGGGGCAGCGCGGCGGCGATCGCGGCGGAGTTGTCGATCAGCACGTCGCCTTGCCCCTCCGTCCCGTAGCGCAGGATGCGCGCGTTGGCGGGCATGCCTGCGCCCGCGCGGTAGGGCCAGCGGTTGCCACGGCCGCGCACCACGAGCCCGTTCGAGAGCACCACGCGCCACGGCGCGTCCGGCAGGCGCACGTCGGGCGAGCACTCGATCACGCGGCGCGCACGCCGCGTCCGGTCGATCGGCGCGAGGTCGGGGTTGAACGCGAACGACGGGTCTCGCGTCATCTCGTCGGCGCTCATCGTCGTGTAGAAGCGCGTGACGACCGAGGACGTGTCGAAGAGGCGGCGCGTGACGCGCATCGGCTCGATCACGAGCGCCTCCATCGCGGCGAGGAACGCGTCCACGTCGAACGCGTCCGCGAAGCCCTCCGGCTCCGAGAAGCACCACGGGCACGCCTCGAGCTGGTCCGCGTCGACGCCGTCGGGCAGCGGCACCGTCGCCGCGATCACGTCGCCCATGCCGTCGTAGCGGCGGAAGTCGCCGATCGCGTCGGTGACGCGCCACCACGGCGCCTCCCAGGTCGCGCGATCGGTGAGCGAGGCCCAGCGCGCCTCCTCGCCGTCCGAGAAGACGACCGTGCTCAGCTCACCCGCCGGCCCGCTCATCTCCGTGACGAAGCCCTGCCCGCCCGCCTGGTTCGCGGCCTCGGTCACGACCGCGTCGTAGGTGGTCGTCGGGTCGAGCCAGTCGATCAGCGCCTCGTTCAGCTCGAGCGCGCGGTAGTTCACGGGGATCGCGCGGTGCGGGCCGAGCACCCACACGATCATCGGCATGTCCGCGACGGCGGCGACCGCGGTCGGGCGGATCGGGATCGTGGCGAGGCCCGCGCCGAAGCCCAGGACGACGGGGCGGATCGAGCCGGCGTCGGTGCCCTTGGTGAGACGGAACGCGAGCAGGTTCATGCCGCCCTCGAGGTAGGGCGCGAGGCGCGCGGCGCCGCTCGGATCGATCTGGTAGCCGTTCTCGCGGAGCCACTCGACCGCCACGCTCGCCGGCTCCGGCGCGCCCGGGGTCAGCGAGAGGATCACGTAGTCGTACGGGCCGACCGCGCCGGAGTCGACGACGGTGACCTCGCCGGGGTCCGGGCCCGACGGCCCCGCCGACGCGTCGGCGGCGGCGAACCCGCCGTCTTGGAGCGAGGGCGGCGGATCCACGTAGCACGCACCGTCGACGGTGGTCGTCAAGATGTATTGCGGGCTCGTCGCATTCGAGAGGCGGGTGAACGCGAGGTCCGACGACACGCCGACCGCGGGGCGCCCGGCGACGGGCAGCACCCACGCGAACTCCTCCGCCGGGCCTGCGTAGCGGATCTGGATCACGGCGGTGACGGTGCCGTCCCCGCCGCGGTGGAAGATGATGCGCTCGGCCGCCTGCTCGACCGGCTGGGTCTGGTCGCAGAAGAAGCCGCCGCAGGCGGCGGCGGGCGCGCTCGGCCCGAGCGCGGCGAGCGCGCCGAAGAGGCCCGCGGTCGCGAGCCCGAGGTGGTTCGTCTGCGTCACGTGCGTCCCTCCGGTGCGGAGCCCCGGTCGCCGCGCCGCAAGGCCCGAGCCAGCGCGCGGCCGCGCGCGCTGCGCGAGCGTTGGCGCAACGAGGCACAAGCGCGCCGCGCGGGATCGCTCGCGACCGCGCCGCGCTGACGCGCTCGTCGGCCTCGACGCACGGCACGCGCGTTGCGCTACGGTTCGCGCATGCTCCGAGCTCTCGCGCACGCGGTGCTGCTCTGTCTCGCCGGCGGCTGCCACGGCTCGCTCGCCGACCGCCTCGACGACTGCGGCCTCGCGACCGAGGGCGTGCACGGCCCGCGGCTCACACGCAGCTTCTACGCGCCGAGCGACTGCTACGAGCGCTGCCTCGCGTCGGCGAGCTGCGAGGCGCTGACGGATACGGTGTGCGGGCGATCGATCGCGCTGCGGCTCGAGTGCGACGAGCGCTGCGCCTACCGCTGCCGCGACGGCGCGCTCGTCGGCCTCGAGCGGGTCTGCAACGGCTTCTCCGACTGCGCGGATGGCGAAGACGAAGCGGGCTGCGCGACGACGAGGATGCCCGGCGTGTTCCGGTGCGGCGACGGATCGGTCATCAGCGAGTGGAGCGCGTGCAACGGCACGCGCGACTGCGCGGACGGCTCGGACGAGCTCGGTTGCTTCGAGCACGCGTGCCGGAGCGGGAGCGTGATCCGCTCGGCCCGCCCGGCGCGCTGCGACGGCAACTGGCAGTGCGACGACGGCTCCGACGAGGACGGCTGCGCCGAGCTCAGCTCGCGCTGCGAGTGAGCACGCGAGGGGCGGCTACCTTCGAGACCAGCCTGTCGCGTAGCGACAGGCGTCGGTCGAGGGGGCCCCATCGCCCCGCGATGGGGTCGAACGCGGCTCCGCCGCGTTCGCCTTGGGTGGGGGGCCCCATGCGGCTTGCCGCATGGGGGGAGGGGTTGGAACAACCCCTCCAGCAAGCTCAGCTCATCCAGGTCACGTCGGGCTGGAGCGACCACTTGCTGGTGATCTTCTTTTGCTTGCTCCAGAGCTCCACGCCGCCCCAGCCGGTCATGTCGTGGCTGCCGAACTTGCTCGCCTTCGCGCCGCCGAAGCTGAACGGCTCGCGCGGGACCGGGACGCCGACGTTCACGCCGACCATCGTCGCCTCGGCGCGCTCGATCACGTAGCGGGCGGTCGCGCCGCGCGTCGTGAACACGCTGTACGCGTTGCCGTAAGGCGACTTGCTCTGGAGCGCGATCGCCTCGTCGAGGGTGCTCACGTGCACGATCGAGAGGATCGGCCCGAAGAGCTCGCGGTTGGCGCACTCCATGTCGAAGGTCGCGCCGTCGATGATGCTCGGCGCGAGCCAGTAGCCGCCCTCGTACCCCTCGGGCGCGGGCACGCCGCGGCCGTCGACGAGGAGCTTCGCGCCGTCGCGCACCGCCTGCTCGAGGTCCGCGCGCAGCCGATCGTGCGCGGGCTTCTCGATGATCGCGCCCATGTCGACGCCGAGCACGAGCGACCTGGTGTGCGCCGCGATCTTCTGGATCAGCGCGTCGCAGTCGCCGACGGCGACCATGAGGCTCGCGGCCATGCAGCGCTGGCCGGCGCAGCCGGTGAACGAGCGCACGACGCCGTCGACGGTGATCTCCGGGTCCGCGTCGGGCACGACGATGAAGTGGTTCTTCGCGCCGCCGAGGGCGAGCGCGCGCTTGCCCGCCGCGCTGGCCCGCGTGTAGACGGCCTTGGCGACCGGCGTGGAGCCGACGAAGCCGACCGCCTCGATGCCCGGGTGGTCGCAGAACGCCTCCACGACCTCGCGGCCGCCGTGGACGATCGAGAAGACGCCGGGCGGGTAGCCCGCCTCGAGCAAGAGGCGCCCGAGGACGTCCGACGTGAGCGGGACCTTCTCCGACGGCTTGAGCACGAACGCGTTCCCGAGCGTGAGCGCGATCGGGAACATCCACATCGGGACCATCGCCGGGAAGTTGAAGGGCGCGATGCCGGCGACGACGCCGAGCGGCTCGCGGCGCGTCTCGCACGTCACGCCGCGGCTGACCTCGAGGACGGCGCCGTCGTCCATGTTCTGGAGGCTCGCCGCGAACTCGATGATCTCGACGCCCTTGAGCACGCCCGCCCTCGCCTCGCCGACGGTCTTGCCGCACTCGGCGGCGGCGAGGTGCGAGACCTCGTCGATGTGCTCGAGCAAGCGCTGCCGGAAGCGGAAGAGCACCTCGGTGCGCTCGCGGATCGGCGTCGCTCCCCACGCCCTCTGCGCCTTCTTGGCGGCCTCGACGGCGCGGTCGACGTCGGAGGCGCCGGACATGGGCACCGTCCCGATGGCCTCGCCGGTGTACGGGCTGACGACGTCGATGCGCGCGCCGTTCGAGGGGTCCTGCCACTCGCCGCCGATGAGGTTCTTGCCGACGATGAGCGCCTTGGGGAGGTTCACGAGCTGGGTCACTGGAGGCCTCGCTGCGAAAGAGCCGAAGCCATCGATCTGCCATGCGCGTCGGGTCGAGTCCAACCGACGCGCGGGCTCAATCGTACTCGCGCGGGGGCGGCGGCGCCTCGCCGGGCGCGAGGTCGCGACCGCAGGTCGCGGCGGCCTCGGAGAGGCGCGCCTCGGTGTAGCAGATGCGGTAGCTCACCTGCGCGTCGGCCACGCTCGCGCCGACCCAGATGCGGTAGACGCCCTCGGGCCAGACGTCCTGGTCGATGAACGCGTTGCCCTGCTCGGGCGCCGAGCAGAGGTAGCGGCCTCCCGGGGTGCGCAGCACGAGGGTGGCGAGGCCGGGCGCGCCGCCGAGCTGCACGCGCAGGTAGTCGAACTCGTCGCGCAGGGTCAGGACGTGCGTCGGCCCCGCGGCGACGAAGCCGCGGCAGCTCGCGCCGAGCGCGCGCGCGTCGATGGCGCCGCCGGCCGCGCCGCGGTCCTCGATCGGATCGGGCAAGAAGCCCCGGCGGATGCGGCGGTCCCGCCCGGTCCCCTCGGGCCGCTCGACCTCGAGGCCGACCTCCGCGCGCGCGCTCGACGTCGCGGCCTCGCGCTCTTCGCGCGGGCCCACGCTGCGGAACTCGGTGACGACGAGCTCGTAGAACACGCGCTCGCCTTGCGTGGGACCGCCGACGAACACCTCGTAGCGGCCGGCGGCGAAGCGGCCCTCCTGCAGCGCCGCGACCTCGCCCCGCGCGCTCACGCAGCGCCAGCCGCCGTCGGGCGCGCGCACCGCGAGCGTCACGTCCTGCGCGGCGAGCACGAAGAAGCGCAGGAACGCGAAGTCCTCGCGCAGCTCGAGGAGGTGATCGGGCGCCTCCCCCGCGTAGCCGCGGCACGAGGGCGCGCGCGTCGAGAGCGCGAGCGCCCCCGCGGTGCGGCCGGTCTGCCGCGCCGGGTCCGGCGTGAAGCCGTGCTCGATGGCGATCGGCTCGGGCTGCGCGTGCGCGCTCACCGGTGCGAGGAGCCAGAGGATCGCGAGGAGCCGGCGCACGCCGACAGCGTATCAGGCCCGGGCGCGGCGGCGACGGACGCACGCCGCGAGCGCGAGGGCGAGCCCCGCGAAGCGCGCGCCGCGAGGCGCGCGAGAGGCGCCCGCGCGGCAGTCGCAGCCCCCGTCCTCCATGGGAGGAGGCGGCCCGGCGTCGGGGGGCTCGACCCCGGCGTCGAGCCCGGGGCGCGCCATGCACACGCCGTCCACGCCGCCGGTGATCGCCGCCGAGCACGCGCGATCGGGCTCGGCGCACGCGCTGTCGCAGCAGACGCCGTCCGCGCAGAAGCCGGTCGCGCAGGCGCTCGAGTCGTCGCACGCGCCACCGCGCGGTCGGCCGACGCGGTAGAGGTGCACGATGCCCGAGCCCGCCGCGCGCCCCTCGGCGTCGCGCTGGCCGACCGCGAGGAGGGAGCCGTCGAAGGTCGTCGCGAGCGCGAGGTTGAAGCCGCGCGGCGATCCGAGGCGCAGACGCGCGACCTCGACGAGCTCACCGCCACGCTCCTCGTGGAGGTGCACGAAGAACTCCGTTCGAGCGGACACGCTGACCCGCGTCTGGGTGAAGATCCGCGCGCCGTCGCCGCTGATCGTCGGAGCCGGCGACCAGAAGCTCCCGACCGCCGCCGCGCCGGGCGGCGCGCGCAGCGGGCGAAACCGCGAGGTCCCGTCGGCGCCGCGCTCGAGGAGATAGACGCGGCTCCGACGGACGCCGGCCTCCGGGCGCGGCTGGTTGACCGACACGACGGCGCGAGACCCGTCGCGGCTGGCGCTCAGCCAGAAGCCGAGCTGATCGAGGGACAGCCCGTCGTCGACCGTCGACGCGCGCGGCGCGCCGAACCCTCCCGCGCCGCGCTCGAGCTCCACGATCGCGCCGGCGTTGAGGCCGTTCGAGCTCTCGCGCCGCGGGACGCTCGCGAGCACGCGGCGCCCGTCGTCGGTCAGCGCGAGCGTCCAGCCGAAACGATCGGCGCTGGTGGAGGGCTCCACGCGCGCGCTCGCGACGCGCTCCCACGAGGCGCCGATCCGCTCGAAGAGGTAGACGGCGCCCGCCTGCACCGCGTCCGCCGGCGACTCGTACGGCGCGCCGAGGGCGAGCACGCGCCCCTCGCGGTCGAACGCGATCCCGCGCCCGAAGAAGTCCGACGAGGGGACGTCGGGGACGAGCCGCGCCTCCTCGCGCCAAGACCCGCCGCCGCGACCGTACACGTGGACGCGGCGCGCCAGGCGCGCGGCGAACGCGACGCGCAGGCCGTCGCCGCTGATCGCCGCGAACCCGCCCACGCCCGCCTGAGGGTCGCCCGCCACCAGCGTCTCGACGTGGCCGTAGGTCGTGGCGTTGGGCTCGAAGATCTCGATCCGCCCGAGCGCGGCGACGGGGCCCTCGATCGCCCCGACGATCAAGCGCTCACCACGGTCGGAGAACGCGACGCAGGAGCCGAACTCGTCGCCAGCCTCGGCGCGGCGGCCGCGCAGCGTGCCGAAGGGCACGATCTCGACGTCGTCGTCTCGCACCGGGGTCTCGATCGATCCGGGGTCGAACACGCCGGCGTCGAACGGGCTGGTCGGCGGGTGGCCGGCGAGCGAGTGCGCGCAGGGACCGGCGCAGTCGGCCTGCGCACACGCCATCGCGTCGACGTACGCTGGGAGGCGCGCGCACCCGTCGACGAAGTCGTCGAGGCAGACGCGGCACCCCAGGTCGTTCGCGCACGCGCGGAACGCCTCACAGCAGCTCGCGAAGAGGCAGGCGTCGCACGCCTCGACGCCCGAAGCGGCGCCGCACATCGGCAGCGCGCGCGCCGCCGCACCACAGCTCGGACACTGGGCCTCGATGCACGACGCGTGGGCCTCTGCCGCCGCCGCGCCCGCCGGCTCCTCGATCGCGCACGCGCGCGGCCCCGCGCGCTGGACGCATTGCGCGAACCGCTGCTCGGCGTCGGTCGGCGCGCCTCCGCACGGTGCACCCGGCGCGACGGCGGAGACCTCGCACGCGCGGCAGCTCCGCGGCGGATCCGGCGGGTCGCCCGCGAGCACCGGCTCGATCAGCGACGCGAGCACCGACGTCACCGCGACGTAGATGGCGATGGTGCGCGCGTCACACTGCGCGTCCGGGTTCGATACGCCGATCGACGAGGAGACGCCCACGACGCGCGGGCTCCCGTCGAGCGCGAGCACGACCAGCGGGCCGCCGCTGTCGCCGAAGCACGCGCCGGAGGGGAGCACGAACGCGCCCGGCGCGTCGATCACGTGCTCGATCCTCGTCGCGAGGCGCTGCCGCACCATGGCGGGCGCCGTCGGGATCGCGTTGGTCGCGCCGAAGCCGACGATCACGCCCGCGTCGCCAGCGCTCGGTGCGGGCTCGCCGCGACCCAGCAGCGGGATCACCAGCGCCTCGTCCGCGAGGGTGACGCCCTCGACGACCAGCACGGCCACGTCGTCTGCGGCGATCCCGTAGTCCTCCCACCGCGCGTCCTCGGGGCGCGTCCAGTTCGCGGCATCGGGCGCGTAGTGGATCTCCCGCACGGTCAGGAGCCGGCCCGTCGCGGGCCGCGCGCCGACCGCCACCTGCACGTCGCTCGGCGCCATCGAGCGACGGAGCGTGAAGCCCGCGTAGACCGTCGGGGCCACGCAGTGCGCGGCGGTCAGGACGACCCCGCGCCGGCTCGCCCCGTCGGCCGCGATCAGGGTCCCGGTGCAGAACGGCGTGTCCGGGGCGTCGCTGCCGACGAGCGCGACGACCCCGGGATACAGCTCGGGGACCTCGTCGGCGAGCCCGCCCACGATCGCCGCGCGCGTGCTCGTCTCCGCCCCGTCGCCGGGCGAGCACCCCAGCGCGACGATCCCCACCAGCCCCGAGAGCCAACCCGCGCACGCGCGCCCGAACCGCATGGCCCACGGTAGGCGGCGCGCGCCCGCGCCGGCCATACGCAACGCGACGACAACCCGCTCGCGCCCGAACCCTGGCGTCTCGGAGCGGCCCCTCCAGGCGGCTCAGGTGCGCTGGACCTCGTAGACCCCGTCGATCTGCGAGATCTTGCGCATCAGCGTGCGGAGCTTCGCGACGTCGCTGACGGTGAACTGGAAGAGGTTCACGGCGCTGCCGTCCGTCTCGACGCGGCAGTTGGCCTCGCGGATGTTCACGCCGCTCTCGGTGAAGGCGGCGCTCACGTTCGCGAGGATGCCCGGCCGGTCCGCGGTCGCGACGCGCAGCGAGACGGGCCGGTCCACCTTGACCGCGTCCGACCAGCTCACGTCGATGCGACGGTTGGGGTCGAGCTCCATCGCCTTGGGGCACTCGCGGCGGTGCACGCTCACGCCACGGCCGCGCGTGATCCAGCCGGTGATCGCGTCGCCGGGCAGCGGGTTGCAGCACTGCGCGAAGCGCACGAGCACGTCGTCGACGTCGTCGATGCGGATGCCCTCGTGGCCGTCCTTGCCGGTGACCTTGCGGACCGTCTTCTCGAAGAAGCTCGGGCGCAGGTCCTCGCGCGCGGCAGGGTCCTTCGCGGCGACGGCGCCCTCGTACACCTCGGTGGCGCTCACGCGGCCGTAGCCCACCTGCGCGAAGAGCTCCTCGAGCGCCGAGACCTTGAACTTCTTGAGGACCGCCTCGTGGTCGCCCTTGCTCTTGAGCCAGCGCGAGAAGGAGTGGTCCTTCTTGTGGAACGCGCGCTCGATCAGCTCGCGGCCGAGCTTGACGGCGCCCTTGCGCTCCTCGGCGCGGATGTGCGTGCGGATGCGCGAGCGCGCGCGCGCGGTCGCGACGAACTCGAGCCAGTCCTTGCTCGGCTGCTGCTGCGGGCTCGTGATGATCTCGAGCGTGTCGCCGTTCTTGAGCTTGTAGCGCAGCGGCACGATGGCGCCGTTGACGCGCGCGCCCGCGCAGTGCTCGCCGACCTCGGAGTGGATCGAGTACGCGAAGTCGATCGGCGTCGCGCCGCGCGGGAAGACCTTCAGCTCGCCGCGCGGCGTGAAGACGTAGACCTCGTCGGAGAAGAGGTCGACCTTCACCGAGTCGAGGAACTCGGCGGGATCGGCGACCTCCTTCTGGAACTCCATCAGCTGGCGCAGCCACGCGAACTGCGCGGCGTCCTTCGCGTCGAGCCCGCCGGTGCGCGACTTGTACTTCCAGTGCGCCGCGATGCCGAGCTCCGCGGTGCGGTGCATGTCCTGGGTGCGGATCTGCACCTCGATGCGCCGCTGCCCCGGGCCGATGACCGTCGTGTGGAGCGACTGGTACATGTTCGGCTTGGGCAGCGCGATGTAATCCTTGAAGCGCCCCGGGATCGGCGTCCACTGCGAGTGCACGACGCCGAGCGCCGCGTAGCAGTCGGCCACGTTCTCCATGATCACGCGGAACGCGACGTAGTCGTGGACCTGCTCGAACTCGCAGTTGTTCGTGCGCATCTTGCGCCAGATCGAGTAGCGGTGCTTGATGCGCCCGCCGACGTCGACGGCGAAGCCGCGCTCGATCAGCATCGCCTTGAGGCGCCGCGTGACGTCGGTGATGTACTTGTCGCGGTCCTTCGCGAGCCGCTTGCTCTTGCGCGCGATCTCCGCGTAGGTCTCCGGGTGGAGGTACTTGAACGAGAGGTCCTCGAGCTCGCTCTTGAGCCAGTAGATCCCGAGGCGGCCCGCGAGCGGCGCGTAGATGTCGAGCGTCTCCTGCGCGATGCGCTCCTGCTTGTCCTCGCGCATGTGCTCGAGGGTCCGCATGTTGTCGAGCCGGTCCGCGAGCTTGACGAGCAGGACGCGGATGTCCGCCGCCATCGCGACGAGCATCTTGCGGAAGCTCTCCGCCTGCTGGTCCTCCTTCGAGGTGAAGTTGATCTGGCCGAGCTTGGTGACGCCGTCGACGAGGAAGGTGATCTCCTTGCCGAACAGCTCCTCGATCTCCTCGTTGGTCGCCGGCGTGTCCTCGACGACGTCGTGCAGCAGCGCGGCGCAGATGCTGGCCGGGTCGAGCCGCATGTCCGCGATGATGTGCGCGACGGAGACGGGGTGGATGAAGTACGGGTCGCCCGACTTGCGGAGCTGGCCGTCGTGCATCTTCGCCGAGTACACGTAGGCCTTGTTGATCAGATCGACATCGGCATCCGGATGGTAACGGGTGACCTTCTCGACGATGTCGGTGAGCCTGACCATGGGACGCTAGGCCTGCGGCTTCCCCCGGCGAGCGGCTGGTGGCGGTTCGACGGTCCTCGGGACGAGGGGATTCTGCGCGGCACACACGTGGGGCCTCGAGGGGGGGAGAGAGCTGGGGACGGTACCAAAACCAGGGACTGCGAACAAGGGCACCACCGAAGCGAGGGCGCCCCCAATGTAGCGCCGGGCCCGGAAGAGATCGACGGGGCGCTTGCAATCCCCCGCGAGGTGGTAGGCTCCCGCGCGAAAGGACGACTCGATGCGCTGGTACCTCAACCGAACCGGAACCGCCGAAGGCCCCTTCGACGAGCCGACGATCGTCGGCATGATCGGCCGCGGGGAGATCATGCCGAACGCGCAGATCTGCGCGGAGGGAGCGCAGGCGTGGCAGCCGCTGAGCGCGCACCCGCCGTTCGCGCAGCCGGCCGCGCCGCCGCAGCCGCAGTTCCAGGCCGCGCCGCAGCAGCCTCAGGCGCAGGCCGCGCCTTACCAACCCGCGCCGCAGCAGCAGCAGTTCGAGCAGGCGGCGCACCAGGTCGCGGGCGGCGTCGCCGACGCGGCCAACGCGTTCGCCGGCGCGGTGAGCGGCCCCGGCGGGCTCGTCGCGCCGCAGTTCGGCGGCGCGCCGCAGATGGCGGCGCCCGGCGAGGGCTTCTTCGAGCAGGCCAAGGCGCGCAACGAGCCCATCAGCGAAGAGGCGAAGAAGGCCGCGTCGATGGCGCACCTGCTCGCCGCCGGCGGAGTCTTCCTCGGCTGCTGGGCCTGCGGTCTCGGCGGTGTCCTCGGCGCCTTCGTGAGCAACATGCTCTACAAGGAGTCGCCCAAGAGCCCGTTCGCGCAGTTCCACATCAACCAGGCGTTCCAGACGCAGCTGGTGCTCTGGGGGGCGAACCTCGCGATCGCGATCGTGGTCAACGTGCTGTCCTTCGGGCTCGGGATGATCTCGCCCACGCTGGGCTCGCTGGTGAGCTTCCTCGGCATCCTGAACGCGCTGCTGTTCTTCGCGGCGATCGTCCTGCCGCTCTTGCAGTTCGGCAAGGCCAAGAACGGCGAGTGGTCCGAGTACCCGATGTTCGGCGGCCGCGTGATGCGCGCGAAGTCGCCGATGCTCAAGTAGCGCGCCGCTGACGCGCCGACCCGGCGCTCACAGGAGCTCGAGCGCGCGCAGGCGCGGCTCGAGCTTCTCGCGCCGCACCCGCTCGTAGACCAGGGCTTGCCGCGCCGGCGAGAAGAGGCCGAGCGCGGCGAGGTCCGGCTCGGCGTGCGCCTCGAGCGCGCGCTGCGCCGGCGAGAGCCCGGCGAGGATCGCGCGCGCGTTCTCGTCGTGCGGCGCGAGCGTCGACGCGACGAGGTGGCGCCACGACGGACGCGTCCCCTCGCCGAAGCGCGCCAGCGACGTGCGGACGTAGCTCCAGCCGAGCTCCTGGTGGCCCTCCTCGTCCGCGCACGTCGCGTGGAGCACGCGCCGCACCGCCGGATCCCCGCAGCGGGCCTCGAGGTCCTCGATGAACGCGACCGAGATCGTCTCGTTGATCGCGAGCATCTGGATCGCGGTCGCGAGCGCGCGCTCGATCATCGGCTGCTCGAGATACTTCGGCGGGTCGCGCAGCTCGACCGGCTCGGGCAGGAGCGGCTCCGCGCCGAGCGCCTCGCACAAGCCGGCGCACAGCGCGACGTGCCGGATCTCGTCCTCGACCAGCTCGAGCGCGGCCGCGTAGACCTCGAGCGGGTCGCCCGCGCCGACCACCTCCGTGAGGAAGCGCGTCATGATCTGCACCGAGCGCAGCTCCGTCCGCAGGCGCTCCTGCCAGACGCGGCGCGCGAGCGCGAGCCGCGGCTCGGGGTGCGCGGAGGGATCGAAGTCCGAGAGGTCCACGCGCTCGCCGAAGCGCGCGCGGTGGAGCTCGGCGAAGACGCCCGTGGCGTGGAGGAGTCGGCGCGCCATGGTCAGGGCGCCGGGCAGGTCTCGACCGGGCCGACGCAGGTGCCGCCGCCGCAGTCCGTGTACCAGCCGTAGTTGCAGGCCACCCCCGCGGGGCAGAAGCACGATTCGATGACGCCGTCGTTGCAGCACGGCTCCCACGTGCCGTCCGGCGTGCCCGCGTCGGTGGCGACGCCGCCGTCGGCGCACGCGCCGGCCTCGTAGGCGCACGTGCCGTCCCCACAGTCCGTGTACCAGCCGTAGTTGCACTCGGCGTCGGCGGGGCAGAAGCACACGTCGATCACGCCGTCGTTGCAGCACGGCTCCCACGTGCCGCCGCCATCGGGCATGCCCGCGTCGCCGCAACCCTCGGGCCCGAAGCTGCAGGTCCCACCGCCGCAGTCGGTGAACCAGCCGTAGTTGCAGGCGTGGCCGCCGGGGCAGAAGCACGAGTCGATGCGCCCGTCGACGCAGCACCGCTCCCAGTACCCGCCCGCGTCGGCGGAGCCGTCGGCCCCCCCGCCGTCGCGAGCGACGGTGCCCGCGTCGTCACCGGCCGAGTGCGACTGGTTGCAGCCGGCCGCGAAGAGGAGCGAGAGGCTCAGCAACGCGGCGAGCGCGCCGCCCCACGCGGCCCCGCCCGCGCAGCCGGTGGCGGAGAGCGCGAGCACGACGAGCGCGGTCGAGACGAGGGCGTGGCGGAAGTGGGTCATCGGAGAACCTCGAGGCCCCGTGCAGCAAGCCGCGGGCCCGAGAAGATCCTACACGGAAGCGGGAGGCGCGCGTGTGCCGGAGCGTGTCACCGCGGCGCGGGCGCCCCCCGTCATTGCCCCCACGCGACGCGCCGCGCGCTCCCGTCGAGCGCGTACGCCTCCCCGCGCGCGCCGGCGTCGAGGACGAGCCACGCGTGCTCCCCGGCCTCGACGAGGAGGAAGCGCTCCACGCGCAACCAGGTGTTCTGACGCAAGACGGGTTGCGCCCCTCGCTTCACCTGGACGTGCCCGGGGAGGCCCGGACCGTCGGCTTCGTCCGGGCCGTAGACGAGGGTCACCGTCCACGCTCCGGCGCTGCCGACGGTGCCGCCGCCTCGGAGCGGACCGATCACGAGGGGCGCGAGGCGAGCGTCGGGGTGCGCCCCCGCGAGCGCCACGCCCTCGCAGCGCGCGCGCACGCCTCCCGAGACGAGCGAGAGCGCCTCGGACACACACGCGCCCTCGGGCCCGACGACGGTGATCGCCGCGGGCGGCGGCCCCTCGAGCCGGACGAGCCCACCCTCCGCGACGAGGCCGAGCACGCGCGGCGCGTCTCGAGCGGCCTCGCGCGGCGCCTGCGGGGGCGCCCCGCAGCCCGCGGCGAGCGCGAGCACGAGGACGTGCACGAGCCGCGCGACGAAACTCACGAGTGAGCTACGCTCCGCCCATGACGAACGCGCTCCCGTTCCTGCGCCCGAGCCGCGCGCCGCGCTCGGACAAGCGAGTGCTCGCGATCTTCGACGGCGGCAACGCCCCCGGCTACTCGTCGGTCGCGGTCGCGATCACCGAGGAGGCCGCGCGCCACGGCTACGAGCTGTGGGCGGCCACGGAGGGCTTCCGCTCGCTCACGCGCGACGCGCAGGCGGAGCTCCACTTCGAGCGGCTGACCGTCCATCGCAAGGAACGCTATCAGCTCCTCGCCGCCGGGATCCCGGCGCGCTCGATGGGGCGGCGTGTCCAGGACCCCGGCAGCGACTTCCGCTCGGAGCGCTACGTCGGCTTCCACGACGTGGAGCGCCGGCGCGAGGCGGCCGAGACGTTCCGCCAGCAGGGCTTCACGCACGTGATCTGCGTCGGGGGCAACGGCACGCTCGAGGGCGCGAAGGCGTGGCTCGACGTGTTCGGGGACGACCGGCCGGCGATGGGCTTCATCAACGTCTCGGTCGACAACGACGTCGCCGGGGATCGGGCGATCGGTTTCCTCACGGGCGTCGAGGCCGGCTCGACCGTCGCGCGCGGGCTCTACGAGGACGCGTACACGCACAAGCGGACCTACCTGCTCGAGATGATGGGCAACCGCTCGGGCCGCCACGCGCTCCACTGCGGCGTCGCGGCGCGCGCGCACCTGGTCGTGCTGCCGTTCTTCCACTTTCCGGCGGCCGTGCTCGAGGATCTCGCGCGCGCGCTCGCTGCGGCGGAGATGGCGCTCGTCGTGGTGGCCGAGGGCTACGAGCAAGAGACGCGGGCCGCGCTGCCGGACCGTCCCTCGGCGAGCCACTGGCTCAAGCGGCAGCTCGAGCAATTCGGCTTGCGTGATCGAGCGGGCAAGCGCGTCATCGCCGAGCCGTTCTCGCGCTACCTGCGGGGCGTGCGGCCGGGCTTCGCCGACGTCTCGGCCGCCTACATCAAGACGTCGATCCTCTTCCAGGCCTTCGAGCGCGGACAGAGCGAGGTGATGCCTTACATCCTCGGCGCGCACGACGTGGGGCTGCGTCCGTTCTCGGAGATCGTGCGCGAGGACCGCGTGGAGCGCTCGTTCCTGCCGCTGCTCGACCGGCTCGGGGTGCCCGCGTTCGACGAGTGGGTCGCACGGAACTTCACGACCGACGAGCGCACCATCTGACCCATCAACGGCGCTCGTCGGGGGTGCACGCGCCGCGGTGACGGTGCGGCCGACCAGGGCACGTCATCGACGCGGTGAACGTCTCGCCGCCGCACGAGCAGAAGTACTGCGTGTCGGCGATGCAGCGCTGCCGCGGGCGCGCGCAGTACCAGTCGGACGTGCACCCCTCGGTCCCGGTGCAGATGAGACCGCGCGGGCAGTCGCGGTCGCGCACGCAGACGCGCGGCCCCTCGCCCTCGTCCGGGCGGCGCGGCGGCGCGACGCCGGTGTCTCGCGCCACCACGCCCGCGTCGGCGGTCGCGTCGGCGGTGGCGACGTCGGTCGGCTCGTCACCGTCGCAGTAGCCGCGGTGCAGGTACGGGCGCCCCGGGCACGTGCGCGCGCCCTCGAAGCTGTCCCCATCGCACGAGCAGAACGCCGCGACCTCGCGCGTACACCGAGGCCGCACGCGCGTGCGGCGCACGCACGTCCAGAGCGTCGAGCAGCCCTCGCTGCCGGCGCAGACGAAGCCGCTCGGGCAGTCGTCGCTCGACTGGCAGACGGTGTTGCCTTCGACCTCCTCGGGCGGCTCCTCGTCGAGCTCGCCCAGGGCCGCGCACGGCCCCGCGTGCGCATACGGGCGCCCGGGGCAGTTCGTCGGCGCGTAGAACGTGAAGCCATCGCAGCCACACCAGCCGACGCGCTCCTCACCGCACTCGCGCGCCGGCCCGCACGCCCACGACGCGTTGCAGCCCGCCGGCCCGCGGCAGTGCTCGCCCGCGGCGCAATCGGAGCCGTGATCGCACGCGGCGCCGTCGGGCGCCTCGTCCTCGACGTCGGCGTACGCCGCCACCTCGTCCTCGGCCTCGTCCTCGCGCTGCGCCTGCTCGACGACCGACGTCGCGGGCGCCGGCGCGGGCGGCGGCGCGCTGCCGGAGCAGGCGACGACGAAGAGACCCAGGAGCGCGCGAGGCAGCTTCGGCACGCGCGAACCATATCAAACGCGTGACCGTCTCCGTGCGCGAAGGCCGCACGGGGCGCGTATACTCCCTCGCCGTGGGAACCTTCGACGGAGCTCGCTACACGATCGGTCGGCGCGTCACCGACGGCCCGATCGCGACACTCCACGAAGGCCGGCTCGACGGCGGCGCCGGCTTCTCACGCCCCGTTGCGATCCGCGTGCTCGCGCCGCGCTACGCGAAGGACGCGCGCTTCGTCGGGACCTTCGCCGCCGTCGCGACCGGGATCGCCGCGCGGCCGAGCCCGCACCTCGAAGAGCCCATCGACCTCGTGCTCGACGGCGATCGCGTGCTCTACGTCGCCGAGTGGATCGACGGACTGTCGCTCGAGCACTTCGTCGCCACGTACGAGCACGCGCCGTGGACGCTCGTGACGCGCGCGCTCGTCGGCCTGTGCGACGGGCTGCACCGGCTGCATACGATCGAGCCTCCGTACGTGCATCGCGGCGTCGGCGCGCGCGCCGTCCGCTTGTCGATCGATGGCGCCGTCAAGATCACCCGCGCGGGCGTCGCGGCCGCGCTCGCCGCGACCGGCGAGGGGCGCGCGGACGCGGTCGAGGCGGGCCTCTGGCACGCGGCTCCCGAGCTGCTCGAAGGGCGCGGCGCGACGCCCGCGACGGACGTCTTCGGCGTCGGGGCGCTCGCGTTCGCGGCGCTCGCCGGCGTGCCCGCGTTCCACGACGACGCGCTCGCCGAGCCACGCGACCTCGGCGCGCTGCGCAAGGACCTTCCGTCGCTCCTCGTCTCGCTCGTCGAGCGCGCGCTGCGCCCCGAGCCCGGCGATCGGTTCGAGTCGGCGGACGAGATGGCGCGCGCGCTCGAGCGCCTGCTGCACGCCGAGCAGACGCCCGTCGACGCCGCCGCGCTCGGACGCGCCGTCCGCGCCGCGCGCGGGCGCGCGCCGCGCTTCGCGAAGACGGGACCAGGGCCCGCCGCGCTCGCCGCGACCGTCGCGCGCATGGCCGGCGCCGAGCCGACGAGCGCGAAGCGCCCGGTGGGGCTTCCCTCCGAGCGTACGATGCACGTCGCAGAGTCGGAGCTCACGCGGCTCGAGTCGGTGCGGCCGATCCCCGACGACGCTCCGGGCGGCGAGACGGACGAGACGATCGAAGCGACCGCGCCGCCGCCGCTGCCGGGGCGCGGGCTCGCCGACGACGAGTCGATCGCGCTGCCGCTCGTGCTCGGCAGGCGCAAGCCCGCGGGGCTCGCGCCCGCGAAGACCGAGTTCCTCGATGCGGGCGAGGTCGATCGCCTCACCGTGACCGAGCCGCGAAGGCCCGTCGGGCTCGGCGCGGCGAAGACCGAGTTCCTCGACGAGGGCGAGGTCGATCGGCTGACCGTCGAGCCCCCTAGCCCACCCGCGCTGCGCAGGCCGATGGGGCTCTCGACCGCGAAGACCGAGTTCCTCGACGAATCCGAGGTCGCGCGGCTGCGGCTCGACGAGCCCGAGGACGACGACGAAGAGGAGTGAGGCCGCCGATCGGGCGTTGAGCCACCTCTCAGGGTGCTTGACCAGCTACGGTGTCAAGCGAGATCCCGGGTCGAGAATTAACCCAAATGTACGATAGGGCTCGACGAGCGTGCCTAGGCCGTGCCATGGTTGCGACCCATGAGCGACATCGACGCACGTATCGAAGAGCGAGTCAGGGCTTTCACCAAGGACCTTCGGGCCCTCATCGGCGAGGCCGCGCACGAGGCCATCGACCAGGCGTTCCGCAGCGCCGGGATGCAGGTCGCGGCGGTGAAGGCGGCGGCGCCCAAGGCGGCGGCGCCCAAGGCGGCGGCCCCCGCGGCGCCCAAGGCGGCAGCGGCCCCCGCGGCCGGTGGTAAGCGCAAGCCGCGTCCGAAGGGGACGCGCCGCACCAGCGAGCAGATGATCAGGGACCTCGAGGTCCTGCGCGAGTACGTGGCCGCGAACCCCGGCAAGACCGCCCTCGAGCTCGGCGGCGTCCTCGGGATGGCCACGCGCGAGATGACCCGTCCGCTCAGCAAGCTGATCGCGTCGGGCGACGTCTACAAGGACGGCGTCAAGAGCCACACCCGCTACTACCCCGCGAGCGCGGGTGGCGGCGGTGGCGCCAAGCGCGGCGGCAAGAAGCGCTGAGTTGGCTGGAGGGGTGCTTCGCACCCCTCCACCGCTGCCGCAGAGCCGCAGCGGGGCCCCCATCCCAGTGCGAGCGCGGCGGAGCCGCGTTCGACCATCGCGGCGCGATGGGGCCCCCTCGGCCAACGGCCATCGCTGCGCGGTGGCCTGGCCTCGAGTAGCGCCGTCGGCCACGTACGGCTCTCGACTAGCCGTCGGCCACGTGCCCTCTCGACCAACCGACGTGGGGCCCCGCGCTGCGCGACGGCCCTTCCGTTTCGTCGATGAGCTCGCGCTTCGCAACGGGCACGAGCGCACCCACGCTCGAACGAGCGCCTCGTCCCTGGACGACGGCGCTCGCGTCGCGTCGTCGCGCGAGCGCCACACGACGAGATCCGTGGGTTGCGGGACGAGAGTCGAGTCGAGCGACGAGGTCGTGTACGGGTGCGGACCCGCGTGAGCGGCCGCCGGCCAGCCTTGGGTGGCGTAGCCACTGTCGCGGTTCGGACGCTCGGTCGGTCCCGCTCAGGGGGACGCGTCGACGTCGAGGGTGATGCGCTCGACGGCCGCGGCGCTCACGTCGACGACCATCGTCTCGGCGCCGTCCGCGCGGCCGTAGGGCAGCACGCGGATGCGGTGCGTCCCCTCGGGGACCTCGCGATCGATCGGGGTGCGGCCGAGGCTGCGGCCATCGAGGTAGATCTCCGCCCAGCCCGACGTCGTGCGGATGGAGAGCCGACCCGTCGACGCGCGCGGCGCGACCGGCGCTGGCGGCGGCTCGGTGACGTACGTCGTCCCGCCGCCCGAGATCACCGTCGTCACGACGCCGGCGCCGCTGCTGCTCCGCCGTCGCGGCGCGGGAGCGGGCGCCTCCGGAGGCGCGGGCTCGGTCGGACCCTCGGCGACCGCGGCGGGTGTGGGGGCCTCGGTCGATGGGCTCGGCGCGCTCGCGGGATCCGCGACCGCGTCGGGCGCCGGCGCCTCGGGGCCCGCGCGCTCGTCGCCGGTCCGCGCGGCGCGATCCCCGCGGCCTCGCCGGCCCGCGCGCTCGCTTCCCTCGGCCGCCTCGCCGTCGCCCGGGCTCGGCGCGTCGCGCCCGATCAGATCGAGGAACCACGGCGCCATCTCGTAGTGCAGGTGCAGGTAGTAGCCGCCCGCCGCGAGCCCGAGGAGCAGCACGATCAGCGCGAGCCAGCGCCCGAGGTGGCTCCGCGGCGCGACGGGCAGCGGCGTCGGCTCGGCGACGTGGAGCGCGCGGCGCTGCCGCGGCATCGGCCCGGACACCTCCGGCACCGCGACCTCGTCGTCGTCGGCGTCGTCCGGCAGCACGACGGCTTCGGTGCGCTCCGCCGGCCCGAGCGACTCGACGTCCGCCTCCGTGACCTCCCGCAGCCGCGCCGTCGCGACGGCGGACACGTCCATCTCGCGGACGCGGCGCGCCTCCTCGATGCGCGCGCTCTTCTGCTCCTCGAAGAGGAAGTCCATCCACTCGGCGAGCTCGGCCGACTCGAGCGTGTAGCCGCTGTCGGCGATGAACTTGCGGAGCACGCGCCCGAGATCGCGCGCGCTCTGGTAGCGGCCCGCGACGTCGCGGCTGAGCGCCTTCTGCGCGATCTCGGCGACCTCCCGCGGCACCCAGTCGCGCCCGTCGGAGGCGAGCTCGATCTCGTCATCGAGCACCGCCATCGCCGTCGAGACCGCCGTCTCGCGCGTGAAGAGCGGGCTCAGCGTCAGCGTCTCCCAGAGCACCACGCCCAGGGCCCACACGTCCGCGCGCGCGTCGCACGCACGCCCCTTGATCTGCTCGGGCGCCGCGTAGCCGACCTTGCCCTTCACGACCCCGGTCGAGGTGTGCGCGACGCGCTCGGCCGCCTTCGCGCACCCGAAGTCGACGACCTTCACCGACCCTTCGTACGTGAGGAAGAGGTTCTGCGGAGACACGTCGCGGTGGACGATGTGGAGCTGCTCGCCGTCGGGCCCGCGCGCGACGTGCGCGGCGTGCAGGCCCTCGCACGCGTCGGCGACGATGCGCGCCGCGAGGTACGGCAGCACCTCGCGCACGTCGTCGAAGCGCTCGACGAGCCGGTTGATCACGTCGAAGACCGGCTCGCCGAGCAGGTACTCCATCGCGAGGTAGTAGACGCCGTCGACCTCGCCGAAGTCGTGCGTCGAGCACACGTTCGGGTGCGTCACGTGCGAGGCGATGCGCGCCTCGTCGAGGAACATGTCGATGAACGCCCGCTCCTTCGCGAGGTGCGGGTGGATCGTCTTGAGCGCGACGAGCCGCTCGAGGCCGGCCGCGAGCTGCATGCGCGAGAGGTAGACCGTCGCCATGCCGCCCGCCCCGAGCTCGGCGCACAGCGTGAAGCGGCCGAGGCGGAGGGGGAGCTTGGGCCCGAGCGGGGTCTCGCCCGAGGCCTGGATCGGCACTGCCCGTTCACCCATCGCTGACGAAAGGGTAGCTCGCGCGCCGCCCCGCGTCGCCTGCCGTGCGGGACGGGCCCGGGCAGGGCCTCAAGCGTCGCGCATGCGGTAGCCGACGCCGCGCACCGTCTCGATCGTGTCGCGCGCGCTGCCGAGCTTCTCGCGCAGGCGCTTCACGTGCGTGTCCACCGTGCGCGTCTCGATCCCCGGCGCGTAACCCCACACGCGCTCGAGCAGCGCGTCGCGGCTCTGTACCCGCCCGCGGCGCGAGGCGAGATCGTAGAGGAGCTTGAACTCGAGCGCGGTCAGCGGGACCTCCTCGTCGTCGACGAGCACCCGGTGACGCGGGACGTCGATCTCGAGCGTGCCGAACACCATCCGGTCTTCGCTCGACTCGTGACGCGGCCGCGCGCGGCGCAGGACGGCTTGCACCCGCAGCACCACCTCGCGCGGGCTGAACGGCTTGGTGATGTAGTCGTCGGCACCGAGCTCGAACCCGACCACCCGGTCGATCTCCTCGCTCCGCGCCGTGATCATCAGGACCGGGATGCCCTCGGTCGAGGCGTCCTTCTTCAGCCGGCGGCAGACCTCGGTGCCCGACACGTCGGGCAGCATGAGATCGAGCAGGATCAGATCGGGCGGCTGGCGCCGCACCTCCGCGAAAGCCGAGGCCCCATCGCGCGCCGTCGTCACGGTGTAGCCAGACTGACGGAGGTTGTACTCGAGGAGCTCGACGAGGTCGGGCTCGTCGTCGACGATGAGGATTCGCTCGGACATTCGTGGTGCCGGAGGATCACCCGCCTCGGCAACGGCGTTGTGACCGAATCGTGTCACGGGGGCAAGAAGCGCCGGCCGTGCTATGGGGGCGCGCATGGCGCTGTCGGTCGGCATCGTGGGGCTCCCCAACGTCGGGAAGTCCACGCTCTTCAACGCGTTGTCCAAGAAACAGGCGGAAGCGGCGAACTACGCGTTCTGCACCATCGAGCCCAACGTCGGGGTCGTTCCGGTGCCGGATCCGCGCTTCGACGCGCTCGTCGCCCTGTTCTCTCCGGCGAAGGTCGTCCCGGCCACCGTCGACTTCGTCGACATCGCCGGGCTGGTCCGCGGCGCCTCCAAGGGCGAGGGGCGCGGCAACGCCTTCCTCGCGAACATCCGCGAGGCCCACGCGATCGCGCACGTCGTGCGCTGCTTCGAGGACGACAACATCGTCCACGTCGATCACCGCGTGGACCCGATCGCCGACATCGAGACGATCGAGACCGAGCTCGTGCTCAAGGACCTCGAGACGACCGAGAAGCGGCTCGACCGCGCGCGGCGCGCGTCCAAGGGGCCCAACCCGATCGAGAAGAAGGCGGCCGAGCTGTGCGAGCGGCTCGTGCGCCACCTCGACGGCGGCGCGCTCGCCGCCGCCTTCCCGCGCGACGCCCTCGACGAGGACGAGCGCGCGATCCTGCGCGAGCTCTTCCTGTTGACGGACAAGCCGCTCTTCTACGTCTGCAACGTCTCCGAGGAGCAGCTCGGCGCGCTCGACACGGACGCGAACGTCGGCGCCGTGCGCGCGCGCGCGCAGGCGGTCGGCGCGCCCGTCGTCGTGATCAGCGCGAAGATCGAGGCCGAGATCATGCAGCTCCCCGAGGAGGAGCGCGGCGAGTTCCTCGCGTCGGTCGGGCTCGAGGAGCCAGGGCTGCACCAGGTGATCCGCACCGGCTACGAGGTGCTCGACCTGATCACGTTCTTCACCGCGGGCGATCCCGAGGTGCACGCCTGGACGATCATGCGCGGCACGAAGGCGCCGCAGGCGGCCGGCAAGATCCACAGCGACTTCGAGCGCGGCTTCATCCGCGCCGAGGTGATCTTCTGGCAGGACCTCGTCACGCTGCGCTCGGAGGCGGCGGTGAAGGCGGCCGGCAAGCTCGGGATCGAAGGCAAGGAGTACGTCGTGCGCGACGGCGACGTGATGCACTTCCGCTTCAACGTGTGAGCGCGAGCTCGACGCGGACGTCGGGCTTGATCTTGAGCGTGCCGAGCATCGCCGAGTAGGGCTTGATGCCCCAGTCCGGCTGGTGGAGCGTCGCGCTCGCCCGCTCGCCGTCGCGGGTGCAGCGGACCTCGCGGGTGGCGCCGTTCATCGTCAGCCGGCCGACCACGCGCGTGTCGGTCACCTCGGTCGACTCGAACACGATCTCGGGGTGGCGCTTGGCGTGGAGCACGTCGTCGCGCAGGTTCTCCTCGATCTTGCGCTTGTCCTTGTCGCTCAGGGTGCCCGGCGCGCGGCGCCCATCGACGATCGGCTCGACCACGCGCAGCGAGCCCGCCTCGAAGCGCGCGCGGATCGACGCGCCGTCGTCGGAGACCTCGACCGTGAAGCGGCCGACCTCGAGCTCGAGGTCGTGCGCGACCGCGCTCAAGAGGCCCTCCTTGAACGTGAAGACGGCGCAGCGGGCGCTCGTGGCGTCGTAGCTCGGCATCGCGGGGCATCATCGAACGCCGGGACGGATCCGTCCAGCCGATGCCCCGCCGATCGGCGTCGAATCGCGATATTCCTAGTGTTTCCAGTGATTTACGCGTGACGCGGGGTCTCCGGACCCCGCGCCTCAGTCCGCTTTTTGCGCAGCGTGAGCGGTGCGCCGCGATCCGCATGTTATCCTGCCCCCGACGAGCGGCAGATGGGATCGCTACCCCACGATGGTGTGAATTCCTTCGGGGATCGCGCCGCTCTCGACGCGAGCGCCGGCACTGGTGCCGGCCGCTCCCCCCTTGGAACGTCCTGGTGAGGGCTGGCCCGTCGACACGGACAGACGCCCCGGGACGCCGGCTCCGTCGGAGGAGGATCGCTACGTGATATCTGACAGCACCTACGGTTCGTGTATCCACGCTCGGGATCAGCGGCGGGAGGTGAGCCTCACGAGCTGACGCCCCCTCCGAGTGGTTCCGAGTGGAGAGCGGCGCGGGCGCGAGCCCGTCGCCGCTCTCGTCTTTCTCGAATCCCGCGCGCGTTCGAAGATCATCGAAGATCGTCGGCCGCCCTCGCGCGTCGAACCCCGGCACTCGCGAAGGGAGATGCGATGCGACGGACGTCGACTTGGCTCTGGCTCGCGCTGGGCGCGTGCGCTTGTGGTGGTGTGGGGACGGCGGGCGAGGCCCGCGACCCCGAGGTGGTCCTGCTCGAGGCGGAGCTCGGCAACGGGCTCGTGAGCGCCGAGGCGACGACGGAGGTCGTGACGCGCCTGCGCGTGCGCACGACGGCGCTCCAGAACGCGCCGCGGCCGCCGATCAACCTCGCCCTCGTGGTCGACACGTCGGGCTCGATGGAGGGCGCGCCGATCGCCGACGCGCGCGCGGCGAGCCTCTCGCTGCTCGACACGCTGCGGCCCGAGGACCGGCTCGCGGTGATCGCGTTCCACTCGGAGACGGAGGTCCTGCTCGAGTCGACGCGCCTCGAGGGCGCGGACCTCGGCGAGCTGCGCACACGCATCGGCCGGATGCAGGCGCGCGGCACGACGGACCTCGGCGGTGGCCTGCGCGCCGGGCTCGAGGAGGTCGTGCGGCACTTCGAGCCCGAGGGCATCAACCGCCTCGTGCTCCTGAGCGACGGCGTCCCCAACGACGCGTCGCCGGTGCTCCCGCTCGCACAGGCGGCGGGCGAGCGCGGGATCCGCATCACCGCGCTCGGGCTCGGGCTCGACTTCGACGAGACGCTGCTCGCGCACGTCGCGCAGCGCTCGGGCGGTCGCTTCCACTTCGTCGAGGAGTCCTCGATGGTCGCGGGCGTGTTCGCGAACGAGGTGCTGCGCTTCGAGCGGCTGCTCGCGCGCAACCTGCAAATGGAGCTGCGCCCCGGGCCGGGCGTCCACATCGACGGCGTCGTCGGGCAACAGATCACGCCGCTCTCGAACGGGCACGTCATGGTGACCCTCGGCGACCTGTCGGAGGGCGAGGAGCGCGACGTGATCGTGCGGATGCAAGCGAGCCCGCGCCGGCCCGGCGCCGCGGTCGAGCTGCTCGACGCCGTGCTGCGCTTCGAAGACGCGGTGGCCAACGCCGGCCAGCTCGAGCGGCGCGCGTACCTCGGGGCGCGCGCGAGCGCCGACGACGCGGAGATCGAGGCGTCGCGCAACCGCGACGTCGAGAGCGCGGCGGCGCGCATGCTCGCGGCGGCGACCACGATCTCGGCGATCGAGGTGGCGCGCGAGGGCGACATCGAGGCGGCGCGCCGCGCGCTCGCGCTCGCCGAGGCGCGCGCCCGCGCCGAGGCCGAGGCGCGCAGCGACGACGCGCTGCGGGCGCAGGCCGACCAGATGCGCTCGCTCAGCCGCGCCTTGCCGGCGATGAGCGCGGCGCCGAGCCCGAGCTACGACGCGGAGTCCTCCGAGGCTCCGAGCCCGCGCCCACCGGCCGCGGTGATCCGCTCCGCGCACGGCGACGCGATGGAGGTCCTGCAGGGCCGCTGACGGGACGCGCCTTCCTCCGGGGTCGGGCGTCCGCTACGCTGTCTCGCGATGCACTTCGCCCCCTGCACCGGCTGTGGCCGCCACGTCCGCGCGGACGACGAGGCGTGCCCGTTCTGCGGCGCCGCCTTCGCGGGGGCGCCGCCGCGCCCCTCGCCGACCGCGCGGCTCGGGCGCGCCGCGCTCTTCGCGTTCGGCGCCGCCGTCGCTTCGGCCGGCCTCGGCGCGTGCGGCGAGTCGCACGGGCCGACGGACGACGCGGGCCCGACGCCGACCGACGCCGGCGTCGACGCCGGGTTCGACGCCGGCGCGATCGCGCCGCCCTACGGGATCCCGCCGGACGACGGGGGTGGCGGTGTCCCGCTCTACGGCGGCGCCCCCGAGGATTGAGGCTCGGGCTTCAGCTCGCGCGCTGCCACGGGTCGAGCGCGATGATCATCCGCGCGACCGTCTGAGCGCGCCCGGACGCGCCGCACCGGCGGTGGAGGTACATGCCCTGCTTGAGCGCGCTGATCGCGTCGGGCACGCGGCGCGCGCGCCGGAGCATGTCGCCGAGCGCGACATAGGACGCGGCGTCGCCGGTGATCGCGGCGTGCTCGCGGAGCGCGACGGCTGCACGACGAAAGTCGCCTTGCTTCGCGAAGCGCCGGGCGCGCCGCTTCAGCACGTCCTCTCTCGTGTCGTCTCGATGCATCATCGTCCACCCCCCCGTCGTGTGAGGGCGCCTCTCGGGCTGGACCGTGCAACGCTCGGTCCAACGCACCTTCGACGCCACCTCGGCCCGAGGCTTGGCCCGAGGTGCGATCCGAGGGCAAGTTTTCCGCGAAGACCGCGACACCACCGTCAGGGTGGCTCCGGCGGAACGCTCACAGGATGAACTGCTCTCCGAGCCGGCAGATCTCCATGTTGCGCCCGCGGATCCGCGCGAGCTGCTTCTCCACCGCCGCCTCGAACACCGGCTTGATGTGGTAGAGCAGCGTCGGCACGCCGTTCTGGTCGTGGAGCTTGTCGAGGTCGACGGCGAGCGTCTCGGGCGTGTGATGACCGGACGCCTTCGCGAGCGCGTGGTGCTCGTCCGGGAACGAGACCTCCATCAAGAGCGCGCGCAGGTCGGCCGCGCCCGAGAGCACCTCCCAGAAGCGATCCGTCGGGCCGGTGTCGCCGCTGTAGGCGATCGCGCCCGCCGGCGTGTCGACGACGAACGCGCACGTGTCGATCGTGTGATGCACGAGCACCGCGCGCGCCTCGTAGCCGTCGGCGACCGCGAACGTCGCCTCGGGCTCGACGGTGACGAGCTCCACGGTCGGGCCCACCGGCGTCGCGATCCGCGTGAAGTCCGGCCAGACGAGGTCGTTGAAGAAGTGCTCGCGCAAGATCGCGATGGTGGCGGGCACGCCGAACACGCGCAGCGTCGGGCCGCCCTGCTGGCATCGGTTGTCCGCGAGCGCCGCGAGGTCCTTCACGTGGTCGAGGTGCGCGTGGCTCACGAGGACCGAACGCACGGCGCGCTGGTCCTCGAGCGAGAGCATGCTGGTGATCGCGCCCGCGTCGAGCGCGATGACGCCGTCGACGAGGAAGCTCGACGTCTTGTGCTTGGACGACTCGCCGCCGTGGCAGCCGAGGATCGACAGCTCCATCAGGCGTCCCCGAACCTCTCGCGCATCTCGAGGAACTCGTAGAACTCCTCGAGGCGCGCCACGTCGGTCACGATCAGCGCGTCCCCCTCGGGGCGGGCGATGCCGAGCCGGGTCAGCCGCTTGACCACTTCCTGTGTCTTCGGGAGGTCGAGCCCGACCTGCTCGGCGAGCTCCTCGACCCCGAGCGGCACGCGCACCGAGCCGTCCGCCTGCGGGCGCCCGTTGTACTGCGCCTCGCGGCTCAGCCCGAGGATCACCCGCGCCTTCGGGTCGCGGTGCATCAGCACCTCGATGAGCTCGTTCGCCGAGTCGAGGCGCCGCGAGAGCCGCTTGATGAGACGCACCGCGATCTCCGCGTTGCTCACCACCATCTGCTCGAACGTGCGCGCGCCGAGCACGAGCACCTTCGTCGGCTCCTCGACCGTCGCGGTCGCCGTGCGGGGCTTGTCGTTCAGGATCGCCATCTCGCCGAAGAACTCGCCCGGCCCGAGCACGGCGAGCGTCTTCTCCTCGCCCTTGACGGTCTTGGTGATGCGCACGCTGCCCGACTGCAGGACGAACATCAGATCGCCGGGCTCGCCCTCGCGGAAGAGGACCTCCCCCGGCGCACAGGTCCGACCGAATCGGGCGAAGAGCTGATCGCTTCGTTCCATGGGTGCGCGAAGGACACAGCCTACGTTGCCCGCCGCATGCGGTCAAAATCGGCCAAGGTGGCGGCAGAGCGCGGCGCCGCCCGGGGGTCGAGCGCGAGGTGCGCGCGCAGGAGGCGCAAGTCCTCTTCCGTGTCGACGTCGTACCAGGGACGCGCCAGCCCGACGCGCAGGCCGCGCAGCCGCGCGCGCACGTCGTCGAGCGCGTGGCGGCTCGACCACCGGATCGGCCCGCCGAGATCGGGGACCTCGCCGCGCGCGCCGATCAGGTAGAACCCGCCGTCCGCCGACGGCCCGAGCACCACGTCGTGGCGCGCGAGCGCGTCGAGCGCCGCGGCGAGGTGCGAGGCCGGCAGGGTCGGCACGTCGCTCCCGATCAAGAGCGCCGCGGGCGCGCGAGAGAGCGCGTCGGCGAGCGCGTGCGTCATCCGTGCGCCCAGATCGTCGCCGCGCTGCGGGCGCGCGCCCTCCATCTCCTCGACGTCCTCGGGCGGGCACCAGAGCTCGACGGCCGGCGCGACCCGCGCGCTCGTCGCGAGCACGTCGGCGAGGAACGCCGCGGAGAGCTGCGCCGCGCCCGCGGCGCCGAGCGCGCCGATCAGCCGCGTCTTGGTCGTCCCCGGCCGCGGCGCGCGGCCGAACACGAGGAGCGGCGCCTCACCCGCGCGCATGGCGCCCCAGCGTCCACAGGATCTTCGTCGACGCGCCGAGCGTCCCGCGGATCGTCCCGCTGATCTTGGACGCGCCGATCCGCGGGCGATACGAGACCGGCACCTCCTCGTACGGCAGCCCGCGGCGCGCGGCGCGCACCTGCATCTCGACGGTCCAGCCGTAGTCGCGATCGCGCATGCCGAGCCGCTCGAGCGCGTCCCAGCGGATCGCGCGGAACGGCCCGAGGTCGGTGTAGCGCACGCGGTAGAGGCGGCGCAGCGCGACGCACGCGATCGCGTTGCCCACGCGCTGCTGCACCGTGAGCGAGCCGCGCGCGGCGCGGCCGGCGGCGCGCGAGCCGATCACGAGCGCCGCGCGGCCCGCCTCGATCGGCGCGAGCAGCGCGGGCAGCTCCTCGGGGTAATCGCTTCCGTCGCCGTCGAGGAACACGACGATCTCCGGCGGCCCGGTGCGGCGCAGGTGCGCGAGCCCCGCGAGGCACGCCGCGCCGTAGCCGCGCGCGGGCTCGTGCACCACCTCCGCGCCGGCCGCGCGGGCGACCTCCGCCGTCCGGTCGCGCGAGCCGTTGTCCGCCACGACCACGCGGCGGACGCGTGCGCGCGGGATCGCCGCGATCACGCGCGGCAGCGCCGCCTCCTCGTCGAGGGCCGGGATCACCACGTCGACGATCACAGCAGGTACCCGAGCCCGAGCGCGACGCGGAAGAGGCCCGAGACGAGCCCCGCGTCGAAGACCGGCGCCCCCGGGCCCCGATCGGCGGCGAAGCCGATGCCTCCGTCGATCACGGCGAAGAGCATCGTGTCTCGCGAGATCAGCCCCTCGATCCCGAAGCGCGCGAGCGCCGCGCCGACCACCGTCGGGTCCCCCGCGGCCGGCACGTGGACGAAGCCGACGTGGCCCCCGGCGCCGGCGAGCAGCGTCAAGCGCTCTTGCACTCGTAGACCGAGCACCGCGCCGAGCTCGAGCCGCGAGCTCCAGCCGAGGTCACCCGCGTAGACCGTGCCGAGCTCGCCCGCGGCGGCCCCCTCCGAGAGCGCGAGCACGGGCTCGAGGTACGCCGCGAGGTCCACGTCGCCCTCGCCGTAGAGGTGGATGCGGATCGGCGCCCCGAGCTCCGCGCCGACGGCGGGCACGAGCGCCATCATCGGCGAGCCGTAGGTCAGCCCCGCGCGCGCGCCGAGGTTGAAGCTCGACGTGACCGCGTGCTGGAACATCGCGAACAGGCCCGGCCAGCCGACGCCGCCGGCGACCATCGTCTCGCCGACGCCGAGGGTGCGGCCGGAGAAGAGCGAGGCCTCACCGGACGTCGGGCGCGCGTGGAGCGGCGGCGGCTCTCCGTCGTCCTGGGCGAGCGCGGGGGGAGCGACGAGCGCGAAGGCGAGCGCGAGGAGGGCGACTCTCACCCGCGCAGGATACCGGAACCGGGGCCGCGCTCGGGTGTCCCAGAGCGCATGACGCCGCGCCAGCGCCTCGCCATCCGTCGCGCCACCCGCTCCCTCGACGCGGACCCCTCCGAGACCCCCGGGGAGCTCAACGTCGTCCCGCTGCTCGACGTCGTCGTGAACCTGATGCTGTTCCTGCTCGCGACCAGCGCCGCGACGATCGCGATCGCCGAGGTCCAGACGGAGCTCCCGCCGCTCTGTCCCGGCGCGCGCTGCGGGAGCGTCCCCGGCGAGGCGCTCAGCGTGACGGTCACCGACACCGGCCTCGTCCTCGCGGGCCGCAGCGGACGGCACGCCACCGTCCCGCGGGCACCCGACGGCGCCTACGACTTCGCCGCGCTCGGCGTCGCCCTCGCCCGCGCGCGCACCGCCCACCCGCGCGAGCGCGCCGTCACGCTGAGCGCCGACCCGATGGTGCCCTACGCCGACCTCGTCGCCGCGATGGACGCCATCCGCGGCCCATTCGAACAGGTCCGGCTCTCCGCCGGCGTGCGTTGAATGTCGGCTCGGACGTCGCGCGGCGCCGAGCGTCGACGCTCCTGGCGCTCTCACGCATGGCTGACACGGAGTCGATCGGCGGGCGTCACGGGGGCGATCCATCGCTGCGGCACACCTGCGCGCGACGCGCATGACGTTCGGACCTCGGCGGTGGATCGTCCACCTCTCGGACCTGCATCTCTTCGGGCACCCCGCGGAGCAGGCGACGATCTTCGAGAGCCTCGTCGGCGCGCTCGCGCAGGAGCGGCGGCGGCGCGGGACGGAGGCGTCGCTGGTCTGCCTGACCGGCGACGTGTTCGACTCCTCGACGCTGCCCAAGGCGGCGGCGACGCGGGCGTTCGGCGCGCTGCTCGACGGAATGCACGAGGCGCTCGGCGCTCGGGTGCCGACCGTGATCGTGCCAGGCAACCACGATCGGCGGCGCGCCGGGCTCTTCCTGCCGCACGACGAGGGGCTCTTCGAGGCGCTGCGCGCGGCGCTGCGCGGGCGCGCGTGGGTCCTCGGCGGCGGCCGTCCGTGCTTGGCCGAGGTGGTGCCGCACGAGGTGCACGGGCTGCCGCTCTGGATCATCGCGTACGACTCGAACCACCTGCCCGAGGGGGCGATCGGGGCCGGCGGCGCGATGCGGCAGGAAGACATCTTGCGCGCGGCGTCGATCGTCGATGGGCACGAGCCGACGTGGCCGGTGCTGTTCCTGCTGCACCACCACCTCGTGCCGACGCCGCTCACCGACCTCGGGCCGATCGAGGTGCGCTCGCCAGGCCCCGTGCGCTGGCTCGTGGAGAACGGGCTGCCGCGCTTGCTCGCGAACGGCGATCGGGAGGAGCTGTTCATGACCGCCCTCGGCGCGGGCACGGCGCTCTCGACGCTGCAGGCGATGGGGCGGCCGGTGATCGTGCTCCACGGCCACAAGCACTACGCGACGAGCCGGCTCCTGTCGGGCACGCGCCCCGGCCACGGCGACGTGCTGATCGTGTCGGCCGGCAGCGCGGGCACGGCGCAGACGTGGAGCCCCGAAGGGCAGGACGCGGCGCGCCTCTGGCCGTCGTTCAACGTGCTGGAGCTCGAGCACGACTGGATCGAGGTCGAGCAGATCGCGTTCGGGTGGCGGCACGTGTCCGAGTCGATCGCGCGGCGGCCGATGGTGTCGGCGCTGCGGCGGCGCGCGCGCTGGATCCCGATGCCCGTCGATCGCGAGTCCGCCGTGGAGCCGGGGCCGCGCCTGCTGGCGAACGAGGCGGTGCACGAGCTCTTCGAGGGGAGCGACGCGGCGCGCTTCGACGCGGTCGTCACGCGGCGCGTGCGCTTCGCGGGCGGGGCGCAGCCGTACGTCGAGACGGTGCACGGGCCGCCGGGCGCGCGGCTGCGGCAGGGCGAGCACGAACGCGCGGTGCCGGCGGAGATCGCGATCGATCCGTCCGAGGCGACGCGCTACGCGCTCTTCGGGGCGAGCCCGCGCACGGTCGCCGAGGCGGTGCGCGTCGGCGGCCGGCAGGCGGCGCCCTTCGGGCGCGCCGCGCTGATGAACCGCTACCAGGCCGAGCGCGCGGCGCTGATCGTGCGCGGGCTCGGCGCGCGCGCGGCCACCGCGTTCGGGAGCGTCACCGACCTCGGCACCGGGCTCGAGGCGCCGCTCCCGGTCGAGCGCGCCGGAGCCGACGAGGTGCGCGTGCGTGTGATCGACTGCGCGCCGCGGAGCCTCTTGCGCGTCCACTGGCTCCTCGACGACGAGCGCGCGCTGTGGCTCGGCGAGCAGCCGCGCGCCGAGCCGGCGATCCGCTCGGCGACGCGCGACGCGGCGTCGATCGAGTGAGCGTCAGACCTTGGTGCGCGCGCCGGCCCACTTCGCGATCTTCACGAAGTGGGCGCGCTCGACGGGCTGCACGCTCAGGCGGCTGCCGCGCGCGATGACCATCAGCCCTTCGAGCTCGGCGGCGCGCGCCTTGAGCGTGTCGAGCGTGACGGGAGCGTCGAACGTCTCGACGTGCTCGACGTCGACGAGCATCCAGCGCGGCTCGTCCACGCGCGAGGTCGGGTCGTGGTAGTCGCTGGCCGGATCGAACTGGGACGGATCGGCGTAGGGCGCCGAGCACACGCGCACGATGCCTGCGACGCCCGGGGGGCTCGCGTTCGAGTGGTAGAAGAAGCCGAGGTCGCCGACCGCCATGGAGTCGCGCATGAGGTTGCGCGCCTGGTAGTTGCGCACGCCGTCCCACATCGTGCGGCGGTCGCGCGCGAGATCGTCGATGGAGTAGACGTCGGGCTCGCTCTTGAACAGCCAGTACGCGCGCGCGCGCCGCGCCATCAGGCGGGCTCCTTGGGGATGCCGAACACGTCCGCGATCGTCTCCTCGTGGTAGAGGCTGCTGCGCATGCCGACGATGCGCTCGACCTCGCGGCCGCCCTTGAAGTAGACGACCGTCGGCGTGCCCTTGATGCGCAGCCCCGCCGCGGCCCGCGGGCCGAGCATGGTGCTCATCTCGCACACCTTGACGCGCCCGTCGTAGGTCGCGGCGAGCGACTTGATGACCGGCTCGAGCTGCTTGCACGGCTGGCAGTTCGGGCCCCACACGTCGAGGATGACGGGGACCTTCGAGCGCACGACCTCCTCCTGGAAGTTCGCGTCGTCGACGTGGAGCGGGTTCTTCTCGGGGGTCAGCCCGAGCAACTTGCCGAAGAAGCCCATGCGGCGGGATCTAGCGCGCGCTCAGGCGGACTGCGAGCCCCCACCGCGTCGATCGCCGGGGCGCGGGACGTGGTCGGAGGGCGCGTCCGTCGAGCGGTACACGCTCGGGCTCGGCCGGGCAGAGCGGCGGACCTCCGAGAGCGGAGGCGGCGCCGGCGGGACGCTCGACGAGGGCGGCGGCGGCGAGGAGCTCGAGATCCGTGGCTCGGTGAGGTTGCCGCTGAGCTTCGGGTCCCGCAGGAGCCAACGCTGCGCCGCCTGCACGGCGTCGAACGCGCGCAGCGGCGCGCGGCGCGAGAGCGCGATCATGTTCACGCGCGCGACCGCCATCTCCGTCGCGAGCACGAACGCGATGCTGTCGAACGCACGCTCCGACGAGGTGAGCCACGACCACATCGCCTCGCGCACGTCCGCGGGCGGATCGCCCACCTCGCCGCGCGCGTCGATGAGCGCCTTGGTGCGCTCGAGCCGTCGCGCGATCGCGTCGAGGCGCGCGGTGTAGCGCTTCACCTCGCTCAGCCGCGTGAGCTGTCCGGTCTCGACGACGAAGAGATACCCGGGCCGGGCCTCGACCTCCACGTAGGCTTCCGAAAGCTCGATCACTTCCCGAGCGCTCATCGCCCCCGAGCGTAAGGGAGAACCCCGGCAGCCGGAACCTGGCCGTAAACGCCCTGATCCCGAATTCCGACCGTGGAACCGGAAACGTCCGCTGTATCAGTCCGCTCGCGCCGTGCGCAGCGCCGTGGGGACCTCGCGCGCGCGGCAGATCGCGGCGTAGACCTCCGCGCTGCGACGCGGCGTGCGCGCGCCGCTCGCGCGGTCGAGCGCGTACAAGCCGAACGGCGTCGACCAGCCCTCCGCCCACTCGAAGTTGTCGACGAGCGACCAGACGAAGTAGCCGCGGACGTCGAGCCCGCGCGCGATCGCGCGCTCGAGCGCCTCGACGTGCTCGACGAGGTAGCGCGGGCGTCGCGTGTCGTCGGGATCGAACATCCCGTTCTCGGTCACGTACAGCGGGACCCCGAGCGCGGCGAGCCGCTCGAGCTGCGCGACCATGCCTTCGGGCGAGGGGCGACCCCAGTCGTTGTGCTCCGTCTTCACCGTCGGCTCCTGTACGTGGCGTCCGAACGCGGAGCCGGCGGCGCGCGGATCGAAGCGCACGTCGAAGCGGCCGTAGTAGTTGAGGCCGACCCAGTCGAGCCGTCCGGCGAGCGAGGGCGCGCGGCGGCGCGTCCACGAGAGCGGGAAGCGCAGCTCGCCGTGGCGCAGCGCGTGGAGCATCGCGCCGCTGAACGCCCAGTCCTGGAGGGAGGCCGCGACGCGATCGAGGCGGCGCGACGGGTCGGCGGGGACGAACCACGGCATGTTGAGCACGAGACCGACCTCCGCGTGCGGGAGCACGCGATGGACCGCCTCGTAGCCGCGCGCGTGCGCCTCGAGCATGTGGCGCATCGCGACGAACGCAGACGGAAGGCGCTTCTCGCCCGGAGGCCAGCGGTCGCCCGCGTACGCCATCCACGCGAGAACGCTCGGCTCGTTGAGCGTGGCCCAGAGCGCGACGCGATCGCCGAGCTCGCGCGCCGCGCGGTCCGCGAAGCCCTCGAACAGCGCCGGCAGGTTCGGGTGCGTCCAGCCGCCGAGCTTGGCGGCCCACGAGGGGAGCGTGAAGTGGTTGAGCGTGAGCGCGACCTCGAGCCCGAGCGCGCGCGCCGCGTCGAGGATCGCGCGGTAGCGATCGAACGCGGCGCGGTCGAAGCGGCCCGGCTCGGGCTCGAGCCGGCTCCACTCGAGGCTCATGCGGTGCGCGTTCTGGCCGAGCGCGGCGGCGCGCGCGAGGTCCTCCTCGGCGCGGCCCGCCCACCAGCCGGCCGCGTCACCCGAGCGCTCGCCGTCGGCGATCGCGCCCGGACGCGCCTCCCAGTCCCACCAGTCGTTGTGGTGATTGCCGCCCTCGACCTGGTGCGACGAGGTGGCCGAGCCGAAGAGGAACCGTGCGGGGAACGCGGTCACGCGCGCAGGGTAGAACGAGTCGCGCCTCGCGTGTGCGCGCCGAAGCGGCGGCACGCGGTAAGCTCCGGCGGCGATGGACCACGACACGGCGCGGCTGATCGAGAAGCTCCGCGCGATCGAGGCGCTCTTCGGCCGACCGGGGTCCGAGGGGGAGCGCGCGGCGGCGGCGAACGCGCGCGAGCGCATCCTCGAGCGCCTGCGCGCCGCGAGCGCGACCGACCCGCCGGTGGAATACCGCTTCTCGATGCCCGACATGTGGTCGCGGCGGGTGTTCGTGGCGCTGCTCCGCCGCTACGACCTCCACCCGTACCGCTACTCGGGCCAGCGCTACACGACGGTCATGGCGAAGGTGCCGAAGCGCTTCGTCGACGAGACGCTCTGGCCGGAGTTCGAGGCGCTCAGCGCGACGCTGCGCACCTACCTCGAGGACGTGACGACGCGCGTGGTCGCCGAGGTGCTCCACGCCGACACGTCCGAGGCCGCCGTGCGCGAGGCGCCGCCGCAGCTCTCGAACGACCTGCCGCACGCCGAGCCGGCGGGCGCCCAGAGCCCCGCGGGCGCCCAGACCCCCGCGGGCGCGCCGCAGCCGCGCCCCGGCGACGCGCGGCGACGCAAGAAGAAACGAAAGCGACGTTGACACCATGACCCTTCGAGGCACGCGATGAAGCTCCGGACGATGCTCACCATGCTCGGCGGCACCGCCGCGCCCACGTACGTGGGCGCCATGCGCCTGCTCGCGCCGATCCACCGCGCCGCGTGGCTCGCCGCGGCGGTGAAGCACGGCGTGCTCGAAGCGATGCGGCTCGGTCCGCGCGACCTCGACGAGCTCGCCGAGGCGCTCGACGCCGGACCCCAGGGTCGCGAGCTCTTGCGCGCCTGGCTGCGCCACGGCTGTCTCCTCGGCGAGATCTCCGAGGACGGCGATCGCTACCGCCTCACCGGCCGGCTCGCCAAGCACATGGCCGACCCTGCGCACGCCGAGCTCGCCGCGTTCGCGGAGGCGCTCGTGCGCATCCACGTCCCGGCGGTGTACGGCGCCCTCGACCACCTGCGCGAGCGCCGGGCGAGCGACGCGCTCGACCCCGCCCTCGTCGCCCGCGTCGCCGAGATGCTCGCCCCCGCGCTCGAGGAGGCGATCCTGCGACAGGTGCCGATCGAGACGCCGACGAAGCTGCTCGAGCTCGGCGCCGGGAGCGCGCGGCACCTGCGCAACGCCGCGACGCAGCGCCCGCGCCTCGAGGCCGTCGGCGTCGAGCTCGACGAGGCGCTCGTCGCGCAGGGGCGCCGCGAGCTCGGTCGCGCGGGCGTCTCCGACCGCGCGCGGCTCGTGCAAGGTGACTTGCGATCACTCGAGCTCGAGGCGACCTTCGACGTCGTGACGCTCTTCAACCTGATCTACTACTTCCCACCCGCCGAGCGGGCGGACGTGATCGCGCGCGCGGCGCGCTGGGTGCGACCCGGGGGCGTCCTCCTCCTCGCGAGCTCGTGCCGCGGTGGGACGCTGGCGAACAACATGATGGACCTCTGGTTCGGCAGCGTGCGCGGCGCCGGCCCGCTGCCCGAGCGCGACGCTGTGCTCGAGGCGCTGCGCGGCGCCGGCCTCGCGCCGGACGCGCCCGAGCGGATCCTCCCCGCGGAGGAGCTCTACCTCTTCACCGCGCGGCGGCCCGCGTGAGGCGGGCGCTCGCGGCGCTGGCGATCGCGCTCGCCGCGTGCGACGGCGCGGCGCCGCTCGACGCGGGCCGCGCGCCGGATGCGGGCGCGGCCGACGCGGGAGACGACGGAGGCCTCGGCGCCCGCGACGGCGGCGTGCCGCCGGGCCCCATCGAGGCGTTCCCGGATCGCTGCGTCGAGGGGCAGGCGCCGGACGCCGCGTGCTGGCGCGCGCGCCGCGACCCGAGCTCGGCGTCGATCGCGCTCGCGTCGGCGATCGCCGAGCGCTGGATGGCCCGCCACGCGGCCACGCGCCTCGGCTGGGACTGGGTCGACGCGGTCCTCGTGTTCGCGCTGACGGAGCTCGCGCGCGTGAGCGAGGACCCCGCGCTGCTCGACTACGCCGCGGACTGGCTCGGCGTCCACGTCGAAGCGGGCTACGACATCGCGTGGAGCGATCACTGCCCGCCGATGCTCTCCGCGATCCCGCTCTTCGCCGAGCGTGGGGAGCTGCGCTGGCTGCGGATCGTCGAGGACGTGCTCGGCTACTACGTCGACGCGCCGCGCACGGCGGAGGGCGGCGTCGGCCACCTCGGTCGCTTCGGGCGCGTCAGCCCGCGGCAGTGGCTCGACTCGCTGATGATGGTGGCGGTCCCGCTCGCGCGTTGGGGCGAGCTCGCCAACGACCCGGCGTGGATCGGGGAAGCGAGCACGCAAGCGACCATCTTCGCCGACACGATGCAAGACGAGGCCTCGGGCTGGCTGGTGCACGCCTACCCGCTCGAGTCCGATCAGACGCCCGGCACGTTCTGGGCGCGCGGCAACGGCTGGGTCCTGTTCGCGATGTTCGAGCTGCTGCGGATCCACCGCGTGCGCGGCGAGGCGCCGCCCGCCGCGCTCGTGCGCGCCGCGGAGCGGCTGAGCGCCGCGGTGATCGCCGCGCAGGACCCGGCGACCGGCCGCTTCTGGACCGTGCTGAACCGGCCGGGCGAGACCTACCTCGAGACGAGCGCGACGGCCCTCTTCGCCACCGGCCTCGCGCGCGGGTACCGCTACGGGTGGCTGGGCGAGGACGCGCGTGACGCGGCGATCGCCGCGCTCGCCGGCGTCGTCGGCGCGATCCGCGACGAAGGCGAGGGGCCGATCGTCGGCGACATCTCCGGCCCGACGACGGTGGGCACCTACGAATACTACGCCGGCGTCCCGCGCGCGGACGACCTGCCCTACGGCCTCGGCGCGGTGCTCCTCGCGCTCCTCGAGGTGTCCGGCCTCGACGCGCTCTGAATCGAATCGGTGCGGGGGATCGCGCTGACGCGGGGACCGCGCCGCTGATCGTCGGCCGGCTCCTCTACA
>JAHBWG010000071.1 GCA_019637095.1 Sandaracinaceae bacterium | reverse complement strand
CCGCGACGGCGTCCGGCGCGACCGCCTCCTCGACCACGGGCGGCGGCGCGATCACCGGCGGCTCCTCCCCGCGCGGCGGCTCGCGCTCGATCGGCGCCGGCGGGGTCGGATCGGGCGCGGCAACAGGCGGCGGCGTCGCGGGCGCGATCGGTGGCGCCGGCTCGGCCGCGCCCCACCAAGCGAACAGGCCCAGCGCGAGCACGGCGCTGACGGCGAGAGCCCCCGCGAGCGCGGCGAAGAGCGGAGCGCGGCTCGCCGCGGGACGCGCCGGCGGCGGCGCCGACGCCTCGAGCTCGCGCACCGCAGAGACCTTTGCGCGCGATAGGTTGCGGTACTCCTCGTACGTGAGCCGGGGCCGCGCCGCGCCGCCCGCGCCGGGACCCCACGCCGCGGAGCTCTCGCCGATCGCGCGCGCGAGCTCGTCGACGAGCTCCGTCGCGGTCGCGTACCGCTTCGCCGGCTCGGGATGGAGCCCGCGCTGGAGGACGAGCTCGACCGCCTCGGGGAACTCACCGCCCGCGACCTCCGCCATCCGCGGCGGATCCATCGTGACCTTCTGCACGAGGACCCCGTTCGGGTTCTCCGCGTCGAACGGCAGCGCCCCGCACAGCGCCTCGAAGGCGATCGTCGCGAGCGCGTAGACGTCACCCGCCGCCCCCGGGAGGTCGCCGTGGGCGGCCTCGGGCGGCAGGTAGTGCGGCGTGCCCGACAGGTAGCCCGCCTGCGTCAGGCGCGCGTCCGTGCTCGTGAGCATCGCGAGCCCGAAGTCGACGACCTTGGGCGACAGGCTCCCGTCGCCGAGGCGCGCGAGGAAGATGTTCGAAGGCTTGACGTCGCGGTGGATCACGCCGCGCGCGTGGCACGCGTCGAGCGCGCTCGCGACCGGGCGCAGCACCTCGATCACGCGCGCCGGCGGGAGCGTCCCGTCCGTCGCGGCGAGCTCCTCGTCGAGGTCGCGCCCCTCGAGCCGCTCCATGACGAGGTAAGGGGTGCCGTCCGCGGCGCGCCCGAGGTCGAACACGTCGACGATGTTCGGGTGCCCGATCTTGCTCGCGGTGCGCGCCTCGCGCTGGAAGCGCTCGACGTTGACGGGGCGCGTCGAGAGCTCGGGCGCGAGCGTCTTGACCGCGACCTCGCGCTCGAGCTCGAGGTGCTCCGCGCGGTACACGGCGCCCATCCCGCCCTCCCCGAGGCGCTCGAGGATGCGGTAGCGACCGCCGAGGATCGCCCCGAGGAGCGGATCCGGCGCGTCGCCCTCGAGCTCGGGCGCGGGCTCGCTCATCGCGCCCCCATGCGCTCGCGGATCGCGGCGGCGTCGGGCGCGTCGGGCGCGAGCGCGAGGTAGCGCTCGAACGCGCGGCGGGCCTCGGCGGTCCGGCCGACGCGCTGGTGGGCGACGCCGAGCCCGCGCCACGCCGGGGCGTGATCGGGTGCGATCGCGGTCGCCGCCTCGAAGCGCCGGATCGCCGCGGGCACGCGGCCCTCCACGAGCGCCTGCAGGCCCTGTCGCGTGAGCGCCGCGGCGCCGTCGCCGTCCTCGGGGGCGACGTGCGCGAGCCCCTCCGGCGAGCCGGGGAGCGGCCCGTGCGCGACCGAGGCGAGCGCCGCCCGTCGCCCGCGCGCGGCGCCGGGCTCACGTGGGTCGTAGTCCAGGCCGAGCGCGACGCCGTCCTCGATCGCACCGAGCAATGTCTCTTGCGCACCCGCGGCCGCGGCCGGCTCGCCGAGCGCGGGCATCGGCGCGGGCGGCTCGGTGGGCGCGCCGCCGTCCTGCGGCGCCGGCGGCTCGGGAGGCCACGCGCGCCAGCCGGCGATCGCGAGGACGGCCGCGAGCCCGGCGACCGCGAGCGCGACGAGCGCGCGCCGCGGCGTGCGCGTGAGCGGCAGCTCGATCGCCTCGCTCTGCTGCGCCGCGCTCTGCTGCGCCGCGCTCTGCTGCGCCTCGGGCGCCGGCCCGCCGTGTGCGCCCTCGCGCGTGGCGGGCTCGCGCGCACCGAGGGCCCCGGCCACCGCGGGGCGGTCGACCTCGGTCGCGAGCGCGCGCTGCGGCGAGCGCCGGCCCGGCCGCGCGTCCTCTGCCACGATGACGCTGGGCTGCGCGCCGATCGCCACCGGGGCGCGCGGCGCGTCCATCCCGAGCGCGCGGCGCACGTCGCCGAGCAGCGCGCCGGCCGAGGGCTGTCGGTCCTCGGGCGCGCGGGCGAGCCCTCTGGCGATCGCCTCACCGACGCCCGGCGGCACGGCGACGCCCAGCGCCTCGAGGCGCGGCGCGTCGCGCTGCGTCTTCTTCACGAGCAGGTCGAGGGGCGCGGGCGCGTCGATCGGGACCTCGCCCGCGAGCAGCTCGAACATCGTGCACGCGAGCGAGTACACGTCGGCGCGGCGATCGGCGCGCTCGCCGGACGCGACCTCCGGCGCGAGGTACCAGGCCGTGCCCACCGCGTAGCCCTCGCGCGTGAGCCGGGGCGCGGCCGGGTCGAGGAGCGAGGCGTGCCCGAAGTCCACGAGCTTGACGAGCTCCTGCCCGTCCGCGAGCGTCTCGAGGATCAGGTTCGCCGGCTTCACGTCGCGGTGCAGCATCCCCGCGTGGTGGACGAGATCGAGCGCGGCCGCGGGCCCCGCGAGGAGCTCGACGACGCGCGAGGCGCTCATCCGACCTCCTTCGCGCAGCAGCCTGCCGAGGTCCTTGCCTCGGAGCCTCGGCATCACGAGGTACGGCCGTCCGTCCGCGAGGCGGCCGACGTCGTAGAGCTCCACGATGCTCGGGTGGCCGAGCCGGCCGATCGCGAGCGCTTCGCGCTTGAACCGCTTGATCTCCTGGGCGTTCGCCGCGAAGTTCGGCCGCAGCACCTTCACCGCCACGGCGCGCCCCACGCGGCGCTGCCGCGCCTCGTAGACGACGCCCGCCCCGCCGCCGCCGATCACACCGACGATCTCGTAGGCTCCGTCGATCGTGGTGCCGACGAGCGGGTCGGGATCGGTTCGCGTGGAGGACGCAGCCATCGCAGGCGATGCTCCGGCAAGCCTCGGACCAGAGGACGCGCGGCGCCCTCGCCGCCCCGCCCGCTCGGCGGACCGTGGGGTGGAGCCCCACACCCCGTCGCGTCCCGGCCCACACCGCGCCGCGTATACCGACGCGTTCGAGCCCGGCGGCTCGGTGATCCGCGAGATCTCGGTCCTCTCGGAGCGCGCGGGCTTCGAGATGATCCCGCGCGAGGCGCTCCCGCGCTCGCTCGACGATCTGTTCGACCCCTACTGCCGCGCGACGCGCCCCGGCTGGAGGCGACGCGCGCGCCGCTCGCGGTCGAGCGCGACGCGCTCGGCCCAGCGCCAGCCCAGCGTGAGCCGCTCGCCACACGCGCGACTTGCGTCGTTGCGACGTCGCATCGTACGAGAGCCCATGTTCGCGCGCAGCCGTCCGCTCACGCCGTGGGTCGTGGTCCTCCTCACCGGCGGATGCGCATCGCTGCAGAGCATCACCGCAGCACAGACGGGGTGCCGGTCCTCGGAGATCACCATCGTCGAGGATCACCGGACCCTGAGCTCGCGGAGCTGGGTCGCCGAGTGCCGCGGCGAGCGCTATCAGTGCGCGTCGGTCTCGACGGGCCGGGCGACGAGCCAGCTCGACTGCACCTTGGATCCGGCGAGCGGTGCGGCTCGCGCGAGCGGGAGCGTCTCGGAGGGCGGTAGCCGCGCGGGCGTCCCCTCTACGCGACCGGCGGAGCGCGTGGAGCGGGTCCGCGGAAGGGGCTCCGACGGTTCGGAGCTCTGGGTGGTGCGCGCACAGTTCGAGAGCGACGGGCGGACCTTCCGGCTCGCCGCCGCGCCGGCGCAGGATCCGGCGCGTGCTCATGACGATCGCAGCGCCGGTCCGCCGACTCGCAGAGGGCTGCCTCGTCGGGGTGATGACGGACGGCGTGCTCCACCCGATGGAGATCCGGTCGACGTCGGTGCGCTCGGCGTGGCGGGAGCACGAGCTCGTCATCTCGATCGACCTCGTGCGCCGCATGGGAACGGCCAGCCGCGTGGTGGGGCGGATCTGCGATGACGAGTGGCGCCTCGGAGAGGCCGAGCAAGCGGTCGTGAACGAGCTGGTCACGCGCATCGACGAGGAGCTCGCGTGGGTGCCGCAGGCGACGTCGGGCGGCGCGGCGCCCGGGCCCACCCGCGGTCCGTGATCGACGGTGCGAGGTCGGCTCGGCGCGAGCGGTGGTCGACCGGGACACGACGAGGCCGAGGACGATGCGAACGGCGTCCCGCATCACCTCTTTCCCCGCCGACCATGGGACGGAGCCCCACACCCGTCGCGTCGCGTCCCACACCGCGCGGCGCGGCGCCATCGACGCGGGACGCTGGCACCCTCGTTGCCACGCCCAGGGGGATGACCCGCCGCGCGCTCGCGCTCGCCCTCGTCCTCACCCTCGGCGTCGTCCTCGTGAGCGCGCCTTGCGCCGCGCAGCAGGTGCCGGTCGTCGGGCCACAGCCGGTGTACGCGCCCGTCTACGCGCCGCAGCCCGTCTACGCGCCGCAGCCCGTCTACGCGCCGGTCACACCGCGCACGGAGACGCGGCCGATCATCGGCCTCGCGATCGCCGGCGGCGTGATGCTCGGGGTGAGCTGGCTCGTCCACGCGGCCCTCATCAGCCCGCTGGCGGGGTGCAACATCAGCCGCTGCGACGGCGCGTGGACGGACTTCCGGCTCGCGGGCGTGATCCCGCTCGCGGGACCCTGGCTCCAGCTCGCGCTCAAGCCGGCCTCGGAGCGCGACGGATGGGGCCCCTACCTCGTGATCGACGGGATCCTTCAGGTCGCGGGCCTCACGATGCTGATCCTCGGCGTCTCGCTCCGCCAGACCGTGACGGTCTATGGCGAGCTCGAGGGTCCCGGGCCGTCGCTGGCCTTCGTCCCGACCGCCACCGCGGAGGGCGGCGGGCTCGCGGTGCTGGGGCGGTTCTAGCGAGAGCATCGATTCGAGCACCGGATCGCGGATCCGTCGCGTCGCTCGCGAAGTCGTCAACCGCGTGGACACTGTTCCAGCGACCACGCGCCCGACGCTTCTGCCGATGCGATCTTCGAATGACGAGATGACGAGGATCGTCCCCGCTCACCCCGCTCACCTTCGAATGACGAAATGACGAGGATCGTCCCCGCTCACCGCAAGCGGGTGAGGGTCGCCTGGAAGTCCGCGGGGGGCGGGCGCTCGAAGCGGACGCGCTCGCCGGTGCGGGGGTGGTCGAGGGCGAGCTCGGCGGCGTGGAGCATGGGGCGCGGGGCGTCGATCCGCGGGCCGTCGTAGTCGCGGACGTAGACGCGCTCGCCGACGAGCGGGCAGCCGGCCTCGGCGAGGTGGATGCGGATCTGGTGCTGGCGGCCGGTCTCGAGGCGGCACGCGACGAGGCTGGCGCCGCGGAGGCGCTCGAGCACCTCGACGTGGGTGACGCTGCGCTTGGCGTCGCGCGGGTCGCGCACCGAGCCGCGCAGGCCGTCACCACGGTCGCGCGCGATCCAGCTGGTGTGGGTCGTGGCCTGTGGCGCGCCGTGCGCGATCGCGAGGTAGCGGCGGCCCATCGTGTGCGCGCGGAGCTGCGCCTCGAGCGCGCGCTTGGCCGCCATCGTGCGCGCGAAGACGAGGACCCCGGTGGTGTCCTTGTCGAGCCGGTGCACGACGCCGACGAACGGGTCGCGCGCGCCCTTGCGGCCGGCGCGCGACAGGAGCAGCGCGCGCACGCGATGGACCAGCGTGTCGCGCTCGTCTCCCTCGAACGGCAAGGTCAGCGTGCCCGCGGGCTTGTCGACGACGACGAGCTCCGCGTCGAGGTGCACGAGCGCCTCGTCCGCGAGCACGCCGGGCCGCACGCGCCTGGCCTCCGGCTCGATGCGCACGAGCGACCCCGCCGCGACGCGGCGCGCCGGATCGAGGGCGCGCGCGCCGTCGAGCCACACGCGCCCGCTCGCGCAGAGCGCCTTGGCGCGCGACCACGGCACGTCGCAGAGCCGCCGCACGTGCGCGGCCAGCGTCTGTCCGTCGTCCTCGGCGCGCCCCTCGATCGCGGGCACGATCGTCGCGCTCAGAAGTCGCCGAAGAGCTCGGCGATGTGGACCTCGAGCGCCGACGCGATCTTGTAGAGCGAGCTGATCGACGCGCTCGACTCGGCGCGCTCGATCTGCGAGAGGAGCGACACGCTCAGCGAGGTGCGCCGCGACATCTGCTTGAGCGTGAGCCCGCGCCCCTTGCGGAGGTTGCGGATCGTCTCGCCGATGTACTTGTGCAGGCTCTCTTCGGGCGTGCGGGCGAGGCCCTTCTTCTTCATCACCCGCTCGAGCACCTCGCGGAACTCGTCGGGATTGAAGGGCTTCTTCAGGTAGTCCGCCGCGTCGAGCTTGATCGAGCTCACCGCCGTCTCGAGCGACGGGAAGCCGGTGAAGATGATCACCGCGACGTCCGAGTCGATCTTGCGGATGCGCTCGAGGACCTCGATGCCGTCCATGCCGGGCATCATCAGGTCGAGCACCACGATGTGATAGCCGCCCTCGCGGATCTCCCGTTCGACCATCTTCGGGTCGGTGCGCGCGGTGACCTCGAAGCCGTCCTTCGCGAGGAAGGTCTCCATGTAGTCACAGATCGCAGGGTCGTCGTCGACAACGAGCACCCGCACCGCGGGAATGGCTTTGGCCATCGTCAGCCCTTCGGGACTCGGCCCCCGGCGGTGCCGGTGAGGCAGGTCGTCAGAGAGGAGGTCGTCGGGAAGGGAAGAGCACTCGGGGCGAGAGGATTCGAACCTCCGACCTCATGGTCCCGAACCATGCGCGCTACCAGACTGCGCTACGCCCCGCGGTGAGAAAACGGCCGGGAAGCTAGCACCGAGCCCCCCCCTGTCAAGCGAGGATACATTCCACCGGGGACGGACCGTGACGCGGTGGTCACCGGCGCCACGTGAGCACGTGGTAGACGTCGAGCTCCTCGCCGAGCCACGGGCCGACGACGTCGACGGACGCGGCCGGCGAGCCGAGCGCGTCGGCGAGCGCGGGGCCCTCTTCGCGCGCGGCCGAGCACGTCGCGAGGACGAGCGTGCCGCCGTCGCGCACGAGCTCGGCGGCGCGGAGCGCGAGCGCGCGCGCGAGCCCGCCCAGGCGCGCCGGGTCCTCGGGCCGCAGGCGCAGCGCGAGCTCGGGGCGCCGGTGGATCGTCCCGAGGCCCGTGCACGGCGCGTCGAGCAGCACGCGATCGAAGCTCTTGGGCGCGAGGCCGCCGAGCCCGCGCGTCAGATCGACCGCGCGCGCCTCGACGCGCTCGGCCGCGATGCCGAGCCGCGCGCGCTCGAGCTCGAGCCGCGCGAGCTTCTCCTCGTAGAGGTCGACCGCGACGACGCGGCCGCTCGGGCCGACCTCCTCCGCGAGCGCGAGCGTCTTGGTCCCGTGGCCCGCGCAGAGATCGGCGACGCGCTCGCCGGGCTGCGCGCCCGCCCGCGCGACGACGAGCTGCGCGCCGAGCTCCTGCACGCTGAAGCGGCCCTCCGCGTAGCCCGGGAGCGCGCGCGGGTCGCCCACGCCGCGCACCGCGACGCCGCGCGGCGCGAGCGCGCTCCGCGTCGCCTCGCCGCCGGCCGCCGCGAGCGCCGCGAGCGCCGCGTCGTCGGGCGGCTCGGCGAAGCGCAGCCCGAGCGGCGGCGGGAGCCGGCGCGGACCGAGGAACACGTCCGCGCGCGGCTCGCCCAGGCCGTCGCGCACGCACCGCTCGATCCACGCGGGCAGCATGAGCGACGCGGTCGCGGGCACCGCCGGGCGCTCGCGCGCGAGGCGGCGCAGCACCGCGTTCGCGACGCCCGCGAGCTTGGCGCCGCGCGCCTCGCGGCACGCGGTGACCGTCTCGCCGACCGCCGCGTGCGCGGGGACGCGGTCGAGGTAGAGGAGCTGGTACGCGCCGACGCGCAGCGCCGCGCGCAGGAGCGGGTCCGTCGTCGAGGGCGAGCGCAGCCGCGCGTCGAGCGCCGCGTCGATCGCGGGCAGCGCGCGCAGCGCGCCGTACACGATCTCGGTCGCGAGCGCCGCGTCCGAGCCGCGCAGGCCCGCGCGGCGGAGCTCCGCGTCGAGCGCGACGGCGGCGTACGCGCCCTCCTCGGCGACGCGGTAGAGCACTCGCATGGCGACGCGACGGCTCACTCGGCCTCCAGCATCTCCTCGATGCGGGGCCACTGCCGCTCGAGGTCGTTCTTGAACGCGAGCACCATCAAGAGCACGAGCACCACCAGCCCGACGAGCGAGGCGAGCTCTCGCGCGCGCGTGCTCACCGGCCGGCGCGCGACCGCCTCGACGAAGAAGAACGCGAGGTGCCCGCCGTCGAGCATCGGGATGGGCAAGAGGTTGATGAGCCCGAGGTTGATGCTGATGAACGCCATCAGGCTGAGGTAGTTGAGCGCGCCCTCGCGCGCCGCGGTGCTCGTCGCCTCGAACACCTGGATCACCCCGCCGACCGAGTCGACCGAGAGCTCGCCCTGGAAGAGCCGGACCACGGAGAACACCGTGAGCTCGACGAGCTCCGCCGTGATGCGCAGCGACTGCTCCACCGCGTAGCCGATCGGGCTCGGGTTCGGGATCGCGGCGTCGAGCGACGTCGGCCGCCAGTGCGCGAGCGCGCCGAGCGGCTCGCCCGTCGTCGCGTGCGCGACCACCACGCGCTGATCGTCGCCCTCCCCGCTCGCGGCGCGCGCCGCGCGCAGGCGGTAGCGCCGCGTCACGAGCTGGTCGCCGCGGCGCCACACCAGCTCGTGGACTTCGTCGGGCCGCGCCTCGACGTCCTCCACGAACGTCGCCCACAGCCGGATCGGCCGATCGTCGAGCATGACGAGCCGATCGCCCGGGCGGATCCCCGCGTCCTCGCCCGACGCGCGCGCGGTCACCTGCGACACGTACAGATCGACCGGCTCGAGCCCGGCGCGCGTGAGCCCGTCGCCGGGGCCGGGCTCCGGCGTGAGCGTCGCGACGTGCGGCTCGTAGATCTCGAGCTCGACCAGCCCGCCGAGCGCGCTCTCCACGCGCGTCGGCCGCATGTACGTGAGCGGCACCATGCCGCCGCGGTTGCGCCCGATCGGCAGCTCGAGGTCGATCCAGCGCTCGATCGGCACGCCGCCGGCCGCGATGATGCGGTCGAACGTCCGCAGGCGCGCCGAGGCCGCGGGGCTCGAGGGCGACATGACGCCGATCACCGCGAGCGGATGGTGCGGCTTGATGCCGACGCGGCCGACCTCGTCGTAGAGCCCGAGCGGGCGCGCGCTCCGCGCGAGCGCCGGCGTGACGGTGACGGTGCGCCGCTCGCCGTCGCGCTCGATCACGAGCTCGATCGGCTGCTCGGGGTTGGCGTGGATGATCCGCGCGAGCTGATAGAACGTGTGGACGTCGTCCCCGTCGGCGCGCACCACGCGATCGCCCGGCTCGAGCACGCCGTCCGCGGGGCGATCCGGGAACACGGTCCCGATCACCGCGGGCGTCGCCGTCGCGTCGCCGAGGAACACGACGAAGAAGAGCACCAGCGGGAACGCGAGGTTCATCGCGGGGCCCGCGCACACGATGATCACGCGCTTGTAGAGCGCCTGCTCCGCGAACGAGCGGCCGCGGTCCTCCTCGCGCACGTCGTCGTACGGGCTCTCGCCGAGCATGCGCACGTAGCCGCCGAGCGGGAACGCGGCGAGCACGTACTCGGTGCCGCCGCGCGTGAAGCCGACGAGGCGCGGGCCGAAGCCGAGGCTGAACGTGAGGACGCGGACGCCGAAGAACTTGGCGCACGCGAAGTGGCCGAGCTCGTGGACGAAGATGAGCACCCCCACGAGCACGATGAAGTAGACGACGTCCATCGGCGGGCCGGGCGGTTCTACGACAGAAGCTCGAGCCACGCACGGGGCACGAGCCCGTCGCGGGCTCCGTGCTCCACGCGCGGCGCGTCAGCGCGGGGTGTGGCGGCCGACCGCGTCGCCGCCGGCGCGCTTGACCGCGTACATCGCCTCGTCGGCGCAGCGCAGCAGCGCGAGCGAGTCGCCCGCGTCGCCCGGGAACACGGCGACGCCGACGGAGACCGTGATGGGGAGGCGCGCGCCGTCGTGCGTGATCGTGGCGGCTCGGATGGCTTCGCACACCTGCGCGCCGAGGCGCAGCCCCTCGTCGGCGCCCGCGCCCGGCAGCAGCACGCCGAACTCGTCGCCGCCGAGCCGGCACGCGCAGCCGCCGGCGCCGACGAGCGCGCCGATCCCGCGGCCGACCTCGGTGATGACTCGCGCGCCGACGAGGTGCCCGTGGCGGTCGTTGACGTCCTTGACCCCGTCGATGTCGACGACGAGCAGCGCGAGCTCGGTGCCGTGGCGCGCCGCCGCGGTGATCGCGCTGGCGAGCTCGAGGTCGAAGCGGCGGCGCGCGAGCAGCCCCGTGAGGTCGTCCTTGCTCAGCCGCTCCTCGATCGCCGCGTGGAACGCCTGCTCGACCGCGTCTTGCAGCTCGAAGCGCAGCACCGTTCGCCCGATGCTGATCTGATCGTCGGGCGAGAGCAGGATCTCCGAGACCGGCATCCCGTTCACCGCGACGCGGCGCTCGCCGCCGATGCCGCGGATCACCCAGCCGCCGTCGCGTGGCAGGACCGTCGCGTGGTGCCAGTCGACGCCGTCGCCGACGAGCATGAGATCGGCCTCCGGGTCCTGACCGATCAGCGCCGCCCCCTCGAGGAGGATGCGCTGGCCGACCTGCGGGCCGGTGAGCACGACGAGCACCGGCGCCTCGGGGCGCTTGCTCGCGCCGGCCAAGAGCGTGCGCACGTCGACCGCCTCCGGCATCGTGGCCCGCCCGCGACGGCTCCTTCGGTCGCTCACGCGCGAATCGTACACGAGGGCGCTCACGCACGTCCGGTTCGCCGCGCGCCGCACGGCGGCTCGCGCCGGACGCGCCGAGGGCTGTCGATCATTCGGGCGGGCCGGGCGGATCGGACTGGCGGCTGCGGCCGAAGATGCGCGAGCCGGGCGGCACCGAGCGCGTGAGCCAGACGTTGCCGCCGACCGTCGAGCCGCGGCCGATCACCGTGTCGCCGCCGAGGATCGTGGCGCCCGAGTAGATCGTGACGTCGTCCTCGATCGTCGGGTGGCGCTTGGTGGCGCGGTCGCGGTCGGGCACGCTCAGCGCGCCGAGCGTGACGCCCTGGTAGAGCTTCACGCCGTCGCCGATCTCGGCCGTCTCGCCGATGACGACGCCGGTGCCGTGGTCGATGAAGAAGCGCTCGCCGATCACCGCGCTCGGGTGGATGTCGATGCCCGTCTCGGAGTGCGCGTGCTCCGTGATGATCCGCGGGATCATCGGCACGCCGGCGCCGCAGAAGTGGTGGGCCACGCGGTACGCGGTGATCGCGCGGATCGCCGGGTAGCTGAACACGATCTCCTCGATGTTCTGCGCCGCGGGGTCGCCGTCGTACGCCGCGTGCAGGTCGAGGTTCAGCTTGCGGCGCAGCTCGGGCACCGCGCGGAAGAACTCGAGCACGACGTCCTCGCCCGCGCCCGAGCGCAGCACGTCGCGCGTGCGCCCCATCCAGTGGTCGTAGGTGAGAGCGCGCTCGATCTGCTCGACGAGGAGCGCGTGCGCCGCGCGGGCGTGCTCCGCGAGCGCGTCGCGGAGGTTGTCGCGCTGGAGCGAGCGCGGGCTGTAGAAGCCCATGAAGAGCACGTGCTCGAGGTGGTGCAGCGCCTCGATCACCCGGCGCTTGTTCGGCAGCGCGGCGCTCTCGAGGTTGTCGATCTCGCGCCCCTCGTCGTAGCTCTCGACGATGGCGTCGATCGCCTGCTCGAGCTCGTGGAGCCGTGTGGGCCGAGGTCGCATCGGGACCGCCGTACCGTAGCGGCTCCGAGCTCGATCGGCGACGAGGACCGGTGCGCGGCGAAGCATGGGGCGCCTCGCGTCGAGGCGAGCAGCGATGTAGGGCCCGCGCGACGCGCGCACAAGCGGGTCAGCGGTTGATGGTGATCCCGCCGATCGAGACGCCGCGTCCGTCGCGGCGGATCGTGACCTGGTTCTGCCCGTCCGAGGCGATGACGGCGTCGCGCCGCACGGTGGCGCGGTTCGACCCTTCGCGCGCCGTCGTCTCGCCCTGCGCGTCCTGCGTGACCTCGCGGTTCTCGCCCTGCTGGACCGTCGAGCCCTCCGCGTTCTCTGCGATCGTGGTCGTCTCGCCGGTCTCGCCGTCCTCGACCTCGACCGTGTCCGCGCCGACGCGCACGGTCTCGCCCTCGGGGGTGTCGACCACGAGGCCGTCGAGCCCCGCCTGCGGCTCGGCGGGCGCCGCCGGCGCCTGCACCTCCACGGGCGCGACCGCCGCCGGCGCCGCGGCCGCCTCCGGCTCCTCGCCGCCGCACGCCGCGAACCCCATCGCCGCCGCGATCACCCAAGTACGCTTCGTCTGCATCCGCATCCGCCGCCCTCCCGATCTTCGCGCAGGCTAACCGGCGGGGGTCGCGTCGTCGACCGCGACGATCCATCGCGCGGCGCTCGACGCGCGCGCGCGGGATCACTCGACGCGGACGATCTCGTACTCGCGCGCGCGACCGCCGGCGCGGAGCGTGAAGTCGTCGCCCGCGCGCTTGTCGAGGAGCGCGGCGCCGAGCGGCGCGGCCGGCGTGACGAGGCGGACGCGCACGCCGTCGAGGGTGACCTCGTGGCCGCCCGCGACCGGCGTGACGAAGTAGGTGTGCTCGGCGTCGTCGCACGCGAGCACGACGAGCGCCCCCGACGCGATCGGGTCGTCGTCGGCGAACGCCGGCGGATCGAAGAAGCGCAGGCGCGTCGCGGCCTCCTCGAGCTCCTCGGCGCGCATCGCCTGACCGCGCGCGAGGTAGCTCTGCTCGAGCCCGCGCGTGTCCTTGTCGTTCTCGGCGCGCGCCTCCTCGTGCGTCGCCGCGCGGCGCGCGTCGTCCGCGGCGGCGCGCGCGGCGGCGAGCCGAGCTTCGAGCACCTCGACGATCGCCCCGACGAGCGCGCGCTTGTCGAGCCTCATCCGAGGTCGAAGGTGACCTTCGCGAGCCGGCGCGAGGGCGGCATCGCCCAGGCGCGCACGCGAGCGCTGACGCACTCGAGCGCTTCGTGCCCCGCCTCGTCACCGCTCGCCGCGCCGACCGACACGACGCGCCCGCCGTTCGTGTACGCGGTCACGCGGACGTGGCGGGTGCCCTCGCCGCACTGCGCGCGCAGCTCCGAGGCGCGGCGCGCGAGCACGCCGGCGACGCGCGACGGATCCCACGTCTCGGGGTGGCGCACGCCGTCGGGCGGATCCATCGACAGCGGCCAGCTCAGCGCGGCCTCGCCGCCGCCGCGGGGCGTCGGGAAGCGCGTGGCCCTCGCCACGTCGGTGAGGCAGCGCTCGACGCCGCGGTGCCCGATCGTCGAGTCGCTCGGGTAGGCGGTGCGGACGGAGCCGTCCGCGTTGACGACGATGTGCAGCGTCACGTCGCCGCCGAGGCCGCGCACGTCGCTCGCGTGCTCCTGGAAGCAGGCGACGAAGGCGCGGGTGCGCGGGTCGAGCGCGGCGTGCGCCTCGCGCGAGGTCAGCGTGCCGGTGAGCCCCGTGAACGCCATCCGCGCCGGCGGCGCGGCCGCGTCCTGCGCGGCCGGCGGGTGCGCGGCGGCCTCCGTGCGCGGGCGCGCGTGCGCCACCGTGGCGGCGGGCGCGGGCGCGGAGGCGCAGCCGGCGAGGATGGAGACCGTGACCAGGAGAGAGAATCGGCGCATCGCGAGAGCCCCCTTGCGAGCCCGGGGCCACCGCGGAGATGGCGGCCGTCGGCCCGGACGCGGCGGCGAGTGGAGCACGGGCGGCTCCGGCGCGCCAGTCGGCGGCGCGCCGTTGAAACCTCGGCGAGTTCGGCGGACGCTCGGCGGATGAGGACGGCTGCCGAGTACATCGAGAGCCTGCGCGCGCGCCGGCTCGAGCTCTGGGTCGACGGAGAGCGGTGCGCGAGCCCCGTCGATCACCCGAAGGTGCGCCCCGCGATCCACGCGATCGCCGCGACGTACGCGCTCGCGCACGACCCGCGCTGGCGCGAGCTCGCGACCGCGCGCTCGGCGCTGATCGACGCGCCGGTCAACCGCTTCTGCCACCTGTTCGTCGAGCCCGACGACCTCGTGAAGAAGATCTCCCTGCAGCGCGTGCTCGGCCGCCTCACCGGGACGTGCTTCCAGCGCTGCGTCGGGATGGACGGGCTCAACGCGCTCTACCTCGCGACGCACGCGCGGCCCGAGGCGCACGCGCGCTTCACCGCGTGGCTCGCGGGCGTGCAGCGCGCCGACGACGTGCTCAACGGCGCGATGACCGACCCCAAGGGCGATCGCTCGCGCCGCCCGAGCGAGCAGCCCGAGGCCTACCTGCGGGTCGTCGAGCGCCGCGCCGACGGCGTCGTGATCCGCGGCGCGAAGGTGCACCAGACCGGCGCGGCCAACGCGCACCACATCCTCGTGATGCCCGGCCAGGCGCTGCGCCCGGGCGAGGAGGACTTCGCGATCGCGTGCGCCCTGCCCGCCGACGCGGACGGCGTGCGCATGGTCCTCGGCCGGCAGCCCTCGGACGACCGGCGCGGCGGCCCCGACGCCGGCAACGCGCGCTTCGGCGGCCAGGAGTGCGTCGTGCTCTTCGACGACGTGTTCGTCCCGCGCGAGCGCGTCTTCCTCGACGGCGACCTCGCCGCGTGCGCGGAGCTCGTCGAGGCGTTCGCGGGCTTCCACCGCGCGAGCTACGGCGGCTGCAAGCCGGGCAACCTCGACGTGCTGATCGGCGCGGCGGACCTCGTCACGCGCGAGCACGGCGTACGCCGCGCGAGCCACGTCCGCGACAAGCTCGTCGAGATGGCGCACCTCACCGAGACGATCCACGGCGTCGGCCTCGCGGCGAGCGAGAAGAGCGCGCAGCACCCGAGCGGCATCTGGCAGGTGGACCCGGTGCTCGCCAACGTCTGCAAGCACAACGTCACCCGCCTGCCGTACGAGATCGTGCGCCTCGCCGAGGACCTCGCGGGCGGCGCGATGGCGACGCTGCCCTCGCTCGCCGAGCGCGACCACCCGGCGCTCGCGGTCGGGCTCGCCCCGGTGTTCGGCTCCGAGGCGCGCGCCAAGGCGCTGCGCCTGCTCGAGTCGATGGCGTACGGCGCCGGCTCGGTCCCGTTCCGGATCGAGTGCATGCACGGGGCCGGCTCGCCGCAGGCGCAGCGCATCTTGCTCGAGCGCGCGATCGACTGGGACGACAAGGTCGCGCGCGCGCGCGTGCTCGCCGGGCTCGACCCGGACGACGCGCTCGGCGAGCTGAGCTGAGCGCCAGGCGTGCTCTTCACGCTCGGCGCGCTCTCGCTCGCGTACCTCGGCGCGGCCGCGCTGCTCGACTGGCGCGGCCGGCGCCCCCCGCCCGACGGCGCGACCTTCGACGCCATCGTCGTGCTCGGCTGCCGCGTGCTGCCGGACGGGCGTCCGAGCGCCTCGCTCGAGGGCCGCGCCCGGCGCGCGGGCGAGCTGTTCCACGAGGGCCGTGCCGAGCGAATCGTCTTGACGGGCGGCGTCGGCGACGCGCCGATCAGCGAGGCCCGCGCCGCCGCCGCCGTGCTCGAAGCGCTCGGCGTGCCGCGCGACGCGCTCGTGCTCGAGGAGGTCTCCACGACCACCGAGGAGAACGCCCGCGAGGCCGCCGCGCGCGTCGGCCCGATGCGCGTCCTGGTGGTGACCGACGCCTACCACGTCGTGCGCGCCGCGCGGGTGTTCGCCCGCCACTTCCCCGAGGTCGCCGCGACCGGCTCGCTCGGTCCGCCGAGCGCGCGCGCCAAGGGCGCCCTGCGCGAGGTCGTCGCGCTCGCCGCCTACGCCGCCCGCGGCCGGTTGTAGGTCGCCCTCGAAGTCGCGCCCGACGTCCCGCCGCGACGCTGCGCGCTGGCGTCCCCGCGACGCGGCACGTACGATCCTCGGGTGACCGACGCGGCGAAGAAGCTGATGGAAGACGCGCTCGCGCTCCCCGCGGAGGATCGCAAGCGCATCGGCGTGGCGCTCCTCGACAGCGTGGCCGAAGAGGGACTTGGCGAGGGCGACGACGACATCGAGCTCAGCGAGGAATGGAGCCAGGAGATCGCGCGCCGAATCGAGCGGCTGCGGAGCGGCGAGTCGAAGACTGTTCCGTGGTCGGAGGTCGAAGCGCGAATCAAGAAGTCGCTCAGCAGGCTCTGATGGCGCTTCCGTTCTCGTCCGAAGCGGTCGACGAGCTCGACTGGGAGGTGACCCATCTCGAGATCGAGCGGCCTGGCTGGGGATCCAAGCTCTTCGACGAGGTCCACGAGCGCGCCAGGCTCGCCGAGGAGCACCCCGAGCTTGGTCAAGCCGTGCCCGGTCACGATCCCCGGCTCGACGTCCGTCGCTTCGTGATCCCGAAGTTCGGAATCTCCGTCGTCGTCGCGGTGGTCGAGGGCGAGCGCGAGGTCATCGCCATCGCCCCAGGCCGAGAGAAGCCGGACTACTGGAAGAACCGCCTCACGAAGGAGAGGGCAAAGTAGCTTTCGCCCGTCTTCGCCGTCTTCGTCAGCGACGACCGACGCGCCCGCGAGGCGAGCGGGACGGACCCGATCGCGAGTCCGAGGACTGCTGACACCGCCACCCGCGCGCGAGCGCGGGCGCGACGCGGCGACGGGGAGCGCTGCGCTCAACCCTCGTCGAGGGCGTCGCTGGCGTCGCGGAACGCGGGGGCCCACGCGGTGAAGCCGCGCAGCTTGCGCACGAGCGCCTCGGCGGGGACGCCGCCCGAGGCGAGGTGCGCCGCGAGCGCGCTCGCCGCGGCGCGCTCCTTGGGGCCGAAGCAGCCGTAGCAGCCGCGCCCGAAGCGCGGGCAGATCGCGCCGCAGCCGGCGTGCGTGATCGGCCCGAGGCACGGATCGCCCTTGGCGACGAGGACGCACGTCGCGCCCGCGCGCTTGCACTCCATGCAGACGCTCTCGTCGCGGATCGCAGGCCGCCGGCCGACGAGGAACGCGGTGATCAGCTCGACGAGCTGCCCCTTGTCGATCGGGCAGCCGCGCAGCTCGAAGTCGACGGGCACGTGGTCGGCGATCGGCGTCGAGGTGGCGAGCGTGTCGATGTACGACGGCGTGGCGTAGACGACGCGGATCATCTCGTCGACGTCGCGCCAGTTGCGCAGCGCCTGGATGCCGCCCGAGGTCGCGCACGCGCCGATCGTGACGAGGAAGTCGCTGCGCGCGCGGATGTCGAGGAGGTGCGCGAGCTGCTCCTCGTTCGAGACCGAGCCCTCGACGAGCGCGAGGTCGTAGCGGCCGCCGTCGTCCTTCTTGCTCGTCGCGACCGCGAAGAACGCGATGTCGAGCGCGCCCGCGACCGCGAGCAGCTCGTCCTCGCAGCCGACGAGCTGGAGCTGGCAGCCGTCGCACGAGGCCATCTTGAAGATCCCGAGGCGAGGGCGCGCGGACATGGCTCAGTACCCCTCCTCGCCGAACAGGAAGCGGATCTGGTCGAACGAGAACACCGGGCCGTCCTTGCAGACGAAGTAGGGCCCGTACTGGCAGCGGCCGCAGAAGCCGGTGGCGCACTGCATGTTGCGCTCCATCGTCACCCAGGTGCGCTCGTCGGGCACGCCGAGCTGGGCGAGCCGCTCGACGGTGAAGCGCATCATGATCTCGGGGCCGCAGATCATCGCGGACGCGCCCGCCGGGACGCTGCGCGCGTCGAGCAGGCGCGTGACGACGCCGACGTGGCCGAGCCACGCGGGGCTCGCGTGGTCGACGGTGAGGTGGAGGTGCATCGTCGGGACCTCCATCCAGCCGAGCAGCTCCTTCGCGTAGAGCACGTCGGCGGGGCTGCGCGCGCCGTAGCAGAGGTGCACCTCGGGGAACTCGTCGGGGCGCGCGATCATGCTGCGCAGCGCGCCGCGGAGCGGGGCGAGGCCGATGCCGCCGGCGACGACGACGACGGGGCGGCCGGCGAGCGCTTCGAGCGGCCAGGCGCGCCCGTAGGGCCCGCGGATCCCCACCGCGTCGCCCGGCGAGAGCGCGCACAGCGCGTCGGTGGCGCGGCCGACCGCGCGGATCGTGTGCTCGAGGAGCGCGCCGTCGCCGCCCGAGATCGAGATCGGGACCTCGCCGATCCCGGGCAAGGAGACCTGACAGAAGCGGCCAGGCAAGACGCCTTGCAATCCTTCATCGACCGCGACGTGCAGCGTGACGACGTCGTCGCTCTCGCGCTCGACGCGCGTCACGGTGGCCGCGCGGGGGACGAGGTCTTCGTCGGTGGCGCACGCGTGCGCGGGCGGCGCCGGCAGCGCCGCGATCCCCTCCCCCTGGCGCAGCGCGGCGATCTCCTCGGTGAGATCGATCCCGACCGGGCACCACGCGATGCAGCGGCCGCAGCCGACGCAGCCCGAGGTGCCGAACTGCGCGACCCACGCGCCGACCTTGTGGGTGAGCCACTGGCGGTAGCGGTCCTCGGTGCGCGGGCGGAAGCCGCCGCCGTGGATGTACGCGTGCTCCTCGGTGAAGCACGAGTCCCAGAGGCGCACGCGGCTCGCCTCGTCGCCGTCGATCGAGGACGGGTGCTCGCTCGTCGAGCAGAAGCACGTCGGGCAGACGCTCGTGCAGTTGCCGCACGCGAGGCAGCGCTCCGCGACGATCTTCCAGCGCGCGTGATCGAGCCGGCCGAAGAGCTGCTCGGGCAGTCCGTCGAGGTCGACCTCGCGGCCCATGTTCGCCGCGGCCTCGCGCATCGCGTCGTCGACCCACGCGACCTCGTCGGCGGCGGCGGGGCGGGTGTCGAGCCGCGCGAGCACCGCGCGACCGGCCTGCGTCGGCGCCTCGACGAGGAAGCCATCGGGGCGCTCGGTCAGCACGAGGTCCGCCCCCTCGGTCACGCGGGGTCCCGTCTCGGTCGAGGCGCAGAAGCACAGCGCGCCGGGGCGCGTGCAGTTCACGGCGACGATCAGCGCCGCCTCGCGGCGCGCGCGGTGGCGCGGCTCGGCGTACGGGCCGCCCTCGAGCGCCGCGCGTTGGATGCGCGCCGCGGCGAGGTCGCACGCGCGCACGCCGAGGACCGCGCTCGCGCCGGGATCGGGCAGCACCGGCGAGAAGCCGAGCTTGCCGTCGGCGCGGCGCTCGGCGCGGTAGAGCGTCTCCTTCGAAGGGAAGAAGACTTGCTTGAGCGAGTCGGGGCCGACGACGTAGCCGTCGAACGTCGCGTCGCCGCCGCGGCGCAGGCGGTAGTGGCCCGGGCCCTGCGCGTCGGTCCAGCCGGCGGGCAGGTCCTGCGCGCCGTCGATCGGGGCGAGGCGGATCGCGCCGTCGACCACGGTCGGGCCGAGGACCGCGCGGCCCTCGGCGCGCAGGGCGTCGAACAGCGCGTCGAGCGCGGCGCGTTCGAGGAACTGCACGTCAGCGCTTCCGCGGTCCGAACACGTCGAGGAGCTGCAGGCGCGTCGCGAGCAGCCGGTCCGCCATCTCCTCGAAGGCCTGGCGCATGATCACGTAGCCGATGTCGTGGTCCATCTCGCAGAGCTCGAGCAGCTCCGAGCGCCGCAGGCGCAGCACCTGGCTCGGCAGGACGACGCGCGCCGTGGCGACGCGCTTGCGACCGAGCAGCGCGCTCCAGCCGAGCAGCTCGCCCTCGCGCAGGCTCAGGATGCTCCGCTCCGGCTCGCCGGGGATGCGCACGGACAGCGTGATGCGGCCGTCGAGCACGACGTAGAGGTCGCCCGCGGGATCGCCCTCCTCGAAGATCGTCGCGCCCGCGGGCAGCGGCTCGACCGCCGCGATGGCGGCGAGCTTCGCGCGCATCGGCGGCGTCAGCCCCGCGAAGAGCAGGATGTCCCCGATCAGGTCGGCGCTCGCCGGCGTCCCCATGGCCCAGACTTAGCCCCGAATCGAGAGCGGTCCAGTGACGCGCGCGCGCCGGTTTCGAGGTAGGCTGACGGGGCGTGGAGGATCACGAGGTGCGGGGGGCGTGGTTCATCGCGGCCCGGGAGGAGGTCGCCGCCCGGTTCGGTCCGCACGGCCTCGAGGTGCTACTCGACGCGCTCCCCGCCGCACACCGGGCCACCGTGCGCGACGCCACCGGGAACGCGTGGTACCCGGAGACCGCCCTGCAGTCGTGCCTGCGCTCGCTCCGCTGGACGCTCGCGGGCGGCCACCGCGTGCGCTTCGGCGAGCTGCTCGAGGGCGCGACGGAGCGCGGGATGGGGCGCTTCTTCGGCGCGTTCGTGCAGATCGCGCCCGCCCGCTTCGTGCTCTCGCGGGTGCCCGACATGTGGAAGAGCATCCGGCGCGGGCCGGGGTTCGTGACGGTCGAGCACGGCCGGCGCGACACGCTGCTGCGCTACCAGGCGTTCCCGTACTTCGCGGACCCCGTCTACGAGGAGCTGACCGAGCACAGCGTGCGCGCGCTCGTGCGGCTCTGCGCGGGCGTCGAGGCCGCCGTGACGGTCGAGCGGGTGACCGGCGACGCGCTCGACCTGCGGGTGGCGTACTGACGACGGGGCGGTCTACCCTCGCGCGATGCTGCGCGCGGTCCAGGCGGCCACCCGACTCCCGGAACGATGGCAACACGCCTTGACGGGCGGCGCGATCGAGCGCGACGGACAGCGCATGGACGGTCCGAGCCAGCTCGTGAACGCGCTCGTGGTGCGCGGCATGCGCCCGCCGCTCGAGACGCTCACGCCAGCCCACGCGCGCGCGCGGCTCGCCAAGCTGCGCCGCGGCGGGCTGCCGATGGTCGTGCCGCGGGTGGACGAGCTGAGGATCCCCACGCCGGCCGGCCGGCTCGCGCTGCGCGCCTACCACCCCGAGGGCCCAGGCGGCGCGCCGGGCGCGCTGCTCTGGCTGCACGGCGGCGGCTGGGTGCTCGGCACGCTCGACGACCACGACCACGTCTGCTCGTGCCTCGCGCGCGACGCGGGCGTCGTCGTCGTCTCGGTCGACTACCGGCTCGCGCCCGAGCACCGCTACCCCGCGGCCGCCGACGACGCGGAGGCGGCGTGGCGCCACCTCGCCGCGAACGCGGCGGCGCTCGGCGTCGACCCGGCGCGCCTCGCGATCGGCGGCGACAGCGCCGGCGGCAACCTCGCCGCCGTCGTCTCGCAGCGCATGGCGCGGACGGGCGGCCCCGCGCCGCGCTTCGCGCTGCTCGTCTACCCGGTCACCGACGTCACGCGCGAGGCGCCGTCGTACGCGACCTTCGCGGAGGGCTTCTTGCTCACTCGCGACGGCATGCGCTGGTTCATCGATCACTACGTGCCGGACCCGGCGCGGCGCGCGGAGCCCGACGTCTCGCCGCTGCTCGCGCCGAGCCTCGCCGGGCACCCGCCGGCGCACGTCGTGATCGCCGGCTTCGATCCGCTGCGCGACGAGGGCGTCGCCTACGCCGCGCGCCTCGAGGCGGAGGGCGTGCCGGTCGAGCTCGCGCGCTACCCCACCACGTTCCACGGGTTCTTCTCGTCGGGGGAGCTCTTGCCCGTGAGCCGCGAGGCGGTCGCCCGCGCCGCCCACGCGCTGCGCCGCGCGCTCGCGTGAGCGCCGCCGGGTCAAGGGAGGCGGCCGCGCGCCATCGGGTAGCCAGCCTCGCGCCAGTGCACGATCCCCTCGTCGAGGATCGCGGTGCTCGCGAAGCCGCGCGCGCGCAGGTCGTCCACGACGCGCCCCGACGCGGCGTGCGGGCAGGCGCAGTACGCGATGATGAACGTGCCGTCGTTCGGCAGCGTGCCGGCGAGCTCGTCCACGGAGAAGAACGGGAACGGCGCGGCGCCCGGGATGTGGCCGAGCACCCAGTCCGAGGTCGCGCGCGCGTCGAGCAGGACCATGCGGCGGCCCGCCGCGAGCGCGGCGGCGACCTCCGCCGCCGGGACGTAGCGGCCCTCGCGCAGCGTGAACGTCGGCGCCTCGCCGCCCGGGTGGAGCACCAGCGTCTCGAGCGTCGGCGGATCCTCGATCGGCCACTCCTCCATCGGGTCGCGGCGGAGCGTGCGCACGAACGCGACGACGTCGTGGATCTGGGCGCTCGTGAGCCGGTCCTCGAAGCCCTCCATCGGCGTGTCGCGCCGCCCGCGCTCGATCGTGCGCAGGAGGAAGCCGTCGGTCGCGGTCCGCTGGAAGACGGGGTTGTCGAGGGTGGGCGCGCGCACGCCCTGCCCGCGCTCGCCGTGGCACTCCGCGCAGTGCTCCGCGAAGAGGGGCGCCCCTCGCCCGGCGTCGCCGTCCGCCGCGAGCGCCGAGACGTCCTCGAACGGCTCGGTCGCCCAGCTCCGCAGGAACGCGACGACGTCGCGCGCGCTCGCCACGCTGAACGGGCCGCCGTGCGCGTCGCCCCACGCGCTCATCGGCGTGCCGGGGCGCCCGTCGTAGACGTTCGCGTACAGGAACTCGTCGCTCGCGATCCGCAAGAGGTCTTGACTGTTGAGCGCGGGCGCGTCGTCCGCGGCGTAGCCCTGTCCGTCCGCGCCGTGGCAGAGCGTGCAGTACGTCCGGTAGAGCGCCGCCCCGCGCGCGGCGTCCCCCGGCTCCGGCGGTCCGGCGTCCGTGCCCGCGTCGCTCCCCGCGTCTCGCGGCACGGCGGCGGCGTCGACGCCCGCGTCGGGGGCCGGCGTCGCCGCGTCGGGCGCGGCGGGCGCGGTCCCGCACGCGCTCGCGAGGAGACACCACGAGAGGGCGAAGATCGAGGGGGCTCGCATCTGCCAGAGATAGCACCGGTGCCGGGCCGGCGGGTAGCGCCGCGTGGGCTTCAGGGCGCGAGGAGCGCCGCGCGCACGGCCCGCCCGAGCGCCTCCGCCGTGCGCGCGAGCGACCAGCCGCGCCCCTCGACCAGCGCCTCGATCGCGTCGGCCGACACGATCGCGGTCACGAGCCCGGCGGCGTCGGCCGGCGCGAGGTCGTCGCGCAAGGCGCCCTCCGCCCCCAGCCGGCGCGTCACGCGCCGGACCGCGGCCGCGCGGCCCGGGCCGCGACGCGCCCACGCCGCGCGCGCCTCCGGATCGTCCTCGAGGTGACGGCGCAGCGCGCGAGCGACCGCCCGCGTGCGCGCGCCGTGGCGCACCAGCGTCGCGACGAGCCGATCGAGCGCCTGCGGCCCGCTCGGCGCCTCCATCACCTCCCGGAGGTGCGCCTCGAGCCCGAGCTCGGCGTTGATCTCCGCGATCGCCGCGACCAGGAGCTCCCCGCGGTGCCGGAAGTGGAGGTACACGGCCTGCCGGGTCACGCCCGCGCGGCGCGCCACCTCGCCCATCGAGAAGCCCGCGTCGCCCTCGCGCAGCGCCTCCGCCGCCGCCGCGAGGAGCAGCGCCCGGGTCGCGTCTGCGCGCGTCGCCCCCGCTTGTTCGGGGGCGTCACCACCGTTCTCGGTTGACACCATGTCAACGTAGTACAGAATCGTTCCGTTGACACCATGTCAACGCGCGGGGTGCCGGCGGGCACCGAGGGAGGTTGAGATGGACGTGGTCGCGAGCTGCGCGCTCTTGGTGGGCCTCGTGCTGCAGGCGTCGCTCCTGGGGGCGAACCTGTTCGAGGCCGTCGTCGACGTGCCCAACTGGCGCCGGCCGGGCGGCCTGGCCGCGTACCGGTCGTTCACGACGGTGCGCAACGCGGGGCACTTCTATCGCGTGCTCTCGCCGCTGACGATCCTCGTGCTGCTCGTCGCCCTCGCGCTCGGCTGGGGCACCCTCGCGCGCAACGTCCTGGTGGGCGGCGCGCTCGCGGCCGCGGTCCTCGCGGAGGCGCTGACCGTCGCGTACTTCTTCCCGCGCAACGCCAAGCTGTTCTTCGCCGCCGAGGCGCCGGCGGAGGCGGAGGCGGGGCGCCTCGTCGACGAGTGGGGCCGCGCGAACCTCGCCCGCTCGACCCTCGTCGCGGTGGGGCTCGTCGGCGGGATGATCGCGGGCTTCGGGCTCGCGTGAGCGCGAGGCGGCCGTCGAACGCGTAGAAACGCGTAGAATCTTGGCGCGTTGCGCGCCTCGTTCCGCCTCAAGATCGCCTCGCTCGCCGCCGTCGTGTCGGCGGTGCCGCTGATCGCGCTCGGCGCGCTGCTCGTCGGGATCAACGCGCGCGAGGTCGAGAGCGCGACGCAGGCGCTGCAGCTCGCGCTCGTCGGGCAGCTCGCCGAGCAAGTGGACGCGGAGCTCGCGCGGGCGGAGGGCGCGCTCGGCGCCATCGCCGCGACGCTCGCCGACGGCGCGCTGAGCGAGGACGCGCGGCTCGCGGCGGCGCTGCGCATCCTCGACGCGGAGCCCGCGCTCGAGGGGGTGGCGATCTACGACGCGGACGGCGCGCTAATCGATCGCATGCAGGACCCCTCGCGCGACGCCGCGAGCCCGGACGCGCTCGACGCGGACCTGCGCGCGCGGGCAGAGGCCTCCGGGCGCGCGAGCGGCGCGCCGCAGCTCGGCGACGGCGGCGTCGTGCGCGTGCTGCTCGTGGTGCCGGTGCGCGCGGACGAGCGCGTGACCGGGTTCGCCGCGGCGCCGTGGTCGCTCGCGGCGATCCAGGCGCGCGTCACCGACGCCTCGAGCGCGCTGCTCGCCTCGCGCGAGGGCGTGCTCGCGCTCGTCGGCGAGGACGGACGCGCGCTCGCGCACCCCGACGCCGCGCAGCGGCTCGAGGCGTTCCCGGCCCGACCGCGCGAGGCGACGCGCGCGCCGCGGAGCGAGGAGCGCGACGAGGCGGGTCGCACCTGGCTCGACACGAGCGTCGGGCTGCGCGCGCTGCCCTGGGCGGCCGTCGCGTCGATCCCGGCCGACGTCGCGTACGCGTCGCTCACGCAGATGCAGCGCGTCGTCGCGGCCACGGTGACGCTCGCGGTGCTCGCCGCGCTCCTCGCCGCGCTCTTGCTCGCGCGCCGCCTCGCCGCGCCGATCGGCGTGCTCGTCGACTTCACCAAGGCCCTCGCCGCGCGGCGGTTCGATCGGCGCGTGGGGCTCTCGACCGGTGACGAGCTCGAGGTGCTCGGCGCGGCGCTCGACGACGCCGCGGCCGAGCTCGAGCGCTCCGAGGAGAGAGCGCGCGCGGACGTCGCGATCCGCGCGGACCTCGGGCGCTACCTGCCGGCCGAGCTCGTCGAGGCGATCGTGGCGCGGGAGCAGAGCATGGAGCTCGGCGGCCAGCGCCGCGCGATCACCGTGCTGTTCGCCGACGTGGTGGCGTTCACGCCGCTCTCGGATCGGCTCGCGCCCGAGGACGTGGTCGCGATCCTCAACGAGCTCTTCACGCTCCTGACGGAGGCGGTCTTCCGGCACGGCGGCACCGTCGACAAGTTCGTCGGCGACTCGCTGATGGCCCTCTTCGGCGCGCCGGCCGAGCAGCCCGATCACGCGGCGCGCGCGCTCTTCGCGGCAGAGGACATGATGCGCTTCCTCGAGAGCGCGAACGCGGGCTTCGAGGACCGCTACGGCGTGACGATCCAGCTCGCGATCGGCGTGAACACCGGCGACGCGGTCGTCGGCAACGTCGGCTCCGAGACGCGCATGGAGTACACGGCGATCGGCGACGTGGTGAACGTCGCGGCCCGCCTCGAGACGATCGCGCGGCCCTCGCAGATCCTCGTGACGCGGGCGACGCGCGACGCGGCGAGCGAGGCCTCCTCCGAGGCGTTCGAGACGGCGCCGGTGGGCGAGCGGACCGTCCCCGGCCGCGCCGCGCCGGTCGAGCTCCACGAGGTGCGGTGGTGATCGGCGCGCTCGTCGCGGGGCGCTATCGCGTCGAGGCGGAGCTCGGCCGCGGCGGCATGGGCATCGTCTACCGCGCCGCGCAGCTGCCGCTCGGGCGCGCGGTCGCGCTCAAGGTCCTGCGCGCCGAGCTCGTCGGCGACGAGCGCGCGCGGCTGCGCTTCGAGCGCGAGGCGCGCGTCGCGAGCGCGCTCGCGCATCCGTCCGCGGTGACGGTCTTCGACTTCGGCGAGCACGCGGGCGCGGCGTTCCTGGTGATGGAGCTCGTCGAGGGGCCGACGCTCGCGGCGCAGCTCGCCGCGGGGCCGCTCGGCGTGGCCCGCGCGCTCGCGCTCGGCGCCGAGCTCGCCGACGTGCTCGCGGCCGCGCACGCGATCGGGCTCGTGCACCGCGATCTGACGCCGAGCAACGTGGTGATCGGGGAGGATCGCGCGCGCGTCCTCGACTTCGGGCTCGCGTTCCTGCGCGCGCCCGCCGAGCGCGGCGAGGCGAGCGGGCGGCTCACGCGCGAGGGCGTCGTGGTCGGCACGCCCGAGTACCTCTCGCCCGAGCAGGCGCGCGGCGAGGACGTCGGCCCGCCGACCGACGTCTACGCGCTCGGCTGTCTGCTGCACGAGATGCTGACGGGCCGGCCGCCCTTCGCGGGGTCCGAGCTCGAGGTGCTGACCAAGCAGATGTTCGCGCCGCCGCCCCCGCTCGACGCGCGCGAGCCGGCGCCGGCCGCGCTCGACGAGCTGCGCCGCGCGATGCTCGACAAGCTCGCCGCGCGCCGCCCGGCCGCCGACGAGGTGCGCGATCGGCTCACCGCGCTCGACCCCGACCCCGACCGCGCGCGGGCGCGGGCGCGCGAGCACGGCTACCTCGGCGCGCGGGCCCGGCGCATGGTCGAGGCGGCGCCCGCGGCGCCGCCCGCGCGCCCGGACGAGATCGAGGTCGGGATCGTCGGCGCGGTGCGGCCCGAGCTGCTCCTCGGCCTCGGCGCCAACGGGTTCACGCCCTTCGCGGTGGGCCCGGACGCGCCGATCGGGCCGGCGACGCGCGCGCTCTACGCGCCGAGCGCCTCGCCCGAGGAGGTCCGCGCGCTCGCCGCGGGCGGCGTCCCCGTCGTCACCGATGCGGAGCGCGGCGACGGCGCGCGGCTCACCGCGCTCTTGCGCGCGGGCGCGGCGGACGTGGTCCTGTCCCCCGTGGGCGCGGCGGAGCTCGCGAAGAAGCTCACGCGCGTGCTGCGCCGGGGCGCGAAGGCGCCGTGACGCGCCGCCGCCGGCGCGCGAGCGAGCACGCGCTGCCGCGCGCGCCGTCGCTCGCGTTCGCGCTCGCGCTGGTGCTGCCCGCCTCGCTCGCCGCGCAGCCCGAGCTCGTCGAGATCACCGTGCGCGAGGGCGACACCTGCCGCTCGATCGCGGCGCGCGTGTACGGCGACGCGGACGCGTACTCGCTCCTGCACCGACACAACCCCGAGCTCGGCCCGATGCCGCATCGGCTCGTGCCGGGCACCGTGCTCCGGGTCCCGCCGCCCGAGGCCGCGGCGCGCGTCGCCCTGGTCCACCGGCGCGTCGAGCGGCGACCGCCGGACGCCGCCGCGTTCGCGGAGGCGCGCGCGGGGCACCCGCTGCCGCGCGGCAGCCAGCTGCGCACGCACGACGGCGCGAGCGCGACGATCCGGTTCGCGGATCGCGAGGAGGTGCAGGTCCGCGAGCGCACGCTCGTGATCGTCTGGGGCGGCGAGCGCCGGCTGACCCAGCGCCCGGTCACGCGCGCGGAGCTCGAGAGCGGCGCGCTGCGCAGCCGCCTCGACGAGCTCGCCGGGCGGCGCCCGCTCGAGGTCGAGACGCCGAGCGCGCGCGCGAGCCTCGACGGCGAGGCGGTCGTCAGCGTCGAGCCCGACGGATCGAGCCGCGTCGCCAACCACGGCCGGCGCGCGGCCACCGTCGAGGCCGGCGGCGCGCGTGTGACGCTGCCGCCGGGGACGGGCGCGGTCGTCGCCCGCGGCGAGCGTCCGTCCGCGCCGCGTCGCCTCTTGCCCGCGCCGCGCTGGCGCGCGGATCGCACCGGCCCGGTCGTCGGCTTCGTCGGGCGGGGCGCGACGTTGAGCGGAGGGTTCGAGCCCGTCGCCGGCGCCGCGCGCTACCGCGTGGAGGTCGCGCGGCGCCCCGACGGAGACGACCTCGTGGTCGCGCTCGAGGTCGACGGCGGCGAGGCGCGCTTCGAGGCGCCGGGCCTGCCCGAGGGCACGGTGTACGTCTCGGTCGCGAGCGTCGCGGCCGACGGGCTCGAGGGGCGCCGCTCGCCGTGGCGCGCGTTCGGCGTGCGGCTCGCGCGGCTCGTCGAGCCCGGCGGCGCGGCCGCCCGGATCGACGCCGACGTGCCGCAGGTGTGGCCGGGGACGTGGCTCGTCGCGCCGCGCTCGATGGAGTGCGCGCTCGACGGTGAGCCGCCGAGCGGGATCGTGACGCTGCGACGGAGTGGGCAACAGACGTTGACGTGTGCCGACGGCGCCGGCGGCGCGGCGCTCCTGACCGTCGAGGTCGCGCCGGTCGCGCTGCGCACGCCGGCGGGCGGCCTCGCGCGCGACCGCGTCACGCCGGTGCGCGTCCACGTCGTCGCGCCGCGGCCGCCGCCCGCGCGGCACCTCGTCGCGCGCGTCGGCGACGGATTCCGGATCGAGGCGACGCGCGCGGACGGCGACGCGCTCGTCGTCGACGTCTGGGCGAGCCCGGACGCGCCCGCCGAGGCCTCGCTCGCGATCGCGGTCGCCGCGGGGAGCGAGCACGTCCCGCTCGGCGCGCTGGCGCTGCCGGTGCTCGATCCGGCGGGCACCGCGGCGGCGAGCGCGCCGCCCGAGGTCGCGCCGCCGCGCCCGCGCCCCGCGCAGGGCCTCTTCGGCGAGCTCGGGTGGCCCACGGTCCTGGGGCTGCGCGACGAGCGCCGCGGCGGCCTCGCGGCGAGCCTCTGGGCGGCCGTCGCGGAGGCGCCGGGCGATCCGCAGGTCCGCCTCGGCGTGAGCGCGCGCGCGACCCTGCCCGAGACGCCCGTGCGCCTGGGGTTCGCGTCGCAGCTCGACGTGCTCGCGCCGGGCGGGCTCGGCGCGGATCGCCGCGGGAGCGCGGACCTCTGGGCGAGCGCCGGCGTGCTCGCCGTGGACGCGGGCGAGCTCGGCCTCGCGCTCGAGCTCGGCGCCTGGTTCCCGACCCGCGCCGAGCCGGAGAGCCTGGGCCGCGTCCGGCTCGCGCCGTCGCTCGAGGGCTCGTGGCGACCGCTGACCGAGCTCGCGCTGCGCACGCGACAAGGCGCGTTGCTCGACGCGACCGGAGACGGCGCGCGCCTCTGGGCGTGGGCGGTGGGCGTCGACGTCGCGCCGCTGTCGTGGCTCGCCATCGGCGCGGAGCTCGACGCGGCGGTGGGCGTCTTCGCGGACGGCGCGGCGGGCGCCGCGCTCTCGCTCGGCGGCGCGCTCGAGGGTCGCTTCGGGCTCGTCGACGTCGCGCTCGGCGCGCGCTTCGCGCTCACCGACGAGGCGCGCGCGCTCCTGGGCGCGTGGTCGCTCGGCGCGAGCTTCCGCCTCGCGTCCGAGTAGGCGCGCTCACCGCAGCCAGGCGCGGCGGCGGCTCGGCGCGCGCACGAGCGGCGCGCCGGTCGCGAGCCCGAGGTCGACGAGGATGTCCATCGCGGCGCGCGCGCCGGTCTCCGCCGCGCCCTCCATGTAGCCCTGGAACTCGAGGCTGGTGTGCTCGCCCGCGAAGTGGACGCGGCCCTCGCGGCGGCCCTCGAGGCCGTAGTACGCCCACTGGCCCGGCCGGTAGCAGACGTAGCTCCCGCCGTGGAACGGCGCGCTCGGCCAGTGCATGCGGACCGCCATCCCGTTGAAGGCCGCCTGCGTGCCGGGGAAGATCGCGTCGAACGCGGGGAGCACCGCCTGCGCGCGCTCGACCGGCGTGCCCGTCGAGAGCATCACGCCGGCGCGCCCGCCCGTGTAGTGCGTCAAGATGCCTTGCGTTCCTGCCTGCCCCCGCGACGTCTCCCAGAACGTCTCGGTCCCGTTGTCCGCGAAGCCGGCGCCGCCCGCGGAGTGGTCCTCGCGCCACGGCTTGCGCTCGAACTGCATCATGAGCTTCGCGTTCGTGCCGTAGGCGAGCTCGCGGATGACCTCGAGCTTGTCCTCGGGGAAGAGCCCCTCCTCGATCGCCACCGTGCGCAGCTGCGTGAACGGCAGCGTGAGCACGACGTGGTCGAAGTCCTCGTCGACCGAGCCCCCGCCCGCGACGTCGAAGGTCAGCCGGATGCGCTCGCCCGCGCGGCGGATCGCGACGAGGCGGTGCTCGAGCTCGATGTGGCTCGCGTGGCGCGCCGTGAGCGCCTGGGCGATCGCCTCGCTGCCCTCGTGCAGGTGGTAGCGCTCGTCGGAGTCGCCGAAGATCCGGAACGGGTCGGTCGTCTCCGCGTCGATGAGGTAGACGACGTTGAGGATGGACTGCTCGTCCGCCTCGAGCCCGTACTCGCCGACGTAGGCGACCTCGAGGATGCGCTGGATGAGGTCGCTCGCGCCGGAGGACTCGAGGAACTCGGGGATCGACAGGTTGTCGAGCCGCTCGAACTCCGCGTCGTCCTCCTCGGCCGCGGTGAACGCGGTCGCGAGCGCGGGCGCGACGGTCTCGAACGCCTCGATGACGTCGGCCTCGCTCAGGACGGAGCCGCCGAAGTAGAACGTCTCGGCCCGCACCCCGCTGGGCTCGGCGAGATCGTCGAGCGTGAGCTCGAGCTCCTCGGCGAGAGCGCGCATCGTCTCGTGCCCCGAGTCGATGAGCTCGCCGCCGAGCTCGACGAGCTGGTCGCCGGCGAGCATGCCGCGCGCCGTGAACGTGCGCCCGCCCGTGCGGTTCCACGCCTCGAACACGCGCGTGTCCACGCCCGCGGCGATCAGCCGGTGCGCGCAGTGCAAGCCCGCGAGCCCCGCGCCCACGATGCCGACGCGCGCGCCGCCGCCGCTCTCGCAGCCCGAGAGCGCGAGCGGGAACGCCGCGAACGCCGCCGCGCCGCCGGTGGCCCGCAGGAACGCGCGGCGATCGAGCCGCGCCGCGAGGTACTGCGCGCGCAGCCGCTCCGCGTGCTCGCGGACCGGCTCACCGGCGCGCTCGGCGCTGCGAAAGAGCCGCGCGGCGCGGCGCAAGAGATCGAACGACGGGGTGCGTGCCATGGTCGAGGTCCTCCGGTCGGCGAGACGAAAGCGGCCCGAGCTTGCGGCGGACCGCGCCGGCGCTCAAGAGGCAGATTCGGGCGCCGGGCGCCGCCGAACGTCCCCTGCCGCGGCGCGGTTTGCCGTTATCCTCCGCGCCCGGAGGACGCGATGCCGAGGGTGACCCTGATCGAAGCGCTCGGGCTCTTGCCGCTCGACAAGAGCGCGCGCGAGGCGCGGCTCGCGCTCGCGGGCGACGCCGCGACGCCCAAGACCCGCTTCGACCTCTCGAGCCTGCGCCAGCTCCAGCCGCGGTTCGCGATCCCGCTGTGGCTCGGCAAGAGGCCGCGCGGGCGCCTCGTTCCGGTCACCAACCTGTTCAACCACCGGCAGCCGCCGCCCGAGCTCGGCTGGTCCGTGCGCGTGACCCGCGTGCGCGACTTCACCGGTGGCGCGAACACCTACGACAGCCACAACGGGACCGACTTCGCGGTGCCGCCGGGCACGGACGTCGTCGCGGCGGCGCCGGGCCGCGTGATCCGCGTCTCGCGCGAGTTCCACCGCGGCGGGCTCAAGGTGTTCCTCGACCACGGCGGCGGGCTCGCCACGAGCTACAACCACCTCGCGCGCGCGCTCGTCGCGCCCGGCGACACCGTCGCCCGCGGGCAGGCGATCGCGCTCTCGGGCTACAGCGGGATCGACGCGGTGGTCGGCTTCCCGTGGACGCCGCCGCACGTGCACTTCAACGTCTGGCTCGACGGCGCGTACGTCGACCCGTTCCCGCACGACGGCGCGCCCTCGCTCTGGCGCGGCGGCGCCGCCCCGGTGCCCGCGGCGCCCGGCGAGGTCGGCGCGAGCGACTGCGCGCCGACCGCGTGGCGCGAGGCCGCGGTCGGCGAGGCGCTCGAGGCGTGCGTCCACGACGAGGCGCGCGCCGAGATCGAGGCGGCACCGACGCTGGAAGAGAAGGCCGGCACGATCCTCTTCCTCGTGAACTACTTCCCGACGCGCTTCACCGCGCGCCCCCGGCTCTACCCCGAGGCGCACGCGCGCGCGCCGCGGCTCGACCTGCCGTTCTCGCACCGCGACTACGACGGCGCGTTCTTCCCGAGCCGCGGCCCCGCGCGCGGGTGAAGGTCTGCGGGCGCGCCCGCGAGGCGCGCGCCTTGGTACCGTCGGGGCGCCATGGGTAGCCGATACGAGGAGTCGATCCTTCGTTCGCTGCGCCGCATCTCGCGCGCGATCGATCTCCACAGCAAGCAGCTCGCGAGACAGCACGAGCTGACCGGACCGCAGCTCGTCTGCCTGCGCGAGATCGCGCGCGCCGAAGGCGTCACGCCGTCGGCGCTCGCCCGCGCGGTCTCGCTCAGCGGCGGCACCGTCACCGGGATCGTCGACCGCCTCGTCGCGCGCGGCCTCGCGACGCGCGAGCGCAGCGCCGACGACAAGCGGCAGGTGCTGCTGCGCCTCACGCCGAGCGGCCGCGCCGCGGTCGCCGCCGCGCCCTCGCCGCTGCACGAGGACTTCCGCGCGCGGCTCGCGCGCCTGCCCGAGGGCGAGCAGGCGATGATCGACTGGGTCGTCGCGCGCGTCGTCGGGCTCTTCGGCGCCGCAGACGACGAAGAGGCCGCCCCCCTGTTGATGTCGGGGCCCGCCGGCGCGGAGCCCGAAGACGTCCTCCGTTTCTTTCAGGACGATGCACCGAAGAGCCGGGGACCACGCCGACACCCCCAAAAGAAGCCACGAAAAAGAGCTTGAATCGGCGAGAGGGGCCGTTAGTATCCCCGCCGTATGCTTTGTGTTCAAACGAATGACGAGGCGGTCCCACCTCGCGAGAGGGCCGCGCGCGAGCGCCCGCGGCGGGTGGTGATGAAGTTCGGCGGCTCGTCCGTCGCGACCCTCGAGCGCCTGCGCGGCGTGGCCGCGCGGGTCGCGCGCACGCGCGCGGAGGGCTGGGACGTCGTCGTCGTCGTCTCCGCGATGGGCGGGACGACCGACGAGCTCGTGGCGCAGGCGCGCGCGCTCAGCGCAGCGCCGCCCGCGCGCGAGATGGACGTGCTGCTGACCAGCGGTGAGCAGGCCAGCATGGCGCTCTGCGCGATGGCGGTGGCGGAGGCCGGCGCGCCGGCCGTGTCGCTCACCGGCGCGCAGTCGGGGATCGTCACCACGAACGTCCACACGAACGCGCGCATCATCGAGCTGCGGCCGTTCCGGGTCGAGGACGAGCTCGAGCGCGGCAACGTCGTGATCGTCGCGGGCTTCCAGGGCGCGAGCTACGCCGGCGAGATCACCACGCTCGGCCGGGGCGGCAGCGACACGACGGCGGTCGCGCTCGCGGCGGCGCTCGACGCGGAGCGCTGCGACATCTTCAGCGACGTCGACGGCGTCTACAGCGCCGACCCCCGCGTGGTCGACGACGCGCAGCGGCTCGAGCGCCTCGCGTACGAGGAGATGCAGGAGCTCGCGCGGCAGGGCGCGCGCGTGCTGAACGCGCAAGCGGTCGAGCTCGCGCGGCGCCACCAGATCGCGATCTACGCGCGCTCCACGTTCGGCGGCGCCGCGCACACGCGCGTCGAGCGCGCCGACGGCGCCGCCCGCGCGCGGCTCCGCGAGCTGAGCGCCCACGGCGTCACCGGGGTCACGGGGCGCAAGGACCTGCTGCGGATCCTCTGCGAAGGCGCGTGCTGCGGCGGCTGCGCAGAGGACGTGCTCGAGGCGCTGTCCGAATGCGACGTGCTCTCGAGCGGGATCGAGCCACGCCGCGATCGCTTCGACATCGTGATCGCCACCGAGAACCTCCCGGACCCGGCCGGCTTCGCCGCGCGGCTCGAGGCCCGCTTCGTCGAGGCCGGGCTCGTGGTTCGCGACGGCCTGGGCTCGGCCAGCGCCGTCGGGCTCGGCGTCGGCGACAGGCCGGCCGCGCTGCTCGAGGTGCTCGGCGTGCTGCGCGCCGCGTCGATCGAGGTGGTGACGAGCTTCACCTCGCGCGAGGCCGTCACCTGCCTCGTGCCCGTCGGCGAGGTCGACCGCGCCGTCCAGCTCCTGCACCGCGCGCTCCTCGAGGTCCCCGCCGAGGCCGCGGCGTGAGCGCCGCGCCCGCCGCGCGCGAGGCGTCCGGGTGCGTCGGCTACCGCGCGGCGCGCCCCGAGGACGGGCGCGCGCTGCGCCGCCTCGTGCACGCGGCCGGCACGCTCGAGGCGAACACCGGCTACGCGTACGTGCTCTTGGCCGATCACTTCCGCGCCACCACCCTGCTCGCGGAGCGAGGCGGCGCGCCGGTCGGCTTCGTCGCGGCCTACCGCCCGCCGACCCACCCGGACGCCGTGTTCGTCTGGCAGGTGGGCGTCGCGCCGGGCGCGCGCGGCCTCGGCGTCGCGCGCGGCTTGCTCGACGCGCTCGTCGCCGCGCCCGGCTGCGCGGGCGTGCGCTTCCTCGAGGCGACCGTGGCGCCGTCCAACGAGGCGAGCCGGCGCCTGTTCGAATCGTTCGCGCGCCGCCGCGGCGCGCCCGTCGCGTGGAGCGACGGATACCCCGAGCCCCTCTTCGATGGCCCCCACGAGGCCGAGCGCCTCATCCGCATCGGCCCGCTCGCGGCCGGCGCAGAAAGCGACCTGTGACCCCTCCCAACCGGAACAACGACGCGCGCGTGTTCGAGCGCCTCGAGTCGTCCGTCCGCGGCTACTGCCGCTCCTTCCCGACCGTGTTCGAGACGGCGCGTGGGCACGAGCTCGTCGACGAGCGCGGGCGCCGCTACGTCGACTTCTTCGCCGGCGCGGGCGCGCTCAACTACGGGCACGCCGAGCCGCACCTCCACGCCGCGCTCGTCGAGTACCTCGGCCGCGGCGGGATCGTGCACAGCCTCGACCTCTACACGAGCGCCAAGCGCCACTTCCTCGAGCGGCTCGAGGAGCGGATCCTCGCCCCGCGCGCGCTCGAGTACCGCGTGATGTTCCCGGGCCCGACCGGCACCAACGCGGTGGAGTCCGCGCTCAAGCTCGCGCGCAAGGTGACCGGGCGCACGAACGTCGTCTCGTTCACCAACGGCTTCCACGGGATGACGCTCGGCGCGCTGTCGGTGACCGGCAACGCCTCCAAGCGCGCGGGCGCGCACGTCCCGCTCCACGACGCGACCGCGATGCCGTTCTGTGGCTACTTCGGCGGCGGAGTCGACACCCTCGACGTCTTCGAGCAGCAGCTCGAGGACGCGTCGAGCGGCCTCGACCGCCCCGCCGCGGTGATCGTCGAGACGGTACAGGCCGAAGGCGGCGTCAACGTCGCGAGCGCCGCCTGGCTGGGGCGCCTCGCGCGGATCTGTCGCGAGCGCTCGATCGTGCTCGTCGTCGACGACATCCAGGTCGGCTGCGGTCGGACCGGGCCGTTCTTCAGCTTCGAGCGCGCGGGCATCACGCCCGACGTCGTGACGCTGAGCAAGTCGCTCAGCGGCTTCGGCACGCCGCTGTCGGCCGTGCTCATCCGGCCCGACCTCGACCAGTGGGCACCCGGCGAGCACAACGGCACGTTCCGCGGACACAACCTCGCCTTCGTCACGGCGGCGGCGGCGATCGAGCACTTCTGGAGCGACGGCGGGCTGAGCCGCGACGTGGTTCGCAAGGCCGCGCTCGCGAAGGCGCGCCTGACGGCGATGCGCGACGCGCACCCCGAGCACGTCGTCGAGCACCGCGGCGTGGGGCTCATCCAGGGGATCGTCTTCGCCGACCCGAGCCTCGCGGTCGCGACCTCGCGCGAGGCGTTCGCGCGCGGCGTGCTCATGGAGACGGCGGGCCCGCGCGACGAGGTGCTCAAGCTGCTCTGCCCGCTCACGATCCCCGACGAGGCGCTCGCGGAGGGGCTCGACGTGGTCGCCGCCGCGCTCGGCGCCGCGCTCGCGCGCCGCGCCCACGAGCGCCGCGCGTCGCCCTCCACCGTGGCGCAGGCGTGACGCGATGATCGTCCGCACGCTGGCCGAGGTCATCGGCTCCGAAGACGACGTCAGCGCGCCCGGCTGGAACAGCCGCCGGCTCCTGCTCGCGCGGCACGGCATGGGCTTCTCGATGCACGACACCGTGATCGAGGCGGGCGCGGAGCTCGTGATGCACTACCGCCACCACCTCGAGGCGGTCTACTGCGTCGAAGGCGAGGGCGAGCTCGTGTCGCGCGCCACTGGCGAGCGCTGGCCGATCGCGCCGGGCACGATCTACGCGCTCGACGAGCACGACCCCCACGTGCTCCGCGCGCGCACCCGGCTCCGCATGATCTGTGTGTTCGATCCGCCGCTCACCGGCCGCGAGGTCCACGACGCACAGGGCGCCTACGCGCCGGCGGACGACGCGAAGGCCCCAGGGTAGCGAGGATGCGACGACGCGACGACCTGCTCTTCCCGTTCGAGGAGCACGAGCGGCGCTTGCGCGAGCTGCGCGAGCGCATGGCGGAGTGGAACCTCGACGTGGTCGTGATCACCGACCCCGAGAACCTCTTCTACCTCACCGAGTACCAGACGACCGGCTACTCGTACTTCCAGGCCCTCGTCGTCCCGATCGAGGACGAGCCCTTCATGGTCACGCGCTGGCTCGAGGAGACGAACGTGCACGCGCGCACGTGGGTCGAGCTCACGCGCCCGTACAGCGACACCGGGGACGCGATCGAGACGCTCTGGCATGCGCTCAAGGAGCTCGGTCACGTCGAGCACAAGCGCATCGGCTACGAGCGCAACAGCTACTTCTTCCCCGCCTACCAGCAGGATCGAATGACCGCGAGCTGGTACGACGCGACCTTCGTCGACTGCTTCGGCATCGTCGAGGAGGGTCGGATCGTCAAGAGCGCGCTCGAGCTCGACGTGATGCGCCGCGCCGCGAAGGCGGGCGAGGCGGGGATGACCGCGGGCCTGGCCGCCATCGCCGAGGGCGTGAGCGAGAACGAGCTCGCGGCGGAGATCTGCGCCGCGATGTTCCGCGCGGGCGGCGAGTACCCGGCGGTCCTCCCCTACGTGACGAGCGGCCCGCGCTGCACCATCGGCCACGCGACGTGGGAGGGCCGCACGATCGAGGCAGGCGACACGGTGTTCCTCGAGGTCGGCGGGTGCGTGCGCCGCTACCACGCCGCCATGATGCGCACCGCGTTCGTCGGCGAGCCGCCCCCGGTCGTGCGAGAGGCGGAGAAGCTCGTCCTCGAGGCGCTCGACGCGATGCTCGAGGGCCTGCGGCCCGGGATCACCGTGTCGAACGCGGATCGGCTCGCGCGCGCGGTGCTCGACCGCAGCCACGTCGGCGGCGGCCTCGTCACGCGCGCGGGCTACGCCATCGGCATCGCCTTCGCGCCGAGCTGGGACGAGGGCTACATCATGAGCCTCAAGCCCGGCGACTCGCGCGTCCTGCGCGAGAACATGACGTTCCACCTCATCCCGTGGCTCTTCGACTACGAGGGTGGCCGCGTGATGGGCATCAGCGAGACCGTGCGCATCACCCGGACCGGCGCCGAGCCGCTCGGCGCCCTCGAGCGCGGCCTCGTCGTGTGCGCGTGAGCGAGGCAGCGGCGCGGGTCTCGCGGTGGGTGACGCGCCTCGAGGAGGGGTGCCTGGCGTGGGGAGTCCTCGGCATCGCGGCGCTCACGATCGCCAACGTCGTCGGCCGCGCGGGCTTCGGGCACAGCCTCGCGTTCGCCGAAGAGCTCGCGCAGCTCCTCGTCGTGCTCGTCACGTTCGTGGGCCTCGCGCACGCGGCGGCCAAGGGGCGTCACATCCGCATGACCGCGCTCTACGACGCGCTGCCGCCGCGGCCCAAGAAGGCGCTGCGCGTGATGATCTGCGCGACGACGTCGCTGCTCCTCTTCTACCTCGCGTACCTCGGCGGTAGCTACGCGCTCGGGACGGTGCGCGCGCTCGGATCCGTCTCGCCCGCGCTCGAGGTGCCGCTCTGGCTCGCCTACCTCGCGGCGCCGCTCGGCCTGGCGGTCGCCGGGGTGGAGTACGCGCTCGCCCTCTACAAGAACCTGACGAGCGAGGGGGTGTGGCTGAGCTTCGAGGTCGCCGACGACGCGCCGCGCGAGGAGGCGCGCTGAGCGATGGCCCTCGCGCTGCTCGGCCTGATGGTGCTCCTGCTCCTCGCCGGCTACCCGATGAAGGTGCCGCTCCTCGCCGCGGCGCTCGCGGCCGTCACGGTGTGGCTCCCGGGCGCGGCACCCGAGACGCTCGTGCAGCAGATGATCGGCGGCGTCTCGCCGGCCGCGCTGCTCGCGGTGCCGATGTTCATCTTCGCCGCGCAGATCATGACGCGCGGCCAAGCAGCCGATCGTCTCCTCGCGCTGGTGATGCGGCTCGTCGGGCACGTGCGCGGAGGCCTGCCGATCACCGCCGCCGTGAGCTGCGCCCTGTTCGGCGCGCTCAGCGGCTCGACGCAGGCCACCGTCGTCGCGATCGGCGGGCCGCTGCGCCCGAAGATGACGGCCGCCGGCTACCCGGACTCGTTCGCGATGGCGCTGATCATCAACGCGTCGGATCTCGCGCTCCTCATCCCGCCGAGCATCGCGATGATCGTGTACGGCGTCGTCAGCGGCACCTCGATCGGCGAGCTGTTCATCGCCGGGATCGGCCCCGGGCTCGTCGTGCTCGCGCTCTTCTGCGGGTGGTGCTGGGTCGCCTCGCTGCGCATGCGCGTCACGCCGGAGCCACGCGCGAGCTGGCGCGAGCGCGGCGTGGCGCTGCGCCGCGCGCTCCTCCCGCTCGGCTTCCCGCTCCTGGTGGTCGGCGGCATCTACGCGGGCGTTTTCAGCCCGACGGAGGCCGCCGCCGTCAGCGTCGTCTACGCCGCGTTCCTCGAGATCGTCGTCTACCGCGCGCTCTCGCTCCGGGACCTGCCGGAGCTCGCGCGCGCCACCGGGCTCGTGACGGCCGTGGTGTTCGTGCTCGTCGGCGCGGGCGCCGCGTTCAGCTGGGTCATCAGCTACGCGGAGCTGCCGAGCCACCTCGTCGGCGAGGTGCTCGGCCTCGGGCCCGAGAGCGGCCAGCTCACGATCCTCGCGGCGATCGCGGTCGCGTACTTCATCGGCTGCATGTTCGTGGACCCGATCGTGGTGATCCTCGTCCTGACGCCGATCCTCCACCCGATCGCCGTCGCCGCGGGGATCGACCCGGTGCTCGTCGGCGTGCTCGTCACGCTCCAGGTCGCGATCGGCTCGGCGACGCCGCCGTTCGGCTGCGACATCTTCACGGCGATCGCGATCTTCCGCCGGCCCTACCTCGAGGTCATCCGCGCCACGCCGCCGTTCATCGCGATCCTGCTCGGCGTCACGGCGTTGCTCATCGTCTTGCCCGACGTCGCGCTGCTGCTGCGCGACCTGGCGTTCGACCGATGAGGGCGCTCGCCGCGCTGACGCTGCTCGGGTGCGCGCCGGCCCACGGTGAGGCCGAGGTGTGGCGCTTCGCGATCGAGGAGACGGCGGGCTCGGTTCAACACACCTACGCGACGCGCCTCGCCGAGCGCGTCGAGGAGCGCACGGGGGGCGCCGTCCGCGTCGTCGTCTATCCGTACGGCGCGCTCGGCACGAGCGACCAGATCACCGAGCAGCTCTACATGGACACGCTCGAGCTGGCGACGAGCTCTCCCGGTCACCTCGGGAAGCTCATCGCGGAGGTGCAGGTCTTCCTGATCCCGTTCGCGCTCGCGGAGCGCTCCTCGACCAACGCGCGCGCGCTCGCCGACCCGGCGCTGCGCGCGTTCCTCGACGCGCTCTACGCCGAGAAGGGCCTCGCGTTCCTCGCCGCGTTCGGCGAAGGCCCGATGGCGTGGACGACGCGGCGCCCGGTGCGGCGGCCCGAGGACTTCGAGGGCGTCCGGATGCGCGTGATGACCTCGCCGCTCTCCCTCGCGGCCTTCGAGGCGTACGGCGCGCGCCCGACGCCGCTCCCCTACGGCGAGGTCTACTCCGCGCTCCAGCTCCGCATGATCGACGGACAGGTCAACCCGGTCTTCGCGATCGAGGAGATGAGCTTCTACGAGGTCGCGGACGTCCTGACCTTCCCGCACGACGCGGAGTTCGTCACGACCCTCGCGGCGAGCCCGCGCTGGCTCGCGCGCCTCTCGCCGGCGCGGCGCCGAATGCTCGAGGACGTCGTCGCCGAGCTCCAAGGCGAGATCCACGAGGTCCAGGCGCGCCTCAACGCGGATCGCCTCGCGACGATCCGCGCGCGGCGCCCCGCGCTCGAGGTCGTCGACCTCACACCCGAGGAGCGCGCCCCGTTCCGGGCGCGCGCCCGCGCCGTGCGCGCGCTCTACGTCGAGCGCGTCGGCCCCCGCGGCGCCGCGCTGCTCGAGCACCTCGATCGCGCGATCGCGCAGGCGGAGGCCGACGCGCCGTCTCCACCTGCACCACCCAACGAGAGGAGAGCCCCGTGAGAGAGATCTTCGAACGACACGAGTCCGAGGTGCGCGGCTACTGCCGCACCTGGCCGGCGGTGTTCGACAAGGCCAAGAACGCTCGACAGACCGACGTCGACGGCCGCTCGTACGTCGACTTCTTCGCCGGCGCCGGCGTGCTGAACTTCGGCCACAACCCCGAGCCGCTCAAGCGCGCCCTCGTCGAGTACCTCGAGGCCGACGGCGTCGCGCACAGCCTCGACACGTACACGCGGGCCAAGGCCCGCTTCATCGAGCGCTTCGTCACGACCATCCTCGAGCCCCGCGGCCTCGACTACCGCCTCCAGTTCACCGGCCCGACGGGCACGAACGCGGTCGAGGCCGCGCTCAAGCTCGCGCGCAAGATCACCGGCCGCGCCGGCGTCGTCTCGTTCACCAACGGCTTCCACGGCATGACGCTCGGCGCGCTCGCCATCACGGGCAACGGCCTGCACCGGGCAGCGGCCGGCGTCTCGCTCGACCACGTGACGCGCGTGCCGTTCGATGGCTACCTCGGGCCCGGCGTGGACACGCTCGCCGCGCTGCGGCGTCAGCTCGGCGACCCGTCGAGCGGCCTCACCCCGCCGGCGGCGTTCGTCGTCGAGACGGTGCAGGCGGAGGGCGGCGTCAACGTCGCGCGCCCCGAGTGGCTGCGGGCGGTCGAGGCGCTCGCGCGCGAGCACGGCGCGCTCTTCGTCGTCGACGACATCCAGGTCGGCTGCGGGCGCACCGGGCGCTACTTCAGCTTCGAGGACCTCGGCCTCGATCCGGACGTCGTCGTGCTCGCGAAGGGCATCGGCGGCTACGGGCTGCCGCTCGCGATGCTGCTGATCAAGCCCGCGCGCGACGCGTGGAGGCCCGGCGAGCACACGGGCACGTTCCGAGGCCAGTGCCTGTCGATGATCGCCGGCGCCGAGGCGCTCCGCTACTTCGAGGACCCGGCGTTCCTCCCGTCCGTGCTCGCGAAGGGTCGACGCGCCGACGAGGCGCTGAGCGCGCTCGTCGATCGGCACGAGTCGTTGTCGCTGCGCAGCAAGGGGATGATCCACGGGATCGACTTCGGTGACGGCGCGCTCGCCGCGCGCGCATGCGCGGAGGCCTTCGCGCGCGGGCTGATCATCGCGACGTGCGGCCCCGGCGGCCGCGTGCTCAAGGTGATGGCGCCGCTCACCATCGAGGACGACACCCTCGACGAGGGCCTGGCGATCCTCGTCGACGCGATCGAGGCGACCCTCGCGAGGTGAGCCTCGTTCGGCGCGAAGAGAGGCGCAGGAGGTCCAGGGCTATGCCTTGGGCCCGAGCCAGACCTGCTGGCGGTTCACGAACTCGCGGATGCCGTCGGGGCCGAGCTCGCGGCCCCAGCCGGAGCGCTTGATGCCGCCGCTCGGCAGGCGCGGGTCCGTCTTGACCAGGCCGTTGATCACGACCTGCCCCGCCTCGATGTGTCGCGCGAGCGCGAGGGCGCGGTCCGACGGGCCCCACACGCTCGCCGCGAGGCCGTACTCGGTCGCGTTCGCGAGCGCGAGCGCCTCGGCCTCGCCGGCGACGCGCGTGACCGCCGCGACGGGGCCGAAGGTCTCCTCGCGGAACACCGGCATCTCGGGCGTGACGTCGGTCAACAGCGTGACGGGGTAGAACCACCCGGGCCCCTCGGGGATCGCGCCGCCGAGGCGGGCGCGCGCGCCCATCGCGAGCGAGCCCGCGACCTGGCGGTGCAGCTCCGCGCGCAGGTCCTCGCGCGCGAGCGGCCCCATGTCGGTCTCGGGCTCGCTCGGATCACCGACGCGGATCGCGGCGAGGCGCGCGGCGAGCCGCTCGACGAACGCGTCGTGCACCGCGGCGGCCACGAGGAGCCGCTTGGGCGCGATGCAGGACTGCCCCGACGCGATGGTGCGGCTCAGCGCGAGCGCGTCGGCGGCGGCGGCCAGATCGGCACCCTCGAGGACGATCGCGGGATCGGAGCCTCCGAGCTCGAGCACCGACGGCTTGATCGCGGCGCCCGCGATCGCGGCGACCGCGCGTCCGGCACGCGTCGAGCCCGTGAACGAGATCGCGTCGACGCGCGGGTCCTCGATCAGGGCGCGCACCGCGTCGGTCTCGACGCGCACGACCGAGAGCACCCCCTCGGGCACCCCGGCGCGCGCGAACACGTCTCGCAGCGCGGCGCCGCACGCCGGCACGTGCGGGTCGGGCTTGATCACGCAGACGTTGCCGGCCATCAGCGCCGGGGCGGCGACCCGGAACGCGAGCCAGAACGGCGAGTTCCACGGCAAGATCCCGAGCACGACGCCGAGCGGCACGTGCTGCACCCAGCTCCGCGTCGCGTCGGACGGAAGCTCCTCGTCCGCGAGCCACGCCGCGCCGTGGGCCGCGAAGTGCTCGGCGGTCAGCGCGCATTTCTCGAGCTCGCCGCGCGCCTCGCGGATCGGCTTGCCCATCTCCTCGGTCATGAGCGGCGCGATCGCGTCTGCGTCGCTGCGGAGCTGCGCGGCGACGCGCACGAGGTGGGCGCCGCGCGCGTCGAACGAGAGCTCGCGCCACGCGCGGAGCGCCTCGCGCGCGCGGGCCAAGGTCGCGTCGACCACGGGCGACGCGTCCGGCTCGATCGCCCGCACGAGCTGCCCGGTCGCGGGGTGGATCGCTGTCAACATGTCTCTCTCCTTTCGTCGGTGGGGGGAGCCCCGGCGAGGGTCGACCGCCGGCGCACGCGCGAGGCGTGTCCCTTGGCGAGTGACGCTCCGGCCGCCCCCTGCGCACGCGCTCCCGCGTGCGGCCGCGGCGCCCTGGCGCGCGTTCGTGCGAGGCCGATCCTCTCCCGACCTACCACACGAGGCCGCGCTCGCCACCTCGCGCGACCGTGCGCGCGCGCTCGCGAGCGCTTGCGCGCGCCCCCACCGTCGGCCATGCGTGCCCGCGGGGAACGTTGGACTCGCGTCGCGATCGTCGAGACGAGATCAAGGAGACCGCGCGTGCGCTGATCGCGCGGGACGGCGCCGCCGCGCTCTCGCTCGGCTCGATCGCGCGCGCGCTCGGGATCTCGACGCCGGCCCTCTACCGCTACTTCGCGAGCCGCGACGCGCTCGTCACCGCGCTCGTGGTCGACGGCTACGCGGACCTCGGCGAGCAGACCGAGCGCGCCGTCGCCGACCTCGACCCGCGCGACTTCGGCGCGCGCTTTCGCGCGATCGCGCGCGCGTACCGCGCGTGGGCGCTCGCGCACCCGCAAGACTACGTGCTGATCCACGGCGCCGTCGTCCCCGGCTACCGCGCGCCGCTCGCGGAGATCGCGACCGCGGCCGTGAAGATCCTGCGGCTCTTCGTGGGCGTGCTCTCCGACGCGGAGGCGGCCGGCGCGCTCGCGCTGCCGCCCGCCTACCAGGACGTCCCGACGGGCGTGGGCCGCGCGCTCCAGCCGCTCACCGGCGGCGAGGTCCCGCCGCGCCTGGTCACCGTCACCTACCTCGTGTGGGCGCAGCTGCACGCGCTCGTGTGGCAGGAGCTCGACGGGCACCTGCCGCGCGCGCTCCTCGCGGACGGAGAGCTGTACGACCGCCTCGTGGAGGCGCTCGCGACGCAGCTCGGGCTCGGGCCCCCGGCGCCGCCCGCGAAGCGCAGAGCCCGCACGCGCACGTGATCGCCGCTCGCGCGCTCGCGGCGCGCGAGGAGCCTGTCGATGGATCGAGCGCAAGCGCTGCCGAGCGCGCCTTCGAGGCGAGGCAATCACGCAGGACCGTCGGCCGAGGGCACGACCTTCCAGTCAGCTCGACGCCTGTCGATGGGTCGAGCGCACGCGGCCGACAGCGCCATTCGAGACCAGCCCGTCGCGCAGCGACGGGCGTAGGTCGAGGGGCCCTATCGCCCCGCGATGGGGTCGAACGCGGCTCTGCCGCGCTCGCACTGGGGAGGGGGCCCCGCTGCGGCTTCGCCGCAGCGGGGGGCGGGGGCCGAAGCACCCTCAGCAGACTCAGAGCTGACGCAGGACCTGGCCGCCGAGCGTGTAGCCCGCGCCGAACGCGAGCAGCGCGCCGAGGTCGCCGGGCGCGAGCCCCTCGCGGTGGCGATCGAACGCGACGAGCGCGCCCGCGGCCGCGGTGTTGCCGAGCTCCGCGAGCACCGTCGGCGCGCGCTCGGCGCCCGCGCCCTCGCCGAAGAGCCGCTGCGCGATCGCCTCGTTCATCCGGCCGTTCGCCTGGTGCAGCCACGCGCGAGAGAGATCGCCCGGCCCGAGGCCGACGCGCTCGAGCAGGTCGGTCGCGAAGCGCGGGACGAGCCGCACGATGTCGCCGAACACGCGGCGGCCGTCCTGGTGGAAGAGCTTGTCGGGCCGCTCGCGCCCCTCCGCGTCGCAGCGGTTGAGGAACCCGCCGTCGTTGCGCACGCTCGAGCTGAAGCGCGACGCGCTCGCGCTCGCGAGGATCTCCCACGCGCCGGGGCGCGCGCGCTCGAGCGGCTCCACGACGACCGCCGCCGCCGCGTCGCCGAGGATGAAGTGGCTGTCGCGGTCGCGGAAGTTGCTGTAGGCGGAAGGGATCTCCGGCGCACAGACGAGCGCGCAGCGCGCGCTGCCCGCGCGGATCGCCTCGCTCGCGAGCTGGATCCCGAACGCCGCCGACGCGCAGCCGACGGAGAGGTCGTACGCGAAGCCCCGCGCGCCGAGCGCGTCCTGTAGCTCGATCGCGATCGCGGGATAGGGGCGCTGCAGGCTGGAGGCGCCGACGATCACGAGGTCGACGTCCTCCCCGACGCGGCCCGCGGACGCGAGCGCGCGCGTCGCGGCGGCGAGCGCGAGCTCCGCCTGCACCGAGCGCTCCGAGGGCGGACGATCCGGGATGTGCGGGCACATCCGCTCGGGATCGAGGATCCCGCTCGCGTCGACGTAGTGGCGCGCGCGGATCCCGGAGAGCTGCGCGACCTGCTCGGGGCTCGACTCCGCGATCGGCGGCGACCCGCCGGCGGCGTTCTGGCGGCGCGCCCAGGTGTTGAACGTCCCGCAGAGCTGTTCGTTGGTCACGACGTGGGGCGGCGTGTGGACGCCCGAGCCTGTCAGCGCGGTGCCGGTGGACATCGATGGGGGAGAGTTAATGGTATTAACAAGCCTACGCAAGGGGACTCGCGCGAGGCGCCGGCGAACGATCCGCAGCTCGCGTGTAATGACCTGCACCCCTCGGGTCACGAGCCGGGTGACCACGGAGGGTGCATGTCCACGAAGAGGTTCGAAGAGGCGCAGGGCCGCTTTCTCGCGGCGCACGGGATCGGCCACACGCGCACGCGCTGGCTCGAGGTCGACCTCGGCGCGAAGGTGCGCACGCAGGTGCTGGAGCTCGGGAGCGGGGAGCCGGTGGTGATGGTCCACGGCGGCGGTGGCGCGGCGGTCGGCTGGGCGCCCTTGATGAGCCGGCTCGAGGGCGTGCGCCTGCTCGCGCCCGACCGGCCGGGAGGCGGCGGCTCCGACGGGTTCGACTACCGCGGCGTCGATCTCCAGCGTCACGCGGTCGCGTGGCTGGCGCAGGTCCTCGACGCGCTCGAGCTCGAGTCCGCGACGTTCGTGGCCAACTCCATGGGCGCCCGCTGGACGACGTGGTTCGCCCTCGAGCACCCGTCGCGCGTGCGCGGCATCGCGGCGCTCGGGATCCCCGCGTTCCTCCTCGACACGGCCGCGCCGTTCCCGCTGCGCCTCATGGGCAAGGAGCCGATCGGGCGGATGATGATGGCGCTCGACCCGCCGGGCCCCACGCAGGCGCGTCGACTCTGGAAGATGATGGGACACCCCGACGCCGCGATCACGCCCGAGCTCGTCGAGGTGACGGCCGCCCTCGGCGCGGCGCCGAGCTTCCCGCGCACGTTCCGCTCGTTGCTCGGCGCGTGCCTGCGCCTCTCGGGCGGCGCGCCGGGGATGTCGATTGACGCGGCGCAGCTCGCGCGCCTCTCGATGCCGATCGTGTTCGGCGTCTCGGCGAGCGATCCCTTCGGCGCGCTCGAGGTCGCAGAGGCCGCGGCCGAGCTCGCGCCCGACGCCACCACCGCCGTCGCCGGGATCGGGCACCTGCCCTGGCTCGACGACCCCGACGCGTACGCGGAGATCGTCCGCGCCCTGATCGCGCGCGCGGACCGCGCCGTGAGCCACGCCGCGTGAGCGTGGATCTGAGCGCGCTCGCGAAGAGCCTCGCGAGCCGAGACGACCGGACCGCGGCGGAGGCCGCGCTCTGCGCGCACTTCGGGCCGATCCTGCGGCTCTACGGGCGCCGCCACCTCGGGGACGCGGGCGCCGCGGAGGACCTCGCGCAGGACGCCCTCGCCACCGTGCTGGTGCTGCTGCGCGCGGGGCGGCTCGAGGACGGCGAGCGGCTCGGCGGCTTCGTGCTCGGTGTCGCGCGCAACAAGGTCCACGAGGCGCGCCGGACGCGCGCGCGCTCGCGGCGCGCGGTGCCCGCGGTCCCCGACGCGCACGAGCCGGCGTACGTCGGCTTCCGCATGCACCTCTGGATGTGCCTCTCGCAGCTCACCGAGCGCGCGCGCGCCGTCCTCGAGCGCACGTACTTCGCGGACGAGGACGCGGGCGAGATCGCGGACGCGCTCACGCTCACGCCGAACCACGTGCGCGTGCTCCGCCACCGGGCGCTCGCCGAGGTGCGGCGCTGCCTCGAAGGGGACGCGTCGTGAGCGCCGAGTGGAGCGAGCTGTCGGACTACCTCGCGGGCGCGCTCGCCCCCGACGCGGAGGCCGACCTCGAGCGCGAGCTCTTCGACGACGCGAGCGCCGCCGCGGTCGCGACCGCGTTCCTCGCCGTCGTCGACGGGATCGCCTCGATCCGCGCGCACTACGGGACGCTCGGCGCCGGCCTCTCGGCGCGCGGTCTCGAGGAGCTGCGCGCGCGCGGCGCGGAGATCGCCGAGTTCACGATCGAGCCGGGCGAGACGGTGCGCTGCGTGATCGACGAGGGCGTCGCGATCTGCGTCGGTCACCTGCGCCTGCCGCCGGACGCCGACGCGCGGCGCGTCGACGTCGAGTACGTCGACCCGACCGGCGCGATCTACGGCCGCGCGCGCGACATCCCGGTGGATCGCGACGCCGGGCGCGTCAGCCTCGCTTGCGATCGCCACGTCGCCCTCTCGACCGAGCTCGGGACGTTCCGACTCCTCGCGCGCGCCGACGGAGGATGGCGCGTGGTCGGCACGTACGCGGTGGAGAACGTCCGCGCCCCTGCGTGAGGTAACCCCGAGCCCGTTCGATCGAGCGAGCGCTGTCGATCGATCGAGCGCGCACCGCGCACCCGACCGACGACGCCGTTCGAGGCCAGGCCCTCGCGCAGCGAGGGCCGTTGGCCGAGGGGGCCCCATCGCCCCGCGATGGGGTCGAACGCGGCTCCGCCGCGTTCGCACTGGGGAGGGGGCCCCGCTGCGGCTTCGCCGCAGCGGGGGAGGGGTGCGAAGCACCCCTCAGCAAGCTCGGTGCGCAGCACCCCTCAGCAAGTCAGGCGAGGCGCGGGTAGAACTGGCCGCCGTCGAGCACGCGGTCCGCTTCGTCGCCGCTCGGGACGTCGTTCGGCCACACCTCGAGGTGCGCCTCACCGACGACCTGCCCCTTGCCCCGCACCCAGCCGTTGCGCTCCTCGATCCACGCCATGCACGCGGCGCGCGCGGCGTCGGTGAGCGGACGCCGGTCGTCGACCACGCTGAGCCCCGCGTCGACCTCGTAGCGCACCGAGAGCGGTCGGTTCGGGTCGAGGCTCCCGTCTTCCTGCGACTCCTTCTGGAGGCCCTCGATCAGCTCGAGCTCCTTGCCGTACTGCGCCATCGCGGCCTCGGTCACGCGGCGATCGAACTCCTGCTTGAGGCGCAGCTCGCCCGCGTCGTAGGGCCGCATCGCCTCCTTGAGGCGGCGGCTGTCGGCGGGCGAGACGTCGGAGAGCACCGAGACGATCTCGAGGTTCTGCGGGCGCTCGGACAGCCACGCGATGCACGTCTCGCAGTCGGGCATGCTCGCGACCATCATCTCGCCCGTCTCGAGGTTGCGGACCTTCACTTCGAACTCGGCCATGACCGGGACCATCGCCGAAGCCGGGCGCGGCGACAAGGGCCTCGTCAGCGGCAGTAGGTCTCGGCCTCCGCGCGGACGGCGGTTTGCCGCGCGGCGAGCGTCGCCGCGTCGAGGCGCACGCTCGTCGCCGCCGCGGTCCCCTGGCGCGCCTGGAAGTAGAGCCGCGGGTCGCCCGCGAGGTCCCACAGCTCCTCGCCGGGCTGCTCGAGCAGCGCGCAGTTGCGCGCGCGGACCTCGTCGAGGATCCGAGGCAGCGCCTCGACGGTGTGCTCGTGCGTGTCGTGGAACAGGACGATGCCGCCCGGGCCGAGCGGGTGGCGCTCTTGGCGGTCGAGCTGCGCGCGGAAGCGCTCGACCATCACGTCGGGGTCGCGCGTGACCGTGTCGGACGAGGTGAGGTTCCAGAGCATCGCGGTGTAGCCGCGGCGCGCGAGGAGCGCGTCGACGCGGGCGTCGCGGGCGCCGTAGGGCGGGCGCACGAGCCACGGGCGGCCGCCGAGCGTCGCCTCGAACGCGCGCTCCGAGCGCTCGAGCTGCGACTCGACCTGCGCCTCGGTGAGGCGCGTGAGGTTGGCGTGATCCCACGTGTGGGTCCCGACGGTGTGGCCACGCGCCGCCATCTCGCGCACGAGCGCGCGCGCGCCCTCGCCGCGCGCGCCCTCGAGCTGACGGCCGACGACGAAGAAGGTCGCGCGGACGCCGTACGCGTCGAGCGTCTCGAGCACGCGGGGCGTGGTCGCCGCGCGCGGGCCGTCGTCGAAGGTGAAGTGCAGGATGCGGTGGCGCGCGAAGCCGCGGGTCGTGCGTCCGTCCGCCATGTCGGCGGCGAGCGCGTCGTGCTCCGGCGCGGGCTCGGGCGCCGCCTCCGCGACGTCCGCGGTCGCGTCGAGCGCGGTACGCAGCGTCGGCAGCACCGGCCCCTGGGCGGCGAGGCGCGCGGCGGGCGCGAGCATGGCGAGGGCGAGGGCGGCAACGGTGAAGGCGCGGTCGATCATGGCTGGCGCAGATGGCAGCCCGCGTACCAACCGCGGCGAGGGCCCCGATCTCCTGCGCGCGCACGGAGCGCGCGGGCGCGTCGTGGCTCGACGTCCACGGCGCCGCGTCTCGGGGTCGACGCGGGGGGCGTCATCGAACGCGCGGCGTCTCGGGGGTATGCTCCAGCGCGCATGCGCCGCCGTGACTTCTTGCGCCGCTCGCTCGGGGCGGGCGCCGGCCTCTTCCTCCCCGCCCAGCTCCTCGGGTGCGACGGCGATCCGTCGCCCCTCGACGCGGGCTTCGACGCCCACGTCGAGCCGCGCCCGGACGCCGGCTCGCCGCTCGACTTCCGCGGGCTCACCAAGGGGCCGTGGGTGCAGCTCACCTCGCCCGGTCGGGCGCACCTGCGCTTCGAGACCTACGTCGACGCCGCGGTCCCCGTGCGCATCGGGCGCGCGAGCGGCGACGACGCGCCCGAGGCGGCGCAGCGTGGGTTCGACGTGCGCTACGAGCGCGACGCGCTCGGGATGGCCGCGCGCCTGCCCGACTTCGCGGGCCGGCACGTGCTGCACGAGGTCGTGCTCGAGGACCTCGCGCCGGGCGAACAGGTCGAGTGGACGGTCACCCCGGCGGAGGGCCCGCCCGTCAGCGGGAGCTTCCTCGCGTCGCCCGAGACGGGCACGCCGTTCTCCTTCGCCTGGCTCGCCGACACGAGCGTCCCGTTCAGCGACCCGTCGGTCGAGCTCGTCGCGCGCCACGCGCCCGACCTCGTCCTGCACGGCGGCGACATCACGTACGCCGCCAACCCGTTCGACACGTGGAACGCGATGATGCGCGGCTTCTCGCCGATCACGCAGCAGGCCGCGTTCATGGTCACGATCGGCAACCACGAGTTCGACATGGCCCACGAGGTCGACCACATGTACGACCGCCTCTTCGGCGGCCAAGGCGCGCCCGGCGCGAGCCCGCGCCACTTCGCGTACACGTTCGGCGGGATCCGCTTCATCCACCTCGACAGCGAGACCAGCTCGCTCGCGACCGACGCGGCGCAGCTCGCGTGGCTCGACGCGGAGCTCGAGGCGGCGCGCGCCGACGCCGACGTGCGCTTCCCGGTCCTCGCGTTCCACCGGCCGACCTACACCTTCAGCCGCCACGCGCCGGGCAGCCTCGCGCAGCGCGAGGCCGTCCACACGCGCTGCGTCGAGCACGGGGTGCCGCTCGTGCTCGCCGGGCACGTGCACGCGTACGAGCGCTTCGCGGTCGATGGCGTCACCTACCTGATCGACGGCGGCGGCGGCGCGGTGCTCTACGACCCGGACGAGGACCTCGAGGACGTGCGCGCCGCGCGGCCCGAGGAGATCGCGCTGCGCCAGGCGGCGTCGCGCAGCCACGGGACGACCATCGCGCAGGTGGACGCGGACGGAGCGCTCACGCTCACGCGCTACGCCGCCGAAGACGGCGCGATGCAGGACCGTGTCGTGATCATGGGATGATCGGTCCCGAAGATCCGGCCGAGCGCGACCATCGACGCGAGGCCTCCCGCGCGCGCCGGAAGCGATCCGACCCAGGGGTCGTGGTCTGGTCCATGGCCCTGGTCTGGTCCATGGCCCAGGATCGTAGTCAACGAAGATTGTGGGGTCTGGTCTGGTCCACGACCCTGGTCTGGTCCACGACCCAGGGTCGTGGACAACGAAGATTGCGATTGCTACAGGCGGTCCAGCTCGACCCCGGCGCCAGCCGGGGTCGAGCCCTCTCACGGCCCCGTTCGGCGTGCTCGGCGCGCCCTCGGCGGCCGCCCTCACCGTTC
>JAHBWG010000070.1 GCA_019637095.1 Sandaracinaceae bacterium | reverse complement strand
TGACTCAGCGAAATTGTAATCGCGGTGAAGATACCGTGTACCCGCAGCTAGACGGAAAGACCCCATGAACCTTTACTACAACTTGGCAGTGAAGCTCGGAGCAGTCTGCGTAGGATAGGTGGGAGGCTTTGAAGCGGGGTTTGCGGACCTCGTGGAGCCAACCTTGAAATACCACCCTGGCTGTTCTGGGCTTCTAACCTAGGTCCGTGATCCGGATCGGGGACACTGCCTGGCGGGTAGTTTGACTGGGGCGGTCGCCTCCCAAAAAGTAACGGAGGCGCGCAATGGTGCCCTCAGGCTGATTGGAAACCAGCCGTAGAGTGCAAAGGCATAAGGGCGCTTAACTGCGAGACCGACAGGTCGAGCAGGTGCGAAAGCAGGCCTTAGTGATCCGGTGGTTCCGTATGGAAGGGCCATCGCTCAACGGATAAAAGGTACTCTGGGGATAACAGGCTGATCGCGCCTGAGAGTTCACATCGGCGGCGCGGTTTGGCACCTCGATGTCGGCTCATCGCATCCTGGGGCTGGAGCAGGTCCCAAGGGTTTGGCTGTTCGCCAATTAAAGCGGTACGCGAGCTGGGTTTAGAACGTCGTGAGACAGTTCGGTCCCTATCTGCTGTGGGCGGAGGATGCTTGAGAGGAGCTAATCATAGTACGAGAGGACCTGATTGGACGCACCTCTGGTGTTCCAGTTGTCGCGCCAGCGGCATAGCTGGGTAGCTATGTGCGGAACGGATAACCGCTGAAAGCATCTAAGCGGGAAGCCGGCCTCGAGATAAGGCATCCCGGGCCGCAAGGCCCCTGAAGGCCCCTCGAAGACCACGAGGAGATAGGCAGGGTGTGGAAGCGTGGTGACACGTGAAGCTGACCTGTACTAATCGGCCGTGAGGCTTGACCTACCTCTAAGGCAAGCGTACGAAGCTCGAGATCAGGGTTGGAGGCGAGAGCCCCAATCCCCTGACGAACGTCTGGGAACGAGCAGTTCTCTCTGTGCTTCCAAAGTTTCTCCGGTGGCGATGTCGGAGGGGCCACACCCGATCCCATCTCGAACTCGGAAGTTAAGCCCTCCAGAGCCGATGGTACTGCACGCGTGAGTGTGTGGGAGAGTAGGACGCTGCCGGGTCTAATCCCCAAAACCCCGGGTCGGAACAAACCGACCCGGGGTTTTCCTTTTCCGTCTGTGATAGGACCTGCGGCGGAATGCGGCGTCGACTCGGCATCACCGCGGCCGTCACGCTGACGCTCGTCGCGCTCGGCGCCGCCGCCGGCTGGCTGTTCGCCCTCCCCGCGGCGATCGAGGGCCGCCTCGTCGAGGCCGCGGCCCGTCGGGGGCTGAGCGCGACGGTGGCGTCGGTCGATCCCGGCTGGGCGCAGGTGGAGCTCCGGGGCGTGGACTTGCGCGCGGGCGAGGTCGCGTCGGCGCACCTCGACCGCGTCGTCGTCCGCGCCGAGCTCTGGGCCCTCGCGTACGACGGGCTCGGCGCGGTGCGCGGGGTCGCGGTCCGCGGGGTCCGGATCGACGCCGACGTCTCGCACCCGGAGCTGGGGGCGGTCTTCCGGCGCTTGCGGCCTGCGGGTGAGGGAGATCGGCAGGCTCGGCCGACGGGCGGGCCTACGATCGACGTCGAAGGGGTCCAGGTGGGGCTCCGCGACGGTGCAGGACCGATCGCGACGATCGCCGACGGGGAGCTCCAGCGGCTCGCGAGCGGTCGGTTCAGGCTGGCCGCAGGCGAGACGGCGCTCGCCCCCGGGGCAACGGAGGGCGCGACGGCCGCTTCGGCAGAGCTCAGGCTCGACCCGGACGCCGAGGGCGGGTGGCGCGTCGAGGGGTTGACCGTGCGCGACGTGCGGCTCCTCTACCGCGAACGGGACGCGGGAGCGCCGAGCCCGATCTGGGATCGCCTCCGCGAAGGCGCGCGGTCGCTCGGCGCCGCGATCGCGCCGCCGACGGGCGTGGATGCACCAGGGCAGGCGCCGAGCGAGGAGGAGCCGTCGCGCCTCGCGAGGGCGGCGTCGCTCTTGCGGGCGATCGCGCCTCGGCTCGCGGAGGGCGCGAGCCTGCGGCTGGAAGGGCTCGAGGTCGTCGCGCGGTCCGCCGAAGGCGATGTGCCGGTGCTGAGAGAGCTCAGCTCGGAGGCGCACGCGCTCGAGGGGGGGCGCTATCGCTTGCAGGGTGAGGGGCAGCCCGGGCGCGGGGGCCGGCTGGGCTGGCGTCTGCTCGTGGATCCCGACGGTCTGCGCGCCGAGGGGAACGTGGACTTTCAGCGCGTCCCGTTCGTCCTGCTCGTCCCGTTCCTCCCGGAGCTGCCGTGGCATCGGCCGGAGGAGGCGACGATCTCCGGCGATCTCACGATCCGCGGGGACTCCGCGAGCCGGGTGCACCTGAGCGGGGAGGCGTCGGTCGAGGACCTCGCCGTCGCCTCACCGCGGATCGCGCCGATCCCGGTGGCCCGGATCGCCGCTTCGTTTCGTGGCGAGGCGGACTGGCACCCGCTCTCGCGCCGGCTCGAGATCGGCGAAGCGACGATCGGCCTCGGCCAGGCGCGCGCCGCGCTGTCGGGCTCGATCGAGTGGCCGGAGGATCACTACCTCCTCGACGCGACGATCACGCTGCCCCTCACCGAGTGCAACGCGGCCGTCGGCGCGATCCCCACGGACCTGCTCGCCGAGGCGGCCGGGTTCACGTTCCGCGGGCGGATCGGCGGCCGGGTCGTCGCGCGGATCGACTCGCGCGCGCTCGACGAGACGAGGCTCGACATCGACGTCCAGAACGGGTGCACGTTCGTGACCGCGCCGCCCATGGCGGCGATCACCCGGTTCACGGGGCCGTTCGTCCATCGCGTGGTCGAGCCCGACGGCACGGTCTTCTCCATGGAGACGGGGCCCGGGACGGAAGCGTGGACGCCGCTCGCGTCGATCAGCCCGTTCTTCGTCCACGCCGTGCTCGGCCACGAGGACGGCGGGTTCTTCCGCCACACGGGCTTCTCCGTTCCGTCGATCCGGCTCGCGCTGATCCGCAACCTCACCGAGGGGCGCTACGTCTACGGCGCCTCCACGGTGACGATGCAGCTCGTGAAGAACGTGTTCTTGCGCCGCGAGAAGACGCTCGCGCGCAAGGTGCAAGAAGTGTTGCTCACGTGGTGGCTCGAGTCGGTGATGCCCAAGCGCGACATCCTCGAGCTCTACCTCAACGTGATCGAGTACGGGCCCGGCGTGTACGGGATCCGCGCGGCGGCGATGCACTACTTCGGGCGGACGCCCGCGGAGCTCGGGCCCGCCGAGTCCGCGTACCTGGCGACGATCCTGCCGAACCCCAAGGGCTTCCACTCGCACTGGGACGCCGACGAGATCCCCGCGTCGCATCGGCGCCGCGTCGCGCGGTTCCTGCGGACGCTGGGGAGCCGGGGTCGCTACGACGCCGCGGCCGTCGAGGAGGGGCTCGCGGCGATCGAGACGCTCCGCTTCCACCGGCCGGGGCTGCCGATCACGCTCGCGCCGAGGCGGCGCGGCGGCGTCGGCGCGCTCCCCATCGAGACCGCGTCGGTCGGCCTCGAGCCGGCGGAGCAGGGCGACGAGGAGGAGCCCGAGGCGTTCCCGGAGGACTCGGGCGATCCCACGGAGAGCTGGTGAGCGGCGACGACGCGGCAGGGGGGCCTTCGCGGCTCGGGCCCGGGAGCCCCGAGGCCCCCGCGTCCCCGATCGACGCCGCTCGAGCGGCCGAAGGTGCGAGCGGCGGCCACGACGCGCCGTCGCGGCTCGGGCCCGGGAGCCCCGAGGCCCCCGCGTCCCCGATCGACGCCGCTCGAGCGGCCGAAGGTGCGAGCGGCGGCCACGAGGCGCCTTCGCGGCTCGGGCCCGGGCGCTCCGAGGACACCTCGTCCTCGATCGACGCCGATCGAGGCGGCGAGCAGGCAGCGGCTGCAGGCCCCCGCGGCGAGCCGGCGGCGCTCGCCGACGTGCACGACGCCGAGCACGAGGCGTTCTCCGCGCTCCGGGAGAAGTACGCGGAGCTGCGCGCGCTGCGGCTGCTGCACGCCGCCGGCGATCCCGAGGACCCGCGCCCGCGCCTGCGCGCGCTCGCGGCGCGCTTCCCGGGCGCGCTGCGCGAGCTCGACGCGCTGCCGTTCGACGAGATCGAGCGCCGGATCGCCGCGCTCGACGCGGGAGAGCGCCCGCGGTGGGCGCGGACGCTCGTGGCTTACCACGGCTGGATGCGGCTCGCGCTCCGCGTGCGGGCCGCGTGCGATCGCGACGCGAGCGCCGCGCAGGTGCGCGCGCGCCTGGCGCAGGAGCCCGCGGGCGCCGCGGGCGATCCGCCGCTCGAGGTGCTCGAGGACGCGGAGATCGCGGAGATCCTCCGACCGCCGGGCGGTCGGCTGACGCGCTGGGCGCTCGCGCGGATCGCGCGCGCGCGCGGCGTGTCGGCCGAAGTCGTGGCCGCCGAGGCGTTCCCCTCTGGAAAAGATTGAGCGAACGCGGTAGCCATACCCCCGTCCAGGGAGGCAATCATGGCTCGACGGATCCTGATCACCCTGGCCGCGCTCGGCGCCATCGCCGGCCCGGCCTCCGGAGCGTTCGCCCAGATCCCGATCAACATCGAGTCCGTCCCGCCGGGGGCGACGGTGTACCTCGACTCGACGGCCAACCCGCTCGGGCAGACGCCGCTCGCGAACACGCGCGTCGCGCGCGGGACGCACACGCTGATCTTCCAGCTCGCCAACCACGAAGAAGCGCGGCTGACCGTCAACGTCGCGCGGCGCCGCGAGACGTTCCGCGCGGTGCTGCGGGCGCTCGGCGTCATCGAGGTCTCTGCCGGCAACGCGAACGCGCAAGGCGCGAGCGTCTCGGTCGACGGGCGCACGGTCGGCGGCACCCTCGGCCCGGTGCCGATCCGGGTCACGGATCTGCAGCCGGGGCGCCACCAGGTGCGCGTCACGCGCGAGGGCTTCAACGACTTCGAGCAGTGGGTCGAGGTCGGCGGCGGGCAGGTCGTCCGGATCGCGGCGGTCCTCGAGCGCGCCGCGCCGGACACGGGCTCGATCCTCGTCTCGGGTCCGCCGGGCGCGCCGGTGTTCCTCGACGGGACGCCGCGCGGTCAGACCCCGACGGTGATCGAGGGCGTGCCGCCCGGCCCTCACTCCGTCGACATCCGCCCGCCCGGCCAGGAGGCCTACTCGACGACCGTGACGGTGATCGCCGGGCAGCGCGCGACGGTGGCGATGCCGTCCGCGCAGGGCGGCTCGCTGCGCGTGATCGCGAGCGCGCCGGGCGCGATCATCAGCGTCGACGGGGAGGCGCTCGGGCCCTCGCCGGCGACGGCGACGAACCTCGCGCCGGGCGAGCACATCGTGGAGGCGCGCGCGGAGGGCTACCAGCCCGCGCGGCAGACGGTGACCGTCACGGCGGGCCAGCAGCGGGTCGTGTCGCTCGACATGCAGGCGGAGCAGGGCTCGGCGGGCCGCATCATCGTGCGCGCGAACGTCGAGGGCGCGTCGGTGCTCGTCGACAACCAGGACCGCGGCACGGCGCCGGTGGTCATGACGCCGGAGCCGGGGCCGCACGCGATCGTGGTCCGCGCCGACGGCCACCAGGAGTACAGCACGACGTGCGAGACGGGCCCGGGGCGCAACTGTGAGGTGGAAGCGAGGTTGACGCCGCAGCAGGTCCGCGTGCGCGTGGCCGTGCAGCCGGGGCTGAGCGGCGCGATGCTGCTCATCGACGGCCAGCCGGTCGGCCCGGTGCCGTACGACGGGACACTCCCCGCGGGCTCCCACGTGATGAGCGTCACCGCGCCGGGCTACGAGGAGTTCCGCCAGCAAGTCCTCTTGCAGCCTTCGGGCGAGGCCCGGCCCTTCGACATCACGCTCCGCCACATGACCGACGGGCTCACGGAGGAGCAGCGGCAGGAGTACGCGGAGGAGCAGGAGGCGCGCTGGGGCGCCGCGATGACGCACTCGGCGGCGCCGCTCCCGGAAGGGCAGGCGTCGATCGACGTGTCCGTCGGCTGGCCCTACCTCGGTGAGCTGCGCCTGAACGTGGGCTTGCACGAGTTCGTGGACGCGGGCTTCGCCATCCGGAGCATCGGCCGCCTCACCGACTTCGAGGGGCGCCTGCGCGTGGGCTTCCGTCCGATCGAGATGGTGGCGATCGCCGGGCAGGCGCGCTTCGGCGGCGGCCTCGGGCCGAGCCTGAACTACGGACCGGACTCGGGGTTCGAGTTCATCGACTGCCCGGTGCCCGACCGCCCGGGTGCGCCTCCGTGCGCGCCCGATCCGATGAACCCCACGCGTCAGCGTCGGATGGCTCACTTCGGGGACGAGACCTACACGAGCCGACCGAACGACCCGACGTCGACGCCGGTGAGCTACCCGATCAACAGCGCGTTCTTCAGCCTCGACGCGATCTTCAGCCTCCTGTTCGGGAACGAGGCCGCCGTCTCGCTGTGGCTCGGCCTCGACGTGACGAGCGACGAGTACGCGGGGCACTCGCTGAACTCCTCGGTGTACGTCCGGCACAGCAACAGCGCGAGCGTGACGCGGTCGGATCCCCCGGACTACTGCGTCGCGAACGCCACGATGCCGTCGCAGGTGTCCTGCCCGCGCGACGACTGGGCGCGCGCCCGGCTCGGCGGCTCGCTCGAGCTGCGCCTGCACCGCAACTGGAATCTCTGGTTCCTGCTCGAGGGCATCCTGAACAACTCGCCGCGGCGGGTGCTCGGGAACCTCCTCGGGATCGAAGCGGCGGACACGCAGTTCTATTTCCGGCTCGGGACGACCTACAAGTTCTGAGGACCGTCGAGGGCGTCGGCGCGCACGCGCGACCGGCGTCCTCGCGTGCGCGGACGCGGCGGACGGTGTGCCTCGAGACGTCGGCTCCGGTGGTCGAGCGGCTCGGGGCGACGGCACGCCGGGGTATGCTGCGCAGATGTCGTCGCCGGACCCCCTCGGCGCTCTCGTGATCGCGCGCCTCTGCGCGCGCCCCTCGACGTCCGGCGCGCCGCGGCGCTCCGATGCGACGGGCCGAGCCGGGCTGGGGTCGTGAGGGCTCGCGCGCGGCACGCCGTCGGTCTCGCGGCCGCGCTCCTCGCGTGGGGGCCGGACGCCCAGGCGCAGGTCCCGGCGCCGGACGGACCGCCCGTGCTCGCGGCCGACGCGCCGATCACCTTGCGCCCGACGCGCGGCGCGCGCCGGCTCGCCGAGCAGGTGACGCGGATCCTGGCGGTGCGGCTCGACGTCGCCGTCGCGACGGGCGAGGACGCGCCGCCGGAGATCCTCGAGGCGGTGCCGGCCGGGCACTGCGCGATCGACGCGGAGGGACCCTCGGTGCGGCTCGTCCTCGCGGGCCCGGAGGGGCAGGTGTTCGCGACGGAGGTCTTCGTCGAGGACCTGCGCGGCGCCGCGATCGCGCGTTCCGTCGCGCTCGCGCTCGAGGCGCTGCGCGACACCGCGCTCGAGGGGCCACCGCCCGGACAGGCGCTCCGCCGCACCTTCTTTCGCGCCGGCCGCGAGGTGACGTGGACCTACCACGAGCCCGAGGGCGGCTTCTTCGGGCGCCGCCCGCGCGTCGAGGCGACCGCCAAGCCGCTCGTCTACCTCGGCTTCCTCGGCGGCCTCTCGACCGAGCGGCTGACGCCGCAGCTCGCGCCGCGGATCGGCCTCGGCCTCTGCCAGACCGCGTGGTGCCTGATGCTCGAGGGGGACCTCCCGCTCATCCCCGAGGTGACCGAGGCCTGCGATGGTCGGGAGATCCAGTACCGCCCGATCACGCTCGCGCTGCGCCTGCTCCTGCGGCCGTTCGTGATCGACGAGGCGCTGTCGGTGGCGTTCGGGCTCGGGATCCTGAGCCGCTTCGGGCTCGCGAGCCTCGTCGGGGTCGACGCGAGCCGGCTGACCACGAACTTCGGGCTGCGCGGGAGCGTCGAGATGGCGTGGCGCGTCGGCGGGCCCTTCGAGGTCGTGTTCGACGTCGGGCTCGACGCGCACACGTCACCCGCGATCCTCACGCGGCTGCCGCGGCCGGCCCCGGGGACCCCCCCGGGCGTCTGCCCGACGGGCTTCGCCGAGCGCCTCCTCGTCGAGGACATCCTCACGGTGTGGGGGGTGCTCGCCATTCGGGTCAGGCCGTGATGGAATTATGCGAGTGACGGAGCGACGCAAGGGTGTGGCGGCGGCGATGAGCACCGGGCGCTTGCGGGCGATCGAGGGAGGCCTCGACCCCGAGGTGGAGCGGCTGCGCGCCGCCGCCGCGGGCGACGAGCGCGCGGTGCGCGAGCTCTACCGCGCGCACGTCGAGCGCGTGCACCGCACCGTCGCGCGGATCCTCGGCCCGCTCGACGCGGACGTCGAGGACGTGACGCAGCGCGTGTTCCTGGCCGCGCTCGAGGGCGCAGCCGGGTTCGACGGGCGCTCGCGCGTCTCGACGTGGGTGGTCGGCATCGCGACGCGCAAGGCGCTCGACGCGGCGCGGGCGCGGGCGCGGCGCGGGCGCTGGAGCAAGCTCACCGAGCTGGTCGGGATCGGCCGCCCGGCCGCGCGCCCGGACGCGCGACACGACGCCCTCGACGAGGCGGCGGCGCTCCTCGCGCTGCTCGACGCCGACCAGCGGGCCGTCTTCGTCCTCAAGGAGGTCGAGGGCTACACGCTGAAGGAGATCTCGGAGATGACCGGAGCCGGCATCTCCACGCTGCACGCCCGCCTCGTGGCGGCGCGCAAGCGCATCGATGCTTCGCTTGGTGCAGGAGGTGGCCGATGAGGAGCCACAAAGACAGCGACGCGGTCGCCGCCGCGCTGCGCGAGAGCCCGCCGCGGCTCGACGAGGTCGCGAAGGCGCGGATGGAGCGGCGGCTGCTCGAGGCGGTGCGGGCGCCCGCTGCGGCGCCGCCGCGCACGCGAGCCTGGGTGCCCGCGGCCGGCGTGCTCGCGGCCGCGGCGGCCGTCGCGCTCGGGCTGGCCGCGTGGCTCTCGCAGGCACCCTCGGAGCGGGTGGCGCGCATGGAGGTGCGAACGCTCGGCGCGACCCGGCAGAGCGGGACGCTCGACGTGGGCTCCTCGCTCACGACGGGGCCCGACGAGGTCGCGGAGCTGCGGATCGAGGACAGCGTGGTGCGCATCGAGCCGTCGACGACGCTGCGCATCGAGGCGCTCGCGGCCGACCGGATGGCGTTCGGGCTCGAGCGGGGCGCGATCCGGGTCGAGTACCACCCGCGCGCGCGGGGCCGCGAAGGGATGACGGTCCGCACGGCGCGCGCGACGGTCGAGGTCGTCGGGACGGTGTTCTCGGTGCGCGAGACGGGCGAGGCCACGGACGTCGCGGTCGTCGAGGGCAGGGTGCGCGTCGTACCGCACGCGGTCGGGCCCAACGCGGGCGAGCCGCGGATCCTCGGCGCGGGCGAGTCGATCCGCGTCGGCGCGACGCCGCACGCCGCGGCCGCGGAGACGCGGGCGGAGCTCGTCGCTGCGGCGGACGACCCGGTGAACGCCGAGGGCGCCGGCGGCGACGAGCGAGCGCGCGAGGCTGCGCCCCACCGCGTGGCGGTCGCGACGACCGAAGCGATCGCCGACGCACCGACCGAGCGCGCTTCGCCCGCGCGCGTCGCGCCCGCGCAGCGGCTCGAGCGCGCGCGCCGCGCCCTCGAGGACGGCAACACGGAGGCGGCGCGCGAAGCGCTGCGCGCGGTGCTCGGCGCGCCCGACGCCCCGCCGTCGGTCCGGGCGCAGGCGTTCACGCTGCTCGGCGACCTCGCGGAGCGTCGCGGCGACCTCGCGGGCGCGGCGCGCGCGTACGAGAGCGCCGCCGGGCTCGGGGCCGGCTCGATGAGCCACCTCGCGATCTACGCGCTCGCGCGGATGCAGGAGCGGCGGCTGCGCGATCCGGAGGCCGCCCGCGCGAGCTACCGGCGCTACCTCGAACAGAGCGCGAGCGGGCCGCTCGCGGGGCCGTCGCGCGCCGCGCTCTGCCGCCTCGGCGAGGCCGACGCCTGCGGCGCGGAGGCGCCGTGAGGTACCGCAACGTCCTTTGCGCTCTCGCCTGCTCGTTCGGCGTGGGCTGCTACCAGCAGGTCCCGATCGACGATCCCGATGGCTCGCCGCCGCCGTGGGACGCCGCGGCCTATCGCGACGCCGGCGCGGACGCGGAGGGGACCTTTCGGCCGCCGCTCGGCAAGTGCGTCGAGCCGACGGGCGTCGATCTGCTGCTCGTCGTCGACAACTCGAATTCCATGGCGGAGGAGCAGGCGAGCCTCGTTCGCCAGCTCCCCGCGCTCGTGCACTCGCTCGTCGAGCCGCCCGACGAGGACGGGGACGGGACGCCGGACTGGCTGCCGATCGCGGATCTGCAGATCGGCGTCGTCACGACGGACATGGGCACGGGCGGGGCCAGGGTGCCGACGTGCTTGCGTGCCGACTTCGGTGACGACGGGATCCTCCAGACCCGGGGCAACCCGGGGATCCCGGGGTGTCAGGCCACGTACCCTCCGATTCTCGGCTTTCGGCCTGGTCGCGACCGCCCCGAGGACTACGCGGCGGACGTGGCCTGCGTGGCCACCCTCGGCACGGGCGGGTGTGGGTTCGAGCAGCAGCTCGAGGCGGCGCTCAAGGCGCTCTCGCCGGCCGCGCCGACCTCCTGGACCGGTCCGTCGTACGTCCCGCCGGTCTTCTTTCGTGGCACCTCGGGCCACGGCGACGGCGCCAACCGCGGCTTCGTCCGAGACGACACGCTCCTCGCGGTGGTCGTCGTGACCGACGAGGAGGACTGTTCGGTGATCGACCCCGAGGTCTTCGACCCGTCGTCGCCGAGGTACGGGCCCACGGATCTGAACCTGCGGTGCTTCACCTACCCCGAGGCGCTCCACCCGATCGAGCGCTACGTGCGCGGGCTCGCGGCGCTGCGCGCGCAGCGCCCGGACCTCCTGGCCTTCGGCCTGATCGTCGGGGTGCCGGTGGATCTCGCGGCCGACGTCCCGCGCGAGGCGGACTTCGACGCGATCGCGAGCGATCCGCGGATGATCGAGCGAGTGGACCCCGCGATGCCGAGCCGGCTGGCTCCGTCGTGCAACACGCCGGGGTTCGGGCTCGCCATGCCGCCGCGGCGCCTCGTCGAGGTGGCGCGCGGGCTGACCGGCCACCGCACGACCGTCCAGTCGATCTGCCAGGACGACTGGTCGCGCCCTCGCGCTGCGCTGGCCCGCCTGCTCGGGACGCGTGCATGCGCCTCGTACATGGAGTAGCGTCGGCGCCGTGATCGAGGGGCTGTTCATCGTGCTCGAAGGCGTCGACGGCGCCGGGACCACGACGCACACGAAGCTGCTCGCCGAGGCGCTCCGCGGCCGGGGGTTGCCCATCACCACGACGCGCGAGCCGAGCGACGGGCCGGTCGGGGCGCTGCTGCGGCAGATCCTGACCGGTCGAGTCGTGGTCCCGGGCATCAGCGGCGCGCGTCCGTCGTCGTGGAGCACCATGGCGCTCCTGTTCGCCGCGGACCGGCTCGACCACCTCGAGGCGACGGTGCACCCGAACCTCATGGACGGCGTCACGGTGATCAGCGATCGCTACGATCACTCCTCGGTCGCGTACCAGTCGGTGACCGCGGGCGGCGAGGCCGACACGGTCGCGTGGGTGCGCGAGATCAACCGCCACGCGCGGCGGCCCGACCTCACGCTCGTGCTCGACGTCGAGCCGGAGGAGGCGGCGCGTCGGCGCAAGGAGCGCCTCGGCGGCCACGAGATCTTCGACGCGAGCGAGCTTCAGGAGCAGCTGTCGAGCTTCTATCGTGACATCGAGCGTTACTTCCCGGGCGACCGCATCGTGCACATCGACGCGAGCGGGCCGAGGGAAGAGGTGCACGCCGCGATCCTCCACCAGGTCCGCGTCCTGCGCGGCGAGGTTTGAGCTCTCGAGCGGTCGCCCGCGAAAACTGGACGGCGCCGGGGAGCTGGCGTACCGAGAACGCATGATCCGTGCGCGGCTGGTGCTCTTCGGTTCGGTTCTCCTCGCGGGGTGCGGCGCGGCCACGCCCGAGGCCCGCGAGCCCGCGGCGACGGCCGCGATCGAGCAGGAGCCGCCGCCGCTGCCGCGGAGCGAGGGCACGATCGCGCGCGCGGCGCTCGACGAGGTGCTCGAAGGCGGGCTCGGCCGCTTCCTGCAGCGCGTCGAGACGCAGCCGCACCTCGAGGAGGGGCGCTTCGTGGGCTTCCGCGTGACCGAGCTGCGCACGGACCTCTTCACGGGGGTCGACCTGCGCCCCGGGGACACGCTCTTGAGCGTCAACGGGATGCGCATCGAGCGACCCGAAGAGGCGCTCCACGCGTGGAACTCGCTGCGCGTCGCGAGCGAGCTGACCATCGAGCTCTTGCGGGACGGCGCGCGCCGCCAGCTCCGCTACGCGATCGCCGACTGAGATCGATCTACTCGGCGACCATCGGGAGGCGGGCGCGGGCGCGAGGGCCGCGCTCGCGCGTCGCCTGCACCGTGGGATCGGGTGAGGCGTACGGGTCGAGCGGCACGAGGCCGGCCGCGTCGAGCAGGGCGCGATCTTCCTCGACGTCGGGGTTGCCCGTCGTGAGGAGGCGCTCGCCGTAGAAGATCGAGTTGGCGCCCGCCATGAAGCAGAGGAGCTGCGCCTCGCGGCTCAGCTCGCCGCGGCCTGCGCTGAGCCTCACCATCGAGCGCGGCATCAGGATCCGCGCGGTGGCGATCATGCGGACGAGCTCGATCGGATCGACCGGGGGCCGGTCCTCGAGCGGCGTGCCCTCGACCGCGACGAGCGCGTTGATCGGGACGCTCCCCGGGTGCGGGTCGAGCGCGGCGAGGGTGCGGAGCAGCTCCGCGCGGTCGTCGAGGCTCTCGCCCATCCCGATGATGCCCCCGCAGCAGAGGCTGATCCCGGCCTTCTGGACGCGCGCGAGCGTGTCGAGCCGGTCGCGGTAGGTGCGCGTCGTGATGACCTCGCCGTAGAAGGCCTCGCTCGTGTCGAGGTTGTGGTTGTAGGCGGTGAGCCCCGCCTCGGCGAGCTTGCGCGCCTGCTCGTCGTCGAGCATGCCGAGCGTCGCGCACGCCTCGAGGCCCTCCGCGCGGACCCCGCGGATCATCGAGAGGACCTGGTCGAACGCGGGGCCGTGGAGCGCGTCGCGCCACGCCGCGCCCATGCAGAGGCGCGTCGCGCCGACGGCGCGTGCGCGGCGCGCCGCGTCGAGCACCTCGTCGAGCCGCATCATGCGCTCGGGCTCGACGAACGTGGCGTGGTGCGCGCTCTGCGAGCAGTACCCGCAGTCCTCGCGGCAGCCGCCGGTCTTCACCGACAAGAGCGTGCAGAGCTGGACGGCGTCCGCCTGGTGGTGCGCGCGATGAGTCCCCTGCGCGCGGAAGAGCAGGGCGGTGAGCGGCAGGTCGTGGATGGCGCGGACCTCCTCGAGGGTCCAGTCGTGGCGCAGCTCGGTCATCGAGGGACGCCTTACCTCGCACCGAGGGGGGTCCGCAAGCGCGAGGGCCGGCGCGCGGGCTCGCATTTCGGTTGGTTCGGACGCTGTGGCGCCGTAGGTTCCCGCCGGTGGAGCCGCCCGAGAGCCCGTACGAGCGCGCGGCTGACCTCGCCCTCGCCGCGGTGCGCGCGGCGCCCCCGCTCGCGCTCGTCGCCGTCGTCGCGGCCGCGTTCGAGCTCGCCCTCGCACGCGTCGGCTGGAACGCGCTGCCCGACGTGCTCGACCTCGAGACGCTGCGCGCGCTGCGCGATCTCTCGCGATTCCCTCGCAATCTCGCGGCGGTGGCCGGGATCCTGGGCGTGGTCGTCGCGCTCACCGCGCTGCTCCGTCACCCGGGCTTCGCGTCGATCCCGCGGCGCCTCTCGATCGCGGCGTTCAGCGGGATCTTCGTGCCGAGCCTGCTCGTCGCCACGGTGTTGCCCTACGCGTCGCTGCGCGCGCGGCTCGTCATCTTCGCCCTCGCCGCGGCGAACGTGCTCGTCACGCTCGTGGCGCTCACGGGCCTGCGCTACCGCGCGCCGCTCGGCGTCCGGATCGCCGCCGCCGCGATGGCGCTCGCCGCCTTCGGCTCGCTCCTCGTCGTCGGGATCGGGCTCGTCTCGGCGGCGGAGGGGGGCGTGCTCGGGCTCCTGGCCAGTCTCCTCGCGCGCGAGCCCTCCACGACGCAGGCCGTCTTGCTCGGGCTGCGACACGCCGCGGAGCTGGCGTGGTTCGTGGTGCCGCTGGCCGGGGGCTTCGCGATCCTGCACGGCGAGCCCGCCGGGCGCTCCCGGCGGTTCGTCCTCGCGGCGCTCGTGCTCGTCGCCGTGGTGGTCGCCTGCGTCGCGCTGCGCGGCCTGATCGGGCACCGGTTCCGGCTGATGGTCTTCGCGGCGTTTCGCTTCGGGCTGCTGCTCGACGACGTGCCGCTCCTCTACGCGGTGCCGTTCGGCGCCGGGCTCGGCGGGGTCGTGGTCGGGCTCGCGTCGCGGCGTGCGGAGCTGCGCCAGCTCGCGGCCGGGCTCGCGCTGTGGCTCTTCGCGGGCTACGCGCCGCACACGCCGATCCAGCTCCTCTACCTCGTGTTGGCGGCGCTGCTCGTGGCCCGCGCGGCGCAGGCGCTCGATCCGCGTGGACCGTGGCGCGACCGCCACCCGTGGCTCGCGCTGATGGAGCGCGCTAGTCGCCAGCGATCTCGGCCGACTGCGCGCTGAGCTCGAAGTCCACCACCGTCTCCTGCTGGGTGGAAACCGAGACGGCGCGGCTCAGCACGACCGGGCTCGAGTAGCGCGGCCGGCCGGCGCGGCGCCCGACGACGCGCCAGCCCTCGTGCCAGAGCCGGAGCGTGTACTGCCCGGGCGGGACCGCGCCGAGCTGGAAGCGCCCCTCGTCGTCGGTCTTCGCGAAGTACGGGTGATCGAACGCGTGGATCCACGCCTCCTGCCAGCCGTGCCCCGCGTCGCAGACGACCCGCACGACGCCCGGCGCGCTCAGCGAGCGCTCCTCTTCGGCGCCCCGCTCGGGCAGGCCCATGTCGAGCACGGTGTCGTCCCCCGCGTAGCCGTGGACGTTGTGCAGGACGCCGTCCGAGTTGCGGAAGATCAACGGCCAGCCGACGCCCACGACGCTGACGTGCGGCTCGAATCGGCACGAGACGTTGTCGATCACGGGAGGCCTCGCCGGCGTGGCGAGCGCCGCGCCGCGCCGCGCGTCGAGCGACACGACCACGTCGGCGACGCCGCCGCGCTCGGAGATCCGCAGCGCGCGCGAGGGCTGCGACTCGCCGCACGCCTCGCGGTGCACCTCGACGTCGAAGCGCGGCGTCTCGGGGCGCTCTCCGCGCCAGCGCACGTTGCCTCGGATCGTGCCGGTTTGCGTGACCTCGACCACCTCGTAGCGAGGCGGTGCGGGCGCCGCGCGCCCCTCGCTCGTGAGGCTGCCAGAGGGGCGGCGGTCGGCGGGGCGGGGATCCTCGGAGCAAGCCGCGAGGGCGAGCGCGGCGACTCCGCTCACCATCGCCCCGACTCTTGCCCCCCGTTTCACGCGCGCCTCCGTGAAGGCGAATAGCACAGTGCGCTGACGATGAGAGAACAGTTCGGCACGACGGAGGCGATCGATCTTGCACGAGCGACGCGACGCGATCGAGAAAGCGTGGATCCATTGCTCTTCGGCGCGAGCTTTGGAACGCTGTCGCCCGATGACGCGCCGCCTGCTCCGGCTTCTTCCCTGCTTCCTCGCGCTGCCCGCGATCGCGCGCGCGCAAGTCGAGTGTCCACCCGATGCGATCGGCTGCCACGTCGAGGACGTCGACTTCCGACATCGCTCCGCGCTCTTCGACGACGTGATGCTCGACACGGGCTGGGTGCCCGCGGGCAGCCCGCTCCAGGTGCGCTTCGGGCTCATGCTCGGCGGCTCGACGCAGGTCGACATGGGCGGCACGTCGGTGACGTCGTGGCCGCCGCCGCTCGCGCAGCTGGTCCTCGGGCGCGCGGGCACCGGGCGGCTCGCGATCAACTACGGCATCGAGGTCGTCGCGCGCATCCGGATCGACGTCGAGGTCGCGGGCACGCGCTACACGTGGGAGGGCGACATCCCCATCCCGGGCGGGATCCCGCCGGACCTGCGCATGGCGGACGCGTCGATGTTCGATCCGTTCCTGCTCCCGCCGTCCGAGCTCGTCGCGCGCGTGATGGACTCGACGGACGAGGTGCCCGTGCTCGACGTCGGGCTCACCGACTCGATCATCCCCATCCCGGGGATCCGCGGCGGGTTCCGCGTCACGGCGCGCGGGACGCTCGGCGCCGAGTACGTCACGAACCGCATCGTGGTAGAGGACGCGGTCGACGCGATCGAGACGGAGGGGCAGACGGTGGTCGTCCGCGCGGGGCCGGACGAGCCGGGGCTCGGCGCGGCCAAGGACGTGCGCATCACCCCGGAGGGCACGATCGCGTACGACGGCGTGATCACGCTGGCGCCGAGCCTCTACATCGACATCGCGGGCCGGCGCTTCGATCTGCCGATCGCCGAGATCCCCGTCCCGATCGCGGACTTCGACGTCGGGACGGAGTTCAACACGGCCGAGGTGCACGTCCCGCTGCCGGACATCCGCGTCGAGCCCTCGAGCCTCGCGTTCGAGGCCACCGCGGTCGGCAGCTCGAGCCAGCTCCTGCTCACGATCCGCAACGAGGGCGAGGCCACGCTCGAGGTCGACGTGCGCGACCCGGCGGCGCCGTTCTCCGTCGGAGAGCGCCGGCTCGTGCTGCCGCCGAGCTCGAGCGCGCGGCTCGCGGTGGACTTCGCGCCGTTCAACGACAGCGAGCGGAGCGCGGTGCTCTTCCTCGCGACGAACGACCCGGACGAGCCGCTCGTGACGGTGGGCCTGTCGGGCACCGGCTTCGGCGCCGGGCTCGCCGACGGCGGCGTGTCGGTCCTCGATGGCGGGCCGGGCGGCCCGCCCACCGATGGCGGCTGCGCGTGCCGAGCCGCCGGGGCCCCGCGTCCGGAGGGGCTCCCGTTCGCGCTCGGGCTCGCGGTGTGGCTCGTCAGCCGAGCTCGGCGACGGCGGCCCTGATCTTGGCGAGCCCGCGCTCGATGTTGTCCATCGAGGTCGCGTAGCTCATGCGCAGGAACCCCGGCGCGCCGAACTCGGTGCCCGGGACGAGCGCGCAGCCGGCCGTCTCGAGCAGCCACTTGCCGACCGCGAGGTCGTCCGTGAGGACCTGGCCGCCCGCGCTCCGGCCGAGCAGCCCCGTGACGTTCGGGAACGCGTAGAACGCCCCCTCGGGCTCGCGGCAGGAGATCCCGTCGATGGCGTTGAGGCCGTCGACGATCGCCCGCCGCCGCTCCGCGAACGCGGCCACCATCGCCGCGACGGGGGCCTTGTCGCCGCGGAGCGCGGCGACCGCCGCGTGCTGCGCGACCGCGGTCGGGTTCGTCGTCGACTGGCCCTGCACCTTGTCGACGGCCTTGGCGACCGCCGCCGGGGCGAGGGCCCAGCCGATCCGCCACCCCGTCATCGCGTACGTCTTGCTCACGCCGTCGACCACGATCAGCCGGTCGCGCAGGTCGGGCGCGACCTCGAGCAGCGAGACCTGGTCGAACCCGTCGTAGACGAGCTCGCCGTAGATCTCGTCGGTGAGGATCCAGTAGTCCCCCTCGCGCAGCGCCCCGGCGAGCGCCTCGAGGTCCTCCCGGCGGTACGCGGCCCCGGTCGGGTTCGACGGCGAGCAGAGGATGATCGCCTTCGTCCGCGGGCTCACCGCGGCGCGCAGCGCGTCCGGGCTCAGGCGGAAGCCGTCCGCTTCGTGCGTCTCGACGATCTTCGGGACGCCGCCGAAGAGCTCGACCTGCGCGGGGTAGCTCACCCAGTACGGCGCCGGGATGATGACCTCGTCGCCCGGCTCGTAGAGGACCATCGCGAGGTTGAAGAGGGTGTGCTTGGCGCCGACGGAGACGACGATCTCGGACGTGTCGTGCGCGACGCGGCGACGCCGCAGCGACTCGTCACGGATCGCCTCGAGCAGGGGCCCGATCCCGCGCACCGCGGTGTAGCCGCTCGAGCGCGTGAGGGCCTCGCGGGCCGCGTCGAGGATGTGGCTCGGGGTCACGAAGTCGGGCTGCCCGACCCCGAAGCCGATCACGTCGTGGCCCGCGGCGGCCAGCTCGGACGCGCGCTGCGTGATCGCCAGGGTGGCGGAGGGGGGCATGGAGCGGACTCGGCTCGCGAGCTCGAAGGTCATGGTCGCCTCTCTGGGATGAGTGTCGGCGGAGCCTGGCGCAGGGGCCGACGGGGCGCAACCGCGCGGGCATTGACACCTGGCCTCGAACCAGGTAACTCCGGCCGACTCCAGGAGGGGTGATCTCGATGTCGACGCGTACAGCGATCCAGAGCGGCCTCGTCGCGACCTTCGTGCTCTTCGGGTGCTCGAACCCCGAGTATCCGAACTGCGACAACGACGAGCACTGTCACGAAGGCGAGTTCTGCGTGAACGGCGCCTGCCAGCAGTGCCGTGGGGACCGGGACTGTCGGCCCGGCCAACGTTGCGCGGGCGGCCGCTGTGAGCCGATCCCGGGCTGGTGTGGCTCGGACGCCGACTGCGCTCCCGACGAGGAGTGCGTGAACAACCGCTGCGTGGCGCGGCGCGTCGCCGAGACGCCGATCGAGACCCCGCAGCAGTGCATGATGCAGCCGGTGTACTTCGCGTACGACTCGAGCGAGCTCGACGCGAACGCGCGCAACACGCTGCAGGCCAACGCGGAGTGCTTCCAGTCGCGCAACATCGCGCGGGTGACCATCGTCGGTCACTGCGACCCGCGCGGGACGGAGGAGTACAACCTCGCGCTCGGCCACCGCAGGGCGCAGGCGGTGCAGGGCCAGGTCCAGCGCCTCGGGATCCCGCGCAACCGCACGGCCACACAGTCCATGGGCGAGGAGATGGCCCGTGGGTCCGACGAGTCGAGCTGGGCGCGTGACCGCCGCGCGGACTTCGAGGAGCGCTAGGACCGCCTGGCGAGGGCCCTCGGTCGCGCTGGCGCTGTTCGCGTCCAGCGCGGGCCTGTCGGCCTGCTGGACGAGCGCCTCCGACGGGGAGGCGCTCCGGCGGCGAGTGCGCGAGCTGGAGCAGGGGCAGGCGCAGCAGCGTGACGAGCTGCGCGCCGAGCTCACCAACGCGCAGACCAAGATGGCCGACCTCGAGGAGGTGCTGGCGCGGGCCACGCAGGTCGTGACGCGGAACTCCGCGGACACCGGCGCCGAGGTCGAGCAGCTCCGAGGCCAGGTCATGGCGCTCGAGGGGCAGCTCGCGGAGATGCGCAACGAGCTCCAGCGCCGGCAGACCCAAGCCGAGGAAGAGTCCGCGGCGATCCAGCGCCAGCTCCAGAAGATCGCGCGCTCGGCGGGCGTCGAGGTGGTGCTCGAGGACTCGGAGATCCCGGCGGCTGCGGACGCGCACTGGGCGGAGGCGCAGCGCCAGTACGAGGCCCGCGAGTACGGGCGGGCGCGCGCGTTCTACCGCGCGTTCGTCCAGCGCCACCGCGCGGACTCGCGCGCGGGGATGGCGCAGTACCGCGTCGGCGCGAGCTACCTCGACGAGAACCGTCCGGCGACCGCGCTCGGTGAGCTGCAGCGGGTGATCCAGGAGCACCGCGGCAGCGACGCCGAGGACGACGCGCTGCTCGGCATCGGCCGCGCCTTCTACGCCCTGCACGCGTGCACGGACGCGCGCACGACGCTCAACGCCCTCATCCGCGCGCACCCGCGCTCGCCGCTCCTGAACGACGCGCGCGCCGTGCTGCGGCAGATCCAGGGCGCCCCGCGCGGGTATTGCACGAGCTGACGCGGCCGCCCTCGCCCCGCGAGGGGGTCGAACGCGGCTTCGCCGCGTTCACGCTGGGGAGGGGTGCGAAGCACCCCTCAGCCAACTCAGTCGAGCGCGGCCGCGTCGTCGTCCGACTCGCTCGCGGGCTCGGCCTCTTCGGGCGCGGACCCTGCGTCGGAGCCGCCATTGGTCCAGAGGGACCGGCGCTGGGCCGCCATCCGGTCGGTGACGACCTTGAGCCGGCCGAGCGCGCCGCCCACCGTCTGCGTGAGCTCCTCGAGCTCCTCCGCGCCTGCGGCGCGCGCGGTGCGGGCCGCCCGGACGACCTCCGCGATCGAGCGGGTCGTCTCCTCGTTCGCGGCGCGCACGAACTCGACGAGCTTGTCGCCGAACTCGTCGATCTGCTTGTCGAACGCGTCGGCGAGCTTGCCGGCGGCCTGTCGCACCGCCTCGGGGGCCTCCTCCATCGCCCGCTTCTTCATCTCCCGGTCCGCGCGGCCCCGGAAGAAGTAGGCGAGCACCGGCGCCGCGAGCGTCATCGCGCCGCCGACGAAGATGTTCGAGAGCGCCATGATCCCGATGCCGAACGCGCCGAGCGCGATCACGCCGACGTCGTAGGCCAGCGTGTTGACGCTCAGATCGACGTCCGGCCCCGTTCCGCCGAGGAGCTCCTCGAGCTTGCGGCGCTGCTCCGTCGCGTCCTCGGTCACGAACGCGATCGCCTCCTCGGCCACCTTCTCGAGCCGCTTGGCGAGCTCCTCGCCCTGCTGGTCGGCGAAGGAGCGGAAGCGCTCCTCCATGAAGCTCGGCAGGTAGCGCTTGAGGTCCTCGGCCTTGCTCCCCTCGATCTCGCCGGGCAGGGCGAGGGCGAAGCGCTTGCCGAACTCCACCGTCTCGCGCCGGACGAGCGCCTTCACGCCCGCGAGCGACTCGCGGATCTGCCGCTCGCGCCGGTCCGCGAGCTCGACCGAGCCGGAGAGGTCGGTCTCGAGGGCGGCGAGCCGCCGCTCGAGCTCCGCGTGGTCCATCTCGAGCGCGCGCCGCTGCACCTTGATGCTCTGCTCGAGCGTCGCGGCGGCCCGGAGCCCCGCGTCGAGCGCGTTGTCGAGCAGCACGCGGCCGCGCTCCTCGGTCAGGAAGGTGCGCAGCTCGCCCACGAGGTGGGTCAGCCCCGACGCGTCGGCCTCGCCCGCGAGCGCGCGCTCCGCGCTCAGCGTGAAGACCTTGGGCTCGGGGACGAGCTTCGCGAGGTGGGTGCGCGCGTAGGCGAGCGCCTCCTCCCGCTCCTCGTCGTCGAGCAGGTCGATCTTGTTGATGATGAACATCACCTTGTCGCGCGACTGCGCGAGGAGCTTGTTCGCGATGAACGCGCGCTCCGACTCCTTGAGGATCTGACCCGCGTCGAGCAGGAACAGGATCGCGTCCGCGCGCGGCAGGTAGCTGTACGTGATCTCGGCGCGCGCGCTGTTGAGGTCGTTGACCCCGGGCGTGTCGACGAGCACCACGCCGCCCTCGAGGATCGCGGCGGGATAGTCGATCTCGAGGTAGCGCACCTCCTCGGCGGCCGCCTTGCCGCCGACCACGTAGTCCGCGACGTCCTCGACCGGTACGTCGTGGTCCTCGCCGCCGCCGACCGCCCTCGCGTGGGGCGCCGGCCCGTGCACGACGTGGTGGATCACCGCCGTCGTCGGCGTCACGCCGACCGGCAGGACGGGCGCGCCGAGCAGCGCGTTCACGAACGTGGTCTTGCCGTGGTTGAACTCGCCGAGCACCACGAGGTGGAACCGCTCCTGCTCGAGGCGCGGGATGCGGTCGGACTCGAGCCGGTCGGCTAGCGAGCTCGCCCCCGTGCCGTCGGCGAGCTCGGCCACCTCGCGCAGCGACGCGAGCACCTCCCGCTTGACGCCCTGATAGTCCGAGAGCGGGCTCCGAGTCATGCGCTTGCCTCCCCGGGCGCCTTCTCCGCGCCCTTCGTGATCTGGATGATGTCGCTCGTGCGGCGGTCGACCTCGTCCATGTCGAGGCCGCCCGCGCCGAGCCCGTTCGCGGCGCGGTACAGCTCGCTGTCCGCGAAGACCCGCAGCGCGTGGATGCGCTTGGGGAGGTAGGGGTGCGACGCGAACGCCTCGCTGAGGCGCCCGACGCTGCTCTGCCCTTCCTCGAACTGCGCGAGGAACGCCTCCAGGTTCATCTCGGGGTAGAGCTTGTGCGAGCCGGTCGCGAGCTTGAGGAAGCTGCGGCTCGCCGCGTCGAGGTCCTGGCAACAGAGCAAGCCCGCGCGATCGCAGGTGATCTCCGCCCGCCGCGTCCACTGCTGCAGCGCGATGAGGGCGGGCTGGATGATCCAGCCGACGAACACGCCGATCCCCTGCGTCAGGATCATGAGCGCCGTGTTGTAGACGACGTGCTTGTTCTGGATGTGGCCCGTCTCGTGGCCGATCACGAACTTGAGCTCGGCCTCGTCGAAGTGGTCGACGAGCGCGGAGTGCACGACGATGAAGGACTCGTCGTCGGTGCCGTAGGTGTAGGCGTTCGGGACGGGCGAGTTCTTGATGTAGACCGTCGGGATCGGGACGGTGAGCACGTCCGCGCAGTGCTTGGCGATCGCGTAGATCGAGGGGAACTGGGTCGGGCCGACCTTGACGGTCGAGCCCAGGAGCTGCGCGCGCATCCACTCCTTGCTCGTGCGCACGACGGACGCCGCCGCGAGCTCGACCGGCCGGATGCGCTGGAAGCTGCGCAGCATCGCGAGGTCGGCCGAGTAGGCGTAGCGGACGCCTTCGTCGCGCCCCCAGGACCCCGTCCGCTTGCGCTCGACGTAGGTCGCGAAATCGAAGTCGGTCGTCATCGAGCTCCCCGCGAGGTCGTGGAGGATACCAGCATTCCCAGATACGTCGGGTGGCTCATCGACCTCGTCAACTGCTAGGGTCGCCCGTCGATTCCGCCATGCCTGGACTCACCATCATCGGCTCGGGGCACCACGTGCCGGGCCCCGCGTACACCAACGACGACCTCGCGCGCGTCATGGACACGAGCGACGAGTGGATCCGGCCGCGCTCGGGCATCGCCGAGCGGCACTTCGCGGAGGAGGGACAGGGGGTCAGCAAGATCGCGCTGCCCGCCGCGCAGCGGGCCATCGAGTCCGCCGGGATCACGCCGCGCGACGTCGACTACATCATCTTCGGGACGATGACCCCGGACTTCATCCTGCCGGGCTCGGGCGGGCTGCTCGGGGCCGAGCTCGGGCTCGAGGGGGTGCCGGCGCTCGACATCCGCCAGCAGTGCGCGTTCTTCCCGTTCGCGTTGCAGGTCGCGGACTCGCTGATGACCGCCGGGGTGGCCGAGACGATCCTCGTCGTCGGCGCCAACGCGCACGCGGGCTTCATGCCCTGGGACTGGAAGGCGCTGCGCGAGGGCGCGGTCTCGGACGAGGAGGCGTATCGCTTCGCGACGCAGCACCGGCAGACCGCGGTGCTCTTCGGCGATGGCGCGGGCGCGGTGCTCTGCCGCCCGCACCCGAGGCGCGCGGAGGGGCACGGGCTCATCGGGACGCTCACGCGCACGGACGGCGTGCGTCACGACCACTTCTTCATCCCGGCGGGCGGCTTCACGCACTACCGGTACTGGGAGGTCCCGGTCGACGAGCGCATCCCGAGCATGCGAGGGCGCGAGCTCTTCAAGTGCGCGGTCCAGCGCCTGCCCGCCGTCGTGCGCGAGCTGTGCGAGCGCCACGGCGTCGCGCTCGACGACATCGACTGGTTCCTCGCGCACCAGGCCAACGACCGGATCAACGGCGCGGTGGTGCAGAGCCTGGGCGTGCCGCCCGAGAAGGCGCCGTCGAACATCGCGCGCTTCGGCAACACGTCGGACGCGACGATCCCGATCCTCGTCGACGAGCTGCGGCGCGACGGGAAGCTGAAGGAAGGCCAGCTCCTCTGCTTCCTCGGGCTCGGCGCCGGGCTCCACTGGGGCGCGGCCCTGATGCGCCTCTAAGGCGCGAGGGCCTCCTCTCGGATCGGGACGCGCTCCTCGCGCAGCAGCTCGCGCAGCGCTTGGACGTCCGCGGCGGAGACCCCGGGCGCCGCCTCGAGGACCGCGGAGACGTCGGAGGCGACGCGGTGTGCCTCGCGCAATCGCTCGCGCAGCTCCGCCGCGGAGAGCACGCGGTCGCCGACGTGTACGCCGTCGCGCTCGAGGCGCAGGCGCAGCGCGCCGCCGGCTCCCTCGCCCGGCGGCTCGCCGGCGGCCTCGCGCCGGAGCTCGCGCCGCGTCTCCCACTCGCCGATCGCGCGCTCGCCGAGCTCGCGGGTGGCGGTGCCGAGCTCGTCGCCGAGCTCTTGCGCCGGCTCGGTCGCGGCGATGCGCAGCGTGTGCTCGAACAGCGTGTAGCGCCCGAGCGGGACGAAGAAGTAGACGGCGAGCACCACGGTCAGGCCGACGAGCCAGAGCACACCGTTGATCGCCTTGCGCATGCGGGAACTCTCGCTTGGATACCACGCGCGCCCGCGCTCACGCGAAGAACCGGCCGCGCCGAGGAAGTGTGCAACGGCGCGCGCGCTCAGGCGAGCCGGGGCCCGCGACAGAAGGCGAGCACGCGCGCCGCGGTCTCCTCGGGGCGCTCGGTCGGGAAGTCGTGCCCACCACCCGGCACCCACTCGAGCGTGGCGTTCGGGAGCCGCGCGGCGAGCCGCTCGCTGTTCACCGGCGGCATGAGCGCGTCCGCGTCGCCGCAGAGCACCAGCGTCTCGTGGGTGAGGTGCGGCAGCACGCGCCACGCGTCGTGCCGCGCCGCGGCGGCGACCTGCCCGAGCAGCCCGCGGGTGGTGCTCGGCTCGCGCTCCGCGATCTGCGTCCACGCCTCGACGATGTCCGGTCGCTCCGCGAGGAAGCGCGGGGCGAGCACCCAGCGCGCGTTGTTCGCCTGCGCCTCGCGCGGGCCCATGCGCGCGGTGCGCGCGAGCGAGAGCGCGGCGCGCGGGGAGATCGGGCGCGCGCCCGCGCCGCCCGGGCTCGTGCACGCGAGCACGAGGTGACCGACGCGGTGCGGGTGCCGCAGGGCGAGCTCCTGCGCGATCATGCCACCGAGCGAGATGCCGAAGACGTCGGCGCGCTCCACGCCGCTCTCGGCGAGCACGGCCGCCGCGTCGTCGGCCATGTCGCGCGTGGTCCAGAAGAGCGGCGGCGTGTCGCTGCGCCCGACCCCGCGGTTGTCGAGGACGAGCACGCGGCGCTCGCGCTCGAGCAGGGGCCGGAAGCCGAGCCAGTAGCTCGAGGAGCGCGCGAGCCCGCGGATGAGGAGCAGCGGCGGCGCGTCCTCTGGCCCCGCGAGCTCCCAGTAGAGGCGCGTGCCGTCGCGGCCGCGCGCGAACCCGCGGATCACGGACACCGGCAGCCCCAGCTCGGAGGGAGCTGCGGGCACGCGACGCGCGCGATCGTCTCGTGTCCCTCCCGGTTCGGGTGGATGTGATCGAAGCCGCGCAGCGTCGAGCGCCAGAAGAAGCGCGGCGCGTTCGAGAGGAAGCGCGCGTCCGCCTCGAGGCGCGCAGCGCGCGCCTCCGCCGACAGGCGCGCCGTCTCCGTCCGCCAACGCGGGTCGCGCTCGATGCGCTGTCGGACGTCGTCGAGGGGCCACGGGCTCGCCTCGGCGTCGCGCAGGGCGGGCGCGTCGTAGAGATCGATCGCGACGTCCGGGCGCTCGGCGGGCGTCCACGGATCGGACGGCGCCACACCGCGCGGCCGGCGTTGCGCGAACGGGCCGAGCGCCTCCTCGGGCGTCGAGCGTCCCATCACGTAGTCGACGACGCGGCGGGTCGCGCGGAGCGAGTGCAGCGCCCGGCCGCCGCGCCAGCGCTCGTCGTCGGTGCCGTCCTCACCCCACGGCGTGAGCGTCATGGCGGCGACGCGCAGGCCGCGCCGGTGCGCGAGGCGGAACATGCGGTTCATCGCGAAGTTCGTCCGCGTGACGCCCGCGACGCTGTTGAGGCCGCCGCCGAACAGCAGCCAGAGCTCGAGGTGGCGCGCGCCGCGCGGGTACGTCGGGTTCTCGAGCACGTCGTTCTGCAGGCGCGTGTAGAGCTGCGGGGCGCCGGCGCCGACGACGGAGAGGTTGCGCACCTCCACGTTTGCGCACCACTGGTGGATGAGGGCTCCGTACGGGCGGTTGCGGAACGCGCCGATCGAGCCCGCGAGGAGCACCACCTTCACGCGCCGGTCGTGCTGGTTGAAGCGCCAGCTCTCGTCCTCGCCCGGGTAGCCGGGGCTCGGCGGCGCCGTCTGCGCGATCGCGACGGAGCCCACGCACGCGATCGCGAGCGCGATCGCGATCGAGCCGGCGCGCGTGCGGAGCCACCTCATCGCGGCCGGATCCTGATGCGTGCGGTCCGGCTCCGCAACGACGCGCCGCGCCGGGCGCGAAGCGGCTCGTTCGAGGCCAGGCCAGCGCGCAGCGCCGTTGGCCGAGGGGACCCCATCGCCCCGCGATGGGGCCGAAGGCGGCCCCGCCGCGTGCGAAGCACCCCGTCAGCCAGCTCAGAGCTCGGTGAAGTCGGCGGGGCCGGTGATCGAGTACATCGCGAACCAACGCCGCGCGGCCTCGGCGTGGAGCGGGAACGCGAGCTCCTCGTCGAGCCCGTCGGGGCCGAACACGGCGCCCCGCGCAGTGGTCTCCGTCGTCGCCTCGAACGGCTCGAAGCCGCTCGCGTCGAGGTCCGGCACGATCCCGAAGAGCAGCACGCGGTTCGGGTGCGGCGCCGAGGAGGTGAACCAGAAGGGCGCCACGCTCGCCGCGTCGACCTCCACGCCGGTCTCCTCGAGCACCTCGCGCGCGCCGCCCGCCTCCCACGTCTCGTGGGCCTCGATGAAGCCGCCGACCAGGGCCAGCTTGCCGACCGCCGGCTCGATCCCGCGCCGGATCACCAGCAGCCCCACGCGGTCCGAGGCGCGGACGGGCACCAACAGGACCGAGACGGGCACCGGGTTCAGCCAGACCATGTTCCCGCACGCGTCGCAGACGCGGGGAAATCCGCTCGTGTCGCCGAAGGGCGCGCCGCAGACGTGACAATGCTGATGAGGCTCGTGACTGCTCATGGCGCGCCATCCTACACGCGCGAGGGCGCGAGGCGCACCGCTCCGTAGCGTCCGTACGTCTGACCGAGCGCCGCGCCGCGCCGCCCGTAGTCGACCCGGCATCGCGTGCCGCCGACCTCGACGTCGGTCCGCGGCTCGAGCGAGCACTCCCCGTCGCGCAGATCCTCGGCTGCCCGTACGGCGATCTGGGTCGCGACCTCCTCGTCCGGCCAGTCGATCCAGCGCGTCTCCACCTCCGGGAGCATGAGGTGGCTCATCCCGCGGGTGCCCGTCCAGCCATCGACCGCCACCACCGCGACCCACCGCGCCGCGATCTCGTCGAGGTCGGCGTTCTCCGGGAGCGCGAGCGCGGCGGGGGCCATCAGACGCTCGATCCACGGCAGGTAGGCGTGCGCCGCGCCGAGCGCCTCGCCGAGCGCGGCCACCGCGCCGGCGAACCAGCGGAGCTGCGCGATTCGCGCGGCGCGCTCGCGCGACGGAAGCAGCGCGAGCGAGATCACCCGCGCCGTCGCGCCGAGGGCCTCGCGCAGCCGCCGGTCCGTGACGTCCGCCGGGTCCGGCGGCGCGACGTCGCGCACGCGGGCCACCCAGCCCTCGCGCGATCCACGGAGCAGGCTCCCCGTCCCGCCGGTCTCGATCCTCGCGTCACCCGCCGCCTCGGGGAGCGCGACCGGCGCGCGCGGACACAGCAGCGCCGCGACGAGCTTCTCGTCCGGGGCGTCCATCGACGTGACCTGTCGCCAGTGGCCGCCGCGGCGACGCATGAGCGTCAGCGTGCGCAGGTCCGTCTCGCCGCCGGGCGCCACGATGGTCTCGTAGACCTCGACCTCGTCCGGCGAGACGACGCGCCCCGCGTCCATGCGGTACTCCGCCGTGCGCCAGAACGGGGCGAGCTTGGCGACGGCCTCCTCGACGCTGCGCGTCGCGGCGAGCGTGCTCAACACGCCGCGACGCCCCGCGCCCCAGCTGTGCAGATCGAGCTTGGGCCGCACCGCGTCGGCGTCCCCGCGGCGCAAGGCCTCGCGTAGCTCCGCGACCGCGCCGAGCGCTTCGAGCAGCGGATCGGCCGGCTCCTCGAGCCCCGTCCCGAGGAGCGTCTCGATCGCACCGTCGCGCGCGCGCTCGTCTTCGCGACCCATACCCTGCGTGCATTGTGCCGCGTCGTGGCCCGTCACGCGACCCATGCGCGGCGTCGCGTGGACGCCGCGCTCGAGTGACATCCGTGTGACATCTGCGTTACGCTCGCCCCGTGGTCTCTCGTCGGGTCTGGGTGGTCGCGCTCTTCTCGCTCGTTGGCTGTGACGGTGACCCTCCCAGCGACGCGGGCGTCGACGCAGGGCTCGAGGCCGACGCCGGGTCCCTCGCCCTCTACGATCGCTGCGAGGACACGATGCCCCCGGGCACCGAGGCGCTCGCCCCCGTCGCGAGCACGCTCGTCGGGACGATCGCGCCGATGCGCGCGCCCCTCGACTCGCCCGGCGCGCTGAACCCCGCGACCGAGCGCGGCGAGCTCCGCTACCGCGAGATGGGCCTCGACGCCTACGGGCGCGGCCCGGGCTGGGAGCGCGTGCGCCGGACGGAGCTCGGCGGCGCCACCGCGCCGGGCGGCACGCGCCGTTCGATCGCCTACTTCGTCCACTACGCGGACTTTCAGCTCGTCGACGACGAGTCGCCGACCCGCCTCGGCGCGTCCGACAGCCCCGCGATCCCCGGCGGGCTCCGGTCCCAGGAAGCCTACTTGCCGCGCGCCGTCTCCGCGATGAACCGCACGCTGGCGCGCATCGCGCGGCCCGAGCGGCCGTACGACTTCGCCGTGATCTCGGGCGACTGCGCGGACAGCGCCCAGGAGAACGAGCTGCGCTGGGTGATCGACCTCATGAACGGCGCGCCGGGCCTTCACACGGACTCGGGCGACGACGACGATCTGATCCCCGGTCCCGGCAACGATCCGAAGGACCCGTTCGACCCGGTCGCGTTCCCGGGGCCCTGGCTCTACGTCGCCGGCAATCACGACGTGCTCGTCGTGGGAATCACGCCGCTGGCCGAGCGCGCCGACATCGCGACGGGTGGGGTCCCGGTCGCGGGCACGCGGGACTACCGCTTGCGCTGGGGGGCGATGAGCATGGCCGAGCTCACGCCCGATCCGGCGCGGCGCCTCACCTCGCGCGAGGACATCGTCGCCATGCTGCGCGCGGACACGGGCGCGCCAGGCCCGGTCGGGCACGGCTTCGCGGGCGACGAAGACCTCACGATCGGCGCGAACTGGACGCACGACGCGGTGCCCGGGCTGTTGCGGATCGTGAACCTCGACACGAGCGATCCGACGGGCGGCTCGAACGGGCTCGTGATGCGCGAGACGGTCGATGGCTTCTTGATCCCCGCGCTCGACGCGGCCCGCGACGCGGGCGTGCTCGTGATGGTCGCCTCGCACCACGCGACGAGCGCGATCGACGTGTTTCGTGGCCAGCTCTCGAGCGAGGTCGTCCCGGGCGCGGTCCCTCCGGAGGAGCTCCAGGCGATCGTCGCCGGCTACGACAACGTGATCGCGTGGCTCGTCGGTCACGATCACGTGCACCGCGTCCGCCCGATCGCCGGGCCCGACGCGGCGCGGCCCGGCTACTGGGAGGTGATGACCGCCGCGATGGCCGACTACCCCGGGCAGGCGCGCGTGGTGGAGGTCGTCGACAACGGCGACGGGACCCTCTCGATCCTCGGCACCCTCGTCGACTTCGACGAGAGCGCGTGCGACGAGCGCCGCTACCGCCGCCTGCTGTTGATGGAGCACCTCTCGGGCTGGGGCGACCCGGTCTCGCTCATCCCGGCGAACCTCAACGTCGAGCTGGTGATCCCGACGCCGGCGAGCGCCGCGGCGGCGGTCGCGGCGGCGAGCGGGCACGCGCGCATCGAGAGCGAGACGACCCTGCGCGGCGATTGAGCGCGCGGACGGGAGCGACCGTGGGATGATGAGCGCGCGATGCTCGTGCTCGTCCAGCACTTGATCCGCAGCGGGCGGTGGAGCCGCGCGCGCGCGGCGGAGATGGGCCGCCTCTACGCGCGCTTCGAGGCGCAGCCGGGGCCTCGCGAGCTCGAGCCCGCCGCGCGCGCCGAGGCCGAGCGCGTCGCGCGGCTCAAGCGGACGCTGTCCGACGCGATCGGCGAGGTGCGCGCATGCGCCCGGTGCGCGAAGGGGTGCGCCGCGCCCTCGGGCGTGTTCGACGGCGGCCGCTGCTGCGGCACCGCCACGCTCGAGGTCTTCGCGCCGAGCGAGGTGCGCGCGATCAAGCTCGCGGGTATCGCGCCGCCCTCCGAGCCCGCGCCCGACGGCGACGAGCGCGGCGGCTGCATGTTCCGCGGCGCGCGCGGCTGCTCGCTCGTGCCCGAGGCGCGTCCCGCCAAGTGCCTCGTCTACGTGTGTCACGAGCTGCGCCACGAGCTCGAGGAGACGCCGCGGTGGTCGCGGATCCAGGCGCTGCGTGCGGAGCTCGACGACGCGCTCGCGCGGCTCGCCGCCCGGACCGGCTGAGCACACGGGGTATGCTCGTCCCACATGTCGATCGACGTCTCCGACTTCGAGACCCGGATCCGGGTCCGTCCACTGACCCTCGAGGATTACTCCGCGTACCGCGCGCTGCTCCTCGCGTGCTTCCCGAAGCTCCCGCCGTGGAACGAGGACCAGTTCGCCAGCATGTTGCGGCACTTCCCCGAGGGGCAGGTCGCGATCGAGATCGACGCGGAGCTCGTCGCGTCCTCGTGCGCGCTGATCGTGCGCTACGACGACTACACCGACTGGCACGACTACCTCGAGATCTCGGACCGGGGCTACATCACCAATCACGACCCCGAGGGCGACACGCTCTACGGCATCGAGCTGATGGTCCACCCCGGCCACCGCGGGCGCAAGCTCGCGCGGCGTCTCTACGATCATCGCAAGCAGCTCTGTCGCGACCACAACCTCGCGCGCATGATCATCGGGGGCCGGATCCCCGGCTACGCGGCGCACCGCGGCGAGCTGAGCGCGCATCAGTACGTGGAGCGCGTGATCGGCAAGTCTCTCTACGATCCGGTGCTGACGACCCAGCTCTCCAACGGCTTCCAGCTCCGCCAGCTCATCGAGGACTACCTGCCGAGCGACGAGGACTCCGGCGGCTGGGCCACGTGCCTCGAGTGGCCGAACCTCGACTACGTCCCGCACACGCGGTTCAAGAAGGGTCGCCGCCTGGTCCACAGCGTCCGGCTCGCGCTCGTGCAGTACCAGATGCGCCAGATCACGTCGTGGGAGCAGTTCGAGGCGCAGTGCGAGTTCTTCGTCGACACCGCCAGCGACTACAAGGCCGACTTCCTCTGCTTCCCCGAGCTCTTCACCGTCCAGCTCCTCTCGCTCGTCGAGCCAGGCCGGCCCGAGCGCGGCGCGCGCGACCTCGCGCGGTTCACCCCGGAGTACCTCGAGCTGTTCGGCCGCCTCGCGACGCACTACGCGATCAACATCGTCGGGGGCACCTCGCTCGCCGTCGAGGACGACGGGCGCCTCTACAACGTCGCGTACTTCTTCCACCGCGACGGCCGCATCGAGCAGCAGCGCAAGATCCACCCGACGCCGAACGAGACGCGCTGGTGGGGCGTCCGCGGCGGGGACGAGCTGAACGTGTTCGAGACCGACTTCGGCAAGGTCGCGATCCTCGTCTGCTACGACGCCGAGTTCCCCGAGCTCGCCCGCGTGGCGGTGGATCGCGGAGCGCAGATCCTCTTCGTCCCCTCCAACACGAACGATCGCCGCGGCCACCTGCGCGTGCGCATCTGCTGCCAGGCGCGCGCGATCGAGAACCAGGTCTACGTCGTCAACGCGGGTTGCGTCGGCAACCTCCCCTTCGTCGAGAACGCGGACACGCACTACGCGCAGTCGGGGATCTTCACCCCGAGCGACATCATGTTCGCGCGCGATGGCGTCGCGGCGGAGGCGGAGCCCAACGTCGAGACCGTGCTGTTCCAGGACGTCGACCTCGAGCTCTTGCGCCACGCGCGGCGCACGGGGACGACCCAGAACTGGCTCGATCGCCGCGGCGACCTCTACCGCGTGCTCTGGCGTCCCGACGACCCCGCCGCGTTCGACCTCACTGGCGGCGATACGTGAGCGAGAACCGCATCGCCTGCGGCATCATCGCGCCCTGGGTCACCGCGTCGACGCGCATCCGCCCGTCGGGCAGCGGGATGTACGTGTTCCAGCGCGTGCCGTTGTCCGCCTGAAAGACCTGCTCCAGGTTCTCGCCGCGGAAGTGCTGCGTCATGCGCATCGAGTCGCCCTCGGGCGTGCGCACCGTCCGCGTCGCGCCGAGCGGCGTCGTGTAGCGCGCGCGGGTGTCGAAGCGCACGAAGATGTTCTGGCCTTCGCGGAAGCGCAGCTCGATCTCGCGGTTGACCGGCGTGTTGTCGCGGATCATCGGCCGCGCGACGCCGCGCAGCATCATGTTCATCGCGTTGACGGCCTCGTCGATCGCGCCGTCGACCGTCTGCCGCGCGGTCGCGACGGGCATGTCGAGCACCCACACCGCGTCGAGGCGCTGGCTCATGATCGACCAGCGGTCCGGCGGCGGCGCGTCCTGGCTCGGCGCGGGGCTCGGCCAGAGGAGCGCGGCGCTCAGAGTGGCGAGGGGGAGCAGGGCGTGTCGTAGCGATCGCATGTGCACCGAGGACGTGGGGCCAGGGCCGGCTATTCGAGGGTATGATCGCCCCGCGTGCCGGAAGCGACCCTCCATTTCTACCTCACGTTGACGCAGATCGGGATCGCCATCCCGACGCTGGTGGCGCTCCTCTGGATCTCCGCGCCGTACGGGCGGCACGCGCGCGAGGGCTGGGGCCCGACGATCCCCGCGCGGGCCGGCTGGATCCTGATGGAGCTGCCCGCGTCCGCCCTCTTCGCGGCGATCTTCTTCCTCGGCGACCGCTCGCTCGAGCTCGCCCCGCTCGTGCTGCTCACGGTGTGGCAGGTCCACTACGTCCACCGGACCTTCATCTTCCCGTTCCGCCTCCGCGCCGAGGGCAAGCGCATGCCGCTCTCGATCCCGCTCATGGCGGTGGGCTTCAACTCGCTCAACGCGTACGTCAACGCGCGCTGGATCTCGCACCTCGGCGAGTACGGCACGAGCTGGCTCTACGATCCGCGCTTCCTCGCCGGCCTCGCGGTCTTCGCGGCCGGCATGGCGATCAACCTCCACGCGGACACCGTCCTCATCAACCTCCGCGCGCCGGGCGAGTCCGGCTACAAGATCCCGCGCGGCGGCCTCTACCGGTTCGTCACGTGCCCCAACTACCTCGGGGAGATCCTCGAGTGGACGGGATGGGCGATCATGACGTGGTCGCTGCCCGGCCTCGCGTTCGCGATCTACACCGCCGCCAACGTCGGGCCCCGCGCGGTGAGCAACCACCGCTGGTACGTCGAGAAGTTCGGCGACGAGTACCCCAAGGAGCGACGCGCGCTCATCCCGTTCATCCTGTGAGGGTTCTCGCGCCGAGCGTCGCGCGAGCGGAACATCGAGCGTGTCGATCGTAACGATCGCGGTGACACGCCCGCGCCCCAGGCCCTGCTCCGCGCAGAGAGCCGGCGTGGCATGGTGCCTGCTGGACCGGTGACCATGCTCCTGCCCACCATCGAGGTCGCGCTGCGCTCCCCTGGGAGCGAGATGCGCCGCACGCTGTCCATCGACCACGCCGACGGGTTCGGCCTGCTCGAACGGATCGGCGGGGGCTGGGCGCTCTGCATCCCGGACGGCGCGCGCGCCTCGTTCGGCGACCAGCCCGTCGACCTGCGCGCCCTCCCGATCGCGCCCTCGGGCGAGCGGCAGCTCCCCTACGCGTTCGACCGCAGCGCCCGCATCGACATGGCCGAGTTCAGCTTCGAGATCCGCGCCGCCTGACGCTGGCCTCCGTCTCGTGGCACCCTCGCGAGATGCCTCGTCTCCTCGCGCTCACCTTGCTCGCCGCGCTCTGGGCTCCGATGGTGGCCCGAGCCGATGCCGTGTCGCCCGCTCCCACAGACTGTCCCGAGGGCTCCGTCGCGCTCGACTTCTGCCACGGGCCGCCGACGTGTCAGATCGCGTCGTGCACCGACGACGGCGACTGTGGCGGCGGCATGATCTGCGCGACCCGTGATCTCTGCGTCGTCGTCCACTGCTGCAACGGACGGGGCTGCGGGAGCGCGCCGCTCGAGTACGATCACGTCGCCGGCCCGTGCACCGGCGGCGGCTGCTCGGGCTTCGGGGCGACGTGCGAGGCGCGTCGCGTGTGCGTGCGTGGCGAGCGCACCGACGCGGGCGTGGACGGTGGAGGGGCCGACGCCGGGGACCTCGACGCGGGTCCGACCCCGACCGACGGGGGCGGCGGGACCGACGCGGGCGGCGGGACCGACGCGGGCGCAGCGACGATGGATGCAGGCGTCGACGCCGGGATCGACGCGGGCGCGCTCGCCGTCGACGCGGGCTCTAGCGGAACGAGCGACGGTGGCTGCGGCTGCCGTTCCGCCGGAACCTCGAAGAACGGGCTGCCGTTGCTCGCCGCGGTGGTCGTGGGGCTCGCTTGGTGGCGGCGGGCGGGTCGGTGATCAGCGCATCAGCTCGATGATCACGACCCCGCGGTCGGGGGCCTCGTCCGCGGACGGGCGGGTCCGGCGAAGGGGCAGGGGGAGGTCGAGCGTCGGTCGCGCCTCGGGCTCCTTGCGAGCCTCCTCGCGCCGGCGGAGCTCTTCGATGATGTACGCGGGCAGCATCGCGCCTCTACGACCGTGCAGGCGACGTGCCCGTTGGGTGCGGCTGCGATCACGAGAGGAGCGGCGCGCTCGGGGCCGGACATGTGTGTCGCGGTCCACGCACGTTTCCTTCCTTTGGTTCACGGTCGCTCGTGCCACGGGACGAGCCGTCCGAGCTCGTCCCACGTCGGGAACCGGCCCTCGAAGCGGAACGCGCGATCGTCGATCAGGACCGAGAGGTCGGCGGGGAGGCTCGCGGGGAAGGCGATCCGCGAGAGGACGCGGTCGGGCAGGCCGTGCGCTCCGAGCCACGCGCGCATGGCGGTCGGGCCCTCGGGGTGTGCGTTGCGCACCGACACGATCGCGAGGTCGAAGCGCTCGTCGAGCGCGACGAGCCAGTCGATCGCGCCCGCGACCGGCGGGTCGGCGACTACCGCCGCGCCCCGCCAACCGCTCGCGTACGAGTGGAGCACCCCGTCGAAGTCGACGCCGATACGCGGGCGCGGCGGCGGCGCGCCCGGCTCGGGCGCGAGGAGCTTGGCCTTCGCGAGCGCGACCTCGTCATCGCTGAGGAACCCGCGGGCGTGCAGCGCCTCGAGCCGCTCGAGCGCGTCGACGAGGCCGCTGGCAGGGGCGCGCGCCGGTGGGTCGGGGGGCGGCTCGGCCGCGGCGATGGGCGCGGCGATCGGCGCGGGACCAGCGAGCGGTGCGGGCTCCCAGTCCGCGTCGCTCTCCCACGGCTCGTCGACGAAGTAGACCGCGTCCTCGTCGAGGTGATCGACGTACTCCTTCTCCGGGTCCTCGCCGCGCAGCGCGCTCGGGGTCCCGTGGGGCGGCCGCAGCGGCTCGAGCGCGAGGCGCGTTCGGCGCGCGAGCACGCCGACGTCGACCGGATCGAGGATCGCGCCCGGCCGCGAGAACGCCTCGCGCGGCCACTCGAGGCTGCGCACCGCGGGCAGCGCGTACGTCGCCGCCGGGCTCTTCATCGCGGGGTCGATGCTGAAGTGCGCGTGCTCCTCCGCCCAGCTCCAGACGCTCGGCCAGTCCTCCGACGCGACCGCGAACGCGAGCGGGAGCACGAGGCGGAAGCGCGGGCTCGTGGGCGTGTGGCTCCACGTCGTGTAGACGAGGTGGAACCAGCTGCTCCACGTCGTCGTCGCCTCGCGGATCGCGGTGCCGTCGTCGTAGTCGAGCACGAGGCACGAGACGTGGGTGACGCCGTCCGAGCCGCGCTTCGTCGCGCCCGGACGATAGAGGGCCGGGCTCCAGAGGCGCAGGTCACGCTTCGCGCTCTTCTCCGTCTCGACGACCATGTGCTCGGTCGCCGTGACGAGCGCGCGCGCGGGCTCTTCCCCCGCGCGCGTCGCGCTCTCACGCGCCTTGGCGAGGCGCCCCATGAACTTGCCGCGGACCGGCTCGCCCGCGGCGAGGCGCGCGCTCGCCTGGCGGATCCGCGCGATCTCGCGCTCGATCTTCGCGGCGGTCTGCGTCTTGACCTCGAACCGCCGGAGCGCCGCGGTGAGCTCGGGGAGCGTGAGCACCTCGCGCTCCGGCGTGGTGTCGAAGACGCGCAGGAACGTGCAGCACGGCAAGAGGAGGGTCAACGCCGCCGCACCTCGGCGAGCGAGGCCCAGCGCCGGCCGCCGCGCGCGTCGACGAGCACGAGCGCGTCGCCGACGCGCGCCGCGACGACGTACGCGCCGGGGCGGTCGTCGGCCTCGACGCGGACTCCGGGGCCGATCGCCTGCGGGCGCAATACGGCTTGCTCGACCCAGTGCGCGTCCCCACGATCGAGCAGGACCAGCGCGCGCAGGCCGTCGCGCTCGGCGACCACCCCGGGACGCCAGCCGGCGGCGCCGTCGCGGAGCTCGACCCAGCCGTTGGCGGCGACCTCGCGCGCCGGACCGTCGCGCGCGGGGTGTGGCGCATCGGCGCGCACGCGGACGCGCGCCGCGCTGGTCCAGCGCGCGTCCACGCGGATCGCGGCGCCGACGCGCGCGGTGACGGTACCGTCGCTCGCGCGACCCTCGCCGTCGACGACGCGCACCGCGTCGCCCGGGCCGAGCTCGGGCTCGAGCAGTCCGTCGTCGGCGACCCAGGCCACGTCGCCGTCGGCGAACACGCAGTGGGCGCTGCGGGCCCGGATCGCGACGATCACCGCGAGCTGGTGCCAGGGCCCCGCGCCGCTGCGCGCGAGCACCTGCGTCCCGACGATCCGTGGCGCGTACGCGCGCGTCGGCGTGCCGAGCGACGGGGCGTCGACGAGCGCCCGCGCGATGCCCGGCCGCCCCGCGGCGCGGTCTTCGTCCTCGGCGAGCTCGAGGTGCGCGATCGGGTCCGGCACGACGCCGAGCGCGTGGGCCGACGCCGTGACCGCGGCGATCGCGACGAGGCTCGCCGCGAGCGCCCGCGTGGGGCCGAGCACCGGCGCGGCGCGACCTCGCCGAACGCGCGCGCGGGCCGCCGCCTGCCAGCGCGCCCGCCGGATCGCGCGCTCCGGGGCGTCGACGACGAACAGCCCCGCGGCCTCGAGGAGCGCGGCGGCGCACCGGCCGCACGTGCGGCGCGCGGCGACGGTCGGGCCGTGCGCCAGCAAGGGCGCGGCGCAGCGTGGGCAGCGCGCGCTCGTCGGCGTCGGCGCAGGTCTCGCGCGGCGCCGCGCGCGCAGCCGCCACACCGGCACCGCGAGCAGGAGCGCGAGCGCGGCGCCGGTCACGAGCGCGACGCCTACCCATCCTCCCGACGCCGCCGGCGCGCGCGCGAGGATCCGCGACGCGACGAGCGCGACCGTGACCGCGCCGGTCGAGAGGGCGAGCGCGGTGAGCGGTCCGGGCGCGCCCTCCGCCTCGCGCGCGGCGCGCGCGACGGCCGCGCGCGCCTCGCGAGCGAAGGGCTCGCTCACGGCGCGGCCCCGGTCCACGCGAGCGCGACGGGGTCGTGCGCGTGCGCGATCCCGACGCGCACCTCCGTGCCCGCGCGCACGCCGCGCATGGGGACGCGCACCACGAGCACGCCGGGCGCCGCCGGGATCGGCGCGTCGAACCCGTTCTCGGCGCCGTCGCGGTCGGGGCCGACGAGCGCCGCGTGCCACGGCCAGTCCCCGCGATCGCCGAAGCCGATCGCGAGGCGGTGCGCGCCGTCGATGGCGGGGAACGCGCGCGACGTGCCGCTCGCGAGCCTCACCTCGCGGGCGCCGCGCGCGTACCAGGCGCCGGAGCGCTCGGTCACGATCGGGCCGTGCGTCGCCGTGTTCGGCGCGACCTCGATCCGCGCCTCGAGCACGAGCTCGGGCCCGCGCCGTGACAGCGCGGCGGACCGCAGGCGCGGCGCGTGCGCGGGCGCGGGCAGGTGGCCCGACGCGTCGAGGCGCCACGCCGGCGGCGCGCACGGTCCGTCGGGCGCGTACGTCGCGCAGCGATCGCAGTTGCAGCCGTCGCAAACCGGCACGCCGACCGGTCGCGCCGCGCCGCGGTGCGCGCGCAGGAACTGATCGAGGGTGATCTCGGCCGCGGTGTCGGGGCCGCTCGCCTCGCGGGCGGCGCGGAAGCGCGCGACCGTCTCGCGCCCGACGTAGCGCAGGTGCCAGGGCTCGTAGCGATAGCCGGTCCGCGGGTCGAGGCGCGCCTCGTCGCCGTCGATCGCCGCGCACGTGCTGCCCGCCACACGGTGATCGGGGTGCAGCGGGTAGGGCACGACGAAGCCGAACGACTCGGCGTGCTCCGCGAGCCAGCGGCCGCCCTCCGAGCAGCCGAAGCCCGGGCGGAACTTGTCGCCGCCGAGCGTCCACGCGTACGTGAACAGATCGAGCGTCGTGCCGAGCTGGTGCTGCGAGTGGCCGGGGAGCGCGCTCGCCTGCGCGGCCTCGCAGAACCCGCCGCGGCTCACCCACCGCTGGAACGTCGAGCACTGCACGCGGTAGTCGCGGAACGCGCTCGTGACGTGGGGGACGTGGCCCGCGTCGCGCATCGCGCGCGCGAGCTCGCGGTACGCGTGCGCGGCCTCGCGCCGCAGGCACTGCCGCGCGGGCGGCGTACACTGGGATGCGCGCGCCGGGCGCATCGTCGTCAGGTCGACGAGGTCGTCGGGGCGGTAGTCCGGCGCGAGCGCGCCCTCGGGCGAGCGATCGACCACCGCGAGCAGGTCGTCACCGTCGAGCGGGCTCTCGGGGCGGGCGAGGTCGAGCATCGCGACGAAGCGCCCGGCGGCGTCGGCGCGCGTCAGATCCGTGCACCGCGCGGGCAGGTCCTGCGCGATCGCGCCGCCTCCGGCGAGCGCGAGCGCGGCGATCCCGATGAGCGCACGAGCGCGGCGCATGGTCGCGCCATTCGACCATCGCCGCGCCCCTTCCGCAAGTCGTCGGGCTCCCTCGCCGGCCGAGGTCTGGCATTCATGTCGGTTTCTTGACCCGATCGATTCACGCGCGTAGCCGTCGAAGGGCGGTGTGACCGAGGTCCGGGCGATGGCACTTCGGTTGCAAACTCACTTGCGCACACCGTGTTGGGAGGCAGCCGTATGATTCCGCTCGAGTGGCTCCAAGAGGTGATCCGTGAACGCGACGGCCTGCGCCGGCTCCTCGAGGAGGCCGGGAGCCTCTCGGTCGCCGCGCACCGGCTCGCGACCGCCAAGTGCATGACGACGGAGCACTCGAGCGCGGTCCCGACGCGGGGCGAGGTGCGCGCCGCGGCGCGGCAGATCGCGTCGCGCGTGCCTGGCACGGCCGTGCCCGAGACCGCGCTGCTCGTCTCGGACTGCGAGGCGCTCGGCCTCGCCGTGATCTGACGCCGCGCGTCCCGGCTCGCCGCCAGAGGGAGGGGCAGATGCCAACGAGGCCGCTCGATCGGCAAAGGTTGGTATGCTCTCGATCCTCCTACTCGGCGACGAGGCGGCAAGAGAATGATCAAGTACATCGTCGGCAGCGTGATCGTGATCCTCGCCTGGGTCATCGCGCTGCTCATCGACTTCCCGCTCTGGATCCCGCTCCTCGTCACGCTCGTCGTGGCGCTCGTGCTGGTCCTGCTCGTCGGGCTCGAGAAGCTCCGCGAGCGCCGCGCCGCGCGCGAGCTCGAGAAGGCGCTCGCGGCGCAGGCGCAGGCGCAGGCGGCGAGCGCGCGCCCCGACCTGCAGCACGAGATCGCCGAGATGCAGGCCGAGTTCCAGAAGGCCATCTCCGCGCTCAAGACCTCGAAGAAGGGCGGCAAGAAGGCGCTCTACGCGCTGCCCTGGTACGCGATCATCGGCCCGCCCGGCTGCGGCAAGAGCACCGCGCTGCGCAACTCCGGGCTCGAGTTCCCGTACCTGTCCGCGTCCGGCGGCGGCGTCCGCGGCCTCGGCGGCACGCGCAACTGCGACTGGTGGATGACGAGCAACGGCGTGATCCTCGACACCGCCGGCCGCTGGACGAGCGAGGACGAGGATCACGACGAGTGGATCGGGTTCCTCGATCTCATCCGCCGCTTCCGCCCGAAGAAGCCGCTGAACGGGATGATCGCGGCGGTCAGCGTGGACGACGTCGGCGGCGCTCGCGAGGACGAGGTCGCCGCGCTCGCGCGCCGCATCCGCGACCGCATCGACGAGGTGCAGGGGAGGCTCAAGATGAGCCTCCCCGTCTACGTGCTCTTCACCAAGTGCGACCTCATCCCCGGCTTCGTCGAGACCTTCGGCGACCTGCCCAAGCAGGACCGCGGGCAGATCTGGGGCTTCACGCGCCCGCTCGCGAAGAAGACCGCGCCGCCGCGCGAGTACTTCCTCGAGGGGTTCGACAAGCTCGTGAAGGTCCTGACGCACCGCTCGGTCAAGCGGATGGGCGAGGATCGCAAGATCTCGAACCGCGAGCTCATCTACGCGTTCCCGCAGCAGATCGAGGTCCTGCGCGGGAACATGGCGGAGTTCTGCCACGCGCTCTTCAGCGAGAACGTCTTCAGGGAGACGCCGCTCCTGCGCGGCGTGTACTTCACCAGCGGCACGCAGGAGGGCCGGCCGATCGATCGCGTCATGAGCAAGATGGCGCAGGCGTTCGGGCAGCCCGACGTGCAGCTCCCCGCGCCGCAGGTGGAGGCCAAGAGCTACTTCCTGCGCGACGTGTTCTCGAACGTCGTGTTCAAGGACGCCGAGGTCGCCGTCCGCAGCCCGGAGGAGATCCGGCGCCAGCGCGTGCGCACCTGGATCGCGGCGGCGACGCTGTTCGGGCTCTCGCTCGCGGTCAGCGGCTTCCCCGCGCTCGCGTGGGCGAAGAACCGCGCCTACCTCGAGGAGACGCGCGAGCGGATCGACGCGGCGCGCGAGGTGGTGGTCGGCGGCGACGAGCGCACGCCGCTCGGCGCCGAGGCGATCGAGCCGCTGCGCCAGCGGGCCGTCGAGCTCGGCACCTACGATCGCCGCGGGCCGCCGCTGCTCATGAGCTTCGGCATGTACCAGGGCCGCGTGCACGAGCCGGTGCGCGCCGTCTACCTCGACGCCCTGCGGCGGCGGGTCGTCGGGCCGCTGCTCGCCCGCGACGGCGCGCAGATCCACGAGTTCGAGCAGCGCCTCGAGGCGCTCGGCCCGACGGCGTCCGCCGAGGCCCGCGAGATGCGCGAGATGTACGAGCGCTTGAAGCTGCACATCGTGTTGACGGTGCCGCGCGCGGATCGCGAGCCCGACATCAACGGGCCGATGCGGGACTGGGTGGTCGAGCGGCTGAAGAGCCGCTGGCGCGAGGCGACGGAGGTCCCGCGGCACGACCCGCGCTACCCGATGATGGAAGAGAACCTGCGCTACTACGTGAACGCGCTCGGCGCCGATCCCGCGCTCTACTTCCCGCGCGACATGCGCGCGGTCGGCGCGATCCGCGGCGCGTTCAACCTCCTCGGCAACGAGGAGATGGCGGTGCACGGCATCATCGACCGCGTCGAGCGCCGTCACCACATGCCGGACGTCACGCTGCGCTCGCTCGTCGGGCGCGAGACGTCGTGGCTGCGCGCGCGGGCGCAGGTGCGCGCCGCGTTCACGCGTCCCGCGTGGGAGCAGCACGTCCAGACGATGATCGACGAAGAGGCGGCGGAGTTCTTCCGCGAGCACTGGGTGCTCGGCAACGAGCCGCCGGAGAACGAGCACCAGGCGCAGCTGCTGCGCGAGCGTCAGGTGGCGAACCTGCGCGCCTACTTCCTCGAGAAGTACGTCGAGGAGTGGCAGGGCTTCATCGACTCGCTCTGGGTCGCGACGCCCTCGGGCGACCAGGAGCACGTCGCGCAGCTGACGGAGCTGACGAGCCTGCAGCCGCAGGTGCTCACGCGGCTCGTCCAGCAGGTCGCCTACCACGTGAACCTCACGCCGCCGGCGGGTGCGCGCGGCATCGACACCGGCGAGGCGGGCGAGCGCGCGCGCCGGCTCGCGCAGCGCCGACTGAACATGGGGATCGCCCGGACGATCGGGATCACCTCGGAGACGGCGGGGCGCCTCACCGGGACGGCGGCGGACCGCCTCCGCTCGGCCACCGGCGGCACGGCGGAGGCGCCGCAGGCGGTGCTCGTGACCCCGGCGACGCTGCACCTCGAGTTCACGGGCTTCACCGACTTCGCGCCCCCCGAGTCGCGCGAGCGCCAGCAAGGGCAGGCGCGCCAGGTGACGCCCGCGCGCCGCTACGAGGAGCAGCTCGAGTTCCTGCGCGACGCGCTCCGCTTCCGCATCTCGGGCACCAACGTGACCGACTTCACGCAGCGCCAGCGCGACGCGCGCGCGCTCACGACCACGCTGATCGACGAGCGGCCGTACGCGTGGCGCCCGCGCTTCCGCACGCTGCTCATGCCGCCGATCGAGGGCTCCGCGTGGGTGCCGCCCCCCGTGCCGGCGGCTCCGACCGGCGCGGCCGCGACCCCGGCGCCGACCGGCGCCGCGCCCGCCGGGCCCGAGCCCACCCTGCCCGCGGGGCCCGAGCCCACGCTCACCGACGAGCCCGCCGCGCCCCGCCCGCCGCCTCGCCGTCGCGGCGGCGCGTGGTGGCAGTAGCCGGCCGACCCGCGCCTCGACCGAGCAAGCTTCATGGACGCGCCCTCAGGCGCGCGTGCGCAGCCCCGGCGCGAACCGCGTGTGGCTCGTCGCGGGCAGGTACGCGCCGAGCTTCACGCGCGCGATCGGCCCGGCCGGCAGATCGTTCGCGTCGAGGACCACCACGTCGCAGGTCTCCTTCGCCAGGTCGAGCACCCACGCCAGCGCCCAGCCCGCCTCCGGGTCGTCGCTCGACGTGTCCGGCGCGAACGCGACCGGGCTCACGTGGCAGCCCTCGCCCGCGTCCCAGCTCGTCACCTCCCCGGACTCCACGTCGAGCCGGCCGACGCGGCGCGCGAACAGGTACGTGCTCGCCTCGCGCTCGAGCCCGCTCGGCAGCGCCGCGAACCACGCCGCGCGGTGTCGCTTCCCGTGCATCGCCGGCGCGACCTCCGGTGCCTCGCCGAACGCGCCCTCGAACGGCTCGACCGTGGCCGTCCCGTTCGCCGGCGTCGCCCGCACGCGCACGATCCGGTTGTTCGGCGGCGTGCGGTGCGCGCGCCTCTTCGCCGCGGGCATCACCACGTCGAACAGCACCGGCCCGTCGTAGCCCATCGCGTCGATCACCACGTCGTCGCCGTCGTCGTACGCGTTGATGACGTGGAAGATCGTGCGCAGCGATGCGTCGAGCCGGACCTTCACCGCCTCGCCCTCGCGCCCGCGCGGCGCGAGGATCAGCGTCGGCCCCTCGTCGCGCCAGCCGAACGCCCACCAGAGCGGCGCCGTCCCGAGCAGCGCCGGCAGCGGCTTGGGCGTCACCGGGATCTGGAAGGTCGCGTACCAGCGGTCCGTGAACGCCTGGTCGTGCACGATCCCCTTCAGCGGCACCGCCGCGGTGCGCGCCACCTTGCCGAGCGCCTCGTCGACCTCCACGAACGCCAGCGAGTCGCCCTTGCTCGGCGAGCGGCGCAGCGCGTAGGCGACGAGCCGACCGCGCGCGACGTCGTCGCGCGGCATCGGCGCGAGGAGCTCGTCTCGCTCCACCACGCTCGACCAGCGCTCCGGCCCCTCGGTCGCCAGCGACGGGGCCGCGAGCGCCCAGTGCTCGCCGAGGTCGGCTGCGTAGACCTTCCCGCCCCACGCGTACACGTCGTGACAAGCCGAGTTGCCGAGCTCCAAGTTGAACGCGTTCTTCCACCAGCCGCGCAGGTTCGTGAACACCCGCCGCCGCGTCAGCCGCCCCGCGGCGAGCTCCTCGCGGCGCGCCGCCGTGTCCGGGTGCACCGCGCGGAAGTACGCGCGCCCGTCGCGGACATCGAGCGCCGCCACGAGCGCGTGTGCGTCGAGGAAGGCTACGCGATCCTCGCCCACGCTCGTCGCGCCCGCCCCGTTGCGCAGCAGCGTCCCGTCGAGCCCTGCGGGCAGCGTCCCCTCGATGTCGGTGATCTCGCGCGCGAAGCTCTCGCTCTGCCCCTTGTCGATCACGTCGATGCGTTCCATGCGCGCGAGCGTGCCTGAAAGCGAGCTCCGGCGGCAGCCCTCGCGGGGGCCGGCCGATGAGCACCGCGCTCCGCGTTCCTCCAGAGAGCGCGTCTCGGCGATCGAGTCGGGCTCGCGTCTCGCTCGCAGCGATCCCGTTCACCGCGTGCTCGAGTCGTCCGCGTTCTCCCGCTTGGCGCGCTGGGCGTCGACCAGGGCGCGCAGCTCGCGGACCGTCCGCCGTGTGTTGTGGGGTTCGGCCTTCGTCGTGGCCCGAAACGCCCGGAGCAGCTCGCCTCCGAGCCCCAGCTCGGGATCGTCCGCGGCGCGCCTCAGCCAAGCGTCCTTCTCCTCGGTGGGAAGCGCCGCGAGCCATCGGCGAAAGGGCGCGTCGCTCTTGGGCATAGCCGCGCTCGCACGCGTCGCCACCGAGACGAGATCGACGTCGATGCGCAGGAGCTCGACCATCGCCTGCTGCGCCGCGGTCAGCTCGGCGAGTCCGGCGGGCACCGGCGGCTCCGCCGCGTCGGCGTCGAGGTCGCCCGCGGAGACGGCGAGCAGCCAGGCCAGGTATGCCGGACGCAGGTCACCGCGCATCAGCTCGGACCGTACTCGAGACAGCGCGGCGAGCGAGTCGTGGCTCTCTTCGTCCCACTCGGGCGCCTCGGTGTCGCTGCGCAGATCGAGCAGCACGTGCTCCCGTGTGCTCGTGAGGCGCGCCGCGTGTCCTCCGACGAAGAACGGCTCGAGCGCCTTCAGGTCGACGCGCGCTTTCGGCATGCGCAGCATGAGCCGGTGCGCGCCCCAGCTCGCGAAGTAGAGGTGCGCATCGAAGTAGCGCTCCACGAGCTTCGCGGGGTCGGCATCGAGGTCGCCCCACTGGTACTCGTTCCAGAACCGCGTGGGGGAGATCTCCGCGCGCGTCGAGATGGCGCGGAGCTCGGCCATCTGCTCCGCCGTCAGAGGTCGATCGAGCGCGACGAACTCGTAGCACTGGTACTCGCTCACGGCGTCCTCCCCGACTCACGCCACGTCGTCGAGAGGCTGGTGCCGTCCTCGAACCAGGTGGCGAGCGTCGTCTCGTGGAGCGGCCGCAGGCGCTCGCGATCCACGAGGCGTCGCGCGCGGCGCGCGGGGCTCGCGCCCCACCGGCGCAGGTCCCAGGTGCGGTACGCGCGGCCGGGCTCGAGCTGGGATCGTGTGGCGGTGCGCATGGCCGGCTCCGGAAGAGACGCGCCGGGAGGGACATTCGGCATCGGTCGCTTCGATTCTGCCGGGCCGAGCGCGCTCGAGGGCCTGTAAAGAGAAACGGCCGCGCGGTTCGCGCAGCCGTCAGAGGAGCTCCGCATTCGGCGCCGCTCGCTAACCCGTTCGCAGGGCTCTCGGCGGGACGGTCCCGGAAATGCGAACGCTCGCGAATCCAGGTGGTTGGGCGATGCGACCGGGGACACTCTCTCGCGTTCGCACTGTCCCGCGACGAATGCGGGGGCCGATTGCCGCCGCCCGGTTCGAGTCCCGCATGGAGTCCCGCTCGCTGGCCGCCGGGTACAAAACGCCTTCACTTGTGAGATGTTTGAAGGCATTATGTCCCCGTGGCGTCCAAGGTCTACGAGCGCGAGGTCGAGCTGTTCCGCCGGCACGGTGGCGGTCTTCGCATGACCGAGGCGCTGAGCCTGGGCATCAACCGGAAGACCCTCTACGCCATGCGCGACGCCGGCGTCGTCGAGCCCGTCTCCCGAGGGGTGTACCGCCTCGCGTCGCTCGAGCCGCTTGCCCACCCGGACCTCGTCACGGTGGCCAAACGCGTGCCGCACGGCGTCCTCTGCCTGATCTCGGCGCTCTCGTTCCACGAGCTGACGACGCAGGTGCCGCACGTGACCGACGTTGCGCTCGAACGCGGGACGCGGAAGCCGCGCCTCGACTACCCGCCAACGCGCTTCTTCTGGTTCTCCGGGCCGGCTTTCCACGAGGGCATCGAGACGCACGAGCTCGACGGCGTGCCGGTCCGCATATACGACCCGGAGAAGACCCTAGTCGATTGCTTCCGGTACCGGAACCAGATCGGCATCGACGTCGTGCTGGAGGCGCTCCGGCGCTGGCGTGAACGCCGACGCAAGAAGCTCGACGTCCTGCTGAAGTACGCCCGCATGCGGCACGTCGAGCGCGCGATGCGCCCCTACCTGGAGGCGACCCAGTGACCGTGAAGAACCCCTCTAACCTGGCCGCCTCGGTGCAGGCCCGTCTCCAGAACCACGCGCGCGCGACCAAACGGCCGTTCCAGGAGCTGCTCCAGTATTACGCGATGGAGCGCTTCCTCTACCGGCTGTCGACCACCCCTCACCGCGCGCGCTTCGTTCTCAAGGGCGCGCTGATGCTGCACGTGTGGGACGCGCCGCTCGCGCGTGCAACGAAGGACCTCGACTTCCTCGGGCGTCTCGACAACTCGCTCGAGAACCTCGAGCGCGTGGTCCGCGAGGTCTGCACCGCCGACGTGGAGCCCGACGGCATGGCGTTCGACCCGGCCACGGTCAAGACCGAGCGCATCAAGGAGGACGCGGACTACGAGGGCGTGCGCGTCCGCTTCGTTGGCCTGCTCGGCAAGGCGCGCATCACGATGCAGCTCGATGTCGGGTTCGGCGACGTCGTCACGCCCGGCGCGGTAGACATCACGTACCCGGCGCTGCTCGACTTCCCTGCGCCCGCGCTCTCGGGCTACCCGCGCGAGACGGTGGTCGCCGAGAAGTTCCAGGCGATGGTCTACCTGCGCACCCTGAACAGCCGCATGAAGGACTTCTACGACGTGTGGCTGCTCGCGAGGCAGTTCGCCTTCGACGGCTCGGTGCTCGCGAAGGCCATCGCCGCCACCTTCGCTAACCGCGAGACCGCCATCGACGTCGAGCCGATCGCCTTCACACCAGCGTTCACCGAGCAGGCGTCGACCGTGGCGCAGTGGACCGCGTTCCGAAAGAAGCTCCCGAACACCGAGTGCCCCGAGAAGCTGTCCGACGTCGCGCCGGTCCTCGCCGAGTTCCTGCTGCCGATCGCGCGCGCCTGCGAAGGCGGCGAGAGCTTCGAGCAGCGCTGGCAACCGGGCGGGCCGTGGACCCTCGGACGTTGAGCTGCAGCAGGCGACGACAGACCCAACATAGCGAGGGCGCCGTGACGAGGAAGGCATACTCCACCACCACCAGGACGTCGGACGACCGACTGGTTCCGTGGCTCGCCGCGGAAGGGCCACTGGCCTACACGCCGGAGTCGCCGCCCGCGCGCGACAGCTTGTTCCAGTACGGATGGGTGTTGCCGCAGGTGTGCAAGCCTGGACTTCGACGGCACGTCTATTTCGGTGCGACCCATCGGGAAGATGCACACGACGTGTTCGCGTTCTGGCGGGAAGCTCGCCGTGGAGCAGTCGAGCGCGTCGCGCACCACGAGGGCAGGCTCGCAGGGCGCAGCATCGAGGCTCCAGTCGCCGTTTATCGGCACGACACGCAGCGAGGAGAGAAGGGCTACCTCTTCATTCAGCACGGAAGCTACCAGTGCGTTCCCGTCGACGAGCAACCAGAGCTCGAGGCGGGCTATGTGCATCTGCACCGCGGCATCGGCGATGCGAAGGTCTTTCGCTTCTGGGATTCCTTTCGGACCGGAGCGGCTTCGCGGCACGCGAGTACGTGGGAGAAGTACACGCGGCTGCAGTTCGACGTCCTTTCGCGCTCTGACCTTTCCTTCAACTCGATCCACGACCGAGCGAAGCGATGCGAGACAGGGCACATTCGCGATGACCCTTGGATGACTGACACGCTTGCCGCGGAGCGCGGCCTGGATATCGAGCACGACCGGTGGACGCACGCGCTCTGGGATGCTGCACACCAGAGCTTCGCCCTCCGGCGTTGGGTCAGCGAGAACAAGTTCGGGCTGCACCGAGTCGTCTGCCGCACTCCCCTCACCAACATCCGCATCACCACCTTCTTTGCCGGCGAGCACGAGGTGCGTGTGCTCGACCCATCTCGCGTCGAACTGCTCGCCGCCATCGGCTGTGACGCTGTCGTCGCGGGCTGAGCGTGTCGGTCGCAGGGCGGGGCAGTACATCGCGCCGCCGTCATCGTCGGCATCTACTTTCCCGCGACGCGCTTCCTCGCTGACGCCGGCGGAACGTCGAAGAGGATCGCGGCAGCGGCGTAGAACGACACGTCCGACGCCTCGTTTCCGAAGTAGTCGGTCGCGCTGTATTCAGTTTGGCCGAGCAGCTCGGTCGCCGGCTCGGGTCGCCCGTCGGCTGGCTCGCGATAGCTGCTGACCCAGGGAGGACGAACCAGCCACGTTACGTCGTCCGAGTGGTTCCAATCCGCATGGAACTCGATCGGCAACTTCCGCTCTAGGCTCGACCCCTTGAGTCGTTTCTGCGCGAACATCTGCCTTTCTCGTGCGCTGACGTCGCGGTGCAGACGCCAGCTGTCGCCCGCGCACGTCTCGAAGACGTATGGTGCGACGCGAGGCTCGAGCCCTGCGCACTCCAGGGCGGCAGCAACGAGACGGTCTCGCCCCTTCAGATTGTCGCGGAGGCTCTCGATCCCCGGGAGCGTTCTCTCATCAGTCGGGACCGCATAGAGGTGCAGGCAAGGCATCCCGAACTTCCCCCCGTCCGAGAGGACCTTCGGGTCGGCGAGTGCTTCGGCGAGGGTCGCCGTGAACGCGGCCTCGGCCTCACCGGGCTGGCTAGAACACCGAATCGTTTGAATCCATCGTGATTACGCGGCCATGGGGAGCTGGGCACGCTGCATGGCGAGCTGTGTGTGCTCGAGGTTGAGGGTCGCCGCATGACGACGAGCGTCAAAGGTGTTGTTGCGGATCCCGCGGTAGCGTGCGCGGGTGCCTTGGCGGCGCGCGTGGTGAGAGATTCGGTGCTCGATGTGGACGCGCTCACGAAGCCGTTCGCGCCCGTCGGAGGTCGCGATCTGCGTACGCAGCTGCTTCTGCAGGGGCTCGTCCTGGGCGATGCTGACGGAGCGTCCCTTGCCTCGAGCAGCGTCCGTGCACTGCGCGCGGAGAGGGCAGGAGTCGCAGCGCTCGGCTGGGAAGCGTGTGGTGGTTCCGAAAGCGATCTTCTCGGTGTGGCCTGCGGGGCAGGTGATCGTGCGATGTCCGAGGTGGAGCTTGAAGTCGCGCTTGGTGAACAGCTCGCCGGCGGGGGCTCGCCAGGGCCTGGAGAGGATGGGGACGTCGTCGGCATGGAGCTGGCGAACGAGGTCGCTGGCGACGTAGCCGCGGTCGATGTGCAGCTCGCCCACGCCGTTGCGTTCCGAGTACCTGGAGAGGTCCTGGACGATCTCCGGCAGAGCCTCGGCCTCGGGGCGGTTGGCCGGGGTGATGGCGCACGCGACGATCAAGCCGGTGTCGAGGTCGGCGCCGAGATGGCTCTTGTAGCCTTTGATGGTCTTGCTCTTGCTCTTGCGTCCGTGGCGCATGTCGGGGTCCGCGACGGAGATCTGCCGCTCGGGCGCGACGGCGGGGCGAACTCGCGGCCCACCACCGTCAGGGTCGGGCTCCAGGTCCTGCTCGCGCAGCCGCGCGATGGTCGCAAGCATCTGCGACAGCGGCGGCCCTTCGGCGGCTGCCGAGAGGTGCTCGGCGACCCACGCTTCAAGCCGGTCGATCTGCTTGACCAGCACCTTGATGGCGTCCGCCTTCTGCTCCGGGTCGTTCCAGTCGATGTCGAGGCCGCGCTTGACGCTGCTGGCTGCGAGCGCCGGGGCGCCGATCGCGTGGGCGAGCTCCTCGGGCGCGCGCTCAGCGAGCGCGGCGGCAACACGCAGGACCTTGCGAGCCGCATGACCGAGCAAGTTGAAGGTGTCCTCGACGCGCCCTGCACCTTCGAGCGGACGCGAGTCCACCGCCAGGCGCACCGTCTTGGGAAGCTTGCGGTGGTCGAAGCCCCCGACTTCCTTGGCGAACTCGACGGTCCGCTCGAGAAGCCGCCGATCCATGTCATGGGCGATGAGCCGCTCGCGGAAGCGCTGCAGCGTACCCTGCGAGAACGGCGGCCCCGTTTCCTCATCGTCGAGCACCCCCAGGACCATTCGCCAGCGCGCGTCGGCGACCGCGTTCTCCACCGCCTCGGCGTCCGAGCACCCGGTGTAGGCCTGCAGGAGAACGGCCACCGCGAGCATCGCGGGCGGCGCGGGAACCTTGCCCTCGCCCGTGTCCCGGTACATCTCAGCGAGCTCGTCCTGAAAGGCGTCGTCGAACAGCTCCAGCCGATGCTCGCGCAGCAAGCGGAAGAGCTTCTTCGTCCGGACCATCCGCTTCAGCAGGAACGCCTCCCGCTTACTGATCTCACTCCCCGGCCTCCAGCGCGGTACACCCATGCTCGCCTCCTCGGACCGCGTTCCAGACGGCCCGCGAAGAGCGAGCCGATCACGATCGACCCCCTCCTGTCGATCCCCGCGCGCCAAGTGATCGAGATGACACGGCTTTCAAACGGATCGGTGCTCTAGGCACGGCGGCCTGAGAGTCGGGCGCGCGCCGCAGTTCGTAGGTCAGTGTCGCTCGGCAGCCGGAGGTGACCGTCTCGATGCGGTGATCGACGTCTCCGAAGAATGCTGCCCAACGTATGCGCCGGGCCTCCTTCTCGGGCGACGAGTCAAAGGAATACGAACGCGTCTCCCAATCGAAGGTCGCGCGCGCCTGCTGCTCGACGATCAGCCGTCCGCCGCTGAAGGCAAGCGGCAAGCACACGACGAGCGTCCCGAAAACTCTCGGCTCGCGCGGCGTATCCTTGTGAGCGACGAAGTGGCCACCTCGACCGTAGACGTTGAGCGAGTGAAGCTCGGCGATCGGCGGCACCGTCTCGTGAGGACACAGCGATTCGCGAATCTGGCGGAGGATGTCGTGGAGCGCGTCGTCGAGCCCTTCGACAGCGAGCGCCCCGTTGCGAGCGTAGAGCTGTCGCCCTTCGCGCACGCGAGCGTCCGTTCGGGTCTCCGTTCCTTCCCCGAACGACGCCGGGGCACACCACGCGCGGAGCTTCTTGTCGACGTTGCTCCGCCGAAAACCGATCCGCTCGACGATTTCGAGCTTCTTTCCTCCGGGACCGCGAAGCGAGAGCGGAGCGGCCACCTCGACCTCGCCACCACAGGCGAAGATCGCGTCGAGCGCCTTCGCGCGCTCGACCAGCGTCGTGAGCCACTTCTTGGTCTCGGCGTCCTGTGGTTTCGGCGCAGTCTTCATGGTGGTCCTCGGCGTCGCGCGGCCGGTTCCGTCGTGCAGGGCGCCGAATTCTACTGGGACTCGGGGGGCCGGCAATCGATCGAAGCCTTGGCAAGGCTGCCGCGAGAGGTCGGTGTTGTCGTGGTGATGCGCAGATTTCGTGTCCCGTTCTGGCGGAGGAGATCGCGTTTCCTTGGGAATGTCCCGCGCTCTGCTGAAG
>JAHBWG010000007.1 GCA_019637095.1 Sandaracinaceae bacterium | reverse complement strand
CTGTCCACCGCGCTCACTCGGCCCGCCACGTCACGCGTGTACCGGCGCGCGAACCCGTCGAACCCCGTCTCGGTCGTGACGCGACCGCACGCGTCGAGCTCGAAGCGGTAGCGCTCGCCGTGCTCGTTCTCGACCGCGACGAGTTGGTCCTCCGTGTCGTAGTGGAAGCGCACCGCCGTGCCCGCCTCGAGCCGCTCGTGCAGGCGGTGGTAGCCGGTGTACGTGAACGCGACGTCGCGCAGGCCGTCGATCGTCCGCGTCAAGTTCTGTTCCTTGTCGTACTCGAAGCGGCGGCGCACTCCGTGCGCCTCGTCGACCTCGAGCAGGTTCCCCGCCGCGTCGTAGCGCCGCCGCTCGACGCCGCCGAGCGGGTTGACGAGCTTGACCAGTCGGCCCTGCCGGTCGTGCTCGAAGCGCGTCAGCGCCCCCGTCGGGCCGGTGTGCGTCGCCACGTTGCCCGAGCCGTCGTAGGTCAGACGCGTGACCGCGCCGCCTGGCGTCGCCGCCGACACGAGCCGGCCGGTCTCGTAGTCGTAGCGCGTCCAGTGACCGAAGGGGTTCTGCTGCCCGCGCAGCCGGCCGTGCTCGTCGTAGGACCACGCCCACTCGGCGCCGTCGGGCGCGACCACGCGCACCGGCGCGTCGAGGAACCGCGCGTCGTGCTCGATGGTCGTCACCGCGCCGTCGGGCGCCTCGATGCGCGCGCGGTTGCCGCGTCCGTCGTAGCCGTAGCGGGTGGTGTTTCCGAGCGGGTCGATCTCCGCGATGCGCTGGAGCGAGGCCTCGTCGTACGCGTAGCGCGTCGAGGCGCCGTGCGGGTCGATGATCTCGGTGACGCACCCCAGCGGGTCCATCCGGTAGGTGGTCGTCTGGCCGAGCGAGTTCGTCACGCACGTGACCTTGCCGACCTTGTCGTACGCGAGCTCGTGGTCGTAGATGCCGCCGTCGCCCCACGTGCGAATGCACCACGCATCTTGGCCGATGCCGTCGTAGCCGAAGTAGAACGAGAGCCGCTCGCGATCCGTCTCGCGCGTGAGGAGGTGCCCGGAGTACTCGAGCTCCCAGAACGCCCCCGTCGGGTCGGTGACCTGGACGAGATCGCCGTGTTCGTCGTAGGTGTAGCGGCGGTGCTCGTAGTGGCCCTCGCCGCCCGGCACCGGGAGCTTGACGCTGACGAGACGGCCGGCGCCGTCGTGAACGAAGCGCACCTGGCGACCGCCCGAGTCACGCACCGCAAAGAGGCACGCGCGCTCGTCGTACGAGAGCTCGACGCGGTGGTGACCGTCGCGCGTCTTCAGCGCCAAGAGGCGCGCGACGCCCGGCTCGCCGCCGTCGACCGGGCCGAGCTCGCGGCCGAGGCCGTCGGGGCTCCACACCTCCCAGCGGCCCTCACCCAGGCACTTCACGGTGAGCCGATCGATCGGGTAGTACGCCTCGTCGCCGCGCGACATGCGGTGCCCCGGCCGATCGAACGTGTCGATCTCCACCTCGCGCCCGTCCTCGGTGAGGTAGACGATCTTGCCCCGCTCCTCCCACAGGCGCTGATCGAGCGAGTGGCTCCAGCCGTAGCCGAGCGGGCCGCTGCGCGCCGAGACACCCGAGTTGTAGACGCGCTCGAACCGAAGCGGGATGGGGCCCGGGAGCTCGAAGTCGACGGCGTCGGTGAAGACGCGCCCCGTCGCGACGTCGACCGGGTGGCCTGTCAGGAAGCAGACGAGCCGGCTGAGGAAGTTGCGCAGGCGGTCCGAGCGGAGGTAGCTGAGCAGGTTGTTGAGCTGGTGGCTCACCCACGCGGTGCGGATGAACGCGCCCGCCGCCGACATCGCGTCGAGGGTCGGGGGGCCGCCCACGAGCACGGGCATGCCCTTGGGCGTCGCGAGCAGCACCGAGCTCGGCAGCCGCACCGGCTCGCCGCAGCTCATCGCGAAGTCACCGAAGCGGCAGAAGTTCGAGCCCATCACGTGCACGGTCTTGGAGCCGGTCACGAGGATCGCGTCGTCGCTCGGGATCGGGCTCGGGGCCGGCGGTGGCTTGTTCGGGATCATCAGCGGCATCACGCCGGGGATCGGCGCCCACGCGGTGCCAGGCGGGATGAGGATGTGGCCGAAGCCCATCGCCTCCGTGCCCGTGTTCGCCGCGGGCAGGAGGTTCACGAGCACGGGGCCCGTCGGCGGTGATCCGGTGAGCGCGCCGATCACGTTGTCGATGACCAGCCCGACGGCGAGGCCGACCGGATCGAAGACGAGCCCTACGAACGGGTTCGGGAACGGCGTCGGGACCGGACCCGCCGGCGTGGGCAGCATCTCCCAGTGGATGTCGAGCCCGACGACCCCGTCCGTCTGCTTGCCGGCGAGCATCAGTAGAGGCCCGCCACCGAGCGTGGCATGCCCTCTTCGAGGCGGTTGGCCGTGTGCTCGAGCGAGTCGGCCTGCGCGCCCAGGCCCTTGGCGCGCAGGCGCTCGGCGAGCTGGCGCGCGGCCCGCGGCGCGCTCGAGCTCGACGCGACGTCCGGCGCTGCGTCCTCCGCGAGCTCGATGGCGCGACCGAAGCACTCCGCGGCGCGCTGATCGAGCCCGGCGTGCGCCGCCATCTGTCCCGCGAGCCGCCAGCCCTCGATCGCCAGGCCCGTCGCGTCGGCGCGCTGCGCGGCCTCCGCCGAGCGCACGTAGTGCGCCGCCGCGTCGGGCTGCCGGCCGTGTCGCGCCGCGATCACGGCGAGCGCGAGCTCGGCCTGCGCGGCCTCGAGCGGACAGTCCCAGAGCGAAGCGCGCTCGCTCACCGACGCATACTCGCGGACCGCGTCCGCCTCCATCTCCGCCGCGAGCTCGTAACCCGCGAGCACCAGATGTTGGATGAGGGCTTCGCGCTTCGCGCCCGCTTCGTACGCGAGGTGGCATGCTTGGCGCTGGCAGTCGACCGCCGTCGGGCCGTTGCCCTCGCGAAGGTGCAGGGCCGCCGCGATCACGTACTGCTGCATGCGCACACCGGCGGCGCCCGCGAGCGATGGGCTCACGCCCGCGGCGGCGAGCTCGATGTCGACCTCCTCCTGCTGTTCGGGGGTCGGCTCCCGCTCGCCCGGCCGCGGGGGGACGATGACGCCGCGCGGCCACGCCGCGCCCGCCCGCGCGGGCCCGGGCAGCGAAGGGTCGACCGACCGCATGAGCGCGTTCAGGTCGTCTGCGAACGCCGCGTCGTCGCGCTCGCAGCGGGAGCGGAGCGCCGCGCTGCCGAGCTCCTCGTGCAAGCGTGGCAACGCGGCCTCGCCGACCTCCACCGCCACGAAGCGAGCGCGCGTGAGCTCCGGGCGGCGCAAGAGCTCGAGGAGCGCGCTCTCGAACGCCGCGCCGTCTTCCACCCGTGTCGGCGCGAGGACGACCACGAGCCCCTCGAGCGGAGGCCGCAGCGCCGAGAGGACCAAGTCGAGCCAGCCTCCGAACGCGGCGAGCGGATCGGCCGACGCCGGACGCTGCCCGCTGAGCGAGCCGAGCTCGAGCCCGCTCTCCGCCGTGACGCGCACGCGGCCCTCCCAGTCCTCGACCATCCTCCGCGCCCGCCAGCTCCAGCCGTGGTCGGCGCGCAGGAACGGATCCTCCAGGACGGTGAACGGGCTGCGGTTCGCCGGCAGCGCCTCCATCCCCGCGACGACCTTCAGCGCCGCCGCGCGCAGGTCCGCCGACGCGGTGACGTGCAGCAAGCGCACCTCCGTCGCGCGGACGAACCATCGCAGGTCATCCTCGAGCGTGCGCAGCGGCTTGGCGAGCGACTCCATCAGTTCAGCTTCACGAGCAGGCCCGTGATCTCGTTCATCGTCTGCGCCGAGGAGGTGATCTTCGGCCCGGACGTGGTGACCCCGCTCGGTCCGAGCTCGATCGACGACGGCCCCGCGGTGAGCGTGATCTTCTGAGGTGTCATCTCGATCTTGCAGCCCCCGACCTCGATCTCGACCTTGGTCGCCGCCGTGAGCTTCACGTTCCCGTCGCTCTTCAGGACGTACTCCGAGCTCCCGGTCTTGACCGTCACCTCCTTGGCCGACTCGAGGTACGTCTTCTGCCCGTCCATGCGGAGCTTCTCGGAGTCGCCCTGCACGAGGTCGAACTTGTTGGTGATGCTGACCGTGCGCTCGCCGGTGAACTCCTCGGTTCGGTTCGCGCCCCCGCTCACGCGGAGCACGTCGTCGCCTTCGATCACGACCTCGCGCCCCTGGACGACGAGCTGGTCCTCGCGCCCCTTGACCTTGATGGTTCGGTCGCCGCCGATCTCGATCGTCTCGTTGTGCGTGATCTTCGTGATGCGATCGCTCTTGAGCGTCAGGTCTTCGTTGCCGAACACCGTCTCCGTGCGATCCGCCTGGATCTCGACGGTCTCGGAGTTCTCCACCGTCTTCTCGCGCATGCCCTTGACGGTGAGCTTCTGATCGTGGCCGACCGTCTCGGTGTGATCGTGATCCACCGTGTTCGACTGGTCGACCTTCACGTGAGTCGAGTGACAGTGCTCGACGACCTCGTTGTAGTCCTTCTGGGCGTGGACGAAGATGAACTCGTTCCCGGCGTCGTCCTCGAAGCGAAGCTCGTTGAACCCCTCGCTGTCCGGTGACGACTTCGTCCGGATCAGGGACTGCGTCTTCTTCGCGTCGAGCTCGACCCCGACGCGGTTGGCGCCGTTGTACACGCAGCCGGTTACGAGCGGACGGTCCGGGTTGCCGCCGAGGAAGCTGACGAGCACCTCCATGCCGATTCGCGGGAGGAAGAACGTGCCGAAGCCGGGCCCCGCCCAGTTGTGCGAGACGCGCATCCAGCAGCTCGATGTCTCGGCGTCGCGCGCGTGGTGTCGATCCCAGGGGAAGTGCACCCGCACCCGCCCGTGCAGATCGGTGTGGATCTCCTGTCCAGAGGGGCCCACGACCGTCGCGATCTCGGGTCCGTGCGCTATCGGTCGCGCAGTTCTCCGCGCTGGCCGGTACTCCATCGTCGTCGGGACGAGCTGGAGGCTCGCCTCGAAGGTTCCACTGGTGCCCGCAGTGGCTGTCCCCAGGGCGCTAGATCCGACAACGAGGTACCGCTGGTCGTGCTCCGCCTCCGGGCAACCCGTGATCGACAAAGTCGTTCCGGGCCACGCCGTGACCACGGTCGACGTCGCCTCCCAGAACTGTCGCGCGAGGTCCTGCCTCTCGCGGCGGAGTCGTGCCTGAACCGCTGCCGTGTGGCCTTCGTATCGCACCCCGTCGAACGAGTGGAACACCAACGCATCCGTATGATCGAACGTCTCAAGGGCGGGCGACCCGTGCCGTCCCAACCCCGTCTGCGAACCCCGAATATCGAGAGTCGGATGCGTCCAGTCGTGGTCGCTCACCACGACGTCCGTCGGGCCGACCTCGAACCGGTGCCGAAAAGTTGACACAGCCTCGCCATCGGAGAGTTGCTCGGGATGCTCACAGAACCGCACCTCGCCGCCGTCGTTCACGCGCGCCCGAGGAAGGCCCCCGACTGCGTCGGCAAGTCGAACCGTCTCGGGCTCGGTCTCGTGGTCGAAGTAGAAGTAGATCCCCTCCTCCTCACACAGCCGGACTACGAAGCCGAGCGTCGACTCGTCGTACTGCACGACGTACTCGCGCCTCTCGTACGTGCGCTGCAGATCGTCCACGACAACCGATCGCTCCCGTTCACTCAGAGCGCGACGAAAGACCTCGTGGATCACCCCTGCAACTGTGACGTCCTGGAAGATGCGACTATCCTGAATGCAGCCGAGGAGCGCCATCGCCGGCGTGACCTGCAGATAGACGACGAGCTCATCGTCGTCCATTGCGGGTTCGACGCGAGCGTGCCAGACGATGCCCTTAAAGTAGCGAGTGTGCTGGCCTGCGCTTCGCTCAATGCTCAGTGCGGCCGCCTTATGGAGCAACTCGCGCTCGTCGGTGTGGCCGCGATAGCGAGCCTCGATCTCGCACCTGGGCACTGAGTTGAGCGCCTCCTCGAGGGTGACGCGCTCCACGCCCCAAGAGTCCGCGGAGCCCTCGACCTCGAGGCGGAACGTGACCAGGTCGGGGCGGGCCGCAGACGGACTCTGGGGGTCGACCCCCGTCTCTCCTGCAGTGCTCGTATCGTCGCTCATGGCTTCTCGCTATCGTGTCCGAGGTTCAAGGGAGAGTGCGCGAGGCACGTGCGGCGCGCCGGCCGCTACCCGCTTGTCGATGAGAGCCGAGGCGTCGCCAGACCACGACGCCGCCCGACAGAGTCATGCAAGACGCTGCACACAGCCACAGGGCCGTAGCGAACGCGAAATCGGCGTCCGCTCCGCCGGCGGCCTTGGGCCTTCGCCGGTACGCTGGGTCGCCCATGCTGCCTACGAAGGACGGGCTCGAGTCCGCCGTAGCACCCTCGATCAAGCGAACACCGCGCTCGAGATCATCGGGGGTGCGACCCCAGATGAAGAGGAGGCTGCGCTCCACGGCGGGACCTCCGAACGCGAGCACGACAGTCTCCTCACCGACTCGGAGCGCGAGGACCGGCCTCCCGAGGACCTGCACCTTGCGCCAGTAAGTCCCCTTCCGCCTTGTACGCCACTCCGTATGAAGGTAAACGTGGGTCACCGTGAGGCGCTGTGCGCCGGGGGCTGCCAACTCCGTCACCGTATCGACGGCGTCGAGCGACCGAAGGGCCGAGACTCGCGCCAACGGCCGATCTGGCTCGGGGTGAAGCACGAGCCAGGGTCGGACGCCCAGGGTCGTTGTCGCCGTTTCAGGAGGATGGGTCGGCCGTGGACGCAGCGACCGCACCATCTCGCGGGCCCCTGCGGTATCCCGCCGTGCCATGACGTGAAGATAGAGCCCGTCATCGTGGGCCACGAAGGCGTGGAGGCCTCGTGCTCGCGCGCAGGCGAGCCACCACACCCGCGGAGCTCGCTCGTCCCGCTGGGGTAAGCACGGCGCGTAAGGAGCGACGGGCTCGGGCGGCGGATCGACGGCGATGGGCCCGGCGCTCCCCGTCTCGGCGAGCTCGAAGAGGGGAGCACCGCCGGTACCGAACACGAGCCCGCTGTCGGCGATGTAAGGCCAGTGGCAGTCACCACCCTCCGGTAGCTCCATCGCCCACCGGTCGCTGACCGCCTTGGGTTCCGCGCGCGCGGGAGCGGTTACCGTCAGCGCCGACGCGACGAGTATCGCCGGGATTATCGCCGATGCCACTTCCACCCCCCGCGCGTCGCAAAGTAGGAGACACCGTGCGCCTGGGCCCGGCCGCTTGGCCCAGCGGCGAGGAGCGCCCAGTCGGCCATCTCACTCACCTGACTCCCGGCCAGCCAAGGCCGGCCGTACGCCGGATCTCGGATGATATCCCCCATAATGTTCCTCTCCATGCCGGGCCTGCTGTATGACTGGTACTCACCTCCCCGGCGGAGCGGGACAGTTCTTTGCACGCTCTCGTACTCGTCATTCAGGCCGAGAATGTGACCCAGTTCGTGCGCCAGGTGTACGCCTCCCCTGTCATCTGCATACGTTGAGCTGATGGTGTAATGGGCAACGTTGCCGGTCGCTTCGGAGCGACCGAAGCCCATTCCTTGCGAGCCGACGAGAATCGCGCCGAACCCGCCCTCATACCTGCTGTGACGCTCCAGGGCGCGGCGGAACTCGGCAGCGTTATTGTCTCCTCCACCCAGCAACGCCCGGTCGATCCCAGGTGTCCGTTCTTCCGACGGTGTCGGCCGAAGTGCTCTCAGACGGAAGCGCATCTCAAGCGGTCGGCCGTGCACCGCAGCACGCTCGACCCTGCGATTCCACCACGCGAACTGGCGCCGTAGAATGCGGTGGAGGTTGGGGATGGGCATGACCGTGCGCTCGAACACGAGAAGCGTGACGCGCGCCTCGAATCTCATGGGGACGCATTGGTCGTCGACGTGCCAGTGGACACTCATGTCACGCCCCGTCCACGGTTGCGCCCCGTCCCGTCCCGGGACGCAACCCGGGGACGACGCGGCCGGTCTCGTCGACCCGAGTCCGTGGAGAATCGCCGCAGTATCGGACCCGCTCGCCGCGCAGGGTGGCGTGTCGCTGGCCCTCCCAGCCCCTGCGAGGACCGGCGGTCGCGTTCTCGTTGTTGGCGTTCGGCCAGGGGTAGATGACCGTGTTTTGTGCCAGGGACGCCGCGACGGCTGCGCCGACCGGGTTCGACGCGATCTCGCGATAGACGGAACGGATCGCGTCGACCCACCCTGTCGGAGTGAAGATCGGGTCGCTCGTGGGGGTGCGCCGCTCGTCGATTCGGAGATTTGGCGCGAGTTGCTGTGGCACAGTCTTAGTCCGTATACTCTTTGCTAGATCGAGCGACAAGCGGCGGTTCGCCGCCGACCGAGACCATCATCGGGCATCCTGGGCGTGCGGTTTCCTCGACGGGTGACGTTCGTAGTGCTTTGCTGGACGCTCGCCGGGCGCGGCCAGGAGGAACCTGTTGCGCCCGCGAAGCAGGGCGATCGCCGCGCCGCGACGCAGGGGGATGCGCCGGTGGGCCAGGACGCGGAGCGGGGGAGCGAGGGAGATCGTCGGTCGGGGCGGCGGGTGTCGGGCGGGGTGCCCCGCTCGATCGCGAGTCGGCGGATGGTACGGGATGCCGTCCGCGAAGCGCCCCTGCTGCATCTGTGGCCGTTGGTGCTTTCCCGACCCGCGGGTGGGGGGCTCGGCAGCGCGCGTGCAGGTCCCTGGCGTGTCAGGTGAAGCGGCGCTCGAAGACACAGGCCGCGTGGCGGGCGGCCAATCCGGACTACTTCGTCGCGCGACGGCTGCAGGAGCGATCGGGAGCGAGTCCGCCTGTCGAGCCGAGCCCGAGCCCGCCGAGCGGGTCCGCGCCGGCCCGGCCGCCTCGGATGCCGCGGCCGCTGGACCGGCTCCCCTGGGACGTGGCGCAGGACGAGCTCGGGGCCCAAGGGGCGGATTTCATTGGGCTTCTTGGGCGAGTCCTCCTGGAGGTGGCGAAAGACGAGAGACGGTCGCAACCAGTGAAAACTCCGTAGGAATCGGGGCGACTCCTCGGTGGGGGGCGCAAGACGAGACGGCCCGCTGCCCGGGGTGCGCGCAGGCTGCTCGCGATGGAGCTCGACTGCGAGGCGCTCGCGAACGCGGTGGCACCGCTGCGGCCTTCGACGCGGCAGCTCGGCGAGCTGTGGTCGAGCTACCGCACGCTGGGGCTACCGGCCCGATGACGGACATCGCAGACCAGGGGTCAGGAGGTCTGGATTCCGGCCTTCGCAGGCTGGACCTCAGGAGTCCCAACCCGCGTCGACCGAGCTAGTACCCCCGATCCTAAGTCCGTTCCGGGTTTCCGAGGACGTCGGTGAGCGTCCACGGGAATTGCTCGATGACCATGTCGATGAGGTTGTCGCGCAGGTCGCGGAACGGCGTCCGGTCCCACCGCGAGCCTCGGCTGGCCATGTCGAGCCACCAGAGGTGGACGGTGTCGCGGCGTAGCCGGAAGTGCTTCCAGGGGTTGTCGGCGGGGCCCGACTCGACGATGACCGCGGCGCCGTGCTTGCGGACGCGCAGGTGCGTCAGGCCGCGGTCGTGGAGGCGCTTCTCGACGGCGGAGACGTCCCAGGTTTCGGCGTGCTGTTTGGGCATGGCGCGCTCAGGCGGCGCGCCGATCTTGCCGCTCGGGGACTCTCCACGTCCATCGGAACGGGTGTCGCTCGACACGGTTCCAGTGCCGGACGAAGGCTTCGACCTGCAGGCGCTGGCGCTGCTTCGTCGCGAAGTCGCCGTGCTGGAGCACTCTGCGGTGCAGGATGGAGAACCAGATCTCGACCTGGTTCATCCACGACGCGTGCTTGGGCGTGTACACGAAGTGGAACCGCCCGCCGTGGCGCTCGTTGAAGTCCTGCCACCGCTGCACGGTCTTGCCGTCGCAGTGCGTGTTGAGGTTGTCCCAGACGACGTAGACCTCGCGCCCGCGGTAGCGACGTGCGACCTCGTTCATGAACGACACCGTCGCCTCGGCGGTGCGCTTGGCCACGATGCGCGCCACCACGCGCCCCGTGCGGATGTCGAAGGCCGCGAGCAGGTGCTGCACACCGTGCCGCTTGTACTCGAACTCGAAACGGACCCGGCCGGTCAGCGGGTCGACATGGGTGGGGTGGATGCGCTCGAGCACCTGCATCGGCTTCTCGTCGATGCAGAGGACGACGGCGCCCGGCGGAGGGTTCAGGTACAGCTCGCACACCCGCTTCGCCTTGGCCTCGAAGTCCGGGTCGGGGCTGTGCAACCACTGCCGCAAGCGGTGGGGTCGAAGCTCGGCGTTGCGCAGGATGCGCCCGACCTCGCTGACGCTGAGCCGGTGGCCGGTCACGCGCGCGAGCTCGTCGGCGAGCGACTGCCGAGTCCAGACCTCGCGGAACGGCGTGAAAATCCCCTCCGGACGGTCGCAGGCGAGCTGCACGAGCGTGCACCGGACCCACCTCGGCACGGACGCCGGCCGACCGCACCGCGGTGCGTCATCGAGGGCTGCGAGCGTCGGGCTCGCGCGGAAGCGCGCCTTCCACTTCCGCACGTTCCGGCTCGAGCACCCGAGGCGGCGCGCGATCTCCACGGTCCCATGACCCGACCGCGCCAGCAGCAACGCCCGAGCTCTCTGGACCACCGCGGCCGGCGCACGATGACGCCGCACGAGCTTCTTCAACTCGCGATACATCCGCCGCGACATGCGCAGCGGCTCGGGCGCGGGGCCACGTGCCACGACGATCCGATCGAGCACGCGGCCGAGATATTCACGAAACCCGGATCGAACCTTGGGCCGGGGGTACTAGCGTGGTGCGTGACAGGAACCAAGCATGCGCCGTTCGTGAAACAGACGCCACCGGCCGACGAACGACCCCGGTACGCGCGGCAGTCGTGCAGGTCGACACCATCACACATCCGATCGGCGCACCGGAAACACTCGACCGGACCTGGGTCGTCTCCGAAGAAGGACATCCGGCACCGATAGGGGCAGGTCTCATCGCCGCCTCTCTGACAATCGAAGTACTCTCCGTCCGCCCCGCCCACCCAGACGGAACCAGGCGTCGGGCGGCGAGTCTCGAGCTCCGCATCGCGGCAGTCGACTGGACGACAGGTTATCGGCGCAAGAGTGATCAAGGCTCCGAAGAGACAGGCCGCCGGCAGGAGCTGAGCGCCCCATCTGAACCAGCGCGCCGTGACCACTCGCCGTGCTGGCATCTGGTCGCGCGGTATCACTCCGGATCGACCGTCACTTCTCCGCGCGAGTCCAGGTCGACCCGAGTCACTCCGAACGCTTGCACCATGTGACGAGCATAGGTAGCGGGCCACGTGGTCGTCCCACGGCGCCAGTCGTCACGGTCAGAGGTCGGTAAACCCGCGGCGACCTCGGTGACTCGTCCCGCAAAGGTCACGCAGCTATTGCCGCCGATCGTGTAGATGCGTTCGTCCTCACCTACAAAGGGGCTCTGGAGACAGATGCCCGGCGAGGCGCAGGCGACCCCCGGCGGGCTGGTACCGGGACGGAACGTGCGCATGCGGCGCTCGGCGAGCTCTCGCCCGCGCTCGAACCCCTGTCGGTCCGAAGGTACGAGCAGCCCTTGGACTCGTCCGGAGCGCCCGTGCGTCCGCGAAACCCAGCTCAATAGCCGGGTCACGTCGCGCTCGCGAATGCGGGCCAGCTCTCGTAGCTCGACGCGCTGTCCGACACTCCGTCGCACCTCGCCCATATCCCGTGCGACGTCGTACCGGCCCCATTCGTAGTAGTCCGCCCGTCGAGTCTCGCCGTCGATGAGGACTATTCCTGCGTGGCCGAGGCCGAGTCGAAGCCCGTCCCGGTCACCTCCCACGAGGCGCACTTGGTAGTCTGGAAAGACGACGGGGACCAACAGATCTCCGGGATGCCCAGGCGAGCGCCGCATCCGGGCAGCGAAGCTGCGCTCGACGACGTGTGGTTGGACCCAACCGTCCTGAATCACCGTAGGCACGAGGCCAGGGTATCTCTGCATATCGTCACTGGCAAACGCGAACGGGTCGGCCCATCGATGTGGCAGAACGGTACCGACGAGGGCCGCCGGACTGTCGTGGTCCGCGTCGTCCCGGCAGGCGTGCGGAGGGCTCGCTACGGGCGCGCCTTCGGCGCCGCGGCGAGGCGCGCGGGACCTTGTGGTGCGCGCGCGGCGGCCTCGAGCAGGGGGAAGCGCTCGGGCAGGGCGCCGAGCCCGAGCAGGCGGCGGTAGATCTCGGGCTCGGGCTGCTGCCCGCAGCGGCGCGAAGATCGGGCGGCGGAAGCGGAAGCGGTTCTCGGGGAAGCCGAGGGTGAAGAACCTCGAAGAGACGAAGAGCAGGTCCTCGTGCTGGTCACACCACGCACTCTTCAGCTACTCTCCCGGCGGGCGCCGATGATTGCTTGCTACCGCACGGCCGGCTGCCTCGTGCTCCTCACCGCGTGCTGTGTCGGTTCCCACACCAGCCCGCCCCCGCATCCGCTTTGCGGATTCTCTCTGCTCCTCGAGCCCGGTTGTCAGCGAGCTCTCGCCAGTGACCGCGACGGGGACGGATGGCCAGACGGGCTCGAGCTCGCCCTCGGCACCGACCCCGACGAGCCCGACACCGACGGAGATGGCCTGTTGGATGTGGCCGATCCCTGTCCGCTTCTCGCCCACGGAGACGTTCCGCCACACCTAGCGCTCTAGCGGGCTTCTGGTCGGGCCGAGCCGGATGGGGACGGTCTTGTGGTACGGGGTCTTGGTGAGCGGGTCGCAGTGCGCGCTCTGGGTGAGCTCGTTGATGCGAGGGCCGGTGCGCGCGCCGGCGTGGTCCATGCCGTAGCCGTGGGGGAGGCTGACGACGCCTTCGAGGATGCCGTCATCGAGGGTGACGACGGCCTCGACCGCACCGCCGGGGGACTCGACGGCGACCCGGTCGCCCTCGGCGAGGCCGAGGCGGGCGGCGTCGGCGGGGTGGACGCGGGCGGCGCCGTGCGGGTCGCTGCGGCGCCACGCGGGGTCGCGGTAGATGGTGTTGGCGTTGTAGGTGCGGCGCTCCCCGGCCATGAGCGAGAGAGGGTAGGCGGGGTCGCGGACGTCGGGCTCGTGCGCGAGGGCGCGCAGCTCGTCGAGGAGCGAGGGGATCGCGAGGCGGACGCGGCGGTCCGGGGTGCGGACGAGGGAGAAGGCGTCGCGCTCCTCGTGCTCGCTCAGGGCGATGCCGTGCTCGCCTTCGAGGATCGCCTCGAAGAGGGCCTCGCCGAGGCCGGCGCCGGTGTCGGCGACGCCGGCGCGGCGGACGGCGTCGGCGTGGCGCTGCGCGTACGCCTGCGCGGCGCCCCAGAGGACGGCGGCGCTGGCGGTGCCGGGCGGGAGCGCGCGGCCGAGCGTGGCGTAGAGGACGACGGGCGCGAGCGGCGCCCAGGACGGACGCGCCTTCAGCGCGGCGGCGAGGGCGAGGGGGAAGAGGCGGGCGCGCGGGGCCTTGCGGTGCGCGCGCGCGGCGGCTTCGAGGAGCGGGAAGCGCTCGGGCAGGGCGCCGAGCGCGACGAGGAGGCGGCGGTAGATCTCGGGCTCCGGCAGGGTGCCGGGGAGCGGCGCGAAGATCGGGCGGCGGAAGTGGAAGCGGTTCTCGGGGAAGCCGAGGTTGAAGAAGGTGGCCTCGCCCTTCTCGAACTGGCTCGACGCAGGCAAGACGTAGTGGCTGCGCGCGGCGGTCTCGCTCGGGGCGACGTCGATGGTGACGGCGAGCTCGAGGCGGGCGAAGGCGCGCTCGTACGCGCGGGTGTCGGCGCCCGAGACGAGAGGGTTGGCGCTGTCGACGATCATGGCGCGCACGCGCTCGGGGTGGTCGGTGTCGATCTCGAGCGGGGCGACGTTCGGCGGGTAGAGCTTGGCGATCGGGCGCATCCCGGTGACGCGGGTGAGCGGGACCGTCGGGTCCTCTTCGGGGCTCGGCGAGTGGCCGATGAGGGGGAGCAAGAAGGTGTGCAGGTTGTGGGTGCCGCGGCGGCCGAAGTGGCCGGTGAGGAGGAACGCGAGCTTCTCGAGGTAGGAGTTGAGGGTGGAGTGGTAGCTCTGCTGGATGCCGAGGTCGGCGCGGACGACGGCGCGCTCGGCCGCGGCGAGGCCGCGCGCGACGCGCTCGACGTCGGCGAGCGGGACGCCGGCGCGCGCGGCGTAGGCGGCGACGTCGACGTCGGCGAGCACCGCGAGCACTTCGGCGGCGCCGGTGGTGTGCGCGTCGAGGAACGCGCGATCCTCGGCGCCCTCGCGCGCGATGACGCCGAGCATCGCGGCGAGCAAGAACGCGTCGGTGCCGGGGCGCGGGCGCAGGTGCACGTCGGCGAGCTTCGCCGTCTCGGTGACGCGCGGGTCGATGACGACCATGGTGCGCGCAGGGTCGGCCGCGATGGCCTTGAGGACCTTGCGGGCGCGCGGGAACCCGTGCGACTGCCACGGGTTCGTGCCGAGGAAGATCACGAAGTCCGCGTGCTCGACGTCGGGCGTGACGTGACAAGTCTGCTTGCCGAAGAGCTCGCCGTTGACCCAGAAGTCGCCGGTCTTCTCCTGGGCGAGCGCGGAGTAGACGTACGGGGTGCCGAGGTGCGCGCGCAGCGCGGAGCCGTACACACCGCCGAGGTGGTTCCCCTGGCCGCCGCCGCCGTAGTAGGCGATGGCGTGGCCGCCGTGCTCGGCGCGGATGGCGCGCAGGCGCGCGGCGATCTCGCGCAAGGCCTGGTCCCAGCCGATGCGCTCGAAGCCGCCGTCCGGGCGGCGCCGGAGCGGGGTGTCGAGGCGCTCGGCGTGGCTCTGGTAGTGGTCGAGGCGCGCCGCCTTCTGGCAGAGGTACCCCTCCGAGTGGTGGGCGTCGTCGCCGCGCACGGCCGTGATGCGCCGGCCCTCGGTGCGCACCTCGAGCCCGCAATTCTCGCTGCACAGGATGCAGGCCGTGGCCTTCCAGGTCGTCTCGCTCATCGCTCCTCCTCACCGAACCGTTCGATCGCCGCCTCGAGGAAGCGGGCCGCCGCGTCGAGCTCCGCCGGCTCGAAGCCCTCCATCAGCGTCGCGTTGAACCGCGCGAGGAGCGGCTTGCCCCGCTTCGCGAGCGCCGCGCCGCGTCGGGTCAGGGTCACGCGCACCGCGCGGGCGTCCTCCTCGGACGGCGCGCGCGCGACGAGCTCGGCCTCGATCAGCTTGCGCAGCAGCGCGGTGATCGCGGAGTCGTTGAAGCCGAGCGCCCGCGCGAGCTCGCGCTGGGTCGCGCCCGGGTAGCGCTCGACGACGAAGAGCGCGCCGAGCCACGCCGCCGAGACGCCGAGCTCCTCGAGCACGACGCGGTCGACGTGCTTGTGCACGCGGTGGCGCGCGAGGTTCAGGAGGTAGAAGAAGCGGTGCTTCGCCACGACGCTTCAGTCATGAAGCATTTTGCTTCACGCGTGAAGTGACAATCTTCGTCACCGGGATCCGTCCGGACGATCGCCGCGGCGGGTCCCGCGGAGGGTCTCGGGGGCGCGGAAACCCTCCGTTGCATCTCCGCCATGGGTTCGATGGTAGGCTGCCCGCCGTCCGTCCCCCGGAGGAGCCGCCATGACCGAATGGTTGTTCGAGCTCGAGTCGCGTTCGTCGGAGATCTCGCCCGAAGATCTCGTGCTCACGCGCGTCGAGGGCGTGGAGACGCTCTCCGACCTCTACCGCTACGAGCTGAGCTTCACCGTGGTCGGGGACGCGGGGCTGAGCCCGGAGATCCAGCAAGACCTCTTGCGCAACCCGTGTCGCGTCCGCTTCGGCCGGGTCGAGGACCCGGAGGAGGTGCACGGGCGGCTGTGTCGGATCCGGATGCACAGCGCGGAGACGGCGCGCGACGCGCGCTTCACGGCGACGCTCGTCCCGCGGCTCTGGACGACGACGATGGTGCACCGCAGCCGGGTGTTCCAGGACCTCGACGTGCTCGGGATCGTGCAGGCCGTGCTCGCGGAGCACGGGCTGCGGCCCGACGAGGGGCTCGAGCTGCGCACCGAGGGCGACTACCCGACGAGCGAGTACACGGTCCAGTACCAGGAGACCGACTTCGACTTCATCAACCGGCTGATGGAGCACTTCGGCGTCTACTACTTCTTCCGCCAGCTCCCCGACGGCGAGTCGATGGTCGTCGTCGACGGGAACCGCGGGCTCGATCGCCGCTTCGCGGACGACCCGGAGCCGGTGCAGTACTTCCGCCGCGATCTGCCGCCGGGCTCGCAGGCGGCGGTGCACTCGCTCGAGCGCGTGGTCGAGCCGCGCCCGCAGGGCGTGGTGCTGCGCGACTACAACTGGCGCACGCCGACGGTGCAGCTCCACTCGGAGGCGCCGTGCGACGCGGTGACCGGCGTGGGCTTCCACAACCACTACGGCGAGCACTACAAGTCGCCGGGCGAGGGGGCGTTCCTCGCGCAGCTGCGCGCGGAGGGGCTGCTCGCCGATCAGGAGCGGTACGCGATGGAGACGACCATCCCGCACCTCGCGCCGGGCCACCGCTTCGAGCTCACCGGCCACCCGTTCGGCGAGATGGATCAGGAGTACGCGGTCACGAGCGTGCGCCGCCGCGCGGTGCAGGGCGAGCACGCGGACGAGGCGCGCAGCTACGCCGAAGCGATCGAGGCGATCCCGTACCGCGTGACGTACCGCCCGCCGCTGCGCACCGCGCGGCCGCGGATCCTCGGGCTCATGCACGGGCACGTCGACGGCGAGGTGCCTGGGACGGCGGCGCCGATCGACGAGTACGGGCGCTACAAGGTGCTCCTGCCGTTCGACCTCGTCGGCGAGGGCGGCGGCAAGGCGAGCCGGTGGATCCGCCTCGCGCAGGCCGCGTCGGGGCCGGGCTTCGGGATCCACTTCCCGCTCCACATCGGCGTCGAGGTCGCGATCGCGCACGTCGACGGCGACCCGGACCGGCCGATCATCGTCGCGTCGCCGCCGAACGCGGAGACGATCACGCCCGTCAACCGCGACAACGCGACGCAGAGCAAGATCCGCACGCAGACCGGCATCCGCATCACCTTCGACGACGACGTGCAGTGAGCCCATGGAGCTCTTGCGCGACACGCCGATGGAGGTCGGCTGGCTGAGCTGGTCCCCGAGCCCGGGGCGCGACGTGCTCACCGTGGCCGTCAAGGCGACTCTCGATCTACCGGAGTCCGGCGAGGCGACGCTCGCGCCCGAGCAGCGCTTCGTGACGGGCGACGAGCACCACGACGACGACGTGACGCGCAGCCTGCGGTGGGCCTCGGACCTCGAGCTGCTCAAGCCGTGCGGCGAGTGCTGGCTCGTGGGCTCGTTCCACGCCCCGCACGGGCTGCCGGTCACGCAGTCGAGCGCGTCGATGGTCGTGGGCTCGATCGCCAAGCAGGTCGCGGTGCGCGGCGACCGCGTGTGGCGCGGCGGCCGGATGGGCGAGGCGGCGGAGATCACGGCGCTGCCGCTGACGTGGGAGCGGAGCTTCGGCGGCCCGAGCCTCGAGGCGAACCCCGTCGGGCGCGGGATCGCGGGGCCGGAGCTGCCGAACGTCGAGGACCCGAGCGCGTCGGTGCAGGCGCCCGATCAGCGCCCGCGCCCGGTCGGGCTCGCGCCGATCCCGCGGCAGTGGCGCGCGCGCGCGCGGTGGCTCGGCACCTACGACGCGCGCTGGCTGAAGGAGCGCTACCCGGGGCTCGCCGAGGACCTCGACTACCGCGCGTTCCTCGCGGCGCCGGAGGACCAGCGCATCGAGGGCTACTGGACGGGCGAGGAGACGATCCGGCTGCGGCACCTGCACCCCGCGCACGCGTCGGTCGACGCGCGCCTGCCGGGCCTGCGCGCGCAGGCGTTCCTCGCGAAGGACGGAGCGCTGACCGACGTGGGGCTGCGCCTCGACACGATCGCGATCGACGCCGACGCGGGCCAGGCGGTGCTCGTGTGGCGCGGCGTGACGGACCTGCCGCGCGGCGGGCTCGACGCGATCGAGCACCTGTTCGTGGTGCACCAGGGCGCGCGCGAGGTGCACAAGCTGCCGGAGTACGCGGCGTGGTACGCGCGCGCGCTCGGGGCGCGGGACGAGGCGGAGGCCGCGGAGGAGGCCGCCGCCGCGCCGTCTCTGCCGCCGCCGCTGCCGTCGAGCCCGCCGCCGTTCGCCGAGGATGAGCCGGGCGCGAAGTGGGCGCACCTCGATCAGGCGATGACCGTGCGCGGCGACGACACCGCGCTCGCCGCGTCGTTCGCCGCCGAGCTCGAGCGGCGCCGCGCCGAGGAGCGCGCGACGGCGTTCCGGCCGGTGTTCGCCGACGCGCTCGGCATCGACGGGACGCCGACGCTCGAGGAGCTCTCGCCCGAGGACGCGCTCGCGCTCGAGATGGAGATCGCGCTGCGCTCGCTCGACGACGCCGAGGAGGCGCCGGACCGGCGCCGCGTGAAGGACGCGGTGCGCGCCGGACAGAGCCTCGCCGGCGAGGACCTGTCCGGCGTCGATCTGTCGGGCGTGAGCCTCGTCGACGCCGACTTCTCGCGCGCGATCCTGCGCGGCGCGAACCTGAGCGGGGCCTTCGTGCGCGGCTGCCGCTTCGACGAGGCGAGCCTCGTCGAGTGCGAGCTGTCGGACGCGGTCTTCGAGCAGTGCACGTTCGAGGGCGCGGACCTCTCGCCGAGCCGCGCGGAGCGCGCGCGGTGGAAGGCCTGCGCGCTCGGTCGCGTCACGGCGGCGGAGCTCTTCTTGCGCGGCGCGCGCTTCCTCGACTGCGACCTGCGGGGCGCCGAGCTCGCGCGCTCGGACTTCGGTGAGGCCGTGTTCGAGGGCTGCACGCTCGACGGCGCCGACCTCGGGGGCTCGACGTTGACGGAAGCTCGCTTCGTCGGCTCGACGCTGATCGACACGTGGCTCGAGGGGGTGAGCGCGGACCGCGCGGTGTTCGACAAGTGCGACGCGACGCTCCTGCGCGCGTCCGAGGGCGCGAGCTTCGAGGGCGCCTCGTTCAAGCAGTCGATCCTCGACGGCGCCCGCTTCTCGCAGGCGAAGCTCCGCGCGGCCGATCTGTCCCTCGCGTCGCTCACGCGGGCGGACCTGAGCGGGGCGGTCCTCGCGCAGGCGCGGCTGATGGGCGCGAACCTCAAGGGCGCGAACCTCGACGGGGCCGTGCTCGTGCAAGCCTCGTTGCTCAAGGCGAACCTCTACCAGGCGCGGCTCGAGGGCGCGAACCTCAAGCACGCGGACCTGCGCGGGGCCAACCTCTACCAGGCCGAGCTCTGGAAGGCGGAGCTGCGCGACGCGCGGCTCGACCTCGCGAACCTCCTCGGGACCCGGGTGGCGCCGTGAAGGTGATCACGACGCGCGACGGGCTCTTCGACGGGGTGGGCCGCCGGCCGGCGCTCGCGCGGGCGCGCGTCGTCGAGGTCGATCTCTCGGGCGCGGACCTCTCGGGCTTCGCGCTCTCGCACGTCGTCTTCGAGCGCTGCCGCATGGACGGCGTCGACCTGCGCGACGCGCGGCTCGAGGAGGTGCGCTTCGAGCGCTGCTCGCTCGAGCGGGCGCGGCTCGGCGGCGTGTACGCGGTCGGGCACGTCGTCTTCGACGGCTGCGAGGCGCGCGGCGCGAGCCTCGTCGGCGCGCGGCTCGATCGCGCGGAGCTCGGCGGGCTCGTGCTCGTCGGCGCGCGGCTCGATCGGGCCTCGCTGCGCGGCGCCTCGCTGCGCGGCGCCGACCTCTCGCACGCCTCGCTCGGCGGCGCCGACCTCTCGCGCGCTTCGCTCGCGGGCGCGACGCTGACCGGGGCGACGCTCGCCGACGCGCACCTCGACCGCGCGAGCCTCGAGGGCGCGGTGCTCGACGGCGCGACGCTGACCGGCGCGATGCTCGCCGGCGCCGTGCTCACCGGCGCCTCGCTCCTGGGCGCGAGCCTCGCGCGCGCCGACCTCGCCGGCGTCGACCTGTCGCGCCTCGCCGGCTTCCCGACGGATCTCTCGGGGACGCGGCTCGACGGCGTCTCGTTCGCGGGGCTCGAGCTCGACGGCATCGACCTCGAGGGCGCCGCGCTGAGCGGCGCCGACTTCACGGGCGCGCGGCTCGAGGGGGCGCGGCTCGCGGGCGCGACGCTCGCGGGCGCCAAGCTCGCGGGCGCGGAGCTGCGGCGAGCCGACCTGCGCGGCGCAGATCTGTCGGGCGCCGATCTCGACCGCGCGCGGCTCGGCGGGGCGTGCCTCGCCGGCGCGAGCGCGCCGGGCGCGCGGTTCGCCGGCGCCGAGCTGCTCGGCGCGGATCTGTCGGGGATCGATCTGAGCAGCGCCGAGCTCTCGGGGGCGCGGTTGAGCGAGGCGAACCTCGAGGACGCGGCGCTCGGGCACGCGCGGCTCGAGGGCGCAGCGCTCGATCGGGCGCGGCTCGATCGCGCGGTGCTCTACGCGGCGGATCTGGCGTCGGCCGATCTCACGCGCGCGTCGCTCGCGGGCGCAGACCTCACCGGCGCGCGGCTCGAGCGCGCGCGCGCGACCGAGGCATCGTTCGCGGGCGCGACGCTGCGCGGCGCCCTCCTCGGCGAGGCGGATCTCGGCGGCGCGGACCTCACCGGCGCGGAGCTCTGCCGCGCGAGCTTCGAGGGGACCTCGCTCGTGCGCGCGAACCTGACCGGCGCGGACCTCGACGGCTGCTTCCTCGAGTCGGCGGCGCTCACGAGCGCCGTCCTCGAGCGCGCGAGCCTCGTCGGCTGCGCCCTCGCGGGCAGCAAGCTCCGCGGGCTGAACCTGCGCGAGGCGGACCTCAGCGGCGCGGCCCTCGGGGGCGCCGTGCTCAGCGAGTGCGACGGCGCGATGCTCAAGCTCGTCGGCGCGAGCCTCTCCGGCGCGAGCTTCCTCAAGTCGAGCCTTCGCGCGGCCGACCTGAGCCGCGCGGCGCTCGGCAAGGCGGATCTGCGCGGCGCGGATCTCTTCGGCGCCCACTTCGTCGGCGCCGACGCGAAGGAGGCGCGCTTCGAGCTCGCGCGGCTCGACCGCGCGCTCTTCACCGAGGCGGATCTGCGCGGCGCGAGCTTCGCGAACGCGGTGCTCCGCTACGCGGTGCTCGAGCATGCGCGGCTCGAGCAGGCGGACTTCACGAGCTGCGATCTCACGCAAGCTCGCTTGCACATGGCCAAGGTCGACGGCGCGACGTGGACGGACGCCGTGACGACCCTGGCGGAGTACACCGACGCGGACCGCGCGGTGGCCGAGGCCTACCGGCCGAGGTGACAGAGGAGCTGACGATGCAGGATGCCACCCACGGTCTCTCGCTCTACGGTCTCGGCGGCCTCTGCGTCGCGCGCGTCGAGGCGGCGCGCGGCGCGGCGCTCGAGGTGAGCGGCCCGGCCTTCGGGCGCGCGGCGGCCCGGCTCGCGGTCGCGGGCGGATACGCGCCGGAGGCCGGAGACGCGGTGCTCGTCGGCCGCGCCGACGATGGCGGCCTCTACGTCGTCGGCGTGGTGCGGGCGCTGCGCGAGGCGAGCGCGCCGGCGGTGCGCGCCGCGGACGGCACGACGGCCGCGCTCGAGCGCGACGGGGAGCAAGAGGTCTTGCGAATGCGCGACGCGGAGGGCCACCTCCTCGTCGAGCACCGGCCGAGCGAGGGGCGCACGCTGATCGCGGCGCCCGGCGACCTCGCCCTCTTCGCCGAAGGGGACCTCGCGCTCGACGCCCGCGGCGCGGTGCGCGTGCGCGCGGGGACGGATCTGTCGCTCGACGGCGGCGGCGACGTGCGCTTGGCCGCCCGCGACCTCGACGGCGAGGAGGGGAGCTCCTTGTCGCTGCGCGGGGGCGTCGCGGCGCTCGCCGCGCGGCGCCTCGGGGCGAAGCTCGGCCGCGCGGACGCGCAGCTCGACGAGGCCAACCTCGTCGTCGGCACGCTGCGCACGGTGGCCAAGCGGGTCAAGCAGCAGCTCGGCGCGCTCGAGACCGTCGCCGAGCGCGTCGTCGAGCGCACCAAGGAGAGCTTCCGCGAGACCGAGGGGCTCAGCCAGACGCGCGCGGGGCGCCTGCGCCTCGTCGCGACCGAGGCGCTGACGGCCATCGGCCAGACCGCGCTCCTCAAGGCGACCGAGGGCGTGAAGATCAAGGGCGACAAGATCTACCTCGCGTGAGCACGAGCGATGGCCGACGACGAGAACCAGACCTTCGACCAGCCGCGGCGCTTCGAGATCTACGTCCCGAAGCCGGGCTCGCGGATCAACCTCGGCGCCGCGAACCTCACGGACTCCGACGAGGGCCCGTTCGGCTACGACGGCGTCTCGATCCAGTCGGGCGACGCCAACCTCTACATCGACTCGGCGCTCTACACGCTCTTCCAGACCGGCTTCGACTACCTCGGCCAGTCGGGCGCGTCGTGGTCGCAGTACGCCGACGGCGACATGACGCTCAGCGCGACGGCCTGCGTGAACCTCTCGGCGGACCGCAAGATCGTGATCGCGTCGGGGGCGGGCATGGGCCCGATCACCGCGAAGGACCACGGCCGCACGATGCGGCTCGTGCCCTACAACAACCTCGAGCTCCACTACCAGGTCGACGCGATCCAGACGGGGCTGTTCGAGTTCTTCCACGGGCGCCGCAAGCACGACGAGCGGATGGGGCTCGCCAAGTTCGGCGGCGTGACGGACCCGTACTTCGACGCGGGCAGCAAGGCCGCGACCGAGCTCGCGAAGGCCGACTTCAAGGGCGGCTTCCTCGTGCAGTCGACCAAGTCGCTGCGCGAGCTGATGGCCGCCGGGGGCGCGCGCCCGCTCGGCGACCTCGGCAAGCGCGGCGCCGACCTCGACCCGATCTTCCACCTCGACGGCATCCTGCTCAAGGGCATCGCCTCGGAGGACCCGGCGGCCTCGTCGCTCGAGTACGGCTTCAGCGACGCGTTCGGCGAGCTCGACCCCTACGGCCTGATCGACACCTCCGAGATCAAGCAGCTGATCGTGAAGGGGATCGCGAAGTTCAAGAACGCGATCGTCATCCTGCGCCGCTTCGCGGACGTCGCGCTGAAGTACGCCAACCTCATCACCGACAACGCGCTCGTGAAGCGCGCGGTCGCCGCGATGGAGACCGTGAACAAGCTCGTGACGGCGACGGGCTACGCCTACTCGCTCACGAACGACGTGCTCGGGTACTGGATCGGCGACGGCGAGGCGGACCCGGACGCCGGGGGCCGCGACATGCCCTTCGTCGGCAAGTTCCGCGACGAGTTCGAGTCCGGCGCGAAGGCGCGCATCCCGGACCCGCAAGACCTCGAGGACGGGGTGAAGGCGGCGCGCGCGAGCGTGAAGGGCGCGAAGGCGGCGATCACCTCGAAGGACGGCCCGTTCGATCTCGGCGCGCGCAGCCCGACCGACGAGCTGGTGATCGAGATCGAGCATCCGTCGCAGCGCCACGTCGTCACGCTCGACGAGATCGCGGCGGCGGCCGCCGAGGGCACGCCGGCGACGCTCTCGGTCACCGCCGCGCTCGACGCCGCCGCGCCCGCGCTGCGCGTGCGGCTCGAGACCGAGCGCACGAGGGCGCGCGGCGTCTCGGCCGCCGAGCTCGCGGCGTGGGCGTCGAGCAAGCTCGGCGCGCCGATCGACGCGACCGCCGCCGCCTCGAGCGCGGGGTTCCTCGCGCGGCCGGCCGGTCGCACGGTGCGCGCGCACCTGCGCAACGAGCGGGCGCTGCTCGACTCGCGCAAGACCTTCGACGTGTACGGCTCGAAGGTGAGCCTCCAGTTCCGCGACGTGGTCACGCTCGAGCGCGTCGAGCAGACGCGCGCGGTCGTGATCGCGATCGACGGTACGACGGTCCGCGTGCCGATCGACTCGGGGCGCGTCGATCAGCAGACCGACGCGCAGGGGCGGAGCGATCTGCGCGAGCAGTTCGAGGTCGCGATCGGGACGGTGGCGGACGTCGGCCCGCTCGCGCGCGGCGCGTTCGCGCTCGAGACCCACCGCGTCGGCGCGGTCGCCTCGATCTGGGTCGCCGACGGCGACGACGGCGCGCTCGGGCCGCTCGGGCTCACGAAGGGCACGGTCGTGAACGGGACCGACCCGGCCGCGAGCGCGCCGGTCACCGCGCTGCGCGCGGCGCAGCTGCTGCCGCTCGTGTCGGGGCTCGAGGGCCTCGAGGCGGAGGTCGACGGCGAGGCGCTCGTCCTGCGCTCGAGCGCCGAGGCCGAGGCGGGCAACGACTCGAAGATCACGGTGTCCGGCGCGCTCGCCGACGCGCTCTTCACCAAGAAGACGATGACCGAGACGATCAGCGCCGCCAAGCGCGGCGCCGCCGATCGCCGCGCCATCGACACCGCGTACAACGAGCTCTCCGGGTGGAACACGAACCTCCAGATCCTCCCCGAGGACACGCAGAACCTCGTGCGCCCGGTGCGCGAGGCGATCCACGACGTGCTCGACACGATGAGCTCGCTCGATCAGGCGGTGGACAGCGCGACCGAGGTCGTCTCCGGCTCGCTCACCAAGGCGCTGCCGAGCGGAGAGAAGCGGATCGGGCTCATCGCCAACGACGGGATCACGCTCGGCACGCAGGACCGCATCGTCGGCGCCGGCGGCAAGGGGATCGTGTTCATCGCGGACGGCGGCTCCGGCACCGAGGACCACGACAAGTTCATCCCGGCGATGGAGACGTTCGTGAACGCGGCGCTCCAGTGGGATCCGATCGACAAGTTCTTCGACAAGCACGTCAAAGGCCCGGACGACCCCGACGAGGACAAGCCTCCCTCGCTCGGCTTCCGCGTCTACAGCGACAGCACGGTGGACCTCCTCGGGACGTACGCCGCGCAGCTCATGGCGCTCGGGCGCGGCGAGGTGAAGAGCGCGACCGCCGACGGCAAGACCAAGATCGGCATCGGCATCGCGCGCATCGCCGGCTCGCACGCGGTCGACATCGCGGGCTACCGCCGGGTCGTCGTCGGCGCGCGAAACGCGGGGACGGCCGACGACGACGGCGGGCGCCTCGACCTGCTCGGCCAGACCATCTTCCTCGGCGGCTTCAACGAGGGCGGCGCGATGAAGGACTTCGAGCACACGGCGGGGAAGGGCGCCGGCCTCGAGGCGCTCTCGCTCGCGTCCATCGCGGGACACGAGCACCTCAGCGACGACGAGCTCACCGCGCTCCAGAAGGACGTCGCGGAGTACGGCTGGTCCAAGGAGCTGCGCGACGATCACCCGCACACGAACTTCGTGCGCATCCACGCGGCGAAGGAGACGACGTTGGTCGTCGGCGGCTTCATGCTGCACGCGTCGGCCGCGGACGGCCTCGCGCTCGGGACGCGCAAGAAGGACGAGGACCCTTCGAAGAACGCGCTCGACCTCGACAAGGCGCACCTGACGATCGGGCCCGACGCGATCCTGCTCCAGCAGAAGAAGGACAAGGCGGCGCTCGAGCTCACCGCGGCGGCGGTCGAGCTGCGGCTCGGCAAGAACCTGCCGGCGCTCGTCATGGACAAGGCGCACGTGCACCTCCAGAACAAGGACAAGCAGAGCCTCGCCAGCGTGGCGGATCAGCGCGTCCTCTTGCAGCACAAGTCGACCAAGGTCGTCTTGCAGCCTTCGGGCGTGAACATGAAGGGCGACGATCTGACCTTCAATGGGCAGAAGGTGAAGATCGGTTGACCCGGTGAGGAACGAGCGATGAGCGACGACAAGTTCTTCGAGAGCTCGAGGCGTTTCGAGATCTACGTTCCTTCTCCGAAGGCGCGCATCAACCTCGGCGCCGCCAACCTGAAAGACGAAGACGAGGGCCCGTTCGGGTACACCGGCGTCTCGATCCAGTCGGGTGACGCGCACCTCTTCATCGACGCCAACAAGCACACGCTCTTCCAGACCGGCGTGAACTACTGCGGTCAGGTGGGAGGCTCGTGGTCGCAGTTCTCGAACGCCGACATGACGCTGAGCGCGACGGCGAACGTGAACCTCTCGGCGGACCGCAAGATCGTCATCTCGTCGGGCGCGGGCATGGGCCAGATCACCGCGAAGGATCACGGCAGCACGATCCGGCTCGTCGCCTACAACAACCTCGCGCTCCACTACCAGGTCGACGCGATCCAGACGAGCCTGTTCGAGTTCTTCCACGGCCGGCGCGAGCACGAGGAGCGCAGCGCGCTCGCCAAGCTCGGCGGCGTGGACGACCCGTACTTCGACGCAGGCGGCGCGTCGGCGACCGAGCTCGCGACGGGCGTGTTCACGGGCGGCTTCCTCGCGCAGTCGACGAAGTCGCTGCGCGAGCTCTTGCCCGTCGCCGCGGAGCGGACGCGCACGGACATCGGCAAGCGCGCGGCCGACCTCGACCCCGTGTTCCACCTCGACGGGATCCTCCTCAAGGGCATCGCCGGCTCCAAGGACGATCCCGCGAAGCTCGAGTACGGCTTCAGCGCGCCCTTCAAGAGCTGCGATCCGTACTCGCTCATCGACACCTCGAAGATCACCAACCCGATCATCAAGGCGCTCGCGAAGTTCAAGAACGTCATCGCGAAGCTCCGCCGCTTCGCGGACGTGACGCTGAAGTACGCGCACCTCTTGACCGACAACTTCCTGATCAAGCGGGCGGTCGCGGCGATGGACGCGATCAACAAGCTCGTGAGCGCGACGAGCTCCGCCTACAACCTCTCGAACGACGTCCTGGGCTACTGGATCAAGGACGGCGAGGCCGGCGCGGGGCAGGGCGGGCGCGACATGCCGGTCGTCGGCCGGTTCGCCGATGAGTTCAACTCGGGCATGGCGGCGCGCATCCCCGACGGCTCGCTCGACGACGTCGGCAGCGAAGCGCGCGCGGCGATCAAGGGCAAGAAGGCCGAGATCACCTCGAACGCCGGGCCGTTCGATCTCTCCGCGCTCGCCCCCGGCGCCGAGCTCGTCGTCGCGGTCGAGCACCCCTCGCGCACGCACGTCTTCACGCTCGAGCAGCTCGACGCGATCGCGGTCGCGGGCACGCCCGCGAAGCGCTCGGTGACCGCCGGGCTCGACTGCGTGGTGCCCGCGATCCGCGTGCAGATCACGACGAACGTCGCGTCGATGCGCGGCGTGTCCGCGGCCGAGCTCGCGGCGTGGGCGCAGGAGAAGCTCGGCCAGCCCGTCGACGCGACGAGCGCGTCGGGGCTCGGCCACATCGTGCGGCCCGATGGCTCGAAGGTCCGGCGGCACCTGCGCAACGAGGGGGCGATCCTCGACTCGCGCAAGACGTTCACCGTCGGCACCGCGCCGCAGACGCAGCAGGTGAACCTCAAGTTCCGCGACGTGATCACGCTCGGGCGTGTCGACCAGTCGCGCTCGGTGACGCTCTCGATCGACGGCGCGCTCGTGCGCGTGCCGCTCGACTCGAGCCGCATCGACCAGAGCGACGACGCGAAGGGACGCGCGAGCGTGCGCGAGCTCTTCGCGAGCGCGATCGGCACCTCCGGCAAGGTGGGCGACCTGTCGGGCTCGAGCTTCGAGGTGCAGACGCACTCGACGGGCGCGTCCGCGTCGATCGAGGTCGTCGATGGAGACGCCGCGAGCCTGACCGCGCTCGCGCTCGTGATCGGCGCCGTCGTCAACGGCACCGACCCGGCGGCGACCGCGACCGCCGGGCGCGGCGCGGTGACCGCCGCGCAGCTCGTCGCGCTCGTCGCGGGCGCGCAGGGCGTCTCGGCGAAGGTCGACGGGACGAAGCTCGCGCTCGGCTCCGACGCGGCGGCCGAGTCCGGCAAGGACTCGAAGATCACCGTCTCGGGCGCGCTCGCCGACGCGGTGTTCTCGACCAAGACCAAGACCGAGACGTGGACGTTCCAGAACGAGTACGCGGCGACGACGCGCGAGGCGGCGGCCGAGTACAACCAGCTCGTCGCGTGGAACTTCGAGCTGCAGAAGCTCCCCGAGGACACGCGCAACCTCCTGCGCCCGGTGCGTGACTCGATCGGCGACGCCGTGAGCACGCTGAGCTCGCTCGACGGCGCGATCGCGAGCGCGACGGAGGTCGTCTCGGGCAACCTCCGCAAGGGCCTGCCCGGGCCCAAGCGCACGATCGGGCTCATCGCCAACGACGGGATCGCGCTCGGCACGCAGAGCCGGCTCGTCGGCGCCGGCGGCAAGGGGATCGTCTTCATCGCCGACGGCGGAACCGCGTCGGAGAACCACGACAAGTTCTTCCCGAAGAAGGTCGAGCACTTCGTCAACGTCGCGCTCGCGTGGGACCCGATCGACAAGTACTTCGACAAGAAGGTGCAGGGCCCCACGACGCCCGACGACGACAAGCCGCCGTCGCTCGGCTTCCGGGTCTACAGCGACAGCACGGTGGACCTCGCGGGGACGTACGCCGCGCAGCTCCTCGCGCTCGGGCGCGGCAAGGTGAACGCCGCGACGCCCGACGGCAAGACGGAGATCGGGATCGGCATCGCGCGGATCGCCGCCTCGCACGCGGTCGACATCGCGGGCTACCGCCGCGTGGTCGTCGCGGCGCGCAACGCCGGGACCGCCGACGACGACGGCGGCCGGCTCGATCTGCTCGGGCAGACGATCTTCCTCGGCGGCTTCAACGAGGCCGGCGCGATGAAGGACTTCGACCACACGGCGAACAAGGGCGCGGGGCTCGAGGCGCTCGACCTCGCGTCGATCGCCGGCCACGAGCACCTCGAGGCGGCGACCCTGGCCGAGCTCAAGGACGACGTGAAGGCGTACGGCTGGACGGAGAAGCTCCGCAAGGACCACGCGCCGACCAACTTCGTGCGCATCCACGCCGCGAAGGAGACGACGGCGGTCGTCGGCGGGTTCATGCTGCACGTCACGCACGCCGACGGCTTCGCGCTCGGCACGCGCAAGAAGGACGAGGACCCGTCGAAGAACGACGTGGACACCGACAAGGCGCATTTCTTACTTCAGGGGGAGAAGCTCGAGCTGCGCGCGAAGGCGGACAAGACCTTCCTCCTGCTCACCGAGAAGTCGGCCAAGCTCCAGCTCGCCGACGACGCCGGGCCCAAGCTCTCGATCGCGAAGGCGGGCGTGCGGCTCGAGCTCGACAAGTCGAAGAACTACCTCTACCTCGCCACCTCGCTCGCGCAGCTCCGCTTCGACTCGAGCAAGGTCACCGCGAAGTCGGACGGCGTGAACATCGAAGGCAACGCCCTGACCTTCAAGGGCCAGCAGGTGAAGATCGGATGACCGAGCCCGAGGCGAGCGCCGAGCCCGCGCCGCTCAACCCGTACGACGAGGTCCCCTATCGCGGCCAGACCGTCCCGCTCGCGCACCCGGAGCGGCTCGCGATCGAGGCGCTGCGCCGCGGGATCGCCGCCGCGCCGCCGGGCCGCGCGCGGATCCTCGAGCTCGGCTGCGCCGAGGGCGGCAACGTGATCCCGATCGCGTTCCACCTCGACGGCGCGGAGGTGGTCGGCGTCGACGGCTCGGCCGTCCAGATCGCGGCGGCGGCCGAGGTGCGCGACCGCCTCGGCCTCGACAACCTCACCCTGCGTCACGCCGACTTCCTGGGGCTCGGCGAGGAGCTCGGCACGTTCGACTACATCCTCTGCCACGGCGTCTACTCGTGGGTCGCCGAGCCGGTGCGCGACAAGATCATGGCGATCGCGCAGCGGCACCTGCGCCCCAACGGCGTGCTCTACCTCAGCTACAACTGCCGCCCCGGCTGGGCGTTCCGCTCGCTCATGCGCCGCGCGCTGACCGAGCGCGTGCGCGGCGCGGCCGACGCCGCCGAGCGGATCGCGCGGGTCCGTCAGGTCATCGCGTGGATGGCCGAGTCACCGCTGCGCGAGAGCCCGTGGGGGCGGCTGCTCGCCGAGGAGGCGGCGGCGCTGTGGAGCCACCGCGACGAGTATCTCGTGCACGAGTACTTGTCGGCCGTGAACCGCCCGTTCCACTTCCGGGAGATCGCCGACGCGGCGGACCGCCACGAGCTTTCGTTCCTCGCCGAGCTCGCGCGCGCGACGACCGATCCGCGCCTCGAGGACGCGCTGCGCCAGAGCTTCTCGGGCCCGCTCGACGACTGGGTGGAGATCGAGGAGCTGAGCGAGCTGTTCTTGTTCCGCGCGTTCCGCTGCACGCTCTTCACCAAGCGCTCCGCGGAGCGCGGCGCGCCGCACCCGGACCTCGCCGCGGCGGTGCGCTTCGCCGGCCGCATCGAGCCGGAGAGCCGCCGCGTCTCGCTCGAGGCGGGCGTGCACGAGTTCTTCACCGTCGGCGGCGTCCGCATCAGCGCCGAGGACCCGATCCTCAAGGGCGCCCTGCTCGAGATCGGGCGGTGGTGGCCGCGCGGGCTCACCTTCGCCGAGCTCGCCGAGCGGGTCGCGGCGCTGCTCGAGGTGCGCCGCGTCCACCCGCCCGGCGAGGCGCCGGAGGCGGCGCGCTACGAGGCGCTGCGCACCGATCTCTACGAGCTCGGTCGGCTCGGCTACGTGACGCTGCGCCTCGACGACCCACCGGTCGCGCGCGAGCCGGGCGAGGCGCCGCGGGTCAGCCCGCTCACGCGCCTGCAGGCCGAGCGCGGGCACTTCGCGACGAGCCCGCACCACCGCGTCGCGCCGCTCGACGCGTTCACGCGCCACCTGGTGCGCCACCTCGACGGCGCGCGCGAGCGCGACGAGCTCGCGAAGCGGATGCGCGCGCACGCCGAGGCGGGCGAGGTGAGCCTCACGCTCGAGGACGGAACGCCGCTCGGGCCGGCCGAGCTCGACGAGGCGATCCCGAAGCTCGTCGAGGCGTCGCTCGGCGCGCTCGCGAGCGAGGGGCTGCTGGTGGACGTGGCGCGGTGAAGGGGCGCGCGCGCGTCAGGGCCCGATGACCGGGCACGAGAAGATCGTGCGACCGCGCGCGCTCGCGCACACGCAGGCGAGCTCGGCGGAGGTGACGCACGTGCCCTGCGTGCTGCCCATGACGTTCAGGCACATGTCGGTGGCGTCGGTGCACGCGACGAACCCGCACATGTCCGACGGGGCGCAGACGCCCTGGACGCCGGCGCGCGTCCAGCACATCAGCCCGGCGCCGCAGCTCGCGCCGCCGGCCGTCGAGCAGTTGATGCCGACGTTGCCGCAGCTCCCCGCGTCGAACGAGATCGACGGCCCGGCGTCGACGCCCGCGTCGAAGCCGGCGTCGAGCGCGGTCGAGGGTCCGGCGTCGAAGCCGGCGTCGAGCGCGGTCGAGGGTCCCGCGTCGAAGCCGGCGTCGAGCGCGGTCGAGGGTCCGGCGTCGAAGCCGGCGTCGAGCCCGGTGGAGGGTCCGGCGTCGAAGCCGGCGTCGAGCGCGGTCGAGGGTCCGGCGTCGAAGCCGGCGTCGAGGGCGGTGCCGGCGTCGGTGGCGGCGCCTGCGTCGAGCGCCTCGCCCGCGTCGGTGTCGCCGGCGTCGAGCGCCTCGCCCGCGTCGGTGTCGCCGGCGTCGAGCGCCTCGCCCGCGTCGGTGTCGCCGGCGTCGAGCGCTCCGCCCGCGTCGAGCGGGGCGCTCCCGTCGCCCGGCGCCGCGTCCTGCGCGATCGCGCCGTCGCCCGCGCCGCCGTCCCGCGCCGTCGCCGCGTCCATCCCTCCGTCGACGTCGTCCGTCGACTCCCCCGAGCAGCCGGGCGCCGCGAACGCGACGCTCCCGAGCAGCACCCACGCCATGGTGAGACGATGCATCTGACCAACCTCCGCTCGTCGAGCGTACGCCCGCGTCGGCGAGGCGAGAAGGCCCGCGCCCTTGAGCGCACCGAGGTGCGCGGTATCCTCGGAGCGGGATGAAGGCGCGCTCCACGCTCGCGCTCGCGCTCGCGGCCTCGGCGGCCGGGCTCGCGCTCGCGCCCGCGGGCGGCGCGCAGCAGTTCACCCGCGACGAGGTGCGCGAGCTCGAGCGCGGCGAGCCGGTGCGCCGGCCGCGCACGCAGCAGCGCGCCGGCCAGAGCTTCGTCGGCGGCACGGCGTGGCGGGTGATCCCCCGGCCGATCGCGGAGGTGTGGCGCGGCGTCGAGGACGCCGACCACCTGTGCGACATGCTCCCGCAGTGCGTCGAGCAGCGCGTCCTGAGCCGCGCCGACGCGCGCCGGACGCTGCGCTTCACCCACGAGTACGGGCCGATCCGCGCGAGCTACCACGTGCGCGTCGAGCTGCGCCCGGACGCGCGCGACGTCTCCTTCCGGCTCGATCGCAGCCGCCCCAACGACGTGCGCGACGCGTGGGGCTTCCTCGAGCTCGCGCCGTACCGCGGCGAGCTCGATCGCACGCTGGTGACGTGGGGCGTGATGGCCGATCCGGGCTCGCGCATCATGACGGGCGTGCTCGGTGGAGCCGTGCAAGCTTCGTTGCTCCGCGTCCCCGACGAGATGTACGACTACCTCATGGGCCCGGCGCGTGCCCGCTACCGCGACTGAAGCCCTGACGGCGCACTGGCGCGCGCGGGGGATCTCTCCGTCCTCGCTGAGCTTCGCGCCGGACGGGACGCTGTCGGCGTCGGACCGGCACCTCACCGCGGACGCCGCGACGCTCGCGAGCGCGGAGATGGCGGCGGGGGACGGCGCGGAGCTGGTCGACGAGCCGCTCGAGCTCGGCGAGGAGCTCGGCCGCGGCGGGATGGGCGTCGTGCACCTCGCGCGGCAAGGCGCGCTGCGGCGCGAGGTGGCGGTCAAGCAGCTCTTCGACGAGGAGCGCGGGCTCGCCAACCTCCTCAAGGAGGCCTGGGTCGGCGGCCACCTCGAGCACCCCAACGTGGTGCCGGTGCACACGCTCGCGGTCGGACCGCGCGTCGTGATGAAGCGCGTCGACGGAACCTCGTGGCGGGCGCTCCTGCGCGAGGCGCCGGCGCCCGGCGAGGACCGCCTCGGGCGGCACCTCGGCGTGCTCTCGTCGGTGTGTGACGCGATCGCGTTCGCGCACGCGCGCGGCGTGCTGCACCTCGACCTCAAGCCCGACAACGTGATGGTCGGCGCGTTCGGCGAGGTCTACGTGCTCGACTGGGGCTTGGCCGCGGGCCATGGCCCCGCGTGCCCGCCGTGGCTCCCGCGCGCGTCGTCGCTGCGCGCGATCGCGGGCACGCCCGACTACATGGCGCCCGAGCTCGCGATGGGCGAGGGCGCGCGGATCGGGCCCTGGACCGACGTCTACCTGCTCGGCGCGACGCTGCACGAGGTGGTGACGGGCCGCCCGCCGCACCAGGCGGAGCTGCCGATCCAGAAGCTCTACCAGGCGTACGTGTCCGCGCCGCACCCGTACGGTCCCGACGTGCCGGCGGAGCTCGCCGCGCTCCTGCACCGCGCGATGCACGTGGAGCCGAGCGCGCGCTTCGCGGACGTGGCCGCGCTGCAGGACGCCTTGCGATCGTTCACGGCGCACCGCGAGGCTGCGGCGTTCGCGGAGGAGGCGCGCGCCGCGATCGACGCGCTCGACGACGTCACGCCGGAGGGTGAGGCCCTCGACGAGGCTGCGTTCTTCGCGCGCCTCGGCGCGTGTCGGTTCGCGTTGCGCGAGGCCGAGGCGGGCTGGCCCGAGCACCCGGATCTGCCCGCGCTCGAGCGCCGCCTCGCGGAGCGGCTCGCGGGCCACGCGATGCGGCTCGGGCGGCTCGAGCTCGCCGAGGCCACGCTCGCCAGCCTCGATCCGCCGCACGCCGCGCTCCGCGCGCGGCTCGACGCGCTCCTCGAGGAGGGGCGCGCCGCGCGCGCCCACGTCGCGGCGCTCGAGGCGATGGCGCATGCCGAGGACCTCGACGCGGGGCACCGCTTCCGCAGCCGCCTCGCGATCGTGCTCGGCGCCCTGTTCGTCGTCATCAACCTCGTCATGGGCTGGGCGGAGCGCGCGCAGGTCGTGTCGCTCGGTTACCCCGAGATGCTGGCGACGGGGCTCGTCTCGCTCGCGCTCTTGGGCCCCTTCGGGGTCTGGCAGCGGCGCCTCGTGTTCCTCAACCGCGCGAACGCCGCGATCTGGTGGGTGTGTATCGGCACCTTCTTCGCGGTGCAGGGCCTGTGGGTGCTCGGCGCGCACGCCGAGATCCCGTTCCGCGACGCCCTCGCGCTGACGCCGCTGTTCTACCTCCTCGCGTTCGGCGCGGTGACGATGCTCGTGAGCACGCGCTTCTTCGTCAGCCCTCTGCTCCAGGTCCCGACCGCGATCGCCGCTGCGCTCGCGCCCGAGCACGTCTACGAGATCGTCGGCGTCGGCGGCGGGCTCGGAGCAGCCGCGATCGGCCTCGTCTATCTCGCACCGCGCGCGGTGCGCGCGTGAGCGCGGTGCCGATCCCGGAGGCGCTGAGCACGCTGTGGGCGCGCCACGGCCTGACCGCGTCCGCGATCGAGGCGCGAGGAGACGGAACGCTCGTCGCGTCCGACCGCACGCAGCTCCCCGAGTCGGCGCGCACGCTGCTGTCCGACGAGTCCGGCGAGGGACCGGCGCTCGCGCTCTCGCCAGAGGTGCTCGCGCCGCTCGCGCTGCTCGGCGAGGGGGGGATGGGTGAGGTCCACCTGGCGCGACAAGGCAGCTTGCGGCGCGAGGTCGCGGTGAAGATCGCGCGACGCGATCGACCCGGCGCGACCGCGACGCTCTTGAAGGAGGCTTGGGTCGGCGGCGCGCTCGAGCACCCGAGCGTGGCGCCGGTCCACACGCTCGCTCGCCTCGGCACGAGCCCGGCCGTCGTGATGAAGCGCGTCGAGGGGACGAGCTGGACGCGGGTGATCGAGGATCCGGGTGCGCACCCGCGCTTCCGCGAGAGCCCGCTCGAGGCGCACCTCGACGTCCTGATCCGGGTCGCGCACGCGATCGGGTTCGCGCACGAGCGCGGCGTGCTGCACTTGGACCTCAAGCCCGACAACGTCATGATCGGCGCGTTCGGCGAGGTCTACGTGCTCGACTGGGGGCTCGCGGCCGGCTTCGGCGAGGCGGCCCCGAGCTGGCTCGTTCGCGCGGACGCGTTGCGGGGCCTCGCCGGCACGCCGGCGTACATGCCGCCGGAGCTCGCGGCCGCCGACGCGGCGCGCGTGGGCCCGGCGACCGACGTGTACCTCCTCGGTGGTCTATTGCACGGTGTGTTGACGGGCCAGCCGGTCCACGCGGGGGCGACGGTGCTCGAGACGCTCGGCGCCGCGTTCCGCGCCGCGCCGCCCGCCTACGGCGACGACGTGCCGGCCGAGCTCGCGACCATCGCGCGGCGCGCGCTCGCCGCCGACCCGGCGGACCGCTTCGAGAGCGCCGCCGCCTTCCGTCGCGCGCTCGAGGAGTTCCTCCTGCACCGGCGCGCGGATCGCCTCGCGCGCAGCGCGGCCGCGGGGCTCGACGCGCTCGCGGCGCGCGAGGAGGGCGCAGCGGAGCTCGATCCGGCGCCGGACGCCGAGGTCGAGCCGCGCTTCGCCGAGATCGAGCTCGCGATCGAGCGGGCGCGGCGCAGCTGGGAGGCGCACCCCGCGCTCGAAGCGCTCACGGATCGCCTCGACGAGCAGCGGGCGCGCCACGCGCTCGCGCACGAGCGCCTCGGCGCGGCGCGCGCCTTCGCCGCGCGCATGCGGGCGGCGCCGGCGCCGCTCGAGACCGCGCTCGGCGCGCTCGAGCGTCGGCTCGAGCACCGCGAGCGCCACGTGCGGCGGCTCGAGTCGATGAGCCGGGAGCTCGACTTCAGCCTCGGCTCGGCCGCCCGGCGCCGCCTCTTCGCCGTGCTCGGCGCGGCGTGGCTCCTCTTCAGCCTCGGGCTCGGCTGGCTCACCCGAACCGGCCGCTATTCGATCGGCTACCCCGAGCTGCTCGTCGAGGGCGTCCTGCTCGTCGCGACCTTCCTCCCGGTGGGCCTCGCTTACCGCAGGACCTTCTTCGACAACCTCGCGAACCGCCGCCTCTACGGCGGGATCATCTTCACCGCGTGCGCCGTCGAGCTGCACTGGATCGCGTGCATGCTGCTCGGCGTGTCCGTGGAGTTGGCGGTCGGCATCACCTCGCTCTACTACGCCTACCTCTTCTTCACCCTCGCGGTCGTGCTCGATCGCCGTCTCTGGGTGGCGAGCGCGTCGATGATCGGCGCCTTCGCCCTCGTCCTGGCCGCGCCGGCGTACGTGTTCGAGTGGATCGGGATCGGCGGCGCCTGCGCGATGGCGCTCACGCTGCTCGGGTGGCGCGAGCGCGCGGCCGGCGACGCTCGCGCCGACGCGGCGTGACGCGCGCGGGGGTGGTAGGCTCGTCCTCGCGCCATGGACTCGCGCCCATCGCACCTCGCGCGCGCGCTCCTCGCGCTCGTCCTCTTCGCCGGCTGCGCGCCGTGCGACGCGTCGCCGACGGATCCGGCGAACTGTGGTGGGTGCGGCGTCCGGTGCTTGCCGTGGCTCGAGTGCGCGGCGGGCGTGTGCCGGTGTCCGGCGGGGGGCACCGAGTGCGCGGCGTCGTGCGTGGATCTCTCGCGCGACGTGGAGCACTGCGGGCGATGCGGTGCGCCGTGCCCCGCGGGCGCGACGTGCGTCGACGCCGAATGCGTGTGCCCGGCCGGCGAGGCCCCGTGCGGGGCGCGGTGCACGCGCACCGGCGAAGACGTCGCCCACTGCGGCGCGTGCGACCGCGCGTGTGGCCCCGATCAGCGCTGCGAGGCCGGCGCGTGCGCGTGCGCGAGCGCAGCGCTCGACGCCTGTCCGACCGGGTGCTTCGAGCTCGCGCGCGACCCGGCTCACTGCGGCGCGTGCGACGTCGCGTGCGCCGACGGCGCGCGCTGCGAGGCCGGCCGCTGCGTGTGCGCGCCCGGCGAGGTGGTGTGCGACGGGCGGTGCGTGCGCCTCGCGACCGACCCGGCGCACTGCGGGCGGTGCATGGAGCGTTGCGATCCGGCGCTGGCCTGCGAGGGCGGGCGGTGCGTTTGCCCGGGCGGCGGGACGTTCTGTGGGGCCGCGTGCGTCGACACCGATCGAGACACGACGCACTGCGGCGCGTGCGGCGTCGGGTGCCGCGCGGACCAGCTCTGCCGCGAGGGGCGGTGCCTTCCGCGTTACCGCTGGTCCGCGACGCATCCTTCGACGGGCTTCATGCCCGGCCTCCAAGACTGGGACGGGCGCGTCGCGGTGAGCGACGACGGCGCGATCTACCTCGCGTTCTCCGACGGAGAGGACGTCACGCTCGTTCGCTACGGCGCCGCCGGGAGCGAGTCGTGGCGGCGCCGCTTCGTCACGTCGAACGTGCGCGTCGCCGCCATCGCCGCGGCGCCCGACGGCGGCGTCGTCCTCGTCGCGACCTACGACGTGCGCTGGACGAGCCCGGGCCGCGCGCCGTTCGAGGACCGGGTCATCGGCTCCGACGTCGCCGTCGTCGCGATGGACGCGGCGGGCGCGGTGCGCTGGCAGCGCTTCATCACGAGCACCGGCTGGGACACGGCGGGCGGCGTCGTCGCCGAGGGCGACCGCGTGGTGGTGACCGGCAGCCTGGGCGGTCGCTTCGACTTCGGCGGCGGGCCGCTCGTGGGCCGCGGCGACCACGACGCGTTCGTCGCGATCTACGACGCGGCCGGCGAGCACGTCGCGTCGCACGTCTTCGGCGGCGGCGGGTCCGAGACCCACGTCGTCGCGGCCTTCGCGCCGGACGGCGACCTCTTCGTCGCCGGGTTCTCCGGCGCCGGGGTCGACCTCGGCGGCGGCCCGACGTCACGCACGCTCGGCTGCTTCGTCGGGCGCGTCGGCGTGCCGGCGTTCACGCACCGCTGGTCGCGCTTCGTGCAGTGCTCGGAGGCCTTCGGCTTGGCCTACCGTGCGAGCGGCGAGCTGCTCCTCGGCCTCGAGGTCACGTCGAGCGCGGACTTCGGCGGGGTCACGACGACGTTGCCGAGCGGGGATCTCGCGCAGCTCGTGTTGGCGCTCGATGGGACGACCGGCGCGGCGCGCTGGGCACGCGGGGCGAGCGGGCGCTTCTCGCAGCGCGCCCGCGGTCCCGTGGTCGACGCGCGAGGCGGGGTGTGGCTCGCGGCTTCGCTGCCCTGGTCCGCGGGTCGCGAGGACGTGGTGCTGCTCGGCATCGGCGAGCTCGCGGACGACCCGCTCGTGCGCTCCTACGGCGGCGCGGGTCGCGACATGGCGACCGGGCTCGCGACGCGCGGTGACACGCTCGCGCTCGCGGGTCGCTTCGGCGCGGCGGCGAGCTTCGGGAGCGGCACCGTCACGCCCACCGACGTCGACGTGTTCCTCGTCGTGCTCGGGCTCTGAGCGGCTCACAGCCGGAGCCGCGCCGAGAAGCCCGTCGTCCCGCCGACGAGCGGCTCGACCGTGAGCCGCAGCGAGGCGTTCTCGAAGACCGTGACCTCGGCGACGGTGAGGGTCCCCGCGAGCAATAGCCCGAAGCCGACCAACTGCATGGCCGCCGGGATGACCCCGAGGCCCCACGCCCACTCCAAGCGGTCCCACCCGATCTGACAGTCCGTGACGACCGGGAGCGCGAGGAAGCCCCCGACCAGCGGGACGAAGCTGATCGCGCCGAGCGCCTCGTGGCAGCTGCGATCGCGACTGGAGCCCAGCCCTGCGCTGGTGAGCGCCGCGCTCCCGAGACCCACCGACCCGGCGTAGCCGATGAGGAGCAATGCGATGCCGTAGACCTGTACCGTCTCGCTCGAGCGCGTCTCGCGGAAGGGGTTGCGCGCGCCCGCGGGTACGTAGCGGCCCATCGAGGGCCAGCTCGCGCCGAGCGCGCTGGGTGCCGCTACGGAGGCGGCGGGCGGGCGCGGATCCGACGTGGCCAACGCGCCTGCGGCGCCGGGCGCCCCGTAGTCGATGGGGCCGGCCGCGCTCACCATCGCGGGTGCGCGCGGCGGCGGCTCGGTCGCTCCGCCGCGCGGATCCACGCACTCGCTCCCCGACGCGGCGAGGGGCGAGGGGCAGCGCGGCGGTCCGTCGCAGCGACCTGCGCTCGCGTCCCAGCGCTGGCCCGGCCAGCAACAGTACCCCTCCTGCGTCGTGATGCGTCCCCCCGCGCAGGTCTGCGCGGCGGCCTCCCCGCGCGGGGCGGTGAGCGCGAGCACGACGAGCGCGGCGCTCAGGGCGCGCGTCACGGCGAGCCCGCCGGGTAGAGCGCGCGTCGCAGGGTCACCGCGAGATCGAGGTACTCCGTCGCGAGGGCGCCGTGCGTGCGACCCCAATAGCTCTCGAGCTCGAGCTGCACCCACCCTTCGCGGTAGAGCTGGAGCAGGAACCGCTCGCGGCTCCCGAACGTGCGTGACGGAACCAAGAGGCGTCCCTCCGCCGGATCGCGAAGCTCGGGGAGATACCCGGCGCTCTCCAGCGCGGCGAGGGTCTGCCCCCAGAGTTGCTCGGAGGAGACGCCGGACACCGGGCCGATGAGCACGCGCGCCGGCGGCGTGCTCGCACAGCCGGCCATGAGGGCGCACGCGAGCACCCAACTGCCTCGAGCCGTCGCGCACCGCATCGGTGACGATGCTACCCGATGCGGCGGGCGCCGACCATCACGGGCTCCTGGGGCTCCTCGGGCTCCGTCGGCTCCCTGGCCGGGCGCGCGCGGGCGGTGCTACCGTGCGCCGAGCGCGTGCGCGGGACGCGCGCGGGGGTGTGCTCGCGACGGATGACGCGGTGATGGCCAATCGTTCGACCCTGGCGCTCGTGTCGTGGCTCCTCGCCGCGTGCGGCAACGCACCGGACGTGATCCCGCTCGGCACCTTCGAGAGCCCCTGCGAGGGCGCACAAGACTGCGAGAGCGGGCTGTGCTTGAGCGTCGATGGGCGGGGCTCGTGCACGGCGAGCTGCGATTTCGGATGCCGCGCGGGCGAGGACGCGTACGTCTGCGTCAGCGGGATCTGCGCGCCACGGATCGGGGGCCCGTGCCGGAACGAGACCCGGCGGTGTGGACCGAGCTTCGATGGGTGTTGTGGGGGGCTCGCGTGCGTGGAGTGGCCAGACTGGGGCGCCCGCTGCACGCAGGTCGATTGCACTCCGTCGCGCTGCTGGAGCGGGTGCTGCGTCCCGGCGGGGGACACGCGCGTGTGCGCGCCGCCGATCTACTGCCAGTGAAGCGCGCCCGAGCTCACAGCTCGAGCGTCAAGCGCAGGCCGTTCGCGGCGCCGACGAGCGGCGCGAGCGTCGCGCGGGTCGTGCCGTCCTCGTACACCGTCACCTCCTCGGAGAGGGACGTGCCGAGCAGGAACATGCCGAGCCCCAAGATCTGAAAGGAAGCGCTCAGCGCGGCGCTCGTCGTCCACTCCGCCTCACTGCTGATCGAGAGGGTCTGGCCCGTGCGCAGGCCCGCGCCGCCCGCCGCCGTGTAGAGCGGGACGCTGCACTCCGCGCCGACGACCGCCGCGACGACGGCGCCGATCACCGGGACGAGGAGGAACGCGCCGATGGTGTCGTGGCACGTCGCGTCGCGAGGGCCCATCCCACCGAGCACGCGAGGGCTCCCAGGGTGCGCGAACGCCGCCACGCTCGTGAACACCGCGCTCGCGTAGGCGAGGCCGAAGAACAGCGCGCCCGTGACCTGCAGCCCTTCGATCGAGCGCGTCACACGCCGCGGGTTGCGCGGGCCCCACGGGGGAGCGCGACCCGCGAGCGGCCACGCGCCGCCGACCGGGCCGGTGGCGGCGGGCTCTGGCTCTCGGGGCGCGGCGATGGCCTGGCGCGGGCGCGTGACGGTGCCGGCCCCGTAGTCCACCGTTCCGTCCGCGCGCACCATCGTCGGCGCGCGCGGCGGAGGCTCGCGCGTCGGGCTCGTACCGTCGACGCACGCTTCGCCTGCTGCGGTGAGCGGCGCAGGGCAGCTCGGCGCGCCGCTGCAGCGCAGGTCCTCTGCGTCCCACCGCTGGCCCGGCCAGCAGCAGTAGCCCTCGGCCGTCACGACGCGACCGCCGGCGCACGTGGTCTGCGCGTGCGCGCGCGGCGCGGCTGCGAGGCTCGCGAGGCTCGCGAGGCTCGCGAGGAGCACACCGGCTCGAGAGGCGCGCGTCACGGCGTGGGCTCCGGCGCCGGCCGGTCGTGCAGCCGCTCGCGCAGCGCGAGGGCGAGGGCGAGGTGCTCGCGCGCGAGCGCCGGCTGGTGTGCGTCGCGCGAGTCCTCGTAGCCGAGCTGGACCCACCCCTCGCGGTAACACTGCACGGTGAAGCGGTGCCGGCTCCCGTACATGCGTGAAGGGAGGAGCATGCGCCCGCGGTACGGGTCGCTCGCCTCGGGCGTGTACCCCGCCGCGGCGAGCGTCGCGACCGTCGCCTCCCAGAGCTGCTCGAGCCCGTCGTACCGAGCCGGCCCGATCACGACCTGCGCTGGCGTGCTCGCGCAGCCGGCGGCGAGGGCGCACGCGAGCACCCACCCCCTCACGCTCCATCCGCCGTGCGCGCGCCGCATGCGCGCGAGCGTAGTCGAGCGCGCGATGCGCCGGAACCCCTCACGGATCGACGCCGGTTCACCGAGGGAGGGGCGTCGCGTCGAGCTTCGCCGCGAGCGCGTTGATCTGCTTGGACGCGAGGAGCCGCTCGTCGGACAGCCCGAGGACGGCGGCGATCATCGCCTTGCCGATCTCGACCGTCGAGGTCGCCATGCCCATCGGCCGCAGCAATGGGCTCAGCCCCACGAGGAGGGGATCGAGCACGCGATAGAGCGTCGTCTTGGACCGCGCGCCGCGCATCGGCCGGATGTACGCGGGGCGGAACAGGTACGCGTCGTCGAAGGCGCGCTTCACCGCGTTCTCGGTGCGGCCCTTCACCCGCGCCCACATCGAGCGGCCACGCTCCGTCTCGTCGGTGCCTTCGCCCGAGACGAAGCAGAACACGAGCCCGGGGCTCGCCTCGGCCAGCACCTTCGCCGCCGCCATCGTGTAGTCGTACGTGATCTTCGTGTACTCGGCTTCGCTCACGCCCGCCGAGGAGATGCCGAGGCACCAGAAGCACGCGTCGAGGTCTGCGAGCTCGCCCGCGATCGCGGTGAAGTCGAGGAAGTCCTCGTGCTCGAGGTGCCGGATCTTCTCGTGCACGACCTCGGAGGGCCGCCGGCCGACCGTGAGCACCTCGCCGATCGCCCGATGATCGAGCGCCTCGAGCAGGACGCCGCGCCCGATGAGGCCGGTCGAGCCGAAGATCACGACGCGAAGAGGGCGGTCCACGTCGCCATCCTCGCACGCGCGGCCCTCCGCGTTCCATGTGTCTGTGCGTTCCATGTGTCTGTGCGCTTGTCGCGAAGAGAGCGACGGGCGAGACTTCGCCAGCATGCGCGCCCGCCTCGAGCGTCGATGCGTCGACACCACGCCTCGGGCACCTCGCCCGGCGGCGGCGGTGCGCTCGCGCGCGTGGATCGGTGCGCTGGGCCTCGTCGTCGCGGCGCTGCTCGTCGCGGGGCCGGCGTGCGGGCGCCGCGCCTACCATCCTGCGAGCGGGCCGCGGGTCGACGAGAGCCGCGACGATCGCGCGAGGCTCCGTCCGGCGGGGCAGTCCGGCTGGGCGGCGGTCGCGCCGCCCAACACCGGCTTCGCCTGCGAGATGCCCTTCGCCCCGCGCGTGAACGGCGAGGCGGGCATCGACGACGACGGCGCGCGCTATCAGTCGGTCACCGCCCGGCTCGACGCGCCGCACGGCACCTTCGGCGTGTTCATCGTGCAGTGGGAGGGCGGCGTCGTCGGAGACCCGCTCGAGCGCGCGCAGCGCCTCGCGGACACCATCGTCGAGCGGGCCGAGGCGACCGACCGCCGCTCGGCGCGCGTCGCGATGCCGGGCTTCTACGCGCGCGAGGACACCGGGCGCGTCGCGAACGGCGGGTTCTTCGCGCTGCGCCAGTTCATCGGCCGCGAGCGGCTCTACGTCGCGGCGGTCGCGGTCGACTCCACGCCGGCGGCGCTGCGCTCCGCCGAGTACTTCATGCAGTCGATCGCGCTCGACCGCGAGGACGCGATGCTGCCGCTCGGCGACTCGACGGAGCCGGTCGCGACCTACCTCCCCGACGTGGACTTCGCCGCCGTCATCCCCCCGATCGGGGCGCGTCGGTCCGCGCGCGTCGAGCTCGACGACGAGACCGTCGACGCCGTCGCCTTCGAGAGCCCGCACCCGGGCGGGCTCTACCGCGTCATGGTGTTCGGCTTCGCGGGCGCCGCCCCCGAGCGGGCGCTGGAGCGCGTCGCGACGCACCTCTCGCTCGGCGCGCCCGGCGCCTACCTGCACGCGTCTGGCTTCCCCGGTCGCGGCTACGCGCCGCCGCGCGACGAGGAGGCGCGCGCCTTCCTCACCGGGCGCCGCGTCTACGTCCTGCAGGTCGTCGGCGCCGCCTCGCTCGGCGCGGCGCGCACGGCCGCGTTCTTCGACTCGTTCCGGATCTTGTGATGCGCGCGCTGCTCCTCGGTCTCGCCGTCCTCTTCGCCGTCCCCGCGCTCGCGCGCGCGCAGCGGCAGGCCGTGACCTTGCGACCGGTCGACCGCGCGACCGTTCGGATCATCTCGCTGCGCGGCATCGACGCGCAGGGCCTCGACGGGCGTCGCTCGCACGTGCGCCGCGTCGTGGGCGTGCCGAGCTCGACGCACGGCTCGGGCGTGGTGGTCGGCCCGAACCTCGTGCTCACCGCGCGCCACGTGGTGTGGGGCGCCGACGCGTGGATCGTCGTTCTGCCCGGCAGCTCGACGCCGATGCCCGCGCGCCCGGTCTACGTGGATCCGGAGCACGACCTCGCGTTCGTCGTCGTCGCCGGCGCGCTCCCGGACCGACTGCCGCTGCCGGCGCAGGCGCGCCCGCTCACGCTGTCGGAGCGCGTGAGCGTGAGCGGCTATCCGCTCGACCTGCGCGAGGACACGCCCGCGGCGGCGAGCGGCGAGGTGAGCCGCGTGACCCGCAACGGCGAGCTGCACCTGACGATGACGGTGAACCCGGGGCACTCCGGCGGGCCGGTGGTCGATCGCGAGGGGCGCCTCGTGGGGATCGTCACCGCGCGCGGCCGGCTCGATCGCGGCGTCGAGGGGCTCGCGGTCGCGGTGCCGCTCGGGCCGATCGTCGACGCGCGCGCGCGGGTGCCGACCGGCGGCGCGGCGTTCGAGCCCGAGGACGCGGAGCACGCGCGCGCGATCGCGTGGGTCGCCGGGGTCGGCGGTGGCTCGATCCTGGACGAGCGCGAGGCGATCGAGCGGACGCTCGAGCGCGCGCGGCAGTGGACGAGCCCGGACGCGGACCGCGACGCGTTGCTCGCGGCGCTCGCGTGGAACGTGCTCGTGGAGCTGCTCGAGGCGAACGCCGCGCGCGACATCGAGTGGCTGCCCGAGGGGACGCGCCCGGCCGCGCGGCTGCTCCTCGACGCGGCCACGCAGCTCGCGCGGCGCGCGCTGCGCATCGGCCCGCACGTGCGCCGCCGCTACCCGGTGCTGCGCGCGATCGCGATCGGCCGCGTGCAGCCCTACGCCCCGACGCCCGCGCGCTGAAGGTGCGCGCAGCCGCTCAGCTCCCGCACGCCCCTTCCGTCGCGCCAGCGGTGACGGGGTGGCCCCAGTACGTGACGGAGCCGTCGGAGGGGCCACGCCCCGTCGCCCAGGCGCCGCACGCGAGGCCCCAGCGCCCGACGCAGCCGAGGTCGCACTGGCGCTGGCACCAGAACCCGTCGCACCCGTCGTAGCACTCGTCGTGCGCTCGACACGCCTCGTGCGTGGAGCAGGTCAGCGTCTCGAACGTGCACGTCTGGTGGCGCCCGCCGCCCTCGACGCACGTCGTGACGGCGCCGCCGAGGGTGCAGCTGCTCGGGCAGCCAGCGCCGCAGGCGCCGCGGCACGTCGCGCCGTTCTCGAGGCCGGGGTCGAGCGGCGGCCCGGGGGCGCGACACACGAGGTCGTCGAAGACCTCGAACGCTCGCTCGACGTGCAAGTCGTCTTCCGTCCATTCTCCGTCGCAGCCCTCGTCGAGGAACAGATCGTACTCGCCCGGGGCGAGCGGCGCTGCGTACGCGAGCACGTCCGCGAAGGAGGCGTCGACGCGGATCGCGCGGCCGGCCCACGGCTCGGCGCCGTGCGGGACGACGTAGACGTCTGCGCCCGGCGCGCCGTCGCACTCCAGGTCCGCGGCCCCGGCGACGCACACCGATTCGAAGATCGAGAACGCGCTCGCGCCGTGCGTCGAGCCGTCGCACGGGGTCGCGACCACCTCGTTGGCCGCCGCGCTCGACGGCAGCGCGACGAGCAGCGCGCCCGCGAGCCACGCGCGCGTCATCGCGCCCCCCTGCGGCCGCACACCACCGCGCGGTAACCGAGCGGGAGCGCGGTGCCGCCGCCGATCGCGCGCTCGTCGCGCGCGCCGACCCAGAGGACGTAGCGACCGGGGGCGACGGGGATCGCGGCGAGCTCCGGCGAGTCGCCGATCTCGACGCCGGCGCCGACGAGCGTGCGGCCGTCGGCCGACAGCAGCATCACGTCGAGGTTCACGTCCGCGGAGTCGTGCTCGATCCGCACGCGCAGCTCCCCGACGCCGTCGGCGACCTCGAGCTCGTAGGCGTCGCGATCGAGGTACGCGTCCGCGCTGGCCCCCGGTGCGCCCGAGACGCCCTCGATCACGCGCGAGCCGTCGCGCTCGACGCGCAGGCCCGTCGCCTCGGCGAGGCCGTCGCCGCGCGAGACGCGCGGGAACGCGCCCCAGTGCACGAGCGCCTGGTCGTTGAGGCCCGGGCTCGCCTCGCGCTCGACGTAGTCGGGCCGCGCGCTCGACGCGCACGGCTCGTCCGGGGCGGTCACGACGCGCAGCGCGTACGGCGCGAGGCCGACCGACGGCTCTGCCGCGACGTGCACGAAGTACGCGCCCGCCGAGAGCTCGACCGGGTGCGTGGCGACGCGATCGGTCGCGCCCATCCCCCACCACGCGGCGAGGCTGCGGTCCGGGCGGTGGATCGCGACCGCCCACACGCCGCCGCGTCCCTCGTGCGAGAGGTGCGCGCTCACGAACGTCGCCGCCGAGAGCGAGAAGCCGTAGCCGTCGGAGTCGGTCCACACCTCGTTGGCGCCGCTCGGGTCGAGCGCGCCCTCGATCAGCGCGACCTGCGAGAGCCCGAGCGTGATCTCGGTCCGCGCGGCGCCTGCACCGAAGAAAGGATCGTTGTCGACGCTCGGGGGCTCTGCGAAGCGGAAATCGGCGCGCGGCGGCGCGGGCTCGAGGGGCTCCGGCTCGAACGGCTCCTGTGCGACGCGGCCGGCCGTACAGCCGAACAGCGTCGCGCAGAGGGCCGCGACGGCGAGGCGGGAGCCCATCGCGTTCGAGCCTACACCCGACTGTACGAACCTTGCACGTCCGCATCCGGCGACACCGGGCGCGGAGGCACCCCTCGGCGAGCTCACCCGAAGGTCTCGGCGAGCGACTCGACCGCGCCGCGGCGGAACTCGGGGACGAAGAGGTGCGGGAACGTGGTGCGCGGCAGCGCCGGCAGCGCCTCCTCGAGCTTCTTGATCGCGCTGCGCTGCGTCTCCTCGCGCAGCGCGCGCTCGCGGCTCGCGCGCGCGAGCGAGGTGAGCGCGGAGCCTGGGGCGAGCTTGGCGGGCAGCTCCACCATCGCGTCGCGCTCGTGCGACTTGAAGAGCTTGGGCAGCACCGAGTTCACGACGAGCGTGTCGACCTCTAGGCCGATGTCCTTCGTGATCGCGGCGTGGAGCTCGATCGTCTCGTTGGCCGGCATGTCCTCGGCGAGCGTGACGAGGACGGCGGCGGAGCGGCGGCGATCGTGGAAGAGGCTGCGCGCCTTCTCCGCCTCAGTGCGCAGCAGGCCCGGCGGCGCGATGTCGCAGATGACCTGCGGGACGCGCAGCATGTCGAGCGCGTGGCCGGTCGCGGGGCCGTCGACGATCACGACGTCGTAGCGCGGGCGGCCGTCGATCTGCTCTTCGACGTGGAAGTACGCCTTGCCGAGCATCGACCACGCCTCGATGCCGGGCGTGCCGCGCAGGAACGCGCTGACGAACCGGTTCTCGAAGACCGCCTTGTAGACGCTGCGGACCTTGAGGACCATCATCCCGTACTCCTCGAGCGCGACCGCGGGCGTCATGTTGACCGCGTCGATGCGCTCGAGGATGCGCTGGTTGCGCGGGCCGATCGGCTCGACGTCGAGCAGGTGGCTGAGGCGCTCCTTCGCGTTGCACATCGCGATCAGGACGCGGCGGCCTTTCTTCGCGGCGGCGAGCGCGAGCGCGGCGCTCACCGTGGTCTTTCCGACGCCACCCTTGCCCGTGACGAAGAGGAACTCGCGGTCGAACGGCGACGTCATCGCGAGCGGCGAACATACCGCGTTTCGACCCGGGCGCGAGCCCCGCGGCGCATCGTCGACGGAACGCGCGCGGCGGCCGCCCCTCGAGAGGGCGGCCGCCGCGGGGGGACGGGCGCTCGGGTCAGCGCGCGGCGAGGTGCTGCGCCATGCCGAGGGCGGCGCCGATCACGCCGCGGGCCGCGGGCGCTCGCAGGCGGCAGCGGCGCGCTCCGCCGAGCGCGGGCGAAAGGGACCGGGCGGCGCGCGGCCAGGCGGCGGCGGGGCGGCGCTCGGCGCGGTGCGCCTCGACCAGCGCGTGATTGCTCGGCGCGGCGGGCCTCGGTGGCGGCGCGGTGGACGTCGCGGTGCTGCGCGACCGCCTCGCGGCGCAGGTCGCGGCGGGCGTGGGCGAGGGCGCGCGCCTCGGGGGTGGCGCGCTCGCTGGCCTCGAGCTCCGCCTCGACGGCGGGCGCGGGGGTCGGCGCCTCGGCGACGGCGATCGCGCTCACCGGGACGAAGGGCGCGCTCGTCGGCGAGGAGGTGGCCACGACGGCGCTCGCGGGGCTGAGCGACGGGTCGAGGCTGCGCAGGATGCTCAGCACCGCGGGGTCGGAGAGCATCTCCGGCCCGAGCGCGCCGGAGCGCACGGCGGCGGAGAGCTCCGGGTCGGCGAGCAGCGACGGGCCGACCCGCATCATCGCGCGCGACACCGTGGGGTTGTTCATCAGCGAGGCGTCGAAGCGGCCGCTCTCGATCGCCCTACGCACCTCCGGGTCGGCGACGAGCTCGGGGCCCACCGACGCGATCGCGCGCCGCAGCGTGGGGTTGTTCAGGAGCGCGGGGTCGATCCGCGAGGCGGCGGCGGCCTCCTCGTCGATGGTGACCACCTCGGGGGCGCTGCCGGCGAAGGCGAGCTCCGCGGGGGTCGAACCGACGTCGATTCCGATCGCACCGAGGGCGGCGACACCGAAGGCGACGAGCTGCTGGATGAACGTGGCGGGCATCGGGGGGTCTCCTTGTTTCGTTCCGGGTTCGGAGAGAAGAGACACACCCCTTCTGAAGAGACTGTTAAGGCATCTCGAAAAACGACGGCGCGCGCCTCAGGGGCAGATCATCGCTTCGCCTTCGACGACGACCACGATCTCGAGGACGGTCGCCGCGCCGTCCTCGCCGACCATCACCAGCAGCTCGTCTCGTTGGCCGCCGCAGGTCTGGGTCCGGCTGACGATGACCTCGTGGCCGCCCGGGACCGCGCGCACGCGGCCCTCGCCGCACGGGACGGTGCCCTGCGTCGCGGCCTGCGCGATGAACGCGGCGTCGGCGGCGTCGAGCGGCGCGAGCAGCGCGCCGAGGCCGTCTCGACCGACCGCGCCGACCTCGTCGCCGCGCGTGAAGACGAGGTACGTGAGCGGCGCGGGCGCGCCCCCCGACGTCATCGCCGCCCACGCGTCGACGGGCGCGGTGAGGCTCGCGACCGCGTCCTCGCACGCCATCGCGTCGCTCGCGCCCTCGCACCGCGTCCCGCGCGCGGCCTCGCCGCCGAGGTGCGAGCGCCACTCGAGGTAGTCGACGGGCGTCGCGGGCGTCAGCGCGTCGAAGAGGCGCGCGCTCGCTGGCGCGCACGCGGCGAGGTCGAACCCGGTCCGATCGATCGAGCGCGTGCCGGGACCGGTCGAGGCGCAGCCGAGGGAGGTGAGGATGAAGAGCCACCGCAGAGTCCGCATGCCGGCGGGCCACAGCAAGCCCCGTACCCTTCGCGCTGCGGCGCCGAGCCTGGGCGACGCGCTGTGCCACGTGCGCCACGCCGGCGCGTCAGGGCGCCTCGAACCGCTCGCGGTACGCGCCCCAGACGTGCGGCCACTCGCCGATCCGGTGCGCGGCGGCGCGCGCCCACGGCGTGAGCGAGAGCGGGAGCATCGTCTCGAGCTGGAACCAGGCGGACGCGTCCGGGATGCGCGCCGGTCGATCCGCCACCGCGTCGGGCTTGCGCAGCTGGCTCTCGACCGCCCGCGCGAGGACGCCGTGCGCGGTCATCGACGGCGTCAGGAACGTGACCCCGGGCGCGAACGGGCCGCCGGCGCGCAGGCTCGGGTCGGCGATGATCCCGTTCAGCTCGGTGACCGCGTTGCGGTGGAAGAACGGCGGGCGGAAGGTGTGCTCGGTCGGATCCCAGCGCGGCGGGAAGAACACGAAGTCGAGCGTGTCGGCGCCGGCCTCGTCCATCGGCGCGCCGATCACGACGTGGACGGACGGGTCGGGGTGATCGAAGCGCGTGTTGCCGACCGGCGAGAAGTCGGCGAGCTCGTAGACGTACGGCGCGTGCTCGCCGTGCCAGGCGACCACGTCGAACGGCGAGTGGTCGAGGCGCGCGTCGTGGAGCGCGTTGCCGAGCTTGGCGGTCAGCCGGTAGCCGGGGACGACGCGGTCCTCGAACCACGCGCGCGGCGCGCGGAAGTGTCGCGGGTCGCTCGTGCCGTTGCTGCCGACGACGCCGCGCGCGGGGAGCTCGAAGCTGCGGCCGTACGCCTCGCCGATCCAGCCGCGCGCGAAGCCGCCCGCGAGGTGGACGGCGAGCTTCAGCCCGCGCGGCACGAGCGCGATCTGGCCCGGGCCGACGTCGAGGACGCCGAGCTCCGTCTGGAGAGTCAGCGAGCCTTCTTGCGGGATGATCAGGAGGTCGCCGTCGGCGTCGTAGAACGCGCGCCGCTCCATGCTGCGGTTGGCCGCGTAGAGATGGATCGCGAAGCCGCGGCGCAGCGCAGGGCTGCCCTGGCCGCCGAGCGTCGCGACGCCGTCGACGAAGTCGGTGGGCGCCTCGGGCGCGGGGAGCGCGGCCCAGCCCGCGAGGTTCGGGTCGACCTCGCCGGGCGTCCAGTCCGCGCGGAACGTGGCGTGCGCGAGCGGCTCGAAGGGGGTGTGCGAGGCGGAGGGCCGGATCCGGTAGAGCCAGACGCGGCGGTTGTGGTGCCGGTCGGCCATGAAGCCGGTGCCGCTGACGAGCTCTGGGTAGAGCCCGTACGTCGTCTTGCGGGGGGTGTTCTGGTGGCGCGGGAGCGCGCCCTCGAGCGCCTCGCTCTGGTGGGGCGCGTGGAGGCCGAACAGGCCCTCGCGCGGGTCGCGCCCCGTGATCAGCGCGTGCGCCGCCACGCGCTGGCGCAGCGTGATCACGTGCGCGTCGCCAGGCTCGGCGATCACCGTGACGCGCGCGCCCGCGGCGCGCAGCGCGCTCGCGGCCGCCTCGACCTCGTCCGGGCGCACCCAGGAGTCGCCCTCGGCCGCGCCGAGCACGACGGGCAGGCCGGCGAGCTCGCGCGCGATCGGCGCGGGCGTCGCGCCGATCCGGCCGCCCGCGATCGCGACGAGCCCGCCGAGGCGCCGCTCCGCGCGCGCGACGCACTCGATCGCGAGGCACGCGCCCTGCGAGAAGCCGACGAGGGACGTGCGCTCGGGCGCGACGCCCTCGGCGAGGAGGGCGTCGAGCGTCGCGCGCACCGCGTCGAGCGAGGCCTCGAGCCCCGACTCGGGCGCGCGGAAGCTCCCCTCGAACCACGCGCAGCGCGGCGCCTGCGGCGCGACGATGGCGATCGACGGATCGCGCCCGCTCAGATCGAGCACGTCCTTCGCGAAGCGGCCCGCGTTCGCGCCGCGGCCGTGCAACGCGACGATCACGCGCGAGGCTTCGCGCGGCGGCGGGCCGAGCGCGAGCGTCCACGGCCGGGCGCCGGCGTCCAGCGCGCGCGAGCGCACGGTCGGGCGCCGGCCGAGCCGCGCGTCGTCGACCCAGCCGAGCGCCGCGCGCGGGTCCTCCGCGGCGAGCGCCTCGAACGCCTCGTGCGCGACGCCGAGCTCCACGAGCGATCGGGCGGTGCCCGCGCGCGTCAGCGCGTCGTAGAGCCTGGCCGGCAGGTCGCTCGCCCCGGCCGCGTCGGCGATCCGCGCGTAGAGCGCGGGCTCTTCGTCCGCGAGGCGCCGCGCGGTGTGGGGGAGCAAGACGGCGTGCACCCCCGCGTGGTCGAGATCGAAGCGCCCGCCGAGCAGGTGCGCGACCGCGTGGTGCACGCCGAGCCCGCCGCGCTCGATGATCTCGCCCGCGCGCGCCGCGCCGCGCAGGGCGCTCTCGAGCCCGTCGGCCGACGAGGCCGACTCGAGGAGCTGGTCGAGCGCCCACGACAGATCGCGGATCGCGCCGAGCGCCGCGCGCTCCGCGCCCTCGTCGAGCCCGCCCTCGAGCGCGCCGATCGGGTGCGCGAGCGCGTTGAGCAGGCTCGTCACCGTGAGCGCCCGCGGCATCTCGGTGAAGAGCGCCGGCTCGTGGATCACCGCGTGAGGCCGCGCGCGCGGGTCGCGGCCCGTGCGCTTGTCGCCGCCGTCGGTGACGCCGTGGATGCTCGTCATCTCCGAGCCGGAGTAGGTCGTCGGGATCGCGACGAAGCGGAGCCCCGCGTGGACCAAGCAGAGCGCCTTGCCGAGCCCGATCGCCGCGCCGCCTCCGAGGGCCACGATCGCGTCGGCCCCGAACCGCGCCAGCGCCGCGCTCGCCGCGTCGAGCACCTCGCGCGGGACGTGCACGCGCGCGGCGTCGAACACCTCGACCTCGCGGTCTTCGAGCGGCAGCCGCTCCACGAACCGCCGCGACGGGCCCGTGATCACCAGCACCCGGCGCGCGCTCCCGAGCGCCTCGGGCAGCGCGTCGAGCCCGCGCGCGATCTTCACCTCGTGCTCGCTCATCGCTCGCCTCCGCGCGAGAGTCTCGGGATCCGCCGGCCCCGCGTAAAGCCCCGCGTCGCCGGCGCCCCTCGGCGCTGGCGTTCCGCGAGCGATCGCACGATGATGAGCGCGGTCGTGGCGCGACCCCCGCCGCGCCCCCGATCGAGCCTTGTCCGCGCCTCCGCCCGAGCCCGCCGCCCCGCGGCCCCGCCGCCTCTCGCTCTTGCGCGAGCTCTCGCTCGCCGACGCGATCACGCTCGCGAACGGCGCGGCGGGGATGGGCTCCGTGCTCCTCTCGATGGCCTACGTGGCGAGCGGCGAGCGCGCCGCGATGTGGGCGGCGATCGGGCTGCTCCCGCTCGCGCTCGTGTTCGACGTGCTCGACGGCACGGTGGCCCGCTGGCGGCGCCGCAGCTCGCCCTACGGCGCCGACCTCGACTCGCTCGCCGACATCGTCTCGTTCGGCGTGGCCCCGGCGGCGATCGCCTTCGCCCTCGGGATGCGCGGGCTCGCGGACGGGCTCGTGCTGATCTACTTCGTCGGCTGCGGCATCAGCCGCCTCGCGCGCTTCAACGTCACCGCCGAGGCGCTGATGACCGACGCGGGCAAGGTGAGCCACTTCGAGGGGACGCCGATCCCGACCAGCGTCGGGCTCGTGCTCCTGCTCGCCGTGGCGTTCGCGATGGACGCGGTCGGCGACGCGCTCTGGCTCGGCGAGGTCCGCCTCGGCCCAGTCGCGCTGCACCCGCTCGTGCTCCTCTACGCGGCGAGCGGCACCGCGATGGTCAGCGCGACGCTCAAGATCCCGAAGCCCTGACGCGGAAGCTCAACCCCCGCCGCCGTTCGCGCGGTGGGCGCGCACGATCTCGCGCATGGCTTCGAAGCCGACGCGGAGCTTCTCGAAGAACGACGCCTGGTGCGGGACCATCACGAAGTGCGCGTGGTCCTTCCACAGCTCGCGCAGCGCGCGGTCGAGCTGGACGGCCTGCAGGTCGGACTCGATGCGCGTCGGGTTGCCGCCCTCGATGCTCATCCCGCCGACCGCCGCGCTCTCGAAGAAGATCACCGCGTCGTAGCGCGCGAGCTCCGCCTCGTGCGTCGTGCCCATCGCCATGAAGTAGTCGCCGTCGCGCGGCCAGTACGCGGCGCCGTCGACCGTGCCGCGATCGCAGATGAGCGCGCGGCCGGGGTACTTGCTGCGGTAGAGGTCCTCGAGGTTGCGCTGCACGTGGAAGATCGCGCGCTGCGCGTAGCAGCGCGCCTCGGGCTCCTCGGTGCGCGGGAAGCCGCCCGAGAAGAGCATCGTCGCCGACTCGGGCACGACGACCACCTCCTCGCCGAGCTCGCGGCGGAACAGATCGACGGCGGTGCTCTTCCCTCCACCAGGGCCGCCGGTCACGGCCACGCGACAACGAGGTCTCGGCATCGCGGTAGGGTACCCGCGCCGGGCCGGCGCGCACGCGCGATCGGGTGCGCGGGGCGCGGCGGTGTTAGCGTTCACCGCGATGCCCAGCGCCTTCTCGCCCCGCGGGGTGTGGCCCGCCCTCGCGACCCCCTTCACCGACGACGGCACGCTCGACCTCGCGGCCTACGATCGGCTCGTCCGCTTCGCGCTCGCCGGGGGCGTCGCGGGCGTGGTCCCGTGCGGCACGACCGGGGAGTCGCCGACGCTGAGCTGGGAGGAGCACGACACGCTCGTCTCGCGCGCCGTCCGCGTGGTCGGCGACGCCGGTGGCGTCCTCGCTGGCACCGGCAGCAACAACACGCAGGAGGCGATCCGCGGGACCGACGACGCGCGCCGTCTCGGCGCGAGCGCGGCGCTCCTCGTCGACTGCTACTACAACGGCCCGAGCAGCCTCGAGCTGCGCACCGAGTACTACGAGCGCGTGCTCAAGGCGGTCCCCGAGATCCCGATCGTCCCGTACGTCATCCCCGCGCGCTCCGGCTGCGCGCTCGGCGCGGAGGACCTCGCGATCCTGCACCTCACGGACCGCGCGCGCGTCCCGGCGGTCAAGCAGGCGACCGGCGATCTCGATCGCATGCGCTACGACCGCGAGCTGTGCGGCTCGAGCCTCGCGATCCTGAGCGGAGACGACGACCTCACGCTGCCGATGATGAACGACCCGGCGATCCAGGCGTCCGGCGTGATCAGCGTGATGGCGAACCTCGTGCCCCGCGCGCTCGTCGACATGGTCGAGGCGCGCGCGAGCGGTGACGTCGGCGAGGCGGGGCGCATCGCGAGCGAGATCGGGCCGCTGTTGAAGATCGTCGGGGTGCGCGCGCACGGGACGCGGACGCTGCCCGACGGGCGCGCGCTGCGCGTCGAGGACAAGTTCCGCAACCCGGTGCCGCTCAAGGCGATGATGGCGGGCCTCGGGATGATCGGGAGCTACTGCCGCCGCCCGCTCGGGCCGATGCCGAGGGCGGCGGTCGACGTCTGCCGCGGCGCGCTGCGCGCGGTGTGGGAGGCGGCCCCGCAGCACCTCGCGCCGATCGAGGAGCACTACGGGGTGCGGATCCCCGAGCGGCTGGCCGACGACTCCGTCTGGCCGATGTCGAGATAGCCTTCGACCCCATCGCGTTGCGCGCATGACGGGTTGCGCGCAGGGCGGACGGGACCCAGAAGGTCCCGCGATGTCTCTCGCAGGGATGGTCAGGGGGCGGGGTGGTCCGAGCGGGTTCGGCTTCGGCTCCACGGCGGAGGAGGTGACGGCCGGGCTCGACCTGTCGGCTCGCCGCGTCCTCGTCACCGGCGTCAATTCGGGGCTCGGCCTCGAGAGCGCGCGCGTCCTCGCGCTGCGCGGCGCCACGATCCTCGGCGCCGCGCGCACCGAGGCCAAGGCGCGCGACGCGCTCGCGGGGCTCGCGGGCGAAGGTCACGAGCCGCTCGCGTGCGAGCTCTCCGAGCCCGAGTCGGTCCTCGCGTGCGTCGAGCGCGCGCGGCGCCTCGGGCCGATCGACGTGCTCCTCTGCAACGCCGGCATCATGGCGCTGCCCAAGCGCGAGACGCGACATGGCGTCGAGCTCCAGCTCTTCACCAACCACGTCGGCCACTTCCTGCTCGTCACCGGCCTCGCCGATCGGCTCACGCCGGCGGGCCGCGTAGTGATGCTGTCGAGCAGCGCGCACACGATGGCGCCGCCCGAGGGCATCCGCTTCGACGACCTCGCCTACGAGCGCGGCTACACGCCGTGGGCGGCGTACGGGCAGAGCAAGCTCGCGAACCTCCTGTTCGCGCGCGCGCTCGCGAAGCGCCTCGACGGCGAGCGCACCGCCAACGCCGTGCACCCGGGCGTGATCGCGACCAACCTCGGGCGGCACATGGGCGTGCTGCGCTTCGGCAGCGCGCTCGTGAGCTGGGCGTTCATGAAGGACGTCCACGAGGGCGCGGCCACGCAGTGCTACGTCGCGGCGCACCCGTCGCTCGACGGCGTGACCGGCGAGTACTTCGCCGACGTGAACGTCGCGCGCTCGAGCTCGCTCGGCCGCGACGAGGCCCTCGCCGAGCGCCTGTGGCAGCGCTCGATCGAGCTCGCGAGAGAGCTCGGCGGGGCGCCGAAGATCACGTGACGGCCCGCGCGCGCAGACGGGCTGCCAGGACGGTCCCCTCAGCCGCGCGGCGAGTCCCCGACGAAGCGAACACGGTGGCGCGCGCGTGTGCGCCCGACGTCCACCACGACGCCTGGCCGCACTCACTTCGGTTCCGGGTGACTCGCTCGAACGGATCGGTGCTCTAGCTAGGGGCAGCTCGCGGCGCGGAGGCGGCGCGCTGCGTCGCGGCTCTCGGACGGGCCGTCGGGCCAACGCCGCTCGAGCTCGCCGAGAGCATCGCAAGCATCGTTGACGCGTCCTTGCGCGAGGCGCACCCGACCGAGCGCGAGGAGCGCGCGGGCGCTCGTGTAGGGGTGGTTGAGGCGCAGGCAGCCGTTCGCGATCGGCGCGAGGCGCTCGGCCGCCTCCTCCCAGCGCTCGGCGAGCGTGAGCACCTCACCGGCGCCGACGAGCGTACCGAGCTCGCCCGCGCGAGGGAGCGCCGCCGGCGCCCGCGCGAGCGACACCGTGGCCTCGTCGGCCGTGCGAGCGAAGGCGGCGTCGCGCATGGCCCACCGATCGATCGGCTCGAGCGCCGAGTTGCCCGCGAGGCCCTCGGCCCACCGCGCGTGCTCGCGCTCGAACGCGGGCGCGTCGAACACGCGGCGCGCGGCGCGCAGGACCTCGACCTCGCGCAGGGTGTGCAGGCCGCTCAGGGTGACGGCGGTGAGCGTGCTCGTGCTGCGCACCACGAAGTCTCGCGCCACCTCGGCGGCCTCCTCGGAGCGGCCGAGCTCCTCGAGCGCGCCGACGCGCAGCGCCACCCCGGCCAGGATGACGCCGGGCACATCCGCCTCACGCCCCGCCGCTTCGGTCGCGATCGCGTGCTCGAGCGCGCGGGCGTGGTCGCCGACGTGCGCGGCCAGGAGCGCGGCGAAGGCCGTCTCCATGATCGGATCGGGAGCGAGCCGGAACGCCTCGGCGAGCTCTGCGCGGATGCGCCCCTCCGGCTCGCCATCCGCCGCGTAGGCGCGGGCGAGCTGCAGTCGTACGGGCGCGGCTCGCGGGGCGCGCGCGCGTGCCTCGCGAGCGAGCGAAGCGATCGACGCGCACTGCCCGCGCAGCGCGCGCATGTCGATCGCGGTGACGAGGCAGTCCTCCCCCGTCGTGCGCTCGGAGCACTCCCGCAGCGCCTCGTCGGCCGCGTCGGGTCGGCCCGCGAGCTCGTGGACCGTCGCGAGGCTGGTCCAGGCCGGGGCGTACCCCGGATCGATCTCGGCGGCGCGCCGCGCGGCCGCCTCGCGCTCGTCGAGTGGAGCGTTCGAGCTTGCTGCGCAGACCGCGAGGAGCTCCGCGTCGTCCGGGAAGTCACGAGCCAGCGCGGCGAGGCGCGCGGCGCTCGCCTCCCGGTCGGGCGGGTCGCCCATGAACACGGGCCGCAGCGCCTCGAGCAAGGCGCGCTCTCGAGCGGAGAGGTCGGCGGCGTGACGGATGGCGGCGAGCGCGTGCTCGCGCAGGTCGGGCGCCCACGAGGAGGTCTGCCCGAGTCGAGCGACCGCGAGCGCCGCCGACGCGCAGGTCTGATCCTGCTCGAACGCGCGCCGATACCCCTGATAGGCCGCCTGCCACGAGCCGCGATGCGCGTCCTCGCGCGCCGCGCGATAGCTCTGCTGCGCCTCCGCCGCGCACGGCGGCAGCGCGTGCTCGAGCGGCCGCGCGGGCGCTGGCGGCCTAGACGCCGGCGCCGGCGCGGGCTCCGCGCTGCCGGCTCGGACCATCGCCCAGGTGAGCCCGCCCGCGATCGCCAGGCCGACGCCCGCGATCGCGGCCGCGCGCCACGGCCCTCGCGGCGCCGGCGCCGGACGCGCCGCGCTGGAGACGTCCACGGTGGCGGCCAGCGCGAGCTCCGAGTCCTGTAGCCGCAACGCCTCCAGGAACGCGCGCATCGTTGGGAAGCGATCCTCGCGCCGCTTGGCGAGCGCGCGTCGCAGCGCCGCCTCGGGCGCGCCGTCGATGGCGAGCGGCGGCGGGTCGGCCTCGAGGATCGCGACGAGCATCTCGGCCATCGTCGAGCCTCTCCACGGCAGCTCGCCGGTGAGCAGCTCCCAGGCGAGCACCGCGAGCGCGAACTGGTCGGCGCGGCCGTCCACCGGCTGAGCGCGCGCTTGCTCCGGCGAGAGGTAGGCCGGCGTGCCGACGAGGGCGCCGTCCGCGGTCAGCGTCGGCAGCTCGTCGCGGCGCGCGATGCCGAAGTCGAGCACCACCGCGCGCCCATCCTCGGCGCGGAGCATCACGTTGTCGGGCTTCACGTCACGGTGGACGATCCCGGCGTCGTGCGCGAAGGCGAGGGCCTCACCGATCTCGAGGACCCACCGCCGCGCCTCGCCCAGCCGCAGCGGTCCTCGACGCAGGCGCGCGCGGAGCGACTCGCCTCGCACGAGCTTCATCGCGAGGTACGCGCCGCCGTCCCCGGTCGCGCCGACGTCGTAGACGGGGACGATGTGGTCGTGCTCGAGCGCCGCGGTGGCGCGCGCCTCGCGGATGAGCCGGGCGGCGGAGGTCGCGTCGCCCACGCGCGCGGCAGGCAAGAGCTTCAGCGCGACCGCTCGATCGAGGCGCTCGTCGCGCGCTCGATAGACCGCGCCCATGCCGCCCTGCCCGAGCGGCGCCTCGATCACGTAGCGGTCGGCGATCCGTGTGCCTGGGGCGAGCTCCACGCCGCGTCGTTACGGCTGGAACGCGAGGGTGTCAATCGAGGCGGCCGAGGCCGCGACCGAGATCGCGGCGTGGCTCGACATCATCGGCGTTCGTCCCGCTCGGCGCTGCCGCGAGCCTGGAGGCCAGAGCGCCGCTCGCCGCGCTCGAGCGGGTCGCGAAGCTCTCTCGCACCGACGCTGCGTTCGCCGCGCTCGCGCGCGAGAGAGGGTCGTCGCGCCGCGCCGCGTGAGCCGTGCTCGGGGGCGCCGCGCGAGCGGTCGGTCGTCAGGGCGTGACGTCGAACTGGCGGTTGCCGACGGCGAAGCGCCCACACATCTGCCCGAGGGTCCGCTCGCAGACCTGAGGCCGGACGAACAGATCGGCGCCCGCCGGGATCACCGACGGCGCGGCCACGCCCGACGGCAGCGCGGGGAACGCGAGCGTCGCCGAGCCCCCGGGGCTGACGACGAGCCAGAGCAAGCGCTCGGCGGGATCGGGCTCCATCAGCAGCAGCGCGGTCTCGGCCCCGGGCGCGACGCGGTCGAGCTCGAAGGGGTCGTGGATCGAGTGCGACACCCCGAAGGCGGGCGTGACGATCGCCGGTGGCGGCAGGAACGTCAGCGCGACCGGGCCCGCGACGGGCCAGCCTCGCGTGACGATCTGCGACGCGAGCGAGCCCTCCTCGAGGAAGTAGCGGGTGAGCGGGCGGGCGTCGGTCGCCTCGCGGTAGCCCATGGTGAAGTCCACGTTGGCGCCGTTGGGCGTCGCCGAGGTCATCGCGCCGTAGAAGGTCCCGTCGCGCTCGTCGGTGACGTAGCCGAAGAGCGCCACGTCCGCGAGCGGCGTGCCCGCGCCTGGCGAGGCCAACGAGCCCGACACCTCCCCCATCGTGACCGGGCTGGCCGTGAGGTCGAGATCGAGCGTCGTGTCCGCGCTCAGCGGGCCCACCTCGACGGTGCCCACGGCGAGGTAGTCGTTCGTGAAGTCGCTCGTGCCGCGCAGCACGTAGTCGATCTCGGCCACCACGAGCTGCAGCGCGCGGCCCGTCGGCACCCGCACGCTGTAGGAGGGGGTCCGCGCCTGGGAGATGGCGCCCTCGGCGGTGTCCCCGGTCACCTGGTAGACGTTGGCGGGGTTGCTGCCGTTCAGGATCGCGCCGCTCAGCGTGACGAGGTCGGTCCGCACGGCGTTGGCGGCCAGCGGCACGGGCAGCACGTCTCCGTCGACGTGCCTGGCGACGTGCTCGGCACGCAGCCCGACGAGCGAGAGCACGGAGTAGCCTGCGACGTGGACGGTCACGTCGACGGGACCGGCCGCCCAGTCGATCGAGAAGGTGGCCCGCGCCGATGCGTCCGTCGTCTGCTCGAGCCGGGTTCCGTCCGGCAGGTCCACCGCGATCGTCGCTCCGGGGAGCGGGCTCGAGTCGCGCCCGTTCCGGGGCTCGAACGTCACGTCCACGGGCGCGCCGCCGCCCCCCGCGTCGAGGCCCGGGGCCGCGTCGGCGCCCCCGCCCGCGTCGGCGCCCCCGCCGCCCCCGTCGCACGCTGCCAACACGAGCGCCGCGCTCATCCAACACGTCTTGTACATCGCACCCTCCGCCGCGGGACGTAGCAGCGCGGGGGCACGCGTGGCTACGTGTTTCGCGCTCGACGTGGGCCCCGCGGCGCGACGAGGCGCTCGCCGAGCGGCGGTCGGTGCGCTCGCTCGAGAGCTCGGCGCGTCGCCGAAGATCGCGTGACGGGCTCGCGCGGGCGCGCGTAGAGTGCCCGCCATGACGACCCGAGAGCTCACGCTCGCGCTGCGCGAGGACGACGCCGGCTCCCCGCGCTTCACCGCCGCGCTCGCGGGCGAGCGCGGGCCGGGCATCGTGGTGATCCACGAGTGGTGGGGCCTCAACGACGAGCTCCGCGCGCAGTGCGCGCGCTTCGCCGCCGAGGGCTTCGTCGCCCTCGCGCCGGACCTCTACGATCGGCCCGCGACGACGGATCCGGCCGAGGCGCTCGCGCGCGCGAGCGCGCTCCGCACCGAGGACGCGACGGAGCGCGTGGCGCGCTGCGTCCGCGAGCTCAGGGGGCGCGGGGCGCCGAAGGTCGGGGTGACCGGGTTCTGTCTCGGTGGCGCGATGGCGTTCGCGGCGGCCGCGTCGGTCGAGGGCTTGTCGGCGGCGGTCCCGTTCTACGGCAACGCGCGCGCGGACTACATGGTGGCCGAGCGCATGCGCTGCCCGATCCAGGCGCACTTCGCGGAGGGCGATCCGTTCGCGCGCGCCGAGCCCGCGGTCGGCCTCGCGCGCGACGTGCGCGCGGCGGGCGGGCGGATGGATCTCTTCTTCTACGAGGCGAAGCACGCGTTCATGCGCGAGAGCGACCCCGACGCGTACCACGAGCCGTCGGCGACCCTCGCGTGGGAGCGCGCGATCGCGTTCCTGCACGCCGAGCTCGGATGACGCGCTCGGCGAGCGCGGTCCTCGCCGCCGCGCTGTTCGCGTGCGCGTGCGAGGCGGGAGGAGACACCGACGCCGCGCAGCCGCCGCAGCCGGAGCGCGGCCCGGGCGGTAGCGACTACGTCCATGGGTCGGCGACGATCACGCGCTACGGCGCGCCGCTCGGCGACGCGGCCGCCTACTGGTTGATCGAGCCGGCCGAGCCCACGCCGGCGCAGGCGCCGGTGCTCGTCTACATGCACGGCTGGAGCGCGTTCGAGCCCGAGGACGGTTACGAGGCGATGCTGGTCCACCTCGCGCGCAAGGGGTTCGTCATCGTGTTTCCGTACCAGGGGGGGCCGCTCGATCGTTCGCGCTGGGAGGGCAGCTCGCGGCAGGCGGTGCAGCGCGCCCTCGACGAGCTCGCGCGCGGGGCGCACCCGCGGCCCGACGGGCACCTCGCGATCGCGGGGCACTCGGTGGGCGCCGCGCTCGCGCTGCGCATGGCGGCGCCGGGCGAGCCCGCGATCCCGACGCCGGAGCTCGTCGTGCTCCACGACGCGGCGGGCCGCCGGGCGTTCGCCGATCTGCTGTCGGAGGGCGGCGCGCTCGCGCGCGTCCCCCCGACCGTGGCGCTCTTGGTGATGCAAGCGCAGACGAGCGGCCCCGGCGAGGCGAACGAGCCCGACAGCTTCTCGCCCGAGGCGTGGGAGGGCACCGCCCACCTGACGCGACGAAACTTCCTTCGTTCCTACGGCGACCGCCACGGCACGCCGGTCCTCGTGTCGAACCACAACGGCTGTCGGTCGGGCACGAGCGCGCGCCCGCTCGACGCGCACGATCACTTCGCGTGCTGGCGCCCGACGGAGGGCGCGCTGCGCGAGGCGCAGGGCGCGGCGTTCCCCGGCTACTCGGCGCTCTGCGCGGGGCCAGGGCCCGAGTGCGATCCGGTGCGCGATCACGGCGTCTGGGGCGATGGCGTCCCGGTGCGGCGCCTCGCGAACGCGGCCGATCTCGGGCTCTGAACCGTGCGCCGACCCGTGCGCCGATCTGCGGCGCGGGTTTCCGCGCATACTCCGCCCGTGCGAGCCACGAGCTACCTCCTCTTCGGCGCCGGCCAGCTCGGCGTGATGATGCTCGCGCGCTTCTTCTTCCAGTGGGTCCTCGACTTCGCGGGGACGCCGACGGCGGCGGGCGTGCCGCTCTTCGCTGCGGCGTCCGTCGGGCTTCTCTTCTTCGCTTTCCGCATCTTCGACGGCGTGACCGACCCGCTCGCCGGCCTGCTCGGCGACGGGTGGGTGCGACGCGGCCGCGAGCGACGCTCGCTGCTCTTCGTCGCCTTCGCGCTGCCCTCGATCGGGCTCGTGCTCGTCTTCTCGCCGAGCGAGGCGCTCGGCGAGGCGGCGCGTTGGGGCCTGCTCGCCGCCGGCATGTTCGTGTTCTTCGTCGGGTACACGCTCTACGCGATCCCGTACTGGAGCCTGCTCGACGACTACGCGGCGGGTGACGAGGCGCGGCGCGCGCGGCTCTCGAGCGTGCTCGGCGGCGGCGTGCTCGGCGCGACCGCGCTCGGCTTCGTGCTCAGCCCGTGGCTCGTCGAGCGCCTCGGCTTCCTCGGCGCGGCCGCGGTCTTCGCGGCGCCCGCGGCGGGGCTCATGTTGCTGCCCTACGTCGCGCGGCCGGACGACGCGCGCGCGCCGGCGCCCTCGCCGCCCGGGCCGGGGCTCGTCGCGACGCTGCGCGAGGCGCTCGCGCACCGGCGGTTCGTCTCCGTCGTCGTGCTGTTCGCGGGCGGGCAGATGTCCTTCACGGTGATGACCGCCGCCGCGCCGTTCTTCGCGGTCGACCTGCTCGGCGGCGAGACGAGCGACGTGGCGCTCTTGCTCGGGCCGTTCCTGCTCACCGCGATCCCGACCTTCCTCGTGCTGCCGCGGCTCAGCCGGCGGCTGGGCTGGGAGCGCGCGGTCCTGGGCGCGACGCTCGCGCTCGGCGCGGTGTACGGGGGCGCCGGGCTCCTCGGCGCGGACCTGATCGGCGGCCCCGTCGTGACCGCCGCGCTGCTCTTCGCGATGGGCGGGCCGATGGCCGCGGTGCTGCTCGGCCTCGAGGGCGAGGCGATCGTCGCCTCCGCCGCCGAGCGCGACGGCGAGGTGACGAGCCTCTACTTCGGCGCGTTCAACTTCGTCGTCAAAGGGCTCAACGGCCTCGCGCTCTACCTCACCGGGATCCTCGCCGGCCTCGCGCGCGGCGGCGAGCCGCTCGCCGTCCGCGCGATGGGCGGGCTCGCGGGCGGGCTCCTCGTCGTCGGCGTGATCGCGTACGTCGCGCTGCGCCCCGCGCGCGTGCGTCGATGAGCGCTGGCGGGGCGCGGCGCGCCGGCGCATGGTCCGCGCGTGCCCATCCTCGACGCGCAGGCGATCTCGCGCAGCTACGGCGCGCGCAAGGTCCTCGACTCGGTGTCGTTGACGCTCGAGCTCGGCGAGCGCGTGGGCCTGGTGGGCGCGAACGGCTCGGGCAAGAGCACGCTCGGGCGCATCCTCGCGGGCGCCGAGGACCCGGACGCGGGGCAGCTCGTGCTGCGGCGCGGAGCGCGCGTGGGCTACCTCGCGCAGGAGCCGCGCTTCGAGGGCGACCCGACCGCCCTCGAGGCCGCGCTCGCGGGGCTGCGCGAGTGGTCGGCGGCGGTGGCGGCGCACGAGGCGGCGAGCGAGCGGCTCGCGCGCGGCGTCGAGGTCGAGCGCGCGCTCGAGGCGCAAGCGGAGGCCGCGGCGACGATCGAGCGCTTCGGCGGCTGGGATCTCTCGCATCGCGCGGGCGCGATGCTGTCGCGGCTCGGGATCGAGGACGCGACGCGCCGCGTCGGCGCGATGAGCGGCGGCGAGCGGCGCCGCGTGGACCTCGCGTGCGTGCTCGTCGCGCGGCCGGACCTCGCGATCCTCGACGAGCCGACCAACCACCTCGACGTGGACACGATCGAGTGGCTCGAGGGGCACCTCGCGACCGAGCAGCCGGGCGCGCTCCTCTTGATCACGCACGATCGCTTCTTCCTCGACCGCGTGGTCCAGCGCACCGCCGAGCTCGAGGCGGGGCGGCTGACGATCTACGAGGGCGGCTACGAGGCCTACCTGGTGGCGCGCATGGAGCGCGAGGCGCACGCGGCGCGCGCGGAGCAGAACCGGCAAAACGTCTTGCGGCGCGAGCTCGACTGGCTGCGCCGTTCGGCGCCGGCGCGCACGACCAAGCAGAAGGCCCGCATCGGGCGCGCGCAGGATCTGCTCGCGCAGCGCGGCCCGGCGCGCACGCGCGACGTCGCGCTCCACCGCGCGCAGCTCGAGAGCGGGCGCACCGTGCTCGATCTCGAGGCGCTGCGCGTCGAGCGCGGTGGCCGCACCCTCGTCGACGCGCTCACGCTCTCGCTCGTGCCCGGCGAGCGCGTCGGCATCGTCGGCCCCAACGGGTGCGGCAAGACGACGTTCCTCGAGACCGTGCTCGGCGTGCGCGCTCCGACGGGAGGCGCGGTGCGCCTCGGCGCGCGCACGAAGATCACCTACCTCGGCCAGCGGCGCGAGGGGCTCGACGAGACGCAGGACGTCTTCGAGAACGTCGCGGGCGGCCGCGCGCGCGTGACGGTCGGCGGGCGCGAGATGGACACGCGCTCCTACCTCGAGCGCTTCCTCTTCTTCGGCGAGCAGCTGCGGCAGCCGGTCGCGTCGCTCTCGGGCGGCGAGAAGGCCCGCGTGCTGCTCGCGAAGCTCCTGCTCGATCCGTCGAACCTCCTGGTGCTCGACGAGCCGACGAACGACCTCGACGTCACGACGCTCGCCGCGCTCGAGGAGATGCTCGTCGAGCAGGGCGGGACCGCGCTCGTCGTGACGCACGACCGGTGGTTCCTCGATCGCGTGGCGAGCGCGATCCTCGCGTTCGAGGGCGGCGGCCGCGTGGTCCGCTACCCGGGTGGCTACACGAGCTACCGCGAGCTGCGCGCCGCGGCGGCGAGCGAGCCGGCGCCGAGCGCGCCCGCGCCCCGCGAGGAGCCGGTGAAGAAGGCGTCGCCGGCGAAGAAGAAGGGGCTGACCTACGGGGAGCGTCTCGAGCTCGACGCGATGATGGAGCGCATCGAGGCGGCCGAGGCTCGCGTCGCCGAGCTCGAGGCCGCGCTCTCCGATCCGAGCCTCTACGGCGCCGGCGCGGCGCAGGCGGCGAGCCGCGTCGCCGAGCATGCAGCATCGCAAGAAGAGTTGACGCGCCTCATGGAGCGCTGGGAGACGCTCGAGCGCAAGCGCGAGGAGGGTTGAGGCGACCTGATCTCGGCGCTCACGCGCCGAAGACGTGGGCGGCGAGCGCCTCGGGGTGGGTGAGCGGCAGGAGGTGCGAGCTCGTGTCGAGCGGGACGAGCTCCGCGTCGACGCACGCCGCGGCGAGCGCGACCGCGTGCGCGTACGGCACCGCCGCGTCGCGGCGGCCGTGGAGGAGCCGCGTGGGGCGCGAGCAGCGCACCGGCGCGCGCTGGCCGAGCTCGATCATCCGCTTCAGCAGGCGCACCCAGCGCTCGCGCGAGACCCCGCCCTGCGCCCACGCGCGCTCGTCGAGCGCCGGGGTGCGGGCCTCGCCGAGCATCAGCTCGAGGAAGATGGGGCGCAGGTCGGCCGTGACGTCGAGCGCGCCGCCCTCGATCTGAGCGAGCAGGCCCTCGCGGAGCGCGACCTCGTCGGCGGCGAGGGACGGGTAGCCGCCGATCGCGACCACCCGCTCCACGCGCGAAGGGAGGCGCGCGTCGACGCTCGCGGCGAGCCACGCGCCGAGCGAGTGCCCGACGAGCGTGAGCGGCCCCTCGGTGCGCTCGACCGCGGCGACGAGCGCGTCCTCGAGCGGCGCGAGCCGGCCCTCGGGCTCCTCCGGCGCCGCGCCGTGATCCGGCAGGTCGAAGCGGTGGACCCGCACGCCCTCGGGTGCTCGCGCGATCACCGCGTCGAACGATCGTTGGTCCCCCGGCGTCCCGTGCACGAAGAGCACGCCGCGTCGCCCGCCCCCGCGGGCCGTCTGGATCCCCATGAGGCCGAGCGTGCGTCGGAGCCCGCCGCCGCGTCAACCGTGCGGCGAGGTCGCTCTCGTGCAGCTCACGCCGCGGCGAGCGCGCGCGCGAGCTCGACGCGCGTGGCGACCTCGAGCTTGCGGTAGACGCTCTTGAGGTGCGCCTTGATCGTGTTCGGCGAGGCCCCCTGGAGCTCTGCGATCTCGGCGACCGTCAGCCCGGCGGCGGCGGCCTCGGCGACCGCGCGCTCGGCGGCGGTGAGCGCGCTCGCCTCACCGAGCACCGGCGCCGGCGCGTCGGTGAGGCACGCGAGGTAGCGGACGCCGTCCTCGCCGTCGAGGCGGGTGAGCCGGAGGATCACTCCGTCGACGCGGAAGGCGTGCGCGCTCCCGCGGTCCGCGCCCCGAATCACGCGCCGGACGCAGTCGGCGCGCTCCCTCGTGAGCCACGCGCGCGTGCGCTCGCACGCCTGCTCCACGCGGCCGCCCGGGCCGGCGACCAGGAACGCGACGCCCTCGCCGATCGACTCGAGCGCGCGCGCGCTCGCGAGCCCCGCGGTCACCTCCGGCACGCACGCGTTGGCGAGCCGCCGCTCGGCCTCGGTGAACTCGCGGCCGTCGAGGCGCAGCGCGCCGATCCAACCGAGGAAGCGCCCGTCCAGGAACGGGAGCAGGCGCAGCTGATCGGAGATACCGCACCGCGCGTAGAACGCCGCGTGGACGGGCAGCGCCTCGAACGCCTCGCGCGAGGTGAAGTCCTCGAGCAGCGCGCGGAAGCGCGTCCGCAGGCGCGCGGGCGCGCGATCGATCTGCCATGCGCCGCGGCGCGCGCGCAGGACCGGCGACGTGTCGGTGCAGGCCGAGCCCTCGGGCCCGGGGCTCCCGACCTGCGCGCCGACCACCTCCCGAACCGTACGGGAGCCGACCGTCACCGCCGCGCCGAAGCAGCCGTCGGTCGAGACGTCGTACCAGAACGCGGTGTCGGTGTGGAGCGCGCGGGCGAGCCGCTCGCAGACCTCGGCCCGCAAGGCCGCCGGCTGCGCCGTCGTGAACGTCGGTAACGCCTCCCCCCCCACGCGGCGTTCACGATAGAGGCTCGCGCGCCGGAGCTCAAGTGCGGTGCGGATCGCGGGCACCGCGCGGACGCGCGCGGTCACTCGATGACCACGGCGCGGCTCGCGTCGAGCGAGCGTGGATCCGCCTCGGGACGCACCACGTGCGCCGCGCCTCGCTCGTCGAAGCCCACGCGCGGCGGCCGTGGTGCGGTCGTCGCCGTCGCGGCTTGCGGCTCCTCGACCGCGGCCGGTGCGCTCTCGACGAGGCGCGAGGGCACGCCGCCGCAACCGAGCACGATCGCGTAGAGCCAGCCGAGCGCGACGAGCGCGACGGCGGCGCGGCGCCGCCGGGCGCGCGCGCTCATCGCGCCGCGCCTCCCGCGCGCGCGGGGGCCGCCGCGTTGCCGGCCTCGAGGTCGCGCACGCGGCGCACGAGATCGCTGATCGTCTCGAACATCAGCCGCGCGTAGGTGGCGCGCGCCACGCTCGCGTCCTCGCGCTGGACCGAGATCGCGCGCGTGCTCCCCGACCGCGGGCCGGAGGGCGCCATCGCCCCCATCACGGGGTCGAGCCCGTGGTTCTCGCAGACGAAGCCCACGCACTCGGCGAGCAGGCGCCGCGCGACCGCCTGCTCCGCCTGCTCCGCGTGCGTCCAGCGGTAGAACCACGAGATCTCCCCCGACGGCACGTGGACCGCGGTGACGTCGAGCGTGACGGCCAAGCGCGCGTGACGCACCGCCTCGTCCTCGTGCGCCGCCGCGAAGCCGTCGAGCTGGTTGGCGACGCGCGGGTCCACGACGGCGGGCGGCCCGGCGGAGCGCCCGCGATCGCTGCGCGCGTAGTCGCGACGCCACATCGCGTCCGCGCCAGGCACGACGCTCGCTCGCTCGAGCGAGTTCACGCGCAGCAGCAGGCCGATCCCGAGCTCCTCGGCGACCGCCTCGGGCGTCGTCGAGGCCGCGACGGCGCGGCGGCGCAGGCTGTCCCAGTGGAACACCTGGTAGCCGGCCGACGCGAGCACCCGCTCGAACGCCGACATCTCGAGCGAGCAGTCGTTGGTCGCCAGAGTGGTCACCGCGCTCGCGTCGCCGCGGTGCGCCGCCGAGGTCTCGTTCGCGCACTGGCTCGGCCACACGATCGCGAGCCGCGACGGATCGACCGGCGTCCGGCGCCCCGCGACGATCACCTCCGGGCTCCCCTCGCCACGATCGCCGAACGTGAGCGTCGTCGTCACCGCGATGTACTGCGGCCCACCGCACCCCGGCACGACCACGAGCGCCTGCGCGAGCAGCACCCACCCCCACACGCCACGAAGCGACATCCCCAACCCTCCTCTCGCGCGTCAGCGCGTGATCGCCCACGTCATCGGTCGATCCAGCGCGACCCCGCGCTGCTCGCCGACCACCTCGCCCGACCCGTCGACGGCGACCAGGTCGTAGCAGCCCGCCGGGAGCGGGACTCGCAGCGACGCGCCGGGCGCGATCGGCGCCTCGTGCAGCGCGCGCGCCGGCTCGCTCCCACCGCAGCGCGCCGCGCCGATGCGCACGCTCGCGGCGCGAGTGCGGTTGTACGCGACGAGCGCTGGGGGCTCCTCGATCAGCACCGGCGCCGCGCCGCAGCCGGCGAGCGACGCGAGCGCGACGACCCGCGACGCGATCGCGGCGCGGAGCACGCGAAGGACGCGCCCACCGGCGGGCGGGCGGGTCGCGCGAGCGCGCAACGCGCCGTCGCGCCGGCGGCGCGCGCGCGATCGCGTGCGAGGTCTCGTCCGCATGGAAACATCCTGCAGAGCCCGACCCTCCGGGGACCATCACCCGAACGGGTGAGTCCGGCGCGCGCGGGGAGCGCGACAGACGATGTAAGCGCGCGCGGCGCGGGCCTCGCTACCGTCGAGCGCATGAAGCCGCTCGTGTGGTTGGCGCTCGCGGGGGCCCTCGCGAGCTGCGGAGGCGACGCGCCGCCCGGCGGGAGCGACTCGGGCGCGCGGGTCGACGGCGCGCCGCCGGCGGACGGCGACGGAGGCGGGAGCTCCGACGGGAGCACGCCCTCGTCCGACGGCGGCGGGCTCGACGCCGGGGACACCCCGAGCGCGTGCGCGCCGGGCGCGCGGCGCTGCGCGAGCGCGGAGCGCGAGGCGCGCTGCGAGGACGGCGCGTGGGTCGAGGGCGCATGCGCCGCGGGCACGCGCTGCGTCGAGGACGCGTGCGTGGCGGCGTGCCTCGACGCGTGCGCGCTCGGCGAGACCCGCGCGGGCGCGAGCGGCCCCGAGGCGTGCGTCCTCGTCGGCGAGGGCGGCGCGCGCGTCGCGCCCGGCGAGGGCGGCCACGACCGCGCTCGCCGCCACCTCGCGTGGCTGCGCCGCCACCACCTCGCCAACGGCTACGTCGCGAACGCCGCCTTCGAGGACACCGCGCGGACGCGCGTCGCGCGCTACACCGGCACGGTCGACGCCGCCGAGTGGACGGGGGCCTACCTCGCGGCCGAGGCGCTGCGCGCGATGGTGACGCGCAGCCCCGACGCGCTCGAGAACGTCGACGCGATCGTCGAGCGCATCCACCAGCTCTTCGAGGTGACGGGGACGCCGGGCAGCATGGCCCGCATCTGGGCGCCGCTCGGCGCCGACCCGCGCCTCACGGCCCTCTACGACGCGGGCGATCGCGCGCACTTCGAGACGACCTACCGCGGCGGGCGCGCCTTCTATCACGCGTGGACGAGCCGCGACATGTACGCGGGGGTCTCGCTCGGGCTCGGCCTCGCGTACGACGCGACCCGCTCGGAGGCGCACCGGGAGCTCATCCGCGACGTGATCGTCACGCTCGCGCGCGAGCTCGCGCAGGCGCGGCGCGTCCCCGTGCGCGTGCGCTACCACGCGTTCGGATCGTGGCAGCGCGCGGACCTCGACTACGAGCTCGAGAACGTGGTGCTCGTCCCGAACGAGATGGAGGACGGACGCGTGCTCATCCGCGTCGGCAGCGAGGCGAGCCCGTCGGACTACGACGCGTCGGAGCTGTTCGGCGTGCGCGAGTTCATGCCCGACCTGCGCCGCTTCCTCGCGCAGACGCCCCTCGTCGGCGCCGCGGCGCCGTCGGTCCCGCGGCCGGGCAGCGCGCTGATGCTCGCGCACTTCATGGAGCTCGCGCTCCACGTCACCGACGGCGTCCCCGGCCGCGCAGCGGACCGCGCGGCGATCCGTGCCTACTACGACGCGAACCGCGCGTCGTGGCTCGGCGTCATGCGGCAGTACACCTACCACGGGCGGGACGAGTGCTGGCTCCGCTACTTCGGGATGACGATCGCCTACCACCCGACCTACGGCATCTTGCGCCTCACCCGCGACGCGAGCTTCCGCGACGCGCTGCGCGCGGAGGTGCTCGGCGGGGGGCTGCGGCGTCACGTGATGGGGCACGCCAACGCCTACTTCGACTTCGTGGCGGCGGCGCAGGGGACGGGCTTGATCGGCGCGGCCGAGCTGTCGCACACCGTCGAGGAGCTCCTCGGCTTTCCGCTGCCGCCCAAGGCGTCGAGCCCCGTCGATCTGCGCGGGCGCTACCCCGAGGACGCGTCGTGCGGCCAGTCGACGACGCCCGTGCGCGTGCGCGAGCGCGTGCCGCGCGACTTCATGTGGCAGCACCACCCGTTCCAGCTCGTCAGCGTCGAGGACGACCCGCGCCACGTCTTCCCCGGCACCGACTACCTCCTCGCCTACTGGCTGGGCCGGCACCACGGGTTCGTCGCCGACGACGCGCCGGGGACGTGTACGGCGTGGGCGCGCGAGTAGCGCGACGCCGCCTGACGACCTTCAGCGGGGGCCCGAGAGGTCGGTCGTCGTCGTCGCGAACAGGACGATGCCCGCGAAGTAGCCGACCGTGCACGCCGCGAGCAGCGCGATCCCGGCGTGGAGCGTGCGGCGCGGCGGCTCGAGCCGTGGCCCCAGCGCGATCGCCTCGTCGGCGTCGAGGCTCACCGCCGCGTCGTCGCGGTAGCCACCCTCGGGCCGCACCTCTCGCGCCTTCGCGAGCAAGAGGTGCTCGCCCACCTGCGCGTCGGGGGCGCGCTCGCGCGGGAGGCGGCGCGGCGCGCGCTCGCCGCCGCGCGCCTCGTCGCCGCGCCCCTCGCCGCCGAGCACCTCGACCACGAGCGCGTCGTCGCGCACCTCGAGGACTCGGACGACGCGGTCGGGCCCGGAGCGCGCGAGCGCGCTCGCGGCGCGCTCCCACTCGGGCGGGACGTGCAGCGTACCCTCGACGATCAGCCGCCACGCGCCTCCGAACACCCACAGCGCGATCACCCCGAAGCCGGGCGGCAGGTACGTCCACGACCAGTGCGATCGACCTGAGAGCACGGGGAGCGCCAGCATCGCGACGAGCGCGAGCGTCGAGACGTACGCCGCGTTGACGAGGTGCGTGCGCCAGCCGAGCTCGACGAAGAAGATCGGGAAGCCCAGGGCGAGGCTGCCGACGATGCACCACAGGAGGCCCCCCGGGCCTCGCGTCACGCTGAGCGTGCTGATCGCCACCGCCGTGGCGAGCAGGACCGCCGCCGCGGGGCGCGTCCAGCTCGGTGGGGGTGTCGCGAAGTGCGAGCGCCGGGCGCGCGCGAGCCACGGGAGGTCCACTCCGCGAAGATACGCCCCCCGCGACGCCTGCCCCAGTCGAACCGTTCGCCGCTGCGCGCGATCAGTCCCGGCTCGGCCCAGGCGCGAGCCGGCTCATGCGCACCATGTCGTAGAACCGCCCGCCCACGCAGTACTCGTCGCGCAGCACGCCCTCGAAGTCGAACCCCGCGCGCAGGTACATCGCCTGCGCCGCGCGGTTGTCCTTGCGCACGATCAGCCAGAGCTTGTGCAGGCCCAGCTCCTCGAAGCTCGTCGCGATCAGCGCGTCGAGCGCGGCGGGCCCGAGCCCCTTGCCCTGCTCGCTCGCGCGCACCACGAGGAACACGCGGCCGTTCTGCGCCGGCCAGTAGATCTGGTTGACCGAGCACTGCCCCACGTAGCGCTCGCCGTCGAAGATCGAGTAGGTGCGGTCGTTCTTGGAGGCGATGAGGTGCTCGAGGTAGCGCGCCTCCTCCTCCTCGGTGATCGGCTCCTGCCGGTTCGCGAAGTACTGCATGACCTCGCGGTCGTTGACCCAGGTCATGACGTGCGGGAGGTGCGACAGGGCGAGGGGGCGGAGCTCGACTCGGGGCGCGCTCATGGCGCGGAGGGTCGCACGTCCGCGGCCTCCTCCGCGACGGCGCTCCGCTCGGCGCCGCGCGCGGCCTCGGGGACGAGCTGCGCGAGGTAGTGCGACGAGACGAGCAGGCGCTCCTCGGCGCGCGCGAGCGCGTCGCGCATGCGGCCGGCGAGGATCGTCGGCGTCACGACGAGCGCGACCGAGACGACGAGCAGGAACGGCATCACGAGCGCCTCCGGCAGCGCGACCATCGGAGAGACGATGGTCAGCCCCTCGGGGCCGAAGCGGTAGTACGGCGCCTCGAGCCCGAGCACCGTCGCGAGCCACGGCACGACGAGCGCGCCGACGCTCGCGGCGAGCACCGCGCGTCGCGCGCGCCGGTCGGTGCTCATCGCGAAGAACATGGCGTTGGTCGCGGCCAGGCTCGGGACGAGCACGAACGGGCCGAACACGAAAGAGACGAGCCCGATCGCGAGCGTCGAGAGGCCGACGAGCGTCGCGAGCGCGGCGTCGCTCGTCGCGCGCGTCCGCCACGCGAGGAGCGCGGCGAGCGCGGCGATCGAGAGCGACACGAGCACCGCCGCCCCGCGGGTCCAGTCGATCACGCCGAACGCGATCACCGCGGGCACGACGGCGAGCCACGTCGCGAGCCGGATCGCGCTCGTGCGCGCCATCTGCACGCGCTCCTCCGCGCGCGCCCGCGCGATCGCGAGCCGCGCGCCGGCGGGCACCTCCTCGGGCAGGTCGGTCAACAGCCGCGAGAGCGCGCGCAGCGCCTCCTCGTGCGTGGGGTCGAGCGCGAGCGCGTGCCCGAGCGCGCGCATCGCCTCGGCGCGGGCCTCGGGATCGGAGACGTCGAAGCCGCGCGCGCGCGCGACGTGCTCGCTCGCGAGCTCGCGGCGGCGCGCCTCGTCCCGCTCTCCGTCGAGGTAACGCTCGATTCGCTCGGCGAGCGCGCGCGCGGAGCCGAGCCGCGCCTCGCGCTCGACCGCGACCGCCTCGCGCCAGAGCGCGTCGAGCTCGGGCGGCACGTCGGCGCTCCGCGCGCGCGCCGCGTCGCTCCCCGCGCCACGGAGCGTGGCGTCGAGGCGCTCGGTCACCGACTCGCCCGCGTTGAGGGGCTCGAGGTGCAAGAGCTCGAACAAGATCGCGCCGAGCGCGTACACGTCGGTGCGGGCGTCGAGCGCGGCGAGCTCTCCCATCGCCTGCTCGGGGCTCATGTAGCCGGGCGTGCCCATCATCGCGCCGACGCGCGTCGCGCCGGGGATCGACTCCGCGTCGACCGGCGCCGGGGGCTGCTCCGCGTCGGTCGGCGCGCCGTCCGACGCCGGCTCGCGCAGGAGCTTCGCGAGCCCCCAGTCGAGCACGTAGACCTCGCCGAAGTCGCCGAGCATCACGTTGCCCGGCTTGAGGTCTCGGTGGAGCACGCCGCGGCTGTGCGCGAAGTCGACCGCGAGGCACACGGTCGCGAACGCCGACAGGAGCTTGCGTCGGCCGAAGCGCGCGCTCGCGTCCGGCTCCCCGGCGCGCAGGCGCGCGATCACGTCGTCGAGCGAGGCGCCGCGCACGCGCTTCATCGTGAAGTACGCCGCGCCGTCCGCGTCCTCGTCGAGGTCGTGCACCGGCACGACCGCGGGGTGCTCGAGCTGCCCCTGGACGCGCGCCTCGCGCAGGAACCGCGCGCGCAGCTCGCCCGAGCCCGCGAGGCTCTCGCCGATGCGCTTGAGCGCGACCTCGCGGCCGATGCGCGTGTCGATGCACAGATCGACGGTGCCCATCCCGCCCTCGCCGAGGCGCGCGCGGAGCGCGTACCGCGCCGGGATCGCACGAGCGCCGGCGTCCTCGTCGCGCTCGTCCGCGCCGGCCACGAGCGTCGGCGGGATCGGCGCGCCGACCGCGGCCGACAGGAGCGTGTCTGCCGTGAACACCGACGCGCTCGCCCGCACGCGCTCGCGCGAGCGCGGCGGGTCCTCGCGGGACGTGTCGTCGTCGGCCTCCCCCAAGCGCTGCGAGCGTACTACACCCTGACCGGCGCCTTCGCGGCGCCTCGCAGCTCGACGTCGGACGGCGCGGTTGGGTTAGCCTGCGGCCCATGAGCTTTCGCGACGATCTCGACGCGCCGACGACCAAGCTGCAGCTCGCGGAGGGGTTCGCGATCCTCGCGCTCTTCGTCCTCGCGGTCTGAGCGTGCCATGACCGAAGAGACCCCGCAGGAAGGCGAGCTGATCCTCCAGCGCACCGTCGATGACGGCGTGCGCGTCGAGGTGCTCTACGAGTCCGAGACCTTCTGGCTCGACCAGCGGCGCGGACTACTTCGACGAGCTGCTCGAGCGGATCCGGGAGAGCCGCGCAAGCGAGCGGCGGTTCTACCTGAGACTCCGAGGCCGCGTTCGAGACGGTCATCGAGCACGTGCCTTCTCGGGCACGGCTCCGTCGCCGCCTCGCGCGATGGCTTCGACGTCAGGCCGTGCGAGAGGAGGCCCTGCGAAGGGCGCGCTCAGGGCCGCGCGTGGCGGGAGAAGAACGCCCAGATCTGCTCGCTCGCGAGGAACGTGGTGCTCTGCGCGCCGTCCTCGGGGCAGTCGACGACGCCCTCGCGAGGGACGCCGCCCGGCCAGCTGTGGCCGCCCGAGGCGATCGCGCAGAGGACGGTCTCGCCGGCGATCGGGCATCCGTCGAAGCCCGTGCAGGTGCCATCGCCCTGCTCGAGCACGACGCTCGTCGTGGAGGAGCACCCGTTGCGCAGCCGCCAGCCTTCCATCGTGGCGGGGACGGACGTGAACGCGACCCCCGCGAGCCCGCAGCCGACGCCTCCTTCCCACGGGACGTGGCCGTCCGCGGTGCCGTGCACTTGCAGGACCGGCACCGGGCGGGCGGGCGCGCACGTGGGCGACATCTCGACGCCGGCGACCGGCGCGATCGCCGCGATTCGGTCCGACGCCTCGCACGCGAGCCGATGGCTCATCATGGCGCCGTTCGACATCCCCGAGGCGAAGACCCGGCGCCGATCGATGCACAGCTCCTGCTCGAGGTGATCGAGGAGCGCGCCCACGAAGCCCACGTCGTCGACGGCGTCGCGCGCGGCCGGGCCACAGCACCCTCCCGCGTTCCACGTGCGCCCCGTGCCGTCGGGATAGACGACGACGAACCCCTCGCGATCGGCGACGGGGCTCATCCGCGACGATCGCTCCTCGAGCTGGAGCCCGGTGCCCCCGCCGCCGTGGAACATGAGGACGAGCGGGGTCGCGACGCGGTCGTCGTAGCCCGGGGGCACGCGCACGCGGAAGGTGCGCGCGGCGGCGCCGTGCATGACCGTCCCGGTCGTCGTGCCGACACCGTAGCGCGCGCGACCCGCGCCGCAGCCTGCGCTCGGCTCCGGTGGCAGGAGCGCGCCCCCGGCGTCGTCGGCCGCGGCGTCGCGCAGCGCCGCGTCCTCGGTCGCGGCGTCGGGCGCTCCCGCATCCGTCGCGGCGTCCGGCGGCCCGGCATCGCTCGTCGCCGCTCCGCCGCCGCAGCCGTGCAGGCCGCCGAGCAGCGTCGCGGTCACGAGCCACCATCGTCCACCCACGCGCGCCGGCATCTCGGCGAGTCTACGCCTCGTCGTGCCCGACCACGAGCGGGCTCCGAGGACTCAGACGTAGAGCAGCACGGTCTCGACGGGCTCGCCCGTCGCGGCGTGGAGCGCGCGCGCGTAGAGCTCGAGCTGTACGACGTACGGGAGCTTGCCCCCCTCGGCGTCGCGGTCGCTCTTGTAGTCGAGCACGACCCAACCCTCGCCCGCGCGGTAGGCGAGGTCGATGACGCCCTCGGCGCTCGTGCCGTCCTCGAGCGGGACGGTGATCGGGCACTCGCGCCGCACCTCGCGCGAGGCGCGCGCCGCCGCGAGGCGCGGGTGCCCGAGCGTCGCGAGCACCGCGTCCACCGCCGCCTCGACCTCCTCGTCGGGCGCCCCGAAGCCCCGCCCGTGATAGCGCGCCATCGCGCGCACGCTCGCCTCGCGCGCGTCGAGGGGGCACGCGGCGAGCACCTCGTGGACGAGCGTGCCGAACCGCTTGCCCGACGGGCGCCCCTGGCGCGGCGCGTCGGTCGACTCGATCGCCGGCGCGTGCGCGCTCTGCGAGGCCGCGTACGCGAGCTGGGTCACCGGCGCGACGCGCCAGCTCGGCGCGGCCGCGCGCTCGCGCAGCGCGCGCTGCTCCGCGACCCACGCGTGGTACGCCTCGACGCGCGCGTCGCCGTCCTCGCCGGGCGCCAAGAGCGAGAAGCGCCGCAGCCCGCCGGCCGACACGCGCCCGAGCCCGAGCGTCGACGGGTCCCACCACACGACCTCGGCGTCGCGCACGCGGTGCAGGCCGGGCGCCACGCTCGCCGCGCCGTCGTGCGGCGCGTCGAGCGGACGCGTGACCACGCTGTCGCCGCCGAAGGGCGGGCAGCCGGGCGCCGGCGCCGCGTCGCGCCACGCCTTGGGCGCCGGGTAGAGCGCCTCGTGCAGCGGGTCGACCCAGCCCTCGAACGGCGCGTCGCCCACGCACGGCACGACGAGCAGCTCGCGCGCGCGCGTCGCCGCGACGTACGCGAGGCGCACCTCCTCGGCCTCCTCGGCGGCGAGCACCGTCGGCGCGCGCTCCTTCAGCTCGAGGGGCACGCACCCCGCGAGCGTCCCGACGCGCAGGCGCCGCGGCGAGTCCACGTAGCTCGAGCGGAAGAGGCTCGCGCGGCGCCGGCTCAGCGTCGGATCGCACAGCACCACCACCGGCAGCTCGAGCCCCTTGGCCGCGTGCACCGTCATCACGCGCACGCCCTCCTCGCGCTCCTCGACCACCGGCGCGTCCACGCCCGCGCCGCTCGCGACGCGCTCCTCGAGCTCCGTCGCGAACGCGCGGAAGCTCGCGCCGCCGCTCGCCTCGAAGCGGTGCGCGAGGTCGACCACGCGCAGCGCGTTCGCGAGGGCTTGCTCGCCGTTCAGCCAGTTGGCGATCCCGGCGTGCGCGCGCGTCGCGTCGAGCATCCGCCCCAGCGTCTCCGCGATCGGCCGGCGGTTGCGTCGCAAGTGGAGTCGTCGCAGGACATCGAGCGCCTCGGCGACGGGCCTCCGCGCCTCGTCCAGGAGCGCCTCGCCGAGCGGCGCGAGCGGGTGGAGCGGCCCGACCGCCTCGCGGTGCACGAGCAGCGCGTCGTCCGTCAGCCCGAACAGCGGCCCGCGCAGCGTCGCGTAGACGCTCAGCGTGTCGTCCGGCCGCTCGATCGCGTTGACCGCGTTGGCCATCGCGAGGATCTCCTCGCGGTCGCGCGAGGAGCGGCCGCCGACGACGACGTGCGGGATCGCGCGGGCCTCGAGCGCGAGCGCGTAGGGCTCTACGAGGCTCTCCCCGAAGCTCGTCGTGTTGCGGAACAAGAGGCACACGTCGCGCGACTCGAACCGCCGCGTCTCGCCGCTCGACGGGTCCTCGAACGTCCAGTCGCTCTCGAGCAGCCACGCGACGAACGCCGCGACGACGTCCGCGCTCGAGCGGCGGATCCGCGGGCCCGAGAGCCTCGCCCACCGCTCGAGGTAGGGCTCGGGCACGCCGAGGGCGATCACGCTCGGGCGCCCCGCCGGGTCCGCGCGATGCGGCGCGAGAGGCACGTAGCGCGCCTGCGCGCTCGCGGCGTCGCCGGTCATGTGCGGCGCGAAGCTCGTGTTGATCACGCGCTGCACGTTCGGCCCGGCGCGGAAGCTCGTGCTGAGCGTGAGCCGCTCGACGCCGCCCGCCGTCCAGCGCGCGACCAGGCGCTGGTAGAGCGCGACGTCCGCGCGCCGGAACCCGTAGATCGCCTGCTTCGGATCGCCGACGACGAAGAGCTTGCCGGGCACCGGCGGCGGCGCGTCGTCGGCGAGCCCGCCGCCCGGCCCGATGGGCCCCTCGGACGCGAGCATCGCGAGGATCTCCGCCTGCACCGGGTCGGTGTCCTGGAACTCGTCGACGAAGATCCGCCGGTAGCGCGCGCGCAGCTCGTCGAGCACCGCGGGTTGCCGGCGCAAGAGGTCGCGCGCGGCGAGCAAGAGGTCGAGGAAGTCGAGCTTGCCCGCGCGCGCCTTGATGCGCGCGTACTCCTCCACGACCGGGCGCAGCTCGCGGAACAACAGCGCCGCGAGCTCCGCGTCGGCCTGCGCGAGGAACGCGTCGATCGCGGCCGCCGCCTCGTCGCGCCGGATGACCGCGTCCTCGCGCGTGACGTCGGGTGCGAAGAAGCGCCCGCGCCCGCGCCGGCTCCACTCCCAGCCCTTGCGCAGCGCGCGCAGGTCGGCCTCCATCCCGTCGTAGTCGCGCGGTCGCGCGCGCTCGCGCGAGCGCGTGTCGTCGACGAAGCGCGCGATCTTGCCGAGCGAGCCGAGCAGCTCGTCGCGCTCGTCGCGGGCGAGCTTGGCGAGCGCCGCCACGCCGACGAGGTGCTCGACCAGCTCGTCGAGCTCGCCCTCGCGGTCGAAGCCCTCCGGCCGGCGCCAGAGCGCGTCGTGATCGCGCCACTCGACGAGCTCGCGGGCCGCGCGCGCGAGCTCGCGCCGCGGGGGCGCGCCACGCCGCCGCAGCAGCCGCCGGATCCCCTCGGGCGGATCTTCGAGGCACGCCTCGAAGTACGGATCGAGCGCCCGCTCGACGAGCCGCTCGGTCGCCTCCTCCTCGACGATCTCGGCCGCCGGATCGATCCCCGCCTCGACGGGGCGCTCGAAGATCATGTCCTGGCAGAACGAGTGGATCGTCCCGATGCGCGCTGCCTCGAGCGCGCCGAGCGCCGCGGTCAGCCGCGCCCGCTCTTCGCCCTCGGCGGCCGCGCGCGCGCGCTCGAGCTCGCCGCGCAGGCGCAGCTTCATCTCGCCGGCGGCCTTGGTCGTGAACGTGAGCGCTACGATCTCGTCGAGGCGAGCGCGGCCGCGCGCGAGGATCGCGACGATGCGCCCGATGAGCGCGGTCGTCTTGCCCGTCCCCGCCGCGGCCTCGACGACGAAGCTCGCGTCGAGATCGGTCGCGATGCGGTGCCGGTCCTGCTCGTCGATCACGGTCGCGATCGAGTATCGCGAAGCGGCGCCCGAGGGAAGCGCGGCGCTACGGCGCGGCGCGCACGAGCCGCCAGCTACTCGAACGGGAGCCGGGTCCGCGCGCGAGCTCTCGCCGAGACGCTCCGGCGCCCCCTGACGCCCGAGGCGGGCTCGCGTCGCTGGCGAGCGCCCGAGCCGGCTGGCGGCGCGCGCGCGCGCCGGCGATGGTCGTGGCCTCGGGGAGCGCGAGGCGCGCGCGGCTCATCCACGGGAGAGGGCGGCCGGGCGCCGCCCAGAGGGGGGCTGGCGCAGGGATCGGCTATCCTCCTCGTCGTGGACCTCATGCTCGACGCGCTGCGAGGGCGGCTCACCGAACGCGCGGACCTGCGCCTCGTGCTGGCCTTCGGCTCTCGCGCGCGCGGCACGGCGACCGATGCGTCGGACCTCGACCTCGCGGTGAGCGCACCGGGGATCGACCTGCTCACGCTGGCGGCCGAGCTCTCGGAGGCCCTCGGCGTCGAGGTCGAGGTCGTCGACCTCGACACGGACCTCCCGATCCCGCTCCAGATGCGGCTCGTCGACGAGGGCGTCGTGATCCACGAGGGCGTGCGCCACACGGCGCCGGCGTGGCGCGCGCGGACCCTCCTCGCCCTCGAGATCGACGGCCCCTGGTATCGGCGCCAGCGCGACGCGTTCCTCGCCCGCGTCGCAAGCGAGGGGCTCTGATGGTCGATCCCGATCTCGTCGCGACGAAGCTCTCGGAGCTCTCCGAGCGCGTGGAGCGCGTGCGGTCACACCGCGCGCCCGACGCCGCCGCGTTGGCCGCCGACCGCGACGCACTCGACATCGTGTCGTTCAACCTGATGCTGGCCGTTCAGACCTGCGCCGACGTGGCCAGCCACGTCGCGTCGGACGAGGGCTGGCCGGTCGCGCGCACGCTCGCGGAGGGCTTCGCCCGCCTGGAGGAACATGGCGTGCTCGCGGCCCCGACCGCGGCCGCGCTCAAGCGAGCCGTCGGCCTCCGCAACGTCGTCGCCCACGGCTACGCGCGGGTGGACCCCGAGCTCGTGCATCGGGCCAGCCACGAGGGGCTCGAGGACCTCTCGTCCTTCGCGCGCGAGGTGTCGGCCTGGGTGCGCCGGCGCGGCGACGCGGAAGAGGAGTGACGGTCCTCTCGAGCGAGACGGTTCGCTCGGACCGGTCCGACTCGGTATCGCGGAGCATGCGCTCCAGCTCGGCGTCCTCCATGCCGCCCAGGGTGTTCGGTCTTCGTACGCTCCGCAGTCATCACGGGCGGCGGGTCACGGGAGCTTGCGCAGGCGCTGGATCGGGCCGCGGCCGCGCTGCTCCTTGGGGGCGACGCGGCGCTCCTCGGCGGGCCCGCAGACACGGCGGTAGTCGCAGCGCTCGCAGGCGTCCTTTGCGGGCATCGCGGGCAAGAAGCCGTGCTCGATCGAGGCGGTGAGCGCCTCGGTGAGGGTCACGACCCCGTCGCGCGCCGGCCGCTCGAGCCGGACCGCGTGCTGCTCGAAGCGTCCACGTAGCGTGCTGTAGTACAGGCGCCCGCCGCGGACCGCGCGGTCCGGGTAGAGCGCCTCGAGCACCCTGGCGTAGAGGACCGGCTGGAGCGTCCGGCCGCCGTCGAGCAGGCCCGCGACGTGATCGGGGCGGGCGCCGGTCTTGTGATCGACGGCCCAGAGCGCGCCGCCCTCGGCCTCGACGAGGTCGATCGCGCCCGCGAGGGTGAGGCCCTCCTCGAGGGTCACCGGCTCGGCGCGGCTCGCGGGGTCGCCGCGGCTCGGATCGTCGAGCGCGCGGCCGAACGAGAGCTCGAACGCGATCGGGAGGCGCTCGGGGCGCTCCGCCATGCGGGCGAGCCACTCGCGCAGATCGACGGCGCAGTCCTCGACGGCGTCGTCGAACACGCGGTCGATCGCCGGCGCGTGCTCCTCGCGGAAGCGCGTCGCGACGGTCGCCATGACCTCCTCGAGCGCCGCCGCGGCCTCGCCGAGGCGCGCGGGCTCGAGCGGGAGCATGCCGCGATCGCGCATCGCGACGAGCAAGTCGTACTGCGCCTCGTGCACGAGCCGGCCGCGCGTGAGCGGGTCGAGCTCCTCGAGCGCCTCGGGCTCCTCGTGCGGCGCGAGGCGCGCGATCGCGCGCAGGTAGAAGCGGTAGGGGCAGGCCGCGAGCTGCTCGAGCGCGGTCGCCGAGTACGCCCGGCGGCTCGGCGCGTGCTCGCGCAGCGCCGCGTGGGCCGCCTCGGGCGGCGCGACGAGCCCGTCGTGACGCGTCCACTTCGGGCTCTGCCAGCGCGCGTAGCGCGCGCGCAGCGCGTTCGCGAGGTGCGGGCTCGCCTCGAGCAGGTAGCGCGCCGCGCCGACCGGCGGCGTGGGCGCGTGGAGCAGCTCGTCGAGCACCGCGAGGTCGTACTCGGCCGCGTCGATCGCCTCCTCCGGGGCGCGCGGCGCCGGCCACGCCATGCGCGCGGCGCCCGCCGCCTCCGCGCGGCGGCTCAGCTCGCCGAGCGAGGGCAGGCGCCCCTCGATCGCGCGGACCACCTCGAGCGCGTAGAACGACGGCACGCGCGCGCGGCCGCGGTCGACGTCGATGCGCGGGTACGAGAGCACGAGGCGCCGCTCGGCCGCGCCTGCCGCGAGGCGCAGGGCGAGCCGCTCGCGCTCGACGCGGCGCGCCGACGTCGCGAGCGAGGGATCGATCGCCGCGCGCTGCGCGTCGAGACAGATCGGGTCCTCGGCGACGCGGCGCGGGAGCCCGCGCTCGACGAGGCCCGGGACGAACACGACCTCGAAGCAGAGGCCGCGCGCCTCCGCGGTCGTGCCGACGAAGAGCTTGCCCGCGGGCGCGCTCGCGCTCGCGCCGCGCATCTCGGTCAGGCGCGGGCCCAGGACGAGCTGCACCTCGGCGAGGCCGACGCGCTCGATCGGCGCCATCGGCGCGAGCTCGCGCAGCACCGCGAGGACGCGCGCGGGCCGGCGGATCGCGCGGCGCGCGAGCGCGTCGAGCAGCTCCACCCACCGGCCCCACGTCGCCCGCTCGGGCAGCGCGGCGAGCGCCTCGATCAGCGGCAGCGCGAACGCGCTCAGGTGCGCGAGGTCGCGCGCCTTCTGCTCGAGCACCGCGCGCCGCGGGTCGTCGTGCTCGAGCGTCGCGAGGTCGGCCTCGAGGCGCGCCGCCAAGCCCTCGAGCCGGCGCGGCCAGCGGTCGGCCTCGATCACCTTCGCCTCGGCGATCAGCCGCTCCCAGCGGCGCGGCGACCGCAGCGAGCCCGCGACGACGGGGCTGGTCGCGTCGAGCGGGCCGAGCGCGAGCTCCGCCTCGTCGCGCGCGGCCTCCTCCTCCTCCTCCTCGCTCGCGAGCCACTCGACCTCGTCGGGGTCCGCGTCCGGGTCCGGGACCACGCCGAGCGAGAGGTACTCCGCGAACGCGCGCGCGGAGAGGTGGCGCTCGCGGCACGCGAGCAGCGCGAGCAGGGCGCGCCCCGCTGGATCGGGCCGCACCGTGCCGCGGGAGAACCACGCCGGGATCTCGGCGCGGCGCAGCGCCTCCACGAGGTGCGCGCGGTAGCGCTCGGGCGCGTGCGCGAGGATCGCCATGCGATCGAACGGGACGCCCTCGCGCGCGGCGGCGAGCACGCGGCGGGCGATCTCCAGGCACTCGCGGCCCTCGCCGGGCGCGCTGAGGATCTCGACGGAGGCGTCGAGCGGCGCGCCGCGCGCGACGTCGCCGGCGAAGAGGTGCGCGCGCAGGCGCCCGAGCGCGTCGGTCGCGGGCCCGTCGTCGAGCGGTTCGATCGACACGCCGAGCGCGGCCTCGAGCGCGCGCGCGGTGTGGCCGTCGCCGTCGGGGACGAGCGCGGTGACCGGCGCGCGGGCGGCGAGCGCGGCGTAGAGCGCGGCCTCGAGCGTGTGCGCGACGTCGAGGTCGAAGAGCACGAGCGGCACGTCGAGGAGCGGGTGCGGCGCGGGAGCGCGGGCGCGCTCGGCGGCGGCGCGCAGCACGTCCGCGCGGTCGGCGAGGCCGGCTCCGGCGAGCTCGTCGCGGAAGGCGCCGTAGAGGCGCGCGAGGTCGGGCGTCAGGCCGGCGTGCGCCGGCGTGACGTCCGCGAGGCCGAGCTCGACGAACGTGCGCGCGAGCGCGCGCGGAAGGCCCGGGCGATCGCCGACCGGCGCGTAGCGGCCGAGCGCGCCCGCGGCGGCGAGCGCCTGCACCGCGCGGGCCGCGATCGCCTCGAGCGCGACCGAGGTCGCCGAGGCGAGGCCGCGCTCGGCGAGCGAGCCCGCTGCGAGCTGGTCCGCGAGGCGGCCCGGCGTCGCGCGCTCCCAGCCGAAGGCGGCGGGCTGCCCCTCGACCGCGCGGCGCAGCACGCGGCTGCCCGCCTCGAGCGTCGGGGCGAGCACGAGCACGCGCGCGCCGCGCGGGTGCGACGCGACCGCGCGCGCCGCCTCCGCCTGGCGCCGCGCCGCGCGCGCCGCGCACGCGAGCCGGTGAGCTCCTCCCATCGTCGCGGCGGAGCATACCGTGGGCGGTCCCCGGCGCGGGTCGCGTCCGACACCACCCGGGGACGACAGCACGCTTTGCGATCCGACACGCAGTCGGTATCGTCGCGCGCATGCCCGCACCGCCTTGGGACGCGTTCCCCTACCACCGCCCCGGCTCCGCCGTGACGTTCCCGCGCGACGAGGGGTGGCACAACCTGCTCCCGGGCGGGCTCGCCAACCCGTCGCTCGGCGAGATGGAGTGGGTCTACCTCAACGCGCACGTGAAGGAGGTCGGCGGCGCGGGGCGCGACTTCATCGTGTTCGCGGCGTACTTCACGCAGGGCCTGCGCTTCCTCGTCGTGCGCGCGTGGGACGGCGCCGACGGCTACCTCGGCGGCTGGACGGGGACGGCGTGGGGGCGGCTGCGCCCCTCGCCCGAGCGGCTCGATCTGCGCTTCGATCACGGCGGCGGCGTGGACACCTGGGCGAGCCGGCTCGATGGGATGGGGAAGATCATCCCGTTCGCGTCGCGGCTCGACGCGATCGACGACGCGAAGAAGTTCCGGCTCTCGCTGTCGATCGACAACACGAAGCGCCCCTACGAGGCGGGCGGGCGCGGCTACTTGCCCTTCGGCAAGAACGGCTCGTTCTACTACTACTCGCTGACGCGCCTGTCCGTCGGCGGGACGCTCACGCTCCCGACGAGCGGCGGTGAGGAGACGATCACCGTCGCCGGGACGGGGTGGTACGACCATCAGTGGGGTCCGTTCTACGTCACGCCGTTTCGCAACAAGCACCTCGAGGAGTACGAGTGGATGAGCGTCCAGCTCGACAGCGGCGACGAGCTGCTGCTCACGACGGTGTGGGAGCCGGGCGGCGAGACGCCGAGCCTCGCCGCGTACGGCGGGGCGGGGCTGATCCGCGCGGACGGCACGTTCGACAAGCTCATCGGCGCGCATCGCTGGCACCGCACGGGCTTCTGGCGCTCGCCGCGACAGCACACCGTCTACTCGTCCGGCTGGACGTTCGAGGCGCCGGAGTGGGGTTGCTCGCTCACCATCACGCCGCGCCACCTCGATCAGCTCACGCCGATCGTCGACGACCCACCGCCAGGCCTGCTCGGGAGCCTGAGCACGCTCGTCTCGGGCTGGACGGGGTTCCTCGGCGACTTCTGGGAGGGGAGCTGCCGCGTGAGCGGGACGTTCGGAGGCGCGCCGGCGACGGGGCTCGCGTTCGCCGAGCTGATCAAGCGCTACGAGGACCCTGCGTTCACGGTGCGCGTCGTGCGGCGCCAGCCGGATCTGTGCGTGCTCGAGTGGCGGGTCGAGAACCCGGACGAGCAAGTGACGTTGACATCTCGGTTCCTGCTCGAGGACGCGAACGGCGGCGTGCTGCTCGACGTCTCGGGGCTCGACGTGCCGGTGATGGTGCTCGACGATCCGGCCCTGCCCAAGGGCGTGCCGCTGCTCGCGCGCGTCGTCGTCTCGGACGCGACCGGCGTGCTGTCGGGGACGAGCACCGCGACGGTGACCCTGCGTTGAGGGGTGCGGCGGCCGCTCCCATCGACTGATCCACCGCGCTCGATCCACCGGGCCGGCCTCGCCGCACCGTCCGCGTGATCACAAACGACGTTGACGAGCGCGTGAGCAGCGCCGACCATCCGCGCGTGCCGAAGAAGAAGATCCTCATCCTCGGGGGCGGGCTGTCGGCGCTCTCGGCGGGCATCCACCTCCTCGAGGACGGCGGCGCCGCCGCGCTCGACGTCCACCTCGTGTGCATGGAGCATCGGCTCGGCGGCAAGGCGGCGAGCTGGCGCCTGCCCGACGGCCGCTACATGGAGATCGGGTTCCACGCGGTGTTCGGCTACTACCGCGCGATCCAGGCGCTGCTCGAGCGCGTCGGGCGGCCGGTGACGGACGCGCGTTACTTCACCGACAACGGCGGCGTGCACCTCATGTACGAGTCGAAGGTGCGCAAGGTCAACCGGCTCGACATCCCCGACGGGCCGCTCGACGTCGGCGCGCTCTTCAACGGGGGCTTCCTCGGGTACGAGGGGATGAGCTTCACCGAGAAGGCCGCCGCGGGCGCGTGGATGGCCAAGACGGGCGCGCGCCTGCTCACGCGCACGGTCGACCCCTCCATCGACGCGCACTCGTTCACCGCGTGGTGTGTCGGCACGGGGCTCGACGTCGAGCTCACGCGCAAGAGCTGGTTCCGCTACGTGCTCGACCTCGCGTTCAACTATCCGTCGAAGGGCTCGGCGTACGTGGGGATGTACGGCTTCCAGCGGCTCATGGGGCCGGAGAAGAGCCGCGTGCACTACTTCAACGGGCCGATGAGCGAGGTGATGATCCGGCCGCTCGCCGCGCACTTCCTCGCGCTCGGCGGGACGATCGACTTCTGCACCAAGGTCACCCGCGTGACGCTCGATCCGGCGACGCGTCGCGTGGAGGAGCTCGCGACGCGGCCGATGGCGGCGGCGGCGCCGATCCCCGGCGAGCCGGAGCACGTCACGCCGACGCCGCTGGGCGGCGGCTACTCGCTCGCCGACGCGCCGTACCCGGTGGGCGAGCCCGCGCCGGCGAGCGGCAGCGCGGAGACGGTGCTGCGGCACGGCGTCGATTACGACGAGGTCGTCTGCACGCTCCCCGTCGACAGCCTGCGCGCGCTGTTGCGCACGACCCCGGACTTCGAGCGCGCGGTGCTCGACGAGCCCGCGATCCGGCGGATCTGGGGGCTGCGCACGGTGGCCTCGCTGTCGGCGCGCGTGTGGTTTCCGGCCCGCGTGATGCCGGCCGACTACACGACCGTCGTGATGGGCACGCCGCAGCCGGCGGCGACGGTCATCGACTACAAGAACCGCGTCGGTGAGCTGCGCTCGTCGGCGTGGGGCTCGGTCGTCGAGTTCGAGGGGCAGGAGGGGCGGCACGGGGAGCTCGGGGATCGCGAGCTCCTGCGCGAGCTCCTGCGCTCGTTCCGCCAGCTCCCGTTCGTCGACGCGGCGAAGGTGGACATCGACGCGGTGCTGAACCAGACGGGCGGGCACCGCTGGGACTTCCGGCGCAACACCGCGAGCCACCTGCGCTACCTCCTGATGGAGCCCGGCCACTGGGCGGCGCGACCCACGCAAGACGGCTTTCCATACGACAACCTGACGCTCGCGGGCGACTGGATGGTGGGCACGCAGCCGACGGCGAGCATGGAGGCGGCGGTGCGCACCGGCTGCGTGGCCGCGCGCCGCCTGCGCGGGCGCTACGGCCTCTCCGCCACCGCCTCGTGTGAGTGACCTCGCGGGAGGCTCGCTCGAGCGACGGTGTCCCGGTGGCCTCGCTCACTCGCTCCAGTGGACGAGGAAGCGCCAGCGGCCGGGCGCGGCGAGGTGCCACTCGGTCGGGCGCGGGCGGCGGCCGAGCATCTCGATGATCGCGTCGCTCCAGCCGGCGATGACGTCGGGGACCTGGGCCGGCAGATCGCGGTCGGCGAGCTCGCCGACGAGGTGCGTCGCGCCGTCCTCCATGACGGTGAACGAGCCGGTGCTGTTCTGGCGCGACCAGAGGTTCGAGGCGCGCCGGAACACGAGCGCGGGGGTCGCGAACGTGAGGAACAGGCGGTAGAAGAAGCGCACCTGGTGGTGGGCGGCGAGGCGACCGAGCTCGCGTCGCGCGGCGCGGGCGTCCGCGTGGACGCGGTCGTGCGCGTCGAGGAGCGCGGCGAGGCGGCGCCGCGGGTACCAGACGTTCGCGTAGATCGGCTCCGCGAAGAATTGCCGGTCACCGGGCGCGAGCTCGCGCTCGAGCTTCGCCCAGACGTCGGGCCGCTCCCGCTGGAGCGGGGTCGCGTAGGACTGGAGGGCATGGCCCTTCACCTCCGCTTCCGTCCCCATGGCGGGCGAGGCTACCGCGCGCGCGCGCGCGTCTCCACCCAAAGCGGCGTTGCGTCACCCGAAGCGACGTCGCGTCAGCGCGCGTCGAGCTTGGCGAGCTCGCGATGGAGCGCGCGGGCGAGCTTCTCGGACGCGCCGGCGACCGCCTCCGCCACCGTGTCGGCGTGGTGCGTGACCGCGGTCGGCTTGCGGCCGGCGACGCGCGCCTCGAGCATGCAGCGCTTGTCGTTCTGGCCGCCCTTGTGCGCGTTCTCGTCGGCGAGGTGGACCTCGACGCGGGTGATCTGGTCGGCGAAGCGGTCGAGCTCTCCCGCGACGATGCCCTCGACGTACTCGGCGAGGCGCTCGTCGCCGCCGATGTTCTTGTCCGTGTTGATCTGGATCTTCATGGCAGGCGCGCGGCATATCACGCGCCGCACCGCGCCGCCCGAGCTTCGCTCAGGGCGTGGGGCTCGCCGCCTCGGGCGCCTCGAGGCCGCCGCGCAGCAGCGTCGCGGCGACGAGCGCGCCGGGCTCGAGGCGGAGCTCGACGAGCTGCGCGCCGTCGAGCCTCGCGCCGCGCGTCGCCTCGAGCGAGCGCAGCGCGGCGAGCACCGCGGCGCGCAGGTCGGCGCGCGGTGCGTCGAGCGACCAGCGGCTCGCCGCCGCGATGTCGCGCACGAGCCGCTCGCGGTCGAGCCACGGGGCGCGCCGGACGCGCGTGTTGGGCAGCTCGAGCTCGTCGAACAGCCGCGCGAGCTCGCGCGCGGAGGCGGGCTCGAGCGCGAGCTGATCGAGGAAGACCTCGCGCGTGGCCTCGTCGAGGGCGAGCGCGCCGCGCGCGTACACGTTGCCCGAGATCGCGCCGGCGAGCTCGACGCGCACGATCGCGCCGCGCGTCGCGCCATAGATCTCGGCGTCGACGACGCGGACGACCCGGCGCGGCGCGTCGCGGTACCGGCGCCCGACGAGGCCGGCGCGGACGGCGCGCGAGAGCTCGTCGGTCGCCACGCGGGTGACGGCGGCGATCGAGAGCGCGGCCGCGTCGGGGGGCTCGCCGGCGAGCGCGGGGAGCGGCCGCGGCGCGGGCTCCGCGTCCGGCGCGGCCTGCGTGGGGCGCAGCGTGACGCGCACGCGCAGCGCGAGCCGAGCGCCGTCGCCACCGAGCCCTTCGGGCGCGATCGCCTCGGGTCGCAGGTGGAGCGAGGAGGGCGGCGCGCTCGCGACGGGGAGCGGGCGGCTCAGCGACGCCCAGAGCTCACGCGCGCGCACCTCGAGCGCGTCGGAGCGCGCGATCGCGTCGCGCGCGGCCGCCTCGAGCCGCGCGCGCAGCGGCTCGAGCGCTTCGGCGATCGCGGCGCCGAGGTCGATCGGGCGCGCGGCCCCGACGGCGTCGAGCACGCACGGCTCGTCGAGGCCCGCGTCGCTCTCGAGCGTGGGGACGAGGTGGAAGCGCGCGTCGGCGTCGAGCCTCGCGCGCGCGCGCAGGTGCGCGGCCCGCGGAGCCTCGGCGCCGCCGCCGCACCACGGCGCGCCGCCGCAGCCGCAGCCGCGCACCTCGAGCCGCCGGCCGCGCCCGACGAGCGCGACCGCGCTCACCTCGAGCGGCACCTCGAGCTCGATCGCGCCGTCCTCGCGGCTGAACGCGCGCGGCGCGCCCACCGTCACGCGGACCCGGTGGCGCAGGCGCTCGCCGCGCGGCGTCCACGCGCCGACCTCGGGCTCGGGGGGCTCGCTCGGGTCGACCTCGAGGGGCACGCCCTCGAGCGGCGCGAGGCCGGCGACGATCGCGCTCACGTCCACGGCGAGCTGCGCGGGCAAGACCGACGGCTCGGGCTCGAGCGCGGCGAGCGGCGCCGACGTCGCGCGCGGCGGCGCCGCGGCGGTGAGGTGCACCGATCCGCACGCGCCGAGCGCGAGGCTGCCGAGCGCGAGGCCGCAGAGCGCGACGCCGCCGAGCGCGACCCTGCCGAGCGCGCGGAGCAGCAGACGGAGCGTGGCGCCTTCGTGCATCCCCTCTCCCTCACTGTGCACGCCGCGCGCGAGATCGCAACGTTTCGTCCTCGGTGCACGTGGCGCGCGGTGCGCCCTCGTGGTTGCGAGGGCGCGGTGAATTGGTCAGTCTCGACGTCTCTTGCCGCTCGCCCGCGTCGCGGCTCACGCCGTGTTCTGCGGCCGCCGAGGCGCCGTCGTCAGTCGCCGTGCAAAGAACGCTTCACCATCGCCCGCTCGCGCCCCGCTCGGGGGGCGCGCCCGTCCGCGAGGGGTGCGCGTGAGGGTGCGCCGCGCGACCCTCGTCCGCGCGCGGATCGCCTTCGCGCTCGGGGCGCTCTGGGCCGCGCCCGCCGCCGCGCAGCCGCGGCCCGGGGGCGCCGGAGCGGCGCCCGCCGTCGAGGAGCACGCGCACGAGGGCGCGCACGACGACGAGGCCGCGTCCGAGCCTCCACCCCGGCTCGAGGTGCTGCCGGGTCAGTACCCGGAGGCGACGGGGCAATTCTACGGCGGCCAGGGGCTCTGGGCGGGCACGCCCGATCGCGCCTTCACGCTGCGCGCGTCGGGCTTCAGCCACGTCGACACGCGCATCGCGAGCACGGGAGGGCCCGACCTCGACGAGGCCAACTTCTACCTGCGACGCATCCGCTTCGCCGTCGACGGTCGGTTCCTCGGCAACTTCGAGTACCGCGTCATGTGGGACATCCTCGTCGACCCCGCGCTGCCCTACGACTTCCACCTCGACTGGCGCGCGATGCCCGAGCTCAACGTGCGCGTCGGCGGGTTCAAGTCGCCCTTCGGGTTCGAGCGGCGCGCGCGCGCCTACGCGCTCTGGTTCATCGACCGCGCGCTGCCGACCTCGCTCGCGCCCAACCGCGAGCTCGGCGTGTTCGTCTACGGGCAGACGCGCGACGGGTTCTTCTCCTACGACGTCGCGCTCGTCGGCGGGGCCGAGGATCTCGGCGTCCTCTACGACTTCCGCAGCGGCACCCCCGAGCTCGCGGGTCGCCTCTATTTCCAGCCGTTCCGGCTCTTCGACGCGCCCGACGCGCTGCGCCACCTCGGCGTCGGCGTCTCCTTCACGCTCGGCGAGGAGCTCGGCGCGCCACAGGACCCGCGGCTCGGCTCCGTCCGCGCGATGCCTCGACGCTCGGCGCTCGGCGGGCGCCTGCTCTACGCGTACCGCTCCGACGAGACGGGCACGGTGATCGCCCACGGGCGGCGCGACCGGCAGTCGGTGCACGCGCACTGGCACCACGGGCCGATCAACACGCTCTTCGAGTACGTGCGCTCCGCGCAGGAGGTCCGCCTCGTCCCGCCGCCGGGCGGCGTGCCGCGCGACGTGGCGATCGCGCACCACGCCTGGCAGCTCGTCTTGAGCCTCACGCTCACCGAGGGCGACGAGAACACCTTCTTCGGCGTCACGCCCACGCGGCCGTTCGATCCACGCCTCGACCAGTGGGGCGCGGCGACCGTCTCGGTGCGCTACCAGGAGATCTACTTCGACCGCGCCGTGTTCCCCGCGCTGGCCGATCCGTCCGTCTCGGCGCGCGCGGCGCGGGCGGCGGCGGTGAGTCTCCAATGGCACATCAACTTGCTCCTCGAGGTCCAGACCGACGTGGAGGTGATGGTCCTCGAGGGGGGCGCGCCGGGCGGCGCCGACGCGCCCGCGGAGATCTCGTGGATGACGCGCATCGAGGGGCGATACTGATGCGCGCTCGACCCTCGCGCGCGGCCCCGAGGCTCGCGGCCCGGCTCGCGATCGCGTGGCTGCTCGCGGGTCCCGCGCTCGCGGCCGCGCAGCCGTCCGACGACGCCTCGCTCGAGCCCTTCGAGCACGGGGCGCCGCCGCTCGCGCCCCTCGGCGCGTCCCCGCTGGAGCCGGGCGAGGACCCTACGGACGACCACGCCGACGACGCGCCCCCGCCGGCGTCGCAGGCGCGCCGCGAGCGGCAATACGTCTTGCAGAACACATGGGAGGGATCCGTCGGCGGCCTGCGCGTCGTCGACGCCGGCTCCGGGGCGCCGGGCTCGTTCCGGGTGCAGCTCGCGGGGAGCTCCTTCGCGCTCGACGGATGGCTCGATCCGCCGGGCCGCGAGCTCCACTTCGGCGGCGCCTTGTCGGTGGGCTGGACCCCGTTCGACGCGCTCGAGATCTACGGGTCGGCGGCGAGCCTCTGGCTCGAGACGGAGGCGCCGGGGCGGACGCGCCTCAACGGCGACGCGCGCTTCGGCCTCAAGGCGTGGGCGACGCCGCTCGCGTGGCTGCGGCTCGGCGCCGACGCCGCGATCGATTTCCGCAGCCTCTTCGGTGACGCGGCCCTCACCCTCGACACGACGAGCGTGAGCCTGCGCGCCAACGCCACCCTCGACCTGCGCGAGCTCGACGGCGTCGAGGGCCGGATCCCGCTGATCGTGCGGCTCAACGGCGGCTATCGCTTCGATCACTCGGACGCGATCGTGCGCGCGCGCGAGCAGACCCGCTACGACGCGCTGCCGGCGGAGGGGCCCGACGCGCGGCGGCCCTTCGAGGAGGAGGCGCGCCACCGCATCGGCCGGCTCGAGCGCTTCGCGCTCGGCGTCGACCGCGTCGACCGGCTGCGCTTCGGGGTCGGCCTCGAGCTGCCGATCGAGCTCGCGGCCGAGCAGACGACGTTGAGCCCGCTCCTCGAGTGGACCATGGACGTTCCCGTGAACCGGCAGGGCTTCGTGTGCGTGCCGAGCGCGCGCCCCGAGGTCGATCCGTGCCTGAGCGAGCTCGGTCCCGACGCGCTGCGCTCGCGGCTCACCCTGGGCGTGCGCGTGATGCCCCCGGTGCGCGGGCTCGCGATCACGCTCACGCTCGACGTCGGGCTGACCGGCGTGCACGCCCACGCGCGCGAGCTCGCCGCGCAGGAGCCCTACCGGGTGCTCCTGGGCTTGGGCTACGCGTACGACACGACGCTCCCGCGGCATTGAGCCCGCGCGCCGCCGACGTTGCTATCCTCGCGCCACCATGGCCGAGAAGGCGCCCTCGACCTCGCTCCTGTGGCTGACCATCGTCGCGGCGCCCGGCGCGCTCGCGCTCGAGACGGCGATCCGTCTGCTGTTCTTCCCCGCCGACTTCGAGCTCATCCGCGAGCTCTTCGAGCCGACCCTCACCCCCGTCGCGTGGGGCGTCGCGCTGCTCGCGGGCGCCGGCGCCGCGCTCGGCATCGCGATCCAGCGCCGCGTGGTCGAGCGCCGCATCGCGCGCCTCTCCGAAGAGGAGAGCACGCAGGCGCGCCGCTTCCAGATCGCGTTCAGCGTGTTCCTGCTGACGACGGCGGTGCCGCAGATCCCGTCGATCTTCGCGACGTTCTGCTTCACCTTCGGCGCCTCGCTCGTGCCGGTGCTCGCCGCGATCGCGCTCACCAGCGTCGGCGTCGTCGCGCAGGCGCTGCGGGTGCCGCGCCTCGCCGCGTGACTCACGGTCCGTCGATGAATCTCCCGTCGCCCCGCGGTCGATGCGGCCCATCCGCGGCGTTGCCGCGGCTCGCCGTGCTCTCGCACGAGCCCTCGCGTCACCTCGCGGCTGGACCCACCTCGACCCCGTGCTCGGTCCGATCTACCGACAGACCTTCACAGCACGCTGCCGGTCCACGGGGGCGGCGGCGCCGGGGTCGGCGTCGGCGCGACGTCGACGATCTGCGGCGGCTCGGTCGCGCTCGTCCACGCGGGCGCGACGCTCGGCGTCCACGCGCTGCCCTGCGTCGTCACGGGCGGCGGGTCGCGCGGCGTCGCGGGGCGCGCCGGCGCGCTCGGGTCGGCGCGCACCTCGAGGTCCGCGGCGCGCTCGATCAGGTCGCTCCCGCTGCCGACGCGGAAGAGCAGGCGGTACGTGCCCGCGCGCGCGACGGTGGTGGTGGCCTCGTACACGCCCTCTTCGCCCTCGACCGCGGTCGCGTCGATCGCGGCGCCGACCTGCCGGCCGGCGCGCTGCAACACGAAGCGCGGCGCGGAGCGGGCGCCGAGCTCGACGTCCGGCTCGAGCACCGCGACGACGGTGACCTCCTGGCCGGCGGTCACGAGCTGCGGGCGCGTGCGCACCCCCGGCGCCGCGCGCGGCGTCGGCGGGCGCTCGAGCGCGTCGACCGCGCGATCGATCACCGAGTCCTCCTCGACGAAGGCGCGCGCGCGCGCGTAGAGCGCGAGCGCCTCGTCGCGCGCGCCCGCGTCGGCGCGCTCGCGCGCGCGCTCGACGAGCCGATCGCGCGCGAGCCGGCGGATCCGCCCCGCCTCCGGATCGCCGGGGTGCGCCGCGAGCACGCGGTCGGTGAGGCCGAGCACGCTCGCCTCGAGCGGCGCGTCGAGCCGATCGGCGCGCAGCGCGCCGCGCGCCTCCTCGAGCAGCGCGTCGGCGTCGGCGACGGGATCGACCGCGGGCGGCCGGTCGAGGTAGCGCTTGACGCCGTAGCCGGCCGCGACGAGCAGCGCGCCGACGAGGAACGCGAGCGCGATCGTGCGCGCGCCCTTGGGCAGCGTGCGCGGCGCCCTCGCGAGCCCGGGGATCGACACGTCGACGTCGTCGCCGAACGGGCTCGGCGCGCCCTCGAGCGTCGTCGAGTGCGACGCGGGCGCCTCCGCGGTCGGCGGCAGCTCCGACATCGGCGGCGTCTTGCTCACGGTGGGCGGCTCGATGGCGCCGGCGGGCAGGCGGTACGCCGGGTCCGACGGCGGCCCGATCGAGGAGCGCGCGGTGCGGCGGCGGTGCACCTCGAAGCCCGCGCGCTCCGCCGCGGTCCTCAGCGCGTCGGCGTACGCGTGCGCGTCGTCGTAGCGCCCGTCCGGGTTCTTCGAGAGCGCGCGCATGATGACGTCCGCGATCGGCTCCGGGACGTGCGCGCCGCGCGGCTTGCCGCGCAGGTGCGGCGGGTCCGCGTGGATGTGCTTCATCAGCATCTGCACCGGCGAGGGCGCGTCGAACGGCGTCTCGCCGCAGCAGAGCTGGTAGGTGAGGATGCCGAGCGAGTACACGTCGCTGCGCGCGTCGGTCGCCTCGCCCGCGGCGCCCTCCGGCGAGATGTAGCGGGCGGTCCCGAACACCAGCCCCGACTGCGTGGCCTGCGTCACGTCGTCGCCCCAGAGGACGCGCGCGATCCCGAAGTCGAGCACCTTCACGAAGTCCGGATCGCGCCGCCGCGTGACGAGCACGACGTTCTCCGGCTTGATGTCGCGGTGCACGACGCCTTGCTGGTGCGCCTCGCCGACGCCGTCGCAGATCTGCGTCGCGATGTGGAGCGCGCGGTGGACCGGCAACGCGCCCTCGCGCCGGATCACGTCGAGCAGCGGCCGCCCGTCGAGGTGCTCCATCACGATGTAGAGCGAGCCGTCCTCGAGCTGGCCGAACAGGAACACGCGCACGACGTTCGGGTGATCGAGCGCCGTGCACACGCGCGCCTCGCGCTTGAAGCGGCGCACCGCGTCGGCGTTGTCCGCGAGCTCGGCGTGCAGGATCTTGATCGCGACGTCGCGGTGCAGCGTCGTCTGCCGCGCGCGGTAGACCGCGCCCATCCCGCCCGCGCCGATCTTCTCCTCGATCTTGAACTGATCGAGCAGGGTCTGGCCGATGTATGGGTCGTTGTTCTGTGTGGTCGCGGTCAGCCGGACGCCGTCCTTCTGACAGAAGGCCGCCGCGCCATCGTAGTGGCGCCCGCACTTGGGGCAGACCTTCGCGAGCGCGTCCATCGCTTCCACTGATGTAGCTCCGACGCGCGAGCCCGGCAAAAGAGGTGGGTTGTCGCGACCTTGGAATGCTATCGTCCCCCCCTGGGAGCGATCCACCCCATGATCAAGCGAGCCCTCTTGCCCCTGCTCGTCGCCCTGGCCTCGCTCGCCCCGAGCGTCGCGGGCGCCCAGAGCGTGATGGTCCTCGGCATCCGGTCGGTCGAAGGCGACGACGACTTCACGCGCAACTTGACTGGCGCGATCCGCAACGCCGCCTCGCAGGTCGAGGGCTGGCAGGTGTCGGACCGCGAGGTGACGTTCGTCCAGATGGCGCTCGTCCACGACTGCGACAACCCGAACCCCACGTGCCTGGGCTCGATCGCGGAGTCGCTCGGCGCGGAGCGGGTGATCTACGGCGAAGTGCGCCGGACGAGCGCCCGGAGCGACTTCGACTTCTCGATCAACCTTCACCTGTTCAACGCCGCGCAGGGTGGCATCGAACACTCCGTTTCCGACACCATCCCCAGCGTTCATCAGGACATCGACGATCTGCGCGTCCCCGCGCGCCGGTGGATCCGCTCGCTCCAGGGGGCGCCGCGCGCCGGCACCCTGATCGTCCGCGTGAACGTGCCCGGCGCGGAGGTCTCGATCGACGGCCGCCAGGTCGGCGTCGTCGACGCGAACGGGGCCCTGCGCATCGACGACGTCGAGGCGGGACACCGCCAGGTGCGCGTGACCGCGACGGACCACGCGGCGTTCGCGAGCTCGGTGTCCGTCCCCGCGTACGGCGAGGCGACCCTCGAGGGCGAGCTCCAGCTCGGCTCGGACGGCGGCGGCGGCGGCGGCGTGTCTCCCGAGCTCGTCGCCGGCTCGGCGCTGCTCGTCGCGGCGGCGGGCTTCGCGGTGGTGTGGGCGTACTCGGGCGTGACCGTCCTGGGCCACACGAACAGCACCGAGTGGGCGGCGATCCGGGCCGAGTACATGGAGAGCACGCAGAACCTGTGCTCGACCGGCGTGACGAACCGCGCGGCGGAGATCTGCAGCGAGGCGGCGACGCTCGAGGTGATGCAGTTCGTGTTCATGGGCCTGACGGTGCTCGCGGGCGGCCTCGGCCTCTACTTCGTGGTCGCGGGCGCGACCGCCTCGGACGACGGCGAGGAGCGGGCCTCCGCCGACGCGGTGACCTTCGAGCTCGTGCCGTCGGTCGGCCTCGACCACGCGTACGTCGGCGGCCGCCTCCGGTTCTGAGCGGGTGCGGATCGTCGGCGGGGCGCTCTCCGGGCGGCGCTTCGGCGGGCCTGCGTCCGACGCGACGCGGCCGACGAGCGAGCGGGTGCGCGAGGCGATCGGCTCGGCGCTCGACGCGCGCGGCTGGATCGCCGGCGCGCGGGTGCTCGACCTCTACGCGGGCACCGGCGCGATGGCGTTCGAGGCGCTCTCCCGGGGCGCGCTCGACGCGGTGCTCGTCGAGTCGGCGCGCCGCGTCGCGCGCGCGATCGAGGAGAGCGCCGTGGAGCTCGGGCTCGCCGCGCGCGCCCGCGTGGTCGTCGCGGACCTCGACGCGCCGCCGGCCCCGTGGGCGGCCCGCCTCGAGGCGCGCGCGAGCCTCGTGTTCGTCGACCCGCCGTACGCGAAGGTCGCCCGCGTCGCGCCGCTCCTCGCCGCGCTCGCGGCCGCCGGCGCGCTCGCGCCGGACGCGATCGTCGTGATCGAGCACGCGCGGCGCCACCCCCCCGACTTGCCGCTCGGCTTCGACGAGGTTTCGCGCTATCGCTACGGCGACACGGCGGTGCTGCTCGCCTGCTTCACCGCGCCCTCGGACCCCGACGACACGGACCCGGCCACGCCATGAGCGCAGCGATCTACCCCGGCTCGTTCGACCCCATCACCAACGGCCACGTGAGCATCCTGCGCAGCGGGCTCGTCTGCTTCGACCGCGTGATCGTCGCGGTGCTCGAGAACCCGAAGAAGCAGTCGCTGTTCACCGTCGAGGAGCGCGTGGAGATGATCCGCGCCGAGTTCGCGGGCGAGCAGAACATCGAGGTCGACAGCTTCGACGGCCTGCTCGTCGACTACTGCCGCAAGAAGAACGTGAACGTCGTCTTGCGCGGGCTGCGCGCGGTCGCGGACTTCGAGTACGAGCTGCAGATGGCGAACATGAACCGGCACCTCAACAAGAAGATCGAGACCGTGTTCATCATGGCCAACGACGCGTACTTCTACGTCTCCTCCAACATCGTGAAGGAGGCCGCGAGGCTCGGCGGGGACGTCTCGAAGCTCGTCCCCGCGTCGGTCGCCGCGCGGCTCGAGGACAAGCTCGGGCGGTGACGCGGGGGGCGGGCGAGGCCCGCCTCGATCAGCCGCGGCAGCGCGCGCGCCGTCTCGACGTCGACGCGGCCCGCGCGCAGGTCGTCCACGTTCGTCTCGCCGCGCTCGAGCGCGCCGCGCACGCGCAGCCACCCGACGAGGTAGCCCACGTCGCGGGCGACGCCGCCGCCGCGGTACGCGCGCTCGGCCACGCCGATCGCGTCGGCCGCGCTGAGCTCGTGCTCACGCCGCAGCCAGCGCGCCGTGTCGCCGAACGGCGCGCCGTGGTGCATGCGGTCGGCGGCGAGCACGCGCGCCGCCACGATGCGCAGGCGGTAGGGATCGAGCAGCCCGGCGCGCTCCTCGAGGCACAGGCACAGCCCCTCCTGCGCGCTGAACGCGCCGGCCGTCCCGATCTCGAAGAGGCGCAGCGGCTGCGCGCGCGCGTTCGCGGCGGCGACCGCGTGCCCGAGCACCTCGTGCACCGCGAAGCGCTGCGCCTCGCGCGCGCCGAACCAGCGGTCGGCGAGGAACACGGTGCGATCGCCGGTCGCGGCGCCCGCGCTCAGGCGCGGCTCGACCTTCACCTCGATCGACAGGCCCGCCTCGCGCGCGACCGCGAGCATGAGCCCGGCGAGCGAGGGGCGGCCCGCCGCCGCGGCGGCGGGGACGGTGTGCGGCTCCTCGCGGTGCGGCAGCGCGTCGAGGAGCGCGCGCGCGAAGCGCGCCGCGGGCGCGCGGCCGCCGGGCGCCTCGACCTCCGTGCGCCCGGTGCCGAAGCGGCGCGCCGCGAGCGGCCGGACGCGCCGCGCGTCGCCGAGCGCTTCGATCATCGCGAGCTCGAGCTCGAGCTCGTCGAGGCGCGCCAGGTAGAGGGCCGCGATCGGCTCCCCCTCGACGCGCGCGCGCGCTCGCTCGAGCATGCGCCACACCGCCGGCTCGACGCGCGCCGGGCGCAGCGTCCAGGCGGGGACCGGCGCCTCTCGGCGCTCGAGCGCGTCGACGAGCCGCGCGCGCTCCTCCACCGCGTTCTCCGCCGTCAGCGCCGGGAGCAGCCGCGCCGTGTCCGCCACCGGCTTCATCAGGGCGTCGACCTCGCGCAGCGCGCGGGGGACGTCGGGCGGTGGGGCCGGCGGGCTCATCGAACCGAGGCAACGTAGCAGGCAGCCCGGAGCGCGTCACTCGGTGCTACCCTTGGCGCCATGATCGACCTCGTCGCGAAGATCGCGTCGTTCCAGGACTACGACCAGTACCGGGACCTCCACTGGGAGGGCTCCTTCTCGGACTACCTCGCGATCGTCAAGGAGCGCCCGCAGGTGACGCGCAACGCGTACCAGCGCCTCTACGACATGATCGTGAGCTACGGCGAAGAGGAGTACATCGACAACAAGAAGCGCCTGGTCCGCTACCCGTTCTTCAGCGACCCCACGGGCGACGGACACGACGCGATCTTCGGGCTCGACATCCCGCTGATGCGGCTCGTGAACGTGCTGCAGGCGGCCGCGCTCGGGTACGGGCCGGAGAAGCGGATCATCCTGCTGCACGGGCCGGTCGGCTCTTCGAAGAGCACGATCGCGCGCCTCTTGAAGAAGGGCATCGAGGAGTACTCGCGGCAGCCCGAGGGCGCGCTCTACACGTACAAGTGGGTCAACCTCGCGGACACCGGGCTCGCGGCGGGCGACGACGAGTACCCCTGCCCGATGAACGAGGAGCCGCTCAAGCTCATCCCCGAGGAGTGGCGAGAGCGCGCGGTGCGCGAGCTCGGCCTGGGCGACGACCAGCACAAGGTCGTGGTCAAGGGCACGCTCAACCCGGCGTGCCGCTTCATCTTCAACGGGCTGATGGAGCGCTACGGCGGCGACTGGTCGAAGGTGGTCTCGAGCCACGTCCGCATCCGCCGCCTCCTCTTGAGCGAGAAGGACCGCGTCGGCATCGGCACCTTCCAGCCCAAGGACGAGAAGAACCAGGACTCGACGGAGCTCACCGGCGACATCAACTACCGCAAGATCGCCGAGTACGGCTCGGACTCCGACCCGCGCGCGTTCAACTTCGACGGCGAGTTCAACATCGCCAACCGCGGCATCGTCGAGTTCGTCGAGATCCTCAAGCTCGACGTCGCGTTCCTCTACGACCTGCTCGGCGCCACGCAGGAGCGCAAGATCAAGCCGAAGAAGTTCGCGCAGACGGACATCGACGAGGTGATCATCGGCCACACCAACGAGGCCGAGTACAAGAAGCTCCTGAACAACGAGTTCATGGAGGCGCTGCGCGACCGGACGATCAAGATCGACATCCCGTACATCACGAAGGTGAGCGAGGAGAAGCGGATCTACACGAAGGAGTTCGGCGCGGACCGCCTGCGCGGCAAGCACGTCGCGCCGCACACCTTCGACGTCGCCGCGATGTGGGCGGTGCTCACGCGGCTCGAGGAGCCGAAGAAGCACCAGCTCTCGATGCTCCAGAAGATGAAGCTGTACGACGGCAAGACGCTGCCCGGCTTCACCCAGGACAACGTCAAGGAGCTGCGCAAGGACGCGATCCGCGAGGGCCTCGACGGGATCTCGCCGCGCTACATCCAGGACAAGATGTCGAACGCGCTCGTGTCGGACGGCGCCGAGGGCTACATCAACCCGTTCATGGTGCTGAACGAGCTCGAGAAGGGGCTCGCGCACCACTCGCTCATCGCGAACGAGGAGCAGCGCAAGGGCTACCGCGAGCTCATCGGCGTCGTGAAGAACGAGTACGAAGAGCTCGTGAAGAACGAGGTGCAGCGCGCGATCAGCGCCGACGAGGACGCGATCGCGCGGCTCTGCGCGAACTACATCGACAACGTCCGCGCCTACACCCTCAAGGAGAAGGTGAAGAACCGCTACACCGGCCGCGACGAGGAGCCGGACGAGCGGCTCATGCGCTCGATCGAGGAGAAGATCGACATCCCGGAGAGCCGCAAGGACGACTTCCGCCGGGAGATCATGAACTACATCGGCGCGCTCGCGATCGAGGGCAAGAAGTTCAGCTACGACACGAACGATCGGCTGCGGCGCGCGCTCGAGATGAAGCTGTTCGAGGACCAGAAGGACTCGATCAAGCTGTCGAGCTTCGTCTCGAACGTCATCGACAAGGACACGCAGGACAAGATCGACGTCATCAAGAGCCGGCTGATCAAGCACTACGGCTACAACGAGGCGTCGGCCAAGGACGTCCTCAGTTACGTCGCCAGCATCTTCGCGCGCGGCGACGTCAAGAAGTGATGCGCGCCGCGATCGTGCGGGCCGCGGCGGCGCTCCTCGCGCTGTCCGCGGCCGGCTGCCAGTACGCCGCCTACTTCGTCCGCGACACGCCGCGGCCGATGCAGGTGCTCGAGGCGCGCATGGACCCGTACGTCCGGCGCTCGTGCCTGATCGTGATGCTGCCGGGGATGCTCGACGGGCCGGACTCGTTCCTCGGCGCCGGCTTCGTCGAGGACGCCGCGGCGGCCTCGTCGCGCTGCGACGTCGTGCTCGCCGACGCGCACTTCGGCTACTACCGCGACGGCAGCCTGCGCCGCCGCGTCGCGAGCGACGTGCTCTACCTCGCGGACCAGCGCGGCTACGAGGAGATCTGGCTCGTCGGCGTCTCCATGGGTGGGCTCGGCGCGCTGCTCGTCGCGCAGGAGCACCCCGACCTCGTCGACGGCGTGGTGCTCTTCGCGCCGTTCCTCGGCGACGACGCGCTCATCGGCGCGATCGAGCGCGCGGGCGGCCTCGCGTCGTGGGAGGCGCCGGCCGGCGCAGACCGCTACGACGAGGACGAGTTCGACGACGCGCTCTGGGGCTGGCTCACCGGCTACGCCACGCGGGCCGACGAGATGCCCCCGCTCTACGTCGGCCACGGCGCGGACGATCCGCGCGCGGGCGTCGCGCTGCTCGCCGCGCACCTGCCGGAGGAGCGCCACGGCCAGGTCGCGGGCGGCCACGACTGGCGCACCTGGCGCGCCCTCTGGCAGCGGCTGCTCCGCAGCCCGCCGTGGGATCCGCGGGCCGACCCGCCGAGCCTGCGCGGGAGTTGAGCTTGCGGAGGGGCTGTTCCAGCCCCTCCCCCCATCGCGGCAAAGCCGCGACGGGGCCCCCCACCCAAGGCGAACGCGGCGCAGCCGCGCTCGACCCCATCGCGGGGCGATGGGGCCCCCTCGACCGACGCCCGTCGCTGCGCGACGGGCTGGTCTCGATGGCGGGGTCGGCCGCCTGCTCGCTCGATCAGTCGACGGTCCTCCAGCGGTCCCGCACGCACGAGCGGCTCGAAATGCGCCCTCGGCTGCCTCGGGGCGTATGCTATGGCTCGTCATGCTTCGACGACTGAGCCTCGTGCTCGCCTTCGCCTCGCTCGCGCTGGCCTCGCCGGCGCTGGCGCAGGACGACGCGCGGCAGCTCTTCACCCAGGGCCAAGCGGCCTACGAGACCGGCGACTACGACTCCGCGGTGCGCCTCTGGTTGCGCGCCTACGAGCTCGATCCGCGGCCGCTGCTCCAGTACAACCTCGCGCAGGCCTACGAGCGGCTCGGGCAGCTCGACGCCGCCGTCCGCGCCTACCGCGTCTACGTCGACGCGACGCCGGGCGACGATCAGCGGGCCACGAACGCGCGCGCGCGGATCGCCTCGCTCGAGCAGCGCGTCGGCCAGACGGGGATCACCCTCACCGGCGGGCCGCAGGGCGCGCGCGTGCTGATCGACGGGCAGGACCGCGGCCTCTTGCCGCGGCCGGACCCGTACCGCGTCGAGCCCGGCAGCCACCGCATCGTGGTGCGCGCGGACGGGTTCGAGGACTTCGTCGCGACCGTCGCCGTCAGCGCGGGCCAGCAGGTCAGCGTGCCCGTCGAGATGCGCGCGGGGGCGAGCGGCACCGCGGCCGACACCGCCGGCGGCGGCGGCGGGATCTCCACCGTCGGCCTCATCGTCGCGATCGCGGGCGCCGCGATCCTCGCGGGCGGCGGCGTGTTCGGCGGCCTCGCGCTCGGGCAGGCCGGCGACGCGCCGAGCAACGTCGGCCCCGCCGCGGACGACGCCCGGACGATGGCGCTCGTCGCCGACATCATGTTCGGCGGAGGCGGCGCCGTGCTGCTCGCGGGCGTGATCCTGATGTTCGTGCTCGAGCCCGACCTCGGCGGCTCGGCGCGGGTCGTGCCGCTGCTCGGGCCCCAGCTCGCCGGCGCGGCGGTGGAGGGACGGTTCTGATGCGTACCTTCAGCTACGCGCTCTGTGCGCTGTGCGCGCTCGCCGGGTGCTCCGTGATCGTCGAGGGCGAGCTCGATCGCAAGGCCGACGCCGGGAGCACCTCCGGGGACGCGGGCACCGACGCCGGCGACATCGGTCCGACCTGCACGGACGACGCGCAGTGCATCTCGTTCGACCCGTTCAACTGCAACCGGGTCTGCGGGCCGGCGGGCCGCTGCATCGACGGCCCCGCGCCCGACGGAACGCGCTGCGGGATGGCGGGGAGCATGCAGCACTGCGTGCGCCAGACGTGCGTGATGCGCCGCTGCGGCGACGGGTTCGTCGACCGCGAGGCGATGCCGCCGGAGTACTGCGACGACGGCAACGAGGACCCGGACGACGGCTGCAACAACTTCTGCACGCGCTCCTGCGCGCCGCCCGCGCCCGCCAACTGCGCCGACAACGATCCTTGCAATGGTGACGAGGTGTGCGGCGAGATCGGCGGGATGATGATGTGTCGGGTCAGCAGCCGGCCGCTCGACGACGGCACGGAGTGCATGACGCGCGCGGGCGCGCCCGGGACCTGCCAAGCCACGCGCTGCGTCGCGGATTGAGCCCCGGCGCGCGCCTCACGGGCCGACGGGGCCGAGCGGGGTGCCCGGCGCAGCGAACGCGACGTCCACCTCGGCGTCGGTGACGACGCCCAGATCGCGCACCGCCTGCGGTGACAGGTCGATGATCCGGCGCGTGCGCGTGTGCGGGCCCCAGTCGACGGGGCGCACCACCACGCGCGCACCCGTCGCGGGGTTCTGCACGAGGAGCCGCGCGTCGCGCCAGAACGTCCGGCCGTTGGGCGAGTACGCCCACCGCATCGCCACGTAGTAGTAGTCCTCGGGCCGCGCGCGCAGGGTCGCGCTGCTCGGCCGCTCGGGGTCGTTGAGCTCGCGCAGCCGCTCGCCGGTGATCGCCCCGGTCTCCGTCGCGGTCACGCCGGTGTCGCTCGGGCCGCCGAAGTGGCTGACGCGCCCGCGCACCCACGGCGCGCCGCCGACCGTGACGACCGTCCCGTACGGCTCGACCGCGACGCCGAGCGCGCGCTCGAGCGTCGTGTTCGCGAGGCCCGCGCGCGGGATCTCCGAGCCGCGCAGGGTGAGCCCGGCGTGGAGGCCGCCCGCGGGCACCGGCTCGACGGGAGCCGGCGCGCCGGGCGTGCAGCCGACGCGCCCGGACTCCTCGACGCACGCGCACGCGCCGCAGCCGCTCGTGCGCGTCCGCCACGTCCCGTCGCAGCACTGGTAGCCCGCGGAGCACGCGGTGCTCGCGTACACGGCGCCGAAGCTGTGCGTGCACGAGCGGCCGGCGCTCGGCGTGGGCGTCGGCGTCGGCGTGGGCGTTGGCGCCGGCGTCGCCGCGCCGCTCCGGATCTCCGCGATGCGGTGCAGCACGTTGATGCCGGGGCAGTCGGTCGACTGGCCCGAGTGCTCGCGGTGCCCGCGCAGGTTCGTGGCGCTCGGGGTGATCCCGTAGTGCGCGGCGAGCTGCGCGACGAGGCGCTGCGTCGAGGCGATCATCGCGTCGGACGGCGCCGCGCTCCCCCAGCGGCTCTCGGGCGAGCAGTTGCGCGGCTCGAAGCAGCCCACGAGCGCGATGCCCACGTTGCCCGTGTTGTGCCCGCCGACGTGCGCGCCGACGAGCTCGAGCGGGCGCCCCTCGTAGATCGTGCCGTCGGCGCCGACGAGGAAGTGGTAGCCGACGTCGCACCAGCCGCGCGAGTCCATGTGGTAGGCCTGGAAGCCGCGCACGCGGGCCGCGACGTCGCCGGTCGACGGAGAGCTCGTGTGGTGGATCGCCATGCGGGTGCGCGCGCCGTCGCGGCTCGTGCAGCGCGTCGCGCGCGCGCGCCAGGCCGTGCGCTCGACGATGCCGAGCGGGCGCAGCGTGCTGAGCAGCGCGTCGCGCGAGAGGCCGAGGTCGCCCTCGCCGTCGGCGTCGAGCTCGCCCTCGTCGGGGCTGGTCGCGGACCAGCGCAGGACGGAGAGCCGCGCGAGGTCCGCCTCGCGCACGCGGAGCTGTCCGCCGCGCCCGGGCTCGACGTCCGCGAGCGCGACGCGCATCACGCCCTCGACCCAGCTCGTGCGGAGCACAGTCCACGGGCCGGTGGAGCCGTCGGCGTGGACGGCGCGCGCCTCGAGCCCGAGCTCGCCCTCGTCGAGCAGCTCGACGAACGCGGTGACGCGGCGGACGCCGTCCGCGTGCGCCGCGGAGACGGGGGAGACGAGCCAGCCGTCCTCGGCGTCGAAGCCCTCGGCGACCGCCTCGATGGAGAGCGACTCCTCGCCGAGGTCCTCGTCGAAGTGGGCGGGCTGCTGGCCCGGCGATGCGGGGATGCAGCCTGAAGTGAGCAGCGTGGTGAGGAGGGCGACGACGCGAGTACGCATGCCCCCTACGAGTGCAAGCGTCGTGCAACGTACATCGCGCGGCCCGAGGCCCGCGAGTGCGGCGTCGAGGCCGCGCCGTCGAGGCGCGATCCGACGCCCCGCCGACCGCACTCTGGACACGGAGCGCGCGTCGCTCCGAGTGTCTCCCGCAGTCGACACCTCGAGCGGCCGTCGATCGGCCGGCGCGGCGCCGCGCCTGCGCGACGCCTCCCGGTCACCGACGCCGCGCCCAGAGCGCTCAAATCAGATTGACGCAGGCGTTCCCGATCACCGGCAGCGCCTCGCGGAAGAACGCGTCGTAGCTCGAGGCGCACACGTCGCCGACGTAGCCGTTGTCGCCGAAGCGGCGCGCGAACCCGAGGAGGCGGCTCGCGACGACGGCGCCGCAGGGGTTGCCGGCGCGGCGGCCGATCAGCGACAGCACGACGACGCTCGCGGGGTCGCGATGCGCCGACAGCTCGGCGAACCAGTCGTCGGGGAGGCCGCCGGAGCCGTAGCTCAGGCAGCGCTCGAAGCCGCTTTCCGTCGTGCATCCGTCGCGCACGTCGTCCTCGTCCGAGATGATCACGATGACGAGGAGCGAGTCGGGCCGCACGAACCCGGCGTTGCACGCGCCCGGCGCGTTCCGGGCGGGGGAGACCGCGCCGAGGAGCGCGCGCGCGACGCGCTCGTCGTCGTCGCCGCCGGTGCCGACCTGCGCGATGCACGCGAAGCGGCCGTCGAGGTCGGGCTCGCCGTCCGTGAGGTAGCGCGCACCGGACGCGAACGGCCCACACGCGCGCCCGCTCGAAGCGGGACCGCCCGTGGTGGTCACGAGGTCGCCGATGTCGGTGCAGCCCGCCTCGTTGCCGCGATACGCGTCGCTCGTCACGACGCCGACGTGGAAGCTCGGCGCACTCGCGAGGTGCTCGCGCATGCCGCGCACGAAGCCGGGGAAGCTCGCGATGAGGCTCGCCTGCTGGTCGGCCATGCTCCCGGAGTTGTCGACCACGAACAGGACGTCGACCGCACGGCACGCCTCGAGCTCGCCCGCGTCCCGCGGTGGCGGCGGCGGCCCCGCGTCGGTCGTCGCTGCGCCGTCCGTCTCGGTTGCGCCCCCGTCGGGCGCTGCGTGGGGGATCGCGCGCGGGCCGGCGCAGGCGCAGAGCAGGGTGAGGAGCAGCGAGGCGAGGCGCATGCGCGCGCGGCTCTTCACGGCCCGTGCCCGCTCCGACGCGAGGGCGCGGAGCGGCGAGGTGTCGACCGCGGTCGGCGGAGGAGGGCGCACGCGCCCAGGACGAGCGACCACGGCGAGCGGCGGGCGGGCGCGCTCGCGCACCCCGCGCTCGACGGTGCGGCGCCGGCGTCGGCGCTCGACGTGCCGCCGTCGCCCGGCTCGCGCGGCGCGCCTCCGTCGGCGTCGCACGCGTGCTCGTCGACGACGCCGTCGCAGTCCTCGTCGGTGCCGTCGCAGGTCTCCGTCGAGGGGACGCACGCGGGAGGCGCGACGCGCTCGACGAGCGCGAGGTGCGGCGCGACGAGCGTGTAGAGGTGCGACGCGTCGCGCACGCAGCCGCCCATCCCGGCGCTCGTCACCGCGGCCACGCGGCCCTCGGCGAGGAGCGGCCCGCCGCTGTCTCCTTGGCACGTCCAGCTCTCGCCGAGCGTGCGCGCGAGGTGAGTGCCGACCTCGACGACCTCGGTCGAGCCCGCATGGCGCCGCCCGACGTCGGGCGCGGTCGCGTCGATGAACCCGTAGCCGACGATCGTCGCGCGTGCGCCGGCCGCCGGGAGCGACGTCGCGACGGCCAGCGGCGTGACGCCGTCGAGCGGGCGCGCGAGGCGCAGGAGCGCGAGGTCGTCCCCCTCCCGGATCCGCGCCACCGTGTACGCGCCGGGCGTGCTCGACACCTCGACGACGCCGATGGTCTCGACGATGTCGCTGACCGCGTGCGGCCCGACGCGCACCTCGAGCCGATCGAACGCCGTCTCTGCGTGCGCCGATCCGTCGCGGTGCCAGACGCAGTGCTTCGCCGTCAGCACGACGTCGCGCGCGATGAGCGTCCCCGTGCAGAGCCCACCGCCCGCCGCGCGGTCCCAGTTGATCACCGCGACGACCGCGGGGTGCGCGTCGTCGGGCGCGCCGCCGACGATCTCGGCGCGCGCGCCGTCGGCCGGCGAGGCGCAGCCGAGCGCGGCGACGAGCAGCGTCGCGCGCGCCGCGATCACAGCGCGCCGATCGTGCACGACCGTCCGTCGAAGCCGTCGCCCTCGCAGGCCTCGGTGCGCGGCGACGCGGTGCCTGCGCCGATCGCGCACCAGCTCGGCGTGCGCTCGGGCACGCCGGCCGCGAGGTAGGGCGACTCGCCGTCGCGGAGCCAGTACGGGTGGTCGAGCGCGAAGCGCCAGAGCAGCGGCAGCCCGACGTCGGGGTCGACCGGCGGCGCGGCGTGCCCGCAGTTGTGCACGCACTCTTGGACGAAGTGCCCGGCGCTCGTGAGAGCGGCGCCGAGGTTCCGCGACGCCCGCTGGAAGTCGAGCCCGCACTGGTCGCGCGGGCCGCCCCAGCCGAGCAGCACCGGCATCGCGTGCGAGGTCCCGCGCCAGCGGCGCACGTCGACGAAGCCGTTGGTCGTCGCGGGCCCGATCCCACCGCTCAGCAGGATCACGCTCGCGAGCCGCTCCGCCCGCTGCTGCATGAGCTGCGCAGACCAGAGCGCGCCTGCGCTCACGCCTGCCGTCGAGATGCAGCTCTCGTCGATCGCGTACTGCTCCGCGATGCACGCGATCATGTCGTCGAAGAAGACCGCCTCCTCTTCGACGCGCGCGTCGGAGGCGGTGTCGAGGTAGGGCCACGCGGGGTCGAAGCGCGCGAAGCCGAGGTTGATCTCGAGGTCGCCCTTCTTCTCCGGGATGGCGGCGATGAAGCGCAGCGTGTCCGCCGACTCCTGCGCCTGCCCATGCGAGTAGAGCGAGCTCGCGCTGCCGCCGAGGTGGTGCCACATGACCACGAGCGGGGCGCGCTCGCCGGGGGCGAGATCGCTCGGGACGACGAGCGTGAAGCGGCGGAGGCCACCGCGCGAGCGCAGCTCGTTGTCGCCGGGCGCGAGCGTCGGGCAGGCGCCGCCCGAGTAGCGCGGGAGCGGCGGCGGGAGCTCGGCGTCGTCGGGCGCGGGATCCCCACAACGGAGATCGCGAGGCGGAGGCGGCGCGCCGGCGTCGATCGCGCCGGCATCGGGCGACGGCGCCGCGGCGTCGGTGGGTGCGGGCCCGCCCGCGTCGGTCGGGCGGCTCGCCGCGTCCTGCGCGAGCGCGGCGGCGTCGGAGCCCGAGGACGGGCCCGCGTCGGGGGCGACCATCGAGGTCGTACAACCGGCGAGCAAGGCGGCGTAGAGGACGCGAAGCATCGCGCCTGCTGCCGCAACTCGCGTGCCGTGCGCGCGCGCGCCGAGAGCCGCGCCGGAGTGCCGACCGCGGTCGACACTTCGGCTGGAGACTCGCGCGGCCGAACCGCGCCTACGGTCTCGGATCGAACACGCGCTGGCTGCGCTGGGCGACCGCGAGCCACAGACCGCCGCTCGCATCGAGCACGCCGTCCACCGCCCGAGCCTCCACGACGCCCAAGGGGTTGGGCGGCAGCGCCAACGACTCCAGCGCTCCATCGGTGAAGAGCGTCGCCACGCGCGCGCGGCGCGTCGTCGAGCGCGTGTGTGCGTAGGCCGAGCCCACCACCACGACGCGAAGTTCGTCGCCCGGATCGCCCGAGCGCGTTCCGACCACAATCCCGTGCGCCTCCTCGTGCCAGATCTCGGCGTCGCGAGGCACGAGCGCTCCGCCTCGCATCGTGCCGACGCCGAAGCCCGCGTCGTCCAGCCGCCCGTCGGTGAGGAAGGCCGCCACGAACATCCGACCTGCGAAGGACCCGCGGCTCCGCTCGAACCGCGTCACCGTACCGGCCGCGAAGACCCGGTCCGTGTCGGGCTCGACCGCAACCGCGGACACCCAAGCGTTGTCGGCGTCGACCGCGAACCCTTGCAGCGAGAACACGTGGACGCCGGACCCGCCCTCACCGAACGTCCGATCGGGCGTGCAGTCGGGGAGCAATCGCCCGACCCACGGCGAGCGCCCGTGGAGCTCGAGGAAGTGGACGTAGCCCCCGAGGACGATCCGTCCGACCGAGTCGAGCGCCGCGTCGGTCACCACCATGTCGTACGTCGGCGCGATCGAGCCCTCGACGAGCTCCTCGAACGTTTGTGCGGTCAAGAAGTTGCCCGAATCAGGCCGCCACACGAACGTCCCGCTCCCCGCGCACCGCGGCGCCAGCGTCCCGTCGGGCGCGAGGCGCGCGACGAGCGGCGAGCCGTGGAGGCGGTTCTCCACGGAGGGCACTCGAACGGCCGCGTGACCCACGACGACGAGCGACTGATCCGTCGGGTCGACGAGGATCGCCGCGCCGCTCGCCCCGCCGTCGCCGCCGGTGATGCGGACCACGCCGTCGCCGCTCCCGCCGAAGGTCTGGTCCGGTGTCCCCGACGGCGTGAGGCGAAGCACCCCGACCGAGTCCGGGTCGGCGAGGTTGCCGACCGCGACCGCGTGCGGCTCCCCCGCGACCACTTGGAACGCGACGTCGAACAGCTCCTCCGTCGTCGAGCCCAGGACGTCGATGACGCTCCCGCCGAACGCCGGGTCGAGCCCGCCGTCCGCCGTGAAACCGGCGAGCGCGAACGCGTGCTGCCCGTCCGCCTTCGTCGCGTACCCGACGCTCAAGAAGCCGCCGCCGGGGCGCTCCGCGACAGCTCGCGGCGCCTGCGGTCCCGTGCCGAGCGCCGTCGCGCGCAGCCGGAGCGGTCTCGCCACCGCGTCGTCGAGCGGCGCGAGCGCGAAGAACGAACGCTCGGTCGCCGGAGGCACTTGGAGCCGGAACGCGTCGAGCGAGAACAGCGAGGCGATGCTCGCGTGGACGATCTCACCTGCAATGGGCGAGGGCGCGCTGACGAGCCCGACGACGTAGCCTTCCTCATCGAAGAGCGGGGCGCCGGAGCTCCCCCCGAGCTCCGGCTCGCCCACGTCAACCGCCAAGTGCGGCGGAACGGGCGCTGGCCGCGCCATGATCGCCTCGGCCGACGGGAGCCCAGGCCCAATCGGGCCATGGGGAACGACGATCAGTGGCAAGACGGACTTGGGGGTCGACTCGCCGTAGTGACGCACCACCGCGAGCAGCTCACCGGGCTGCGGGTCGGTCACCCGCACTCGCGCGAACCCGCGCTCGGGCAGCGACTCCGCAAGGCGGAGGCCCCATCGAAGTGGCGGTTCTGCGTGGGCGTGGTGCACACCTCGCGAACCGGGTCACCAAGGACCGGCTCTCTGAGGAACAGATTCCTTCCCGGGTGCGCCACGAGCTCGCGGATCTCGATTCGTCGAGAGGGACGGTCGCGATCCGCTGGCGGGGGAAACCCGACCCCGGAGTCCTGAACGATCTGCTGGTCGAGCCGGATGTGACCTCCCCGCCCGCCCGGCTCCCTGACGACCGTGCAGTCGTCGGCGAGGTAGGCCGTGTCCTTGAGACAGTGACCGGCGGTGAGGACGAGGTCGGGCGCGACGAGCACTCCAGTGCAGGAGTTGGCCGTCGCGAGCGTCGTCGGCGCGCGCAGTGGAATCGACACGAGCACCACGTGCGGCATCCGCGTGTTCACCCACCCGAAGTCGAGCCCCCGCTCGTGTTTGAGTGAGCGCAGTCCCCGGTCTGCGTCGAAGTCCTCGACCTCGAGGCTCTCGATTCCGCCCTGGCAGCCGAGCGCCAGGATCGCTGCCGCGACACCGAGCCACCGCCAAGCATCTCCGCTGCTGCGCCCGCGCTTTGCCCCCCCCCGTGACCATCGTGCAAGAATGTGCGGGGTGACCACGTCGTGTCAACGGGCCCAGTTCGCTCAGCTCGCCCTCATCGGCATCGGCGGCAGCCTGCTGTTCGGCGCGTGCGGGACGAGCCACGACCGCGACGGCGGCCTCGACGCCGCGCTCGAGGACGCGGCGCAGCTCAATGACGGCGGAGGCGCGCCTGACGCTCAGGGGCTTGACGACGGTGGTGCCCCCCACCCCTTCATCGAGTTCTGTGTGGCTCGGCAGCACCTTTACTGCGAAGGGGTCGTGGCCTGCTGTACCATCCCCGGGCGAATGTACGACGGCCCATGCGACGTGGGGACGATTCGGTCCGGGTGCGAGACGCTGGCCGCGGATCCCGCCCTGACCGACGGGACCCTCACCTGGCTCCCCGACGAGGCCGCCCGAACCCTCGCCGAGCTCGAGGCGCGGCGGCCTGGCTGCGAGGCGATCGATCGCGCGTGGGACTACGGTCGCGTCCTCGAGGGCACGCTCGAAGCCGGTGCGGAGTGCACGCCGCAGTCCCCGCGAATGAGCGGTCTGGGGCGCCTCCGCTGTCGGCCCGGCCTCCGGTGTGAGCTCACCGGGACGAGCGACGACTTCACCGGCACCTGCGCCGAGCCCGGTGCCCAAGGGGATAGCTGCAACCACGACTGTGGCCCGGGCCTCTTTTGTCAATGGCATACGGACTCGACGCCCTATCGGGGACTCTGCCAGGTCCAAGACGAGGCGGCGGAGTGTTTCGGCGACTTCGGCTGCTCCACGATGTACTGCGAGCTGCGAAGCTGCACGCCGATCGAGCCGGCCGACACGTGGTGCATCGTCCACGGCTTCTGACGCTGCGACGCTGTCGCGGGGGCGTGCGGCACGCTCGCTCGGCCGCCTCACCGTACACAGGCGAACGATCTGGACGCCGCCGACCGGGCGGCCATCGAGCGCCGCTCGGGCTCGGCGCGACGATCTTCGCCTGCATCACGGCGTGCGGGACGAGCCACGACCGCGACGGTGGCCTCGACGCCGCGGTCGAGGACGCGGCGCGGTTCGATGACGGCGGCAACCCGATCGACGCGCCCCCGATCGACGGTGGCGGACCCCACCCGTTCATCGAGTTCTGCGTGAGGCGGGCGCAGCTTCGGTGCGAAGGACGCGTGGCCTGCTGTACGATCCCTGGGCGTATGTCCGAGGGCCCGTGCGACGTGGAGGCGATCCGATCGGGATGCGAGGAACTGGCCGCGGATCCCGCCCTGACGGACGGGACGCTCGTCTGGCTCCCCGACGAGGCCGCGCGGACCCTCGCCGAGCTCGAAGCGCGGCGGCCCGGCTGCGAGGCGATCGATCGCGCGTGGGACTACGGTCGCGTCCTCGAGGGCACGCTGGAAGCCGGCGCGGACTGCTCGCCGCAGTCCCGGGGAATGTACGGCCTCGGGCGTCTGCGGTGTCGGCCGGGCCTCCGATGTGAGCTCACCGGGACGATCGACGAGTTCACCGGCCGGTGCACGGACCCGGGCGACGAAGGAGATAGCTGCAACCACGACTGTGGCCCGGGCTTCTTCTGTCAGTGGGACACGGTTCCGACCCCGTATAGAGGGTATTGCGAGGTACAAGACGACGCGGCGGAGTGCTTCACAGACTTCGCCTGCTCCACGATGTACTGCGAGCTACAAAGCTGCACCCCGCTCGACCCGCCCGACACGTGGTGCTTCGTCGGCGGGATCTAACGCGCGCGCCGATGGACAGCCCGCGTTCCCGGCGCGACGGCTCGCGAGGCGTAAGGGGCCCACGACCCGATCGACGGTGGGCCCACCCCTTCATCGAGTTCTGTGTGCCTCGGCAGCACCTTACTGCGAAGGGGTCGTGACCTGCGGTACGACCCCGGGGCGACCGTACGACGGACCGAGCGCAAGGAGATGTCGACGGGGAGCTTGCTGGGCTTGCTCGTCACTGCGGTGCGGGGCTGCGGCCTCCGCCGCGGACGTCGCCGCGTAAAGCACGTGCGCGGGATTCGATTCATGGACGAGCCCGTTCCCCGATCGTCGAGGCGCCGGCTGGCTGGGAGCCCTTTGCCGCCCATGGGATTGTTACGTGTTGATCCGTCGCTGCGTGCGCTGACCTCGCGAGGTGAGCCCGCGAGGCGTCAGCCCGACTTGCGAGAGGCCAGCGCGCGCGCTCGCTCGCGGACCGCCGCGGGGAGCGCGCCATCGAACGCGGCCTCGAACGCGTCGGCCAGCTCGTCCGCGGACGCGTAGCGATCCGCGGGGTCGAACGCGAGCCCGACGCGCAGGGCACAGGCGAGGTCGTCCGAGACGGCGGGGCGCGGGTCCGGCGGGCCCTCGCGCTCCGCGCGCGCGGCGATCACGTGTGGGCTCGTCCCGACGTACGCCGGGCGCCCGACGAGGGCGCGATAGATCACGAGCGAGAGCGCGTAGAGGTCGGCGCGCGGACCGATCTCACCGCGGCGGCACTGCTCGGGCGCCATGTACGCGGGCGTCCCCGCGACGACGTCGGGCGCATCGCCCTCACCCCCCGCACGGGAGACGCCGAAGTCCACGAGCCGCACGTGCCCGTCGTCGGTGAAGATCACGTTCGCCGGCTTGAGGTCGCAGTGGACGACGCCCGCCGCGTGGACGTCGGCGAGCCCGCGTGCGAGCTCCGCGACCATCCTGCGCGCTCGCTCGAGGGGCAACGTCGCGCGCTCGCGCAGGAGCGCCGCGAGCGAGCGGCCGACGACGAGCTCCATCGCGAGGTACGGCGGGCCCCCGTCGCCGTCGCCGACCGCGAGGACGCGCGCGACGTGGGGGCTCGTGACGCGCGCCATCGCGGTCGCCTCGCGGCGGAAGAGCTCGAGCGCCCACGGCTCGACGCGGTCGCCGCGCACGAGCTTGAGCGCGACGCGCTGCCCGCTCGCGCGCTCGACGGCCTCGTAGACCTCGCCCATCCCGCCGCGCCCGAGGAGCCGCCCGACGTCGTAGCCGCCGAGCGCGGCTCCAGTGAAGATCCCCGAGGCGGCGGCGCGCGCGAGGTCGAGCTCGTCGCGCGCCGCTGCGAGCTCGACCTCCCGCCGCGCCGCTTCGCGCGCGGCGGCGTCGGCGCGCGCGGCGAGCGCCGCGTGCCGTCGGTCGATCGCGTGGCCGGCGGCGAACGCGAGCACGTACGTCGCCATGAGCAGCGCGTGCAGCAGCGCGGCCTCGGCGCGCGGCGCGCCGGGCGCGAAGAGAGGCACGTTGCCCGCGTCGGGGAGGACCCCGCTCGCGACGGCGACGAAGATCGCCGTGTGCGCCGCGAGCACGCCGGCGAGCGCGCGGACGCGCGCCCCCCGCCGCGGCGCGTCCATGAAGACGCCGCCCGCGAACAGCCAGAGCGCCACCACCGCGGCGATGCCCGAGTGCAGGCCGATCGAGTACGCGGGCCCGGCGGAGAGCGCGGCCGCGAGCACCCACGGCCAGTACGAGCTGCCTCCGCGCCGAACGATGAGGAGGTCGTACGCCCACGCCGAGGCGACGATGCCCGCCATCGCGACGAGCGCGACGCGCAGCGGGAGCGGCTCGCGAGCGACGACGAGGAGCAGGCTCGCGCCGACCGCGCACACGGCGCTGATGCCGACGCTGAACGCGCGCATCTTCGCGCGATAGGCGTCGTCGAGCGCGTCCCTCGCGGGGGTCGTCGCGGGCGACTCCGCGGCGGGTGACTGCGCGGCGCGCGTCGTCGCGGGCGCGCGCGGCGTGTCTGCCACGTCGCGCGCGAGCATGTCGGCGAGCGCGCCCGCGCTCGGTGGCCGCGCCGCGGGGTCACGCGCGAGCCCGAGGGCGAGCGACGCGAGCGGCGCGTCGAGGCGGCCGGGCTCGCCGCGCTCGGCGTCGCCGACGAGCGCGCGCCCCAACCCGGCGAACGCCAGCGTCGCGGCCATCGCGAACACGTCCGCGCGGGCGTCGGCCGCGCCGCGGAGCTGCTCGGGCGCGGCGTAGTCCGGCTGCGCGGCGCCGGCCGCGCGCAGGCGCCACGCCTCCCCGTCCCACTCGATCGACGCGGGGCTGACGGTGAGGTGCGCGAGCCCGCGCGCGTGGAGCGGATCGAGCGTGGCGGCGAGCGCCCGCGCGAGCGCGACGAGCTCGCCGAGCGGGAGCGCGCCCCGCGCGATCACGCGCTCCTCGAGCGTCCGCGGCTCTTCGCGGATGACGGTCTCGGCGGCGTGGACGTCGATCCGCACGGTCACCGGCGCGCCGTCGGCCCGCTCCGCCTCGTAGACCTCGGAGGTGTCGTCGCGCTCGCGTAGCTCGCCGAGCCGGTAGCCCCCGAGCCCACGCCCCGAGAGCACGCCGCGTCGTGCCGCGTCGAGCGTGCGCTCGTACTCCGCGCGCGCCTCGGCGAGGAGCGCGTCGCGCTCGGCGCGCGCGCGCGCCGCGCCCTCCAACGCGAAGAGGAGCGCCGCGTAGCGCCGCGCGATCGCCCGCCCGGCGAGGAGCGACGCGAGCAGGATCGCCTGCAAGAAGGCGTGCGCCATCGCGTGGTGCCAGTCCGGGTGGTCCCCGACGAGCACCGGCGTGAGGGAATGGTCGGGCAGCGCGCGGGCGAGGACGGCGCCGAACACCGCGAGCTCGCCGAGCGCGAGCGCCGCGTACCCGACCCACGCGGCGGCGCGCACGAGCGGGTCGCGCGAGCCCCCCGACAGCACGCCCGCGGTGACGAGCGCGATCGCGAGGAACGCCGCGAACCCCGCGTTGGGCCCGAAGAACCACGCGACCGGCGCGCTCGACGCCGCGAGGGCGCCGATCGCACCCAGACGTACGAAGCGCCCGCGCGGGCCCGGTCGATCGCGCCACGCGAGCCACGCCGAGAGCGCGCTCGCCAGCGCGAGCGAGGCGGCGGCGGCGTCGCGCGGGCTCGGCTCGCGCCCCGCGACCCACACCAGGAGCGCCGCCACACCCGTCGCGATCGCGAGCGCCCCGAACGCCTCGCGCGGCGCGAGCACGCTCGGCGCGCGCTCCACGCTACGTGCCCTCTCGCGCGATCCCGAGCCGGTCGAGCATCTTGTAGATCGACATGCGATCGAGCTTCGCCGCGCGGGCGGCGGCGGCGAGGTTGTGCTCGTGCGCTTCGAGCAGGGCCGCGAGGTAGCGCCGCTCGAACGCCTCGACGAGCCGCGCCTTCGCGTCGCGGAACGGGACGCCGAGGTCGATCGCGAGCGCGTCGTCGTCGGACGCCGTCGCCGGCGCGCCGGGCACGCTGCCGAGCAGGCACGCGCGTGACACCGCGTGCCCGAGCTCGCGGACGTTCCCCGGCCACGCGTGCGCCTTCGCCCAGTCGAGGAAGCCCTCGGGGAAGGGCGCGGCGCCGTGCTCGCGACGGAAGTGGTCGGCGAGCAGCGTGACGTCCTCGCCTCGCGCGCGCAGCGGGGGCACCTCGAGCACCGCGACCGCGACGCGGAAGTAGAGATCGGCGCGGAAGGTCTGCCGGTTCACCTCCTCGCGCAGGTCGCGGTTCGTCGCCGCGACCACGCGGAAGTCGCTCTGGCGCATCTCGTCGCCGCCGAGGCGGCGGAACCCGCGCGTCTCGATCGCACGCAGCAAGCTCGCTTGCATGTCGAGCGGGATCTCGGCCAGCTCGTCGAGGAAGAGCGTCCCGCCGTCCGCGCGCTCGAGCGCGCCGCGATGCTGCTCGAGCGCCCCGGTGAACGCGCCGGCCTCGTAGCCGAAGAGCTCCGCCGCGAAGAGCGAGCGCGAGATCGAGGCGCAGTCGAGCACGACGAAGGGCCCGCGCGCGCGCGGCGAGAGCTCGTGCAGCGCGCCCGCGACGAGCTCCTTGCCGGTCCCGGTCTCGCCCGTCACGAGCGCGGCCATGTCCGTCGGCGCCACCTTCTCGATCTCGCGGTAGAGCCGCCGCATCGGCGGGCTCGCCCCGATCAGCTCGCCGAGCTGCGTCGCGTCCGAGAGCGGCAGCGCGACCGAGCCGTCGAGGGGCTCGAAGCGGACGGCCGAGTCGCCCAGGCCGATCACCGCGCCCGGGTGCAGGTACGCGTCGAGCACGCGCAGCCCCATGACGAACGTGCCGTTGGTGGAGCCGAGGTCGCGCAGCCGGTAGCCGCTCTCCTCGAGCCGGAGCTCGGCGTGGAGCGCCGAGACCTTGCGATCGCCGAGCGCGAGGTCGCCGTCGCTGCGCCCGATGACGATCGGGCTCTTCGCCAGCACGACCGAGCGGCCCGCGGCGGGCCCGTCGAGCACGGCGAGGCGCACCTTGCGCACGCGCAGGGCGTCGCCGTCCTGGCCGGCCTCGACCCAGGTGCCGCTCTCCGGCTCGTGCGGAAGGGACGTGGACACGCGACGGGATTGTAGAGCAGGTGGTCGCGGCGCGCGTCGCGGCGCTCGACGCGATTGCTCGCGGCGGCCGGGCCCGCGCGCTGATATCCTCTGCGGGTGTCGCTTCGCATCGACGAGGACCATGGCCGGTTCAAGCAGATCGTTCGCGGACGCATCCGGAAGAACCTGCGGCAGTACATCTCGCAGGGCGAGCTGATCGGCAAGCAGGGCAAGGACGTCGTCTCGATCCCCATCCCGCAGATCGACATCCCGAAGTTCCGGTATGGCGACAAGCAGAAGGGCGGCGTCGGCCAGGGCGACGGCGACGAGGGCGATCCCGTCGGCGGCGATCCGCAGCCGGGCGACGGCCAGGGCGAGGCCGGCAAGGACGCCGGCCAGCACGTCCTCGAGGTCGACGTCACGCTCGACGAGCTCGCGGAGATCCTCGGCGAGGAGCTCGAGCTGCCGAACATCGAGAACCGCGGCAAGTCCAAGGTGATCGACCAGAAGGACCGCTACGTCGGGATCCGGCGCGTCGGGCCGAGCTCGCTGCGCCACTTCAAGCGCACGTACAAGGCCGCGCTGCGCCGCCAGATCGTGATGGGCGGCTACGACCCGTCGAACCCCATCGTCATCCCCACGCGCGACGACATGCGCTTCCGCTCCTGGAAGACGGAGGAGGAGCCGATCGCCAACGCGGTGATCATCTACATGATGGACGTCTCCGGCTCGATGGGCGACGAGCAGAAGGAGATCGTGCGCATCGAGTCCTTCTGGCTCGATGCGTGGCTCCAGCGGCAGTACAAGGGGGTCGAGACGCGCTTCATCATCCACGACGCGGTCGCGCGCGAGGTGGACCGCGAGACGTTCTTCCGCACGCGCGAGTCGGGCGGCACGATGATCTCGAGCGCGTACAAGCTCGCCGCGCAGATGATCGACTCGGACTACCCGGCCTCGGAGTGGAACATCTACCCGTTCCACTTCTCCGACGGCGACAACTGGAGCGTCGACGACACGCTCGTCTGCATCGACCTGATGAAGAAGACGCTGCTGCCCGCCTCGAACGTATTCTGCTACGGGCAGGTCGAGAGCCCGTACGGCTCCGGTCAGTTCATCAAGGACCTGCGCGAGCACCTCAAGGACGACGACCGGCTGATCACCAGCGAGATCCGCGACCGCGACGCGATCGTCGGCTCGATCCGCGACTTCTTGGGCAAGGGGAAGTGACTTGAGCGCCTACCGGCTCACCCGACGCCTGCCGCGCTATCTGCGCGACATCCAGATCCAGGTCGAGGAGGTCGCGCGCGGCTACGGCTTGGACTTCTTCCCGACCATCTTCGAGGTCGTCGCCTACGACCAGATGAACGAGCTCGCCGCGTACGGGGGCTTCCCGGTGCGCTACCCGCACTGGCGCTTCGGGATGGAGTTCGAGCAGCTCGCCAAGAGCAGCGAGTACGGCCTCTCGAAGATCTACGAGATGGTGATCAACAACAGCCCCGCGATCGCCTACCTGCTCGAGGGCAACAGCCTCGTCGATCAGAAGCTCGTGATGGCGCACGTCTACGCGCACGTCGACTTCTTCAAGAACAACTTCGCGTTCCGCGCGACCGACCAGGGCGTCGAGCAGCGCACCGGCGAGCCGATCCGCAAGTGGATCGACACGATGGCGAACCACGGCGCGATCGTGCGCCGCTGGGCGGACCGCGTCGGGATCGAGCGCGTCGAGGAGTACGTCGACCACTGCCTCTCGCTCGAGAACCTGATCGATCCGCAGAAGCCGTTCCTGCCCACCAAGCGCAAGGACGAGCGCGAGGAGGAGGAGACGGACGCGCTCGAGCTCGCCCTGCTGCGCGTCGATCGCGACTACATGGAGTCGTACATCAACCCGCAGGCGTTCGTGGACGAGCAGCGCGAGAAGGCCGCCGAGGAGCGCGAGCGCGCGCGCCGCATCCCCGAGCACCCGGACCGCGACGTGCTCGGGTTCCTGCTCGACCACGCGCCGCTCGAGCGCTGGGAGCGCGACATCCTCGCGGTGATCCGGCGCGAGGCCTACTACTTCTGGCCTCAGATGCAGACGAAGATCATGAACGAGGGATGGGCCTCGTATTGGCACTCGCGGCTGATGACGGAGAAGCTCTCGGAGGACTCGGAGATCATCGAGTACGCGGAGCGCAACGCGTCGGTGCTCGAGACGGCCAACGGCCGGCTCAACCCGTACAAGCTCGGCGTCGAGCTCTACCGCCACATCGAGGAGCGCTGGGACCGCGGGCAGTTCGGCAAGGAGTGGGAGGACTGCGAGACGCTCGAGGCGCGGCAGTCCTGGGACCGCCGCACCGGGCTCGGGCGCAAGAAGATCTTCGAGGTGCGCTCGCTCTACAACGACGTGACCTTCATCGACGAGTTCCTCACGCCGGAGTTCGTCGCCGCGCAGAAGCTCTACACGTTCGGCTTCAACCAGCGCAACGACCGCTTCGAGATCGAGAGCCGGCGCTTCCACGAGGTGAAGAACAAGCTCCTCTTCTCGCTGACCAACGCGGGCCAGCCGTTCATCCGCGTCGTCGACAAGAACCACGAGAACCGCGGCGAGCTGTTGCTCTCGCACGACCACCAGGGCGTCGACCTGCGGCTCGACTGGGCCAAGGAGGTGCTGCGCTCGCTCGCGCGCATCTGGCGGCGCCCCGTCGAGATCCACACGCTCGTCGACAACAAGCCCGTGCTCCTGCGCTTCGACGGCAAGGAGCACGTGCAGCGGCCGCTCAAGTAGCGGGGCTCGATGGCGGAGGGCGCGGACGACGAGACGCAGGCGGCCGACGGCCTCGAGCCCGAGGGCATCGCGCCGGACCTCGCGCCGGGCGACCTGATCGCCGGGCGCTACCACATCGAGGCGCAGATCGGGCGCGGCGGGATGGGCACCGTCTATCGCGCGCACGACGCGACGCTCGACGAGCGCGTGGCGCTCAAGCTGCTCACGCGCGTCTCGGCGCGCAGCGCCGAGCGGTTCGTGCGCGAGGTGCGCGTCGCGCGCAAGGTCACGCACCCCAACGTCGCGCGCACGCACGACCTCGGCGAGCACCGCGGCCTCCCGTTCCTGACGATGGAGCTCGTCGAGGGTGAGGCGCTCGACGACGTGCTCGAGGCGCGCGGGCGCCTCCCGCCCGACGAGGTGCGGCGCATCGGCGCCGCGATCGCCGCCGGGCTCGAGGCGGCGCACGCCGCGGGCGTCGTGCACCGCGACCTCAAGCCCGCGAACGTGATCCTCGCGCGCGACGGACGCGTGGTCCTGACGGACTTCGGCATCGCGCGGATGGCGAGCACCGCCGGCGGGCACACCGGCGGCCTGATCGGCACGCCCCACTACATGGCGCCCGAGCAGGTCGCGGGGCGGCCCGCGGAGCCGGCGAGCGATCTCTACGCGCTCGGCGTCGTCCTGTTCGAGATGGCGACGGGCGCGCTGCCCTTCGACGGAGACACCCCGATCGCCGTCGCGGTCGCGCGCCTCGCGTCGCCGCCGCGCGACCCGCGCGCGCTCGCGCCGCTGCCCGACACGCTCGCGACGCTGATCTTGCAGCTGCTCGGCCGCGAGCCCGCGCAGCGACCCGCGAGCGCGGCGCAGGTGCGCGCCGCGCTCGAGGCGACGGGCGCGCCGCGTCACGCGACCCCGACCACGCCGCCCAGCCTCTACGCGCCGATGGAGCTCGGCGCGCGGGCGCTCGCCATCCTGCCGTTCGCGTACCGCGGCGCGCCCGAGCACGACTATCTCGGCGACGGGCTCTCGGAGGAGCTCGTCGACGTGCTGTCGCGGACCCGCGGGCTCAAGCTCCTCGCGCTCGGCGCGACGCGGCGCTTCGCGGAGCGCCGCGACCCCAAGGAGGTGCACGACGCGCTCGGCGTCGACGCGGTCGTCGACGGCACCGTGCAGCTCGCGGGCGATCGCGTGCGGCTCGCGGCGCGGCTCGTCGAGCCCTCGGGCGTCCAGCTCTGGAGCGAGCGCTTCGAGGGGCGCTTCGAGGACGTCTTCGCGCTGCAGGAGTCCATGGCGCGGCGGCTCGCCGAGGCGCTGCGGCTCGAGCTGACCGCGGCGAGCCACCGCCACAGCGCGCCGGCCGAGGCGCTCACGCTCTACCTCGAGGCGAGGCGCGACCTGCGCACGGACGTGCTCATGAACGCGGGCGGGACCGTGGACAAGCTCGAGCGCGCGCTCGCGCTCGCGCCCGGCTTCACGCCCGCCATCGCCGCGTACGCCATCGCGTGCATCCGCGCGTGGTGGGGCGGCGCGCAGTCGCTCGACGAAGGCGCGCGGGGCGAGCGCGCGCGCCGCGCCGTCGAGCGCGCCAGCCGTGAGGCGCCCGACGTCGCCGAGACGCACCTCGCGCGCGCGATGTACGCCGTGCAGGGCGGCGACTATCGGGCCGCGGCGCTCGCGTGCGCGGAGGCCATCGCGATCGCGCCGACGATGCCGGAGGCGCACCAGTACCTCGCGGAGCTGCAGCTCGAGGCGGGTCGGCTCCGCGAGGGCCGCGAGCGCCTCGCGCTCGCGCTCTCGCTCGATCCGACGCTGAACGCGTGCCACCTCGCGCTCGCGCGCTCGGCCGCGCTCGAGGGGGACCGCGAGACGATGGAGCGCCACGCGGACGTCCTGCTCGGGCTGGTCGATCCGTCGGCGCTGCCCGTCCTCGTCGCGCGGCTTCGCTGGGCCCTGTTCCTCGACGACCACGCGTTCGCGCGCGAGCTGCTCGGCGGCCTCGAGGCGCTCGGGCGGCGCGCCGCGCCGGCGGTCGCCCTCTACCGGTACGCGCTCGGCGAGCCGCTCGCCGACGCCGCGCGGCAGGGGCTCGAAGAGCTCGACGCGGCGGCGCCGAACCCGCGGTTCCGCTCGCTGATGCTCCAGATCGTGGTGGAGTGCGCGGCGGTGGCCGGGGACGTGGAGCTCGCGCTCGACGCGCTCGAGCGCGCGGCGGCGGGGGTCCTCGTCGACGTCCACTGGCTCGACCGCTGCCGCCAGCTCGCGCCGCTGCGCGCCTCGCCGCGGTTCGAGGCGGCCCGGCACACGGTGGCGGTGCGCGCGGCGGAGGTGTGGCGGCGCTGATGCGCTCTTGTTGGACGCGCCGCCTCGGTCGTTGCTAGCCTCCCGGCGATGACCGGAGATCGCATGCGTCGAACCCTCGCGCCCACCTTGCTCTCGTTCGGCCTCTTGGCCTGCGGTGATCCGAACGCGGGGGCGCTGTTCGCCGACATCCAATACGGCACCTCGTGCGAGAACACGCGCGGCTGTACGCCGGCGCCGAACCGAGACATCTGCGGCATCAACAACAGCGACCCGTGCGACGCGACCGGGACGCCGGCGACGCTGAGCTGCACGGTCGCCGAGGTCGAGGGCAGCACCCGCACGGTGAGCTTCAGCGCGATGCAGGGCGGCGGCTTCTCGATCTCCGTGCGCCAGGCGATCATCCCGTTCGGCGGCGGCAGCGCGGGCGGCGGGAGCTGCACCGTGACGATCACCGACGGCCCCAACACGCACGTCGGCGCGTGCGGCTCGAGCACCCCGAGCGAGGCGCAGCCGTGCCAGATCTCGAACGTCGAGTTCTGTGACGACGCGGGCAACCCGACCGTGCGCGGCAACCTGCGCTGCCAGTTCCTGCGCAACCAGGCGAACCCGACGCTCGAGCTCGAGCTGCACGCGCGCGGCTCGGACGTGATGGCGCTCAACTCGCCCGGCACGTTCCGCCTCGCGAACTGCAGCGGTCTCGAGCTCCAGAACTCGATGCCGGTCTGCGCGTTCTGAAGTTCTGGAGGGGTGCTTCGCACCCCTCCGTCCGAACGCGGCGGAGCCGCGTTCGACCCCATCGCGGGGCGATGGGGCCCCCTCGACCTACGCCCGTCGCTGCGCGACGGGCTGGTCTCGATCGCGCCGTCGGCCGCGTGCGGCCCCTCGACCTACGCCCGTCGCTGCGCGATGGGCTGGTCTCGATGGCGCCGTCGGCCGCATGCGCCCCCTCGACCTACGCCCGTCGCTGCGCGATGGGCTGGTCTCGATGGCGCCGTCGGCCGCGTGCGCCCTTCGACCTACGCCCGTCGCTTCGCGACGGGCTGGTCTCGAAGGCGCGTTCGATTCAGGCGCGGGCGGCGGCGGCGAGGGCGGCGGCGAGGTCGGCGCGGAGGTCCTCGAGCGCCTCGAGGCCGACGGAGATGCGGATCAGGCCGTCGTCGATGCCGAGCGCGGCGCGCGCGTCGGCCGGCACGGACCCGTGGGTCATGATCGCGGGGTGCTCGATCAGCGACTCGACGCCGCCGAGGCTCTCCGCGCAGCAGAAGACGCGCACCGTGGCGAGGAGCGCGCGCGCCGCGGGCAGGCCGCCGCGCACGACGAACGAGATCATCCCGCCGGGGCCGGCCATCTGGCGCTCGGCGAGCGCGCGCTGCGGGTGCGACGAGAGGCCCGGGTAGATCACCCGCGCGACGTTCGGCTGCGCTTCGAGCCACTCGGCGATCGCGCCGGCGCTCTTCACGTGCCGCTCCATCCGGACGGGCAACGTCTTGAGGCCGCGCAGGACCAGGTAGCAGTCGAACGGGGAGGGCACCGCGCCGATCGCGTTCTGCAGGAACCGCAGGCGCTCGGCGAGGGCGTCCTCGCTCGTGACGACGACGCCGCCGACGACGTCGCTGTGGCCGTTGAGGTACTTCGTGGTCGAGTGAAGGACCGCGTGCGCGCCGAGCGCGAGCGGGCGCTGCAGCATCGGCGTCGCGAACGTGTTGTCGACGACGACCGTCGCGCCGCGCGCGCGCCCGATCGCGGCGACCTTTGCGATGTCGACGAGCTTGAGCATCGGGTTGGTCGGCGTCTCCACCCAGAGCATGCGCGTCGTGTCGCGCATCGCGCGCGCGACGTTCTCGGGGTCGGTCATGTCGACCTGCGTCGTCTCGATGCCGAGCGGGCGCATCACCTTGTCGAGGATGCGGAAGCTGCCGCCGTAGACGTCGTCGCTCGCGACCACGTGGTCGCCCGGCCGCAGCGTGTGGAGCAGCGTGGTCATCGCGGCGCAGCCGCTCCCGAACGCGACGCCGTGCGCGCCGCCCTCGAGCGCGGCGATGCAGCGCTCGAGCGTCTGCCGCGTCGGGTTGCCGGTGCGCGCGTACTCGAACCCCTTGTGCACGCCGGGGCCGTCCTGCGCGAACGTGCTCGCGAGCACGATCGGGGTCATCACCGCGCCGCTCACCGGGTCGGGGGCCTGCCCCGCGTGGATCGCCAACGTGTCGAGGTGCTCGCTCTCTACCGCCATGGCGGCGGTGCTAGCACGCGGCCGGCGGGGTGTCGCTCGAAGGTTCGTCGATCACTCGGGCTCGGCCTCGCGCCGGAGCGCCTCGATGCGCTCGTCGAGGGCCGGGCGCTGGCCCTCGAGCCGGGCGAGCAACCGTCGCGACCGCTCGGCGGCCTGTGCGTCGCCCGACGCCTCGGCCTCGCGCAGCGCCTCGCGCATCGCGTCGAGCCGCGAGTCGAGCAGGCCGCGCCAGAACGTCGCCTGGCGGAGCTGCTGCGCGGGCGTGCCGGGCGCGCGCGCGACCGGCTCGGCCGCGGCGGCGGCGGCGGCGGCCTCCATGCGCTCGCGCGCGACCTCCTCCGGCTCTTCGACCCCGCGCGTCGGCGGCTCGGGCGCGTAGATCGCCGCGGCCTGCTCGGCCTCTGCCGCGGTGCTTCCGTCGAGGAGCAGGCGGGCGAGCGGCTCGGGGTCGTACGTCGTCGTCGGCGCCTCGAGCGGCGTGGGCTCGGCGAACGTCGGCGCGCCCGCGTCGGCGGGGCTGGTGGGCGCGAGCGGCGGGGGCGCGTCGTTGCCGCGGAACCGCCAGAAGAGCGCGAGCCCCGCGAGCGCGAGCGCCCCGATCACGAGCGCCGCGCGCGCCGGCGATGCTTCCTTCGACACGCCGCGACCATAATCGGCTATCCGTCCCCTGGCCATGCTCGCGCCCGACGACGTGTTGCTCCTCGACGTGATGGACACCCTGGTCGTCGACCCCTTCCACTCGGGCGTCATCCCCGGCTTCTTCGGCCTGAGCCTGCGCGAGCTGCTCGCACAGAAGCACCCCGACGCGTGGGTCCGCTTCGAGCGCGGCGAGCTCGAGCCGGCCGAGATGTTGCGCTCGTTCTTCGCCGACGGCCGCGCGTTCGACCACGCCGCGTTCGAGCGCGCGGTGCGCGGTGGCTACGCGTTCGTCGAGGGCGTCGAGCCGCTCCTTCGGGAGCTCGCCGCGCGCGGCGTCGTCATGCACGCGCTCAGCAACTACCCGTGCTGGTACCGGTGGATCGAGGAGGAGCTCGCGCTGAGCCGCTACGTCGCGTGGACGTTCGTCTCGTGCGTGACCGGCTACCGCAAGCCCGCGCCCGAGGCGTACGCGCACGCCGCGCGCGCGCTCGGCGTCCCGCCGGCGCGCTGCGTCTTCGTCGACGACCGCGCGCCCAACGTCGAGGCCGCGATCGACGCCGGCATGCGCGGGATCGTCTTCGAGAGCGCGCCACAGCTCCGCCGCGCGCTCGGGCTCTGAGCGGCTACTCCTCGGGCTCGAACGTCAAGGAAGCCGAGTTGACGCAGTAGCGCGTCCCGGTCGGGCGCGGGCCGTCCTCGAAGACGTGGCCGAGGTGCGCGCCGCACCGAGAGCACACGATCTCGGTGCGGACCATGAAATGGCTGCGGTCCTCGTCCTCGCCGACGTGCTCGGGCCGGCTCGGCTGCCAGAAGCTCGGCCAGCCCGAGCCCGAGTCGTACTTGTGCTCGCTCGAGAAGAGCTCGGCGCCGCAACAGACGCAAAGATACTTGCCCTTCTCGTGGTGGTCCCAGTACGCGCCGGTGAACGCGCGCTCGGTCCCCTTCTCGCGCGCGATCCGGTACTGCTCGGGGGTGAGCTGGCTGCGCCACTTCTCGTCGTCGTCGCTCATCGCGTCCCTCCTCACATCGGGCGGCGGATGCCGGCGGCCGGCGTCCCCTCTTGCTCGAGCCGCGCGAACAGATCGCCGAGCCCCGGCCGCGCGCGCAGCGGCGCCACGAACGCGGCGCCGAGCTCGGTGAGCCGCGCCTCGAGCCGCCCCATCTCCTCGCCGACCTCGCGCAGCGCCTCCTCGGCCGAGGCGCGGTCCACCTCGTAGGTCGACTCGAGGCGTTCGAGCTGGCCGCGCAGCGCGTCGAGCTGGAACTCGAGGTCGCTCACCTCGCGGCGCTTCGCGTCGACCCAGCGCTCCGCCTTCTGCGCCGCCGCTTTCGCGAGCGACCAGCGGTCGAGCGTCTCGCCGACGTCGCGCGCCGCGGCCGCCGCCGCCTGCGTCGGCTCGAGGAACGGCTCGCCGCCGCCGAGCGCGAGGAACGCCTGGTGCGCGCGCTCGTACGCGTCGTACGCGTTCGCGTCGGCGCGCAGGTACGGCTCGATCTCGGTCGTCGCGCTCCGCGCCGCGCTGCGCGCGTTCGAGAGGTCCTCGGCGAGCACGTGCACCGCGTGGCCCAGGCGGGTGCGCCCGTCGCGCGCGTTCTGCTCCATGCTCTCGAGCTGCCGCTGCGCCTTGAGCCCTTCGCCGCGCAGCTCGTGGATCCGCACGAGGATCGCGCGGATCTCCGCGAGCGCCGCCGCGACCTCGGGCGGCGCGCCGCCCGACGGGAACGCGCGCGCGAGCATCTGCTCGAAGAGCGCCGCGCGCCCGGCCCACCGCTCGAGGGTCGTCGGCGGCAGCGTCGGCGCGACGGGCACGGGCCGCGGCGCCGACGGAGGTGGCGGCGGCAGCACGGCGCCGGCGCCCGCGGGCACGAGCGGCTCGAGCGCGTGCGTCACCGCGTGCGCGTCGACCGGCCGCTTGCTCGGCTCTTTCTCGAGCAGCGCGAGGATCAGCTCCTCGAGCCGGCGCGGGATCGCGGGCACGAGCGACGAGGGCCGCGGCGGCGGCTCCTGCATGTGCTTGATGAAGAAGCCCGGGATGTCCTTCGACTCGAACGGCAGCCGCCCCGTGACCATCTCGAACAAGATCACGCCGAGCGCGTAGAGGTCCGACTCCGCGCCTGCGTCCGGTGAGGTCACGCGCTCGGGCGCCATGTACTGCGGCGTGCCGAAGATCTGGCCCGCGCTCGTGAGGCGGCTGTCCTGCATCGAGCGCGCGATGCCGAAGTCGAGCAGCTTCGCGATCGAGAGCGAGCCGTCGGGCGCCTGGCAGACGAAGATGTTCTCGGGCTTCAGGTCGCGGTGGATGACGTCGAAGTCGTGCGCGCGCGCGAGCCCGCGCGCCATCTGCACGCCGAGCGCGGCGACCTGGCCGGGCGACATCGGCCCGCGCGCGATGAGCTGATCGAGCGGCTCGCCGTCGAGCAGCTCCATCACCAGGAACGGGACGCCCTCGTCGGTCTCGCCGTAGTCGTAGATCTCGATGATGTTCGGGTGCGCGATCGCGGCGGCGTTCTTGGCCTCGCGGCGGAAGCGCTCCTTGAGCGACTCGTCGCCCTTGAGGTGCGCGTTCATCACCTTGACCGCGACGGGGCGCTCGACGAGCGTGTTGCGCGCGCGATAGACGGTCGCCATCCCGCCCTCGCCGAGCGGGGACTCGATCTGGTAACGCCCCTTGAGCAGCACGCCGATGCGCTCGTCCGGCATCGGCTCGAGCACGGCCTTGTCGACGAAGCACCGATCGTTGGCGTCGGGGTACTTCAGGCCGCAGGTGGGGCAGACCTTCATCGGGCTGGCGCGATGATGCCAAATCGACGCGCGCCGCGCGACCGCTCGCTCAGGTGCGCGACCGATAGTCCACGAGGACGAGCCCCGGGATCCGTCGCATGGGGCCGACGTCGCGCGTGACGAGCGGCAGCTCGAATGCGAGCGCGGTACACGCGATCCAAAGATCGTTGGCGCCGACCAGCGCGCCCCGTGTCCTGAGCGCGCGGGTGACCTGCGCGTACCTCCGCGCCACCTCCTCGGTGACGTCGAGGAGATCGAGCGGCTCGACGAGCGCCCGCGCCGCCGCGCTGCCCGGATCGTCGAACCCTTCGAGGTACTCGCCGAGCGCCACGGTGGGTAACGCGAGGCGGAGGTCGGGGTGCGCTCGCAAGAGCTCGGTCGCCGGGCCGGAGCGGCGTCGAGCGCGGCGCTCGCGCTGCAAGTCGATCAGGAAGCTGGTGTCGAGCGCTACTCGGTCCACGCGTCCTCGGGCGGCGCGTCGGCGAGCTGCGCCCGCTCGAGCCGGCGCAGCTCGCGGGCGCCCGGGAGCGGCGCCGCCGCGAGGACGTCGAGCAAGGCCGCGGCGGTCGAGGAGGCCTTGCGCCACCGTGCCCGCTTGATCACCTGCGAGAAGGACTCGTCCGGCCGCCGCCGGGCCTGCCGCAGCCGCTCGTAGGCCTCGAGGTCGATGGAGATGGTCTTGGTCCCCATGTACATGCATGTACACGTACACGCCCGAGCCGGCAAGCGCCTACGCGGTGACGACGTCGACGTGCGGGGCGAGCATGTAGCCGTCGCCGGTCGTGACGAGCACGTCGCCGAGGCCCAGCTTGCGCAGGCGGTTGATCGTCACGTAGACGCGCCGCGCGCCCGACTCCGGGCTCATGCGCTCGCCCGGCCAGCCCGCCTCGAGCACGGCGTCGACGCTCATCGGCGCGCCGGGCTCGCTCCGGCGACGATCGACGAGGCCGGCGAGCACGCCGCGCAGCGCGCGCCGGCGGGTGAGGTCGACGCCCTCGGCGTCGCCCTCGAGGCGGAACCAGCGCGCGCCGTCTCCGATCTCGAGGCGCACCGCGCCCGCGTCGCGGCTCGGCGCGATCGAGCGCGCGAGCGCGCCGGCGAGCTCGACGACGCGGCGCACCTCGACGGTGCTCGACGGCGGCGCGGGCGCGAGGCTCCCGAGCGCGACGTCCTCGCCGTGCGCGAGCGCGACCTTGGCGGCGGCGATCCGCACGAACGCCCTCAGCGCGCGCGTGAGCTCGCCCTCGGGCGCGCGCGCGAGCGCCTGCGCCGCCGCGTCGGCGTGCTGCATCATCGCGCGCGCGGCGCCCGCGTAGGCCCAGAGCGGGCCGGCCTCGGCGTGTCCCTCGCCGAAGCGCGCGGCCGCCTCCTCGAGCGCGTCGCGCGCCGCCGCGAAGTCCTGCTCGAAGAAAGCTACCTTGCCCCGCAGGGCGAGCGCCCGCGCGAGCGGGGCGTCGAGCGCGAGCCAGCGCGCGCGATCGAGCGCGGCGGCGGCGTCCTCGTGCGCGCCGGCGAGGTCGTCGGCCCAGAGGCGCGCCTCCGCGCGCACGAGGTGCTCGATCGCCCACTGCCGCAGGTACCCGAGCGCGCCGTAACGCGCGATCGCCTCGCTCGCGTGGTGCTCCGCGGCCTCGAAGCGCTCGGCGCGCAGCATCGCGGCCGACAGCGACGAGTGCGCGAGCGCGACGAGGCCCGGGATGCGCGTCCCGCGCGCGAGCGCGAGGGCCCTCTCGAGCGCCTCGCGCGCGCGCTCGAGCTCGCCGCGCTCCGCGTAGAGGTAGCCCAGCCCGTTCAGCGCGTTGACCTCGTCGCTCGCGCGACCGCTCCGCGCCGCGGCGTCGAGCGCGTGCGCGAGGTGCGCCTCGAACCCGGCGAGGTCGCCGCGCCGGTAGGCGTTGGCCGCGCGGTTGCGCGCGACGCCCGCCTCGGTCTCGACGTCCCCCGCGCGCCGCGCCGCGCCGAGCGCCGCCTCGAGCGCCGCCTCGCTCGCGTCGAGCGCGCTGTCCCACCGCAGCGTCCGCGCCCGCGCGAGCTCCGCGCGCGCGACGAGCCGGTCGTCGCCCTCGGCGCACGCGCGCGCGTCCTCGACGAGCTCGCGCATGCGCGCGAACGGCCCGCGCCGCTGGTAGGCCATGTGGAGCGAGAGCCCGAGGCGCGCGCGCGTCGCGCCCGCGCTGCCGCGGTGCGCCGCCTCGAGGTTCGCGAGCTCGATCACCAGCCGTGCGGTGTGCTCCACCTCGTCGGGGCTCTCGATCCCCGCGTCCCAGCGCTCGGCCGCGTCGGCGAAGAACGCGGCGTGCCGCGCGCGGACGGGCGCCTCGTCGCGCAGCTCCTCGGCCGCGCGCTCCCGCACCGCGCCGAAGAAGCGCACGCGGACCTCGTCGGGCAGCTCGGGCGCCGCCTCGGTGCGCAAGAGCGACGCGTCGACGAGCGCCTCGAGCACGGTGAGCACGTCCGGCGCGCTCGCCTCGAGCCGGACGACCGCCTCCGCCGCGTCGACGTAGAAGCCGTCGCGGAACACCGTGCACTGCGCGAGCGCGTCCTTCTCCCACGGGGAGAGCAGCTCGAAGGACCGATCGAGCGCGTCGCGCAGCGCGTCGGCGGGCCCGCGGCCGCGCTCGAGCCGCTCGAGCAGGCGCGCGGGCGAGAGCAGCCGCAGGCGCGGCGCGAGCAGCTCGATCGCGAGCGGCAGCGCGTCGACGCGCTCGACGAGGTCCCACACGTGCGCGCGCTGCGCGCCGGTCACCGCGAAGTCGCGCCGCACGCGGCGCGCGCGCTCGACGAGCAGCGCGACCGCCTCGTCGCGCGCGAGCGGCCCGAGGCTCAGGGTCTCGTGCGCGCCCTCGAGCCGCGCGCGGCGCGACGTCACGACGACGCGCACCTCGCCCGCGGCCCACGCGGCGATCGCCTCGCCGCACGCCTCGACCACCGCGTCGGCGTCGTCGAGCCAGAGCAGCGCCGGCGCGCGCGAGGCGAGCACGCGCCCGATCCGCGCGATCACGCGGGCCGGCTCGTCCGCGCCTTCGAGCTCGATCGCGAGCGCCCGACCGATGCGCCGGAGCGCGTCCTCGAGGTCGCGCGCCGCGCCGAGGTCCGCCCGCGCCACCTCGCCGCGGAACCGCCTCAGCGCCTGCGCGACGAGCCGGCTCTTGCCCACGCCGGCCGCGCCGGTCACGAGGATCGCGGGCCCGGGCGCCGCGAGCCGAGCGCCGAGCCGCGCGAGCTCCGCCGCCCGGCCGACGAAGTCCTCGAGCGCGTCGTGGGGATCGGCCACCGCGAGCGATTGTGACCGCGGTGCGCGCCGCGCAGCAACCGCGGCGCGAGTGCGCGCGTCGGCGGCGCGCGATACGCTGTGCGCCATGAGCGAGGCAGCGCCGGCGGCCCCCGTGTCCATCGAGGACTACCTCGCGCGCGAGCGCGGCGCGGAAGGGGGCGCTCGCCATCAGCTCTGGGACGGCGAGGTCTTCCCGATGGTGGCCGCGTCGGTCGCGCACGAGCGGATCGTCCGCAACGTGCTCGTCCGCCTCGTCGAACAGCTCGCCGGCCGCCCGTGCGAACCGTTCGGCTCGAACCTCCGCATCCGGATCCCTGCCCGCGCCCGCTACGTCTACCCCGACGTCAGCGTCGCTTGCGATCCGCGTTTCGAGGACGACGAGGCGGACGCCTTGCTCAACCCCTCCGTGGTGGTCGAGGTGCTCTCGCCCTCGACCGAGCGCTTCGATCGCGGCGACAAGTTCGCTGGCTATCGCAGCATCCCGTCGCTCGCGGACTACGTGCTCATCGCGCAGGCGGAGCGCAGCGTCGATCACTTCGCGCGCTTGCCGGACGGGACGTGGCGGCTCGAGCCGCTCGCGGGCGAGGGCCGCGTCGTGCTTCGGGGCGTGGACGCCGCACTCGACCTCGACGAGATCTACGAGGGCGTGCGCTGACGCGGCGTCGCTGCGGCGCGACCTCCTCGATCGTGACCGCGGCGTGGGGGCTGGCGAGCTACGAGATCTCGGCGCGCTCCCCGCGACAGAGCGCGTGCGGAGATCCTCGCCGTCCGAGTGAAGCGCGCGCGTCAGCGCATGAGCAGAGCGCGGGTGGCGTCGAAGCGCTCCGCGAAGCGCGCGCGGTCGCGGTCGCGGCCCGCCTGCGCGTGCACGATCTCGGCGATGTTGGGGAGATCCGCCACGTCGCCGAAGGGGCTGCCCTTGAGGATCTCCGCGAACGCGGCGATCGCGGCGGCCCACTCGAGGTCGGCGTCCGCGCCGGCGGCGGCGAGGTCCGCCGGCGTGAGCGCGGCGCGGATCTCGAACGCCGGATCTTCCTCGCTCGCGCCGAGCGCCTTGTAGCGCACGCGCACCTCGACGAGGTCCGTCGCCGCGATCTCGCGCGCGCCCTCGACCGGCTCTCCCTCGCGCACCATCGCGTCCGCGGGGATCGACTGGTGGGGCAGCACCAGCTCGTAGAGCGCGGTCACCCGGTGGCCGGCGCCGATCTCGCCCGCGTCGACCGCGTCGTCGCGGAACTGCTCGGTGGTGAGCGCGCGGTTCTCGTAGCCGAGCAGGCGGTACGCGACGACGTGCTCCGGGTTGAGCTCGAGCTGGATCTTGAGGTCCTTGGCGACGTGGCGGACGCTCGAGAGCAGGCGCTCCTCGACGTAGCGGCGCGCGTGGTCTGCGTCGACGATGACCGTGTAGATGCCGTTGCCGGCATTGCTCACGCGCTCCATCATCGCGTCGTTGAGGTTGCCGCGGCCGAACCCGAGCGCGGTGAGCGTGACGCCGGTGCGTCGCCGCTCCTCGATGAGCGAGACGAGCTCGTCGGTGCTCGAGATGCCGAGGTTGAAGTCACCGTCGGTCATCAGCGCGACGTGGTTGAAGCCGCCCTCGATGAACGCCGCCTCGGCCTGCGCGTACGCGAGCCGGATGCCGCTCTCACCGGCCGTCGATCCGGCCGCGGACAGGCTGCGCACGGCGGCCTCGATGCGCGCGCGCTCGGCCACCGGCGTCGGCGGGAGGCGCACGCCGGTGTTGCTGGCGTACGCCACGATGGAGACGGTGTCGGTCGGCTCGAGCACGCCGAGCGCCGCGATCATCAGCGTCTGCGCGAGCGGGAGCTTGTCGGCGCTCCCCATGCTGCCGGAGACGTCGACGAGGAACACGAGGTTGGTCGGTCGCTTCACCTGCGCGGGCGCCGCCTCGGCCTGCACCGCGACGCGCAGGAGCGCGAGGTCGCGGCCGAGCGGGTGCGGCGCGAGCGCGAGGTGCACGTCGAACGGGACCTCCGAGTGCGCGGGCGGCGTCGGGTAGTCGTAGGCGAAGTAGTTCACGTACTCCTCGAGCCGCACGCCGTCCGGGTGCGGGAGGGCGCCCGCGGCGATGTCGCGCTCGAAGATGTCGAAGCTCGCCGTGTCGACGTCGGACGCGAACGTCGAGAACGGGTCGTGCGCCGTGCGGACGAACGGGTTGGTGCCGACGGCCTCGTAGCGCTCGCGCGACTCCTCCGACATCGAGGGGCCAGCGCCCGCGTCCGCGCCGGGGTGGCCCGAGCTCCACGGTGGCGCGGAGTGGCGACCGCCCTCGTACGACGGCGCGCCGCCTTCCATGGCGCAGCCGCCGGCGAGCGCGGCGAGGACGATCGAGAAGCGAACGAAGCGGTGTGTCATGGCGAACCCTCCCGCATCCGCTCAATCACGGACCGGGCCAACCGCGATCCCCGAAAACACGAGGGATCTCGTGTGCCGCGCTGTGCCGAGCGGCCGCGTCGCGGGTTTGTGACCTCTTGTAATTCGAACCGCGCGCGCGCGCGCTCCACCCTCGAGTGAGCGCAGTTCGAACCGAGGGGAGCGCGATGCGACGGACGTGGATCGGGTTGGTGGTGCTGTGGCCGCTCGTGGTGTCGAGCGCGGTGTCGAGCGCGCAGGCGCAGACGGTGACGGCGGCGTTGAGGCTGCGCGCGCAGCTCGAGGTGCGCGACCCGGAGCGCCCGGCGGAGCGGCTCGGGCCGCTGCCGCTGGTCGAAGAGCGCGTGCGCGCGACGATCGAGGGGCAGCACGCGACGACGGAGCTCGTGCAGGTCTTCCACAACCGCTCGGGCGCGCGGCTCGAGGGGCAATACGTCTTGCGGCCGTCGATCGATGCGCGCGTGCAGGGCTTCGCCTACTACGTCGGCGAGGAGCGCATCGTCGGCGAGATCCTCGAGCGCCAGAGCGCGCGGCAGGTCTACGATCAGGTGACGCGCGTGCGGCGCGACCCGGCGATCCTCGAGCAGACCGGCGACGGCGAGTTCACCTTCCGCGTCTTCCCGATCGAGCCCGCCGAGAACAAGCGCGTCGAGACCACCTTCGCCGAGTGGCTCTCGCGGCGCGGCTCGCAGGTGACCTACCGCGTGCCGGCGGGCGCGAGCGCGAGCGCCGAGATCCTGTTGCGGGACCTGCGCGCGCGCGACGTCCGCTCGCCGACGCACGACCTCGACGTCGAGCGCGTCGCCGGCGGCGTGCGCGTTCGCGCCCGCAACGCCCGCGCGAGCGCGAACGGCGAGCTCGTCTTGCGCTGGGACGTCGGCGACGCGTCGTGGCAGCCGACCGCGTACGTGCACCGCGACGCCGGCCAGGACGGCTACTTCCTGCTCACGCTCGCCGCGCCCGAGGGCCTCGAGGACCAGATCGCCGACAAGGACGTGACGCTGGTGCTCGACCGCTCGGGCTCGATGGCCGGCGAGGCGATCGTGAACGCGCGCCTCGCCGCGATCGACGTCCTGCGGCGGCTCGCGCCGGGCGACCGCGTGAACGTCATCGCGTTCGACGACGACGTCGACCCGCTCTACGCGCGGCCCCGCGCCCTCGCGCGCGGCGTGCGCGAGGAGGCGATCCGCTACGTGAGCGAGCTGCGCGCCGGCGGCGGGACGGACATCGCGTTCGCGCTCTCGCGCGCCTTCGCCTCGCAGCACGACGGCGAGGGGCGGCCGCGCGTCGTGATCTTCATGACCGACGGCCAGTCCGACGCCACGGCGGCGCTCGCCGCGGCCGCGCGCGAGCAACGCGACGTGCGCGTGTTCACCGTCGGGCTCGGCCAGGGCGTCAACCGCGCCTTGCTCTCGCGCCTCGCCGCCGAGAAGCGCGGCACCTCGACGTTCATCGACCGCGCCTCGTCGATCGAGCGGGACGTCGGCCACCTCTACGCGCAGATCGCGCGGCCGCTGCTGGTCGACGTCTCCGTCGAGGTCGAGGGCGGCGTCGCGAGCCGCATCTACCCCCGCTCGGTCCCCGACGTGTTCGTCGACGACGAGCTCGTGATCGTCGGGCGCTACCGGGGCGACGCGCGCGCGGTGCGCTTCGTCGTGCGCGGTACGCTCGCGGATCGCCCGCTGAGCGTGGACGTGACGGCGAGCGCCGGCGCGCCCGCGCCCTGGGTCGGCCGCCGCTGGGCGATCGCGCGCACCGACCACCTGCTCGAGCAGATCGCGCTCGAGGGCGAGCGCCCGGAGCTGCGCAGCGAGGTGACCTCGCTCGCGCTCGCGTACCGGTTCGTCACGCCGTACACGGCGTTCCTCGCGATCCCCGAGCGCGAGCTGACCGCGGAGGCGGCGCGCACGCTCGCGGACGGCCGCGCGGTGCGCGACGCGGCGCAGGAGCAGCACGCCGACGCGCGCTCGATCACGAGCGGCGGCGAGGCCCTCGCGCAGCGCTCGGCGATGCCCGCGGCCGAGGAGGAGCTCGACGCGGAGCCCGGCGACGCGTGGAGCGGCGGCGGGGGCGACGCCGTGCACGCCGTCGAGACGCTCGGGATGGCGCCGCCCTCGGCGGATCGCGCCGGCTGCGCCTCGTGCGCGGTCGGCGCGGAGCGGGACGCGCCGCGCGCGCCCTGGCTCGCGCTCGCCGCCCTCGGGCTATTCTTGTGGCGCCGTCGCCGCGCGCGATAGACGATCCCCTCGCCGATGTTCCGCCGCCTCCTCGCGCTCTGGCTCTGGGTCGGGCTCCTCGCCCCGGCCGTCGTGCGCGCGCAGGCGGCGGACGACGGCGAAGCCCCGACGGAGCGCGAGGCGGCGACCGAGCGCGAGGACGGCTACGAGCCGGACCAGCGCGGGGCACAGGAGCGACCGCCGCAGGACGGCGCCGATCAGGCGGCCGGCGGCGAGACCGGCTACGAGCCCGATCAGCGCGGCGTCGAGGAAGAGGACGAGGAGGCGCTCGCCGAGCCCGCGAGCGGCACCGCGCAGGAGGCGGATCGGCTCACCCTCGCGCAGACGTCGGCGGCGGACCCCGCCGCCCGGACCGGCTTCGGCCTCGACCTGCTGCTCTTCGGCGGCCTCGGCGCCGACGGCTTCGAGGTGTTCGGTGGCCGCAACGTCGTTCGCGCGACGCAGGGCGGGAGCGTCGGCGGCAGCTTCGGCGCGAGCCTCGGGCTCGGGATCGGTCCCTTCAGCGTCGGTCCGCGCGTGAGCTTCACCTTCGCGGAGCCCTACGCGCTCGGCGCGCTCGGGATCGACGCGCACCTGCGCCTCTCGAACGGCTGGATCGCGCCGACCCTGCGCTTCTCCTTCTCGTACGCGTTCCTGTTCGGGCTCGCCGACCCGCTGCCCGAACAGAACACGCCCGAGGGCATGTGGGCCGAGCTCGGCCTCGGCGTGCGCGTGCGGATCTCCGACACGCCGATCATCCTCGGCGCCGAGCTCTCCGGCGGGTGGCTCGCGCTCTTCCGCGACGCCGTCCCCGCGTGCACCACGTCGTGCACCGAGCCGGGGCTGAACCTGCGCGAAGGCGGCACCACCAACGGCGCCACCTTCCGCCTGCAGCTCTTCGGCGGCGTCTCGTTCTGAGCCGCGATCACGCCGTCGCGAGCCGCGCGCGCGCGGCGGGCGTCGGCGCGAACCTGCGGCGCACCGCGTACGCGAGCAGCGCGAGCGAGCCCGTCGGGATCACCGCGAGCGCCCACGGGAGCGGCGCGATCCCGCGCTCCTTCGCGTCGCGCCACATCCAGCGGATCGCGAACGTCGCCGCGATGCACAGGTCGACGGAGATCTGGATGCCCCACGGGTTGGTGAACAGCGCCTCGAGCTGCTCCGCGCTGCTGCCCGCGTAGGCGGCCCACGCGGTGAGCGCGACGAAGGAGAGGAGCACGACGGCCAGACCGATCTTCTCGAGCATCTTCATGAGCGATTCCTCCTGTGGGCGAGGGCTCTTCGCAGCGGCCGTGCCACGCGCGCCGACGCGCGCGGCCTCGCCCGGAGCGCGGCGCGAGCGCAACGCGCGCCCCGCGCGGGCGTTGCGCGCCTGCAACGCGCGCGGCGTACATCCCGCTGGGCGGCGCTCCGGTGCGCGATCTACCCTCGCCGCATGACCCGCGCGTCCTACCGAGACCGCCCCGCGACGTCCGAGGCGGTGTCCCCGGAGCCGCGCTGAAGAGGGGACGGCAGACGGTGGACGCGCGGATCATCTCCTCGAGCCTCGGCGGCGAGATCGCCGTGGAGTCGCCGCGGCGGCTGCGGGCGAGCTACCCGGGGCGCTTCATCAGCGCGCTGATCGCGCTCGGGCTCGTCGTCTTCGCGCTCGGCGCCCTCGCGGTGGGCGCGCTGGCGTTCGCCCGGGGTCCCTCGGCGCTCGCGGGGATGCTGCCGTCCGCGCTGATGGCCGGCTGGTTCGCGTTCCTGCTCCGGCGCCGGTGGCGGACGATGGGCGCGTTCGTCGTCGACCTCGACCGAGAGGAGCTCGTGCACGAGCGCGGCGGGCGCGAGGTCGGGCGCTGGCCGCTCGCGCAGATCCGCTTCGGCACCGCGTGGGACCCGTTCCACCGCGGCTTCGGCTTGCACCATTGGCTGGTCGCGCGGGTCCCCGACGGGCGCGCGCTGCGGCTCGGCAAGGGCACGAAGGAAGAGCTCGCGCCGTGCCTGCGCTGGCTCGCGAGCGCGGGGCTCACCGTGAAGACGTGACGCGCGCTCGCGCGCCGGGCGTTGCGCGCCCGCAACGCCCGCGGCGCGCGCGAGCGGCGCGGGACGGCGGCACGCGCGCTGCCTTATCATCCGGCATGCACCGCTGGGACGTGCTCGGGCTCGCGGCCGGCGTCGGCGTCGCCGTCTTCGACCTCGCCACCTTCGCGCTCGCGGGCGTCGACCTGTCCGTCCTCACCGCGCAGCCGCTCGGCGGCGCGGTGCTGTTCGGCTTCGTCGCCGGCTACGCGCTGCTCGGCCTCGCGGGCTCGCGCCTCTGGCGCGCGCGCCGCCGCGCCAAGCGCGACGCCGAGCGCATCGCCGCGCAGCTCGCCGAGCTCGAGCAGAGCCGCGCCCGCGTCCTGTCGTCGGAGAAGCTCGCCGCGCTCGGCCGCCTCGCCGCGGGCATCGCCCACGAGGTGCGCAACCCGCTCGGCGTCATCCGCGCCAGCGCGTCGATGGTGCAAGAGTCGTTGCCCGAGGGCACCGACGATCACCGCGCGTGCGAGCTCATCACCGGCGAGATCGACCGCCTCGACGGCCTCATCGGCGCGCTGCTCGCCTTCGCGAAGCCGGCGCGCATGACGCTCGCGCGCACCGCGCTCGAGCCGGTCGTCGCCCGCGCGGCGACGCTCGCCGCCGAGGCGCGCCCCATCGCCGTCGAGCGCGCGCTCGAGCCGGGGATCTCCGTCTTCGCCGACCCGGACCTCGTCACGCAGGTCCTCTTCGGCCTCGTCGTCAACGCGGCGGAGGCCGGTGCGACGCGCGCGCGCGTCGAGGGCGCCCGACGCGGCGACGCCATCGAGCTGTGCGTCGCCGACGACGGCCCGGGCGTCGCGCCCGGCGACGAGGCGCGCGTGTTCGAGCCGTTCTTCACCACGCGCGACGCGGGGACCGGGCTCGGCCTCTCGATGGCGGCGCGCATCGTCGAGGCGCACGGCGGCGCGATCGAGGTGCGCGCGGGCGCGGGCCTCGGCCCCGAGGGGCGCGGCGCGTGCTTCTCCATCGCGCTTCCGGTCGGCGGGCCCGCCTTCGCGGCGGAGGCCGCGTGAGCGCGCGCGTCGCCGTCCTCGACGACGAGCCGCGCATGGTCGAGGTCGTCGCCATGCTGCTGCGTCGCGCCGGCTACGACGTCGCCGAGTTCACCGAGCCGTGCGCGCTCCTCGGCGCGCTCGAGGCCGCGCCCGTCGATCTGCTGCTCACCGACCTCACGATGCCCGGCATGGACGGAGTCGCCGTGCTCGAGCGCGCGCGCGAGACGCTCCCGGGCTTGCCCGTGATCCTCTTCACCGCGCACGCGACCGTCCAGACGGCGATCGCGGCCATGAAGAAGGGGGCGTACGACTACGTCGAGAAGCCGTTCGACAACGCCGAGCTCCGCGCGCTCGTCGCGCGCGCGCTCGAGCACAGCGAGCTGCGCCGCGAGAACCGGTACCTCAAGGCTCCCGGCGCCAAGCGCATCGTCGCGCAGAGCGCCGCGATGCGTGGCGCGCTCGCGCTCGCCCGCCGCGTCGCGCCGAGCCGCTCGACCGTGCTCGTCACCGGCGAGAGCGGCACGGGCAAGGAGGTCATCGCGCGCGCGATCCACTACGGCTCGGCGCGCGCCGACGGGCCGTTCGTCGCGCTCAACGTCAAGGCGCTCAGCGACACGCTGCTCGAGAGCGAGCTCTTCGGCCACGTCGCCGGCGCGTTCACCGGCGCGCGCGCCGACAAGCCGGGCGTGTTCGAGCGCGCCGACGGCGGCACCCTGCTCCTCGACGAGATCGGCGAGGTCTCGGGGGACTTCCAGGCCAAGCTGTTGCGCGTCCTGGCGGAGCGCGAGGTCCTGCCCGTCGGCGGCACCGCGCCGCGGCCCGTCGACGTGCGCCTGGTCGCCGCGACGCACCGCGACCTCGAGGCCGACGTGCGCGACGGCCGCTTCCGCGAGGATCTCTTCTTCCGCCTGAACGTCGTGCGCGTCGCGCTCGCGCCGCTGCGCGAGCGCCGCGAGGACATCCTGCCGCTCGCGCGCGCCTTCCTCGCGCGCATCGTCGCCGAGGAGGGCCGCGACCTCGCCGGCCTCTCGCCCGAGCTCGAGGCGTGGCTCCTCGCGCACGACTGGCCCGGCAACGTGCGCGAGCTCGAGAACGCGATCGAGCGCGGCGCCGTCCTCGCGCGGGGCGATCGCATCGAGCTCGCCGACGTCGCGCCCGAGGACGCGAGCGAGGCCCGCGAGCCCGCGGCGACGCGGAGCCTCGCGGAGCTGCTCGATCTCGCCACCGCCGAGCACCTGCGCCGCGTGCTCGACGAGGTCGGCGGCAAGCGCGTCGAGGCCGCGCGCCGCCTCGGCGTCGAGCGCACCACGCTCTACCGCCTCATGCGCCGGCACGGCCTCGCCTGACGCCGGATCGCGCGCGGGGCGCCGCCCTGCTATGGCTCGCGCGTGCGCCGCCTCGCGCTCGCCCTCACCCTGGCCCTCGCCGCGTCCGCGTGCGGCACCCGCCCGCCGCTCGCCCCGCCGCCCGACGTCAGCGAGGAGGTGGGCGCGGCGCCCCCGCGCATCGCGGGGATCGAGCTCCCGCGCCTGCCGATCGACGTGACGCCCGAGGACCCGGCGCTGCGCGAGGGCTGGTCGCTCGCGACGCAGGCGCTCACCATGAGCGCGCCGCGCCCTCCGGCGGGTGAGCCGTGGGAGATCGAGACCTGGGCCGACGACGCGCTCGCGGACTGGATGCGCCGCCGCGCCGAGATCATCGCCGCCGCCCAGCGCGCGCTCGAGGGCGCGCGGCAGGGCCGTCCCGATCACAGCGTGGTCGCCTCCACGCTGCTCGGCCTCGCGTACGCGCGCTTCGCGATGGACCTGCGCGGGCTCGAGACGCCGGAGACCTTCCGCGACGACCCCGAGCGCGCGAGCGCCTACCGCGCCGCGATGGAGAGCGCGGCGCGGCCGCTCTGGCAGCGCGCGCTCGATGCGTTCGGGAGCTGCGCGTCGGTCGCCAACGGCGAGCCCGCGCACGGGCTCGGCCGCTGGCGCGAGCGCTGCGACCGCGAGGGCCGCGAGGCCTCGAGCATGCTCGAGGACGGGTGAGCCTCCGGAGGGTCGCTGGTCGGCGGGGCTCGGAGCGCGGGTCGCGCGCGCGTCAGCCGCCGCAGCGGCCCTCGGAGCCCTCGACCATGCGGAACTCGGGCTCGCCCGCGCACCGGATCTGGCAGGTCGAGGTGTCGCGGCACGCGATCGTGCAGTCCATCGCGCAGGTCGCGCGGCACGTCGCGCCCTCGACGCACTCCACGTCGCCTTCGTCGGCGACGGTGAAGTCGCACTCGGCCGCCTCGCAGCGCGCGTCTGCGTCGCGCCCGAGCGTCGCGGTGCAGCGGCTCATGCCGCGGCAGTCGACGTCGGCGTCCGCGCCCATGGCGTCGAAGGTGCAGTCCGCGCCGGACTCGCAGTCGAGGTTGGCGTTGTCCCCCGTGGTCGTGACGCGGCAGGTCGAGCCGCTCCGGCAGTCGACGTTCGTCTCGCCCATCGCCATCACGTCGCAGGTGCTCATGGCGGCGCAGTCCACCTCGCATCGCTCGGCGCCGCACTCGGTCTCGCAGGTGTTTCCGTCCCGGCACGCGAGCTGACAGAGCGCGCCGTCGAGCGCGGCGCAGCCCAGCGCGCAGGACAGCCCGGCGCCGCACACGCACGCGACCCCGGTGCAGGGGCAGTCGGGGCCTGGACACTGGACCACGGTGCCGGGCCCGACCTCGGTGGCGCAGGCGACGAGGAGGAGAGAGGCGAAGGCGACGAGCGAGTGCTTCATGACCATGAGTCGCCGCTCCTGCGCCGCGTGATCGGAAAAAGAGCGAGAGCCCGACGCCGCAGGACGGATCCGATCGGCCCCGAGGGGCCGGGCGCGCCGATCAGCGCAGCAGCGCCCCGGCCGTCGTGAGCGACAGGACCAGCGCGTCGACGCGCGCCTCGTCGACCCGGTCGGGGAGGGCCGTCGCCTCCGTCGCGCGCGCCATGCGCTCACGCAAGCGCTCCGCTTCCTCGAGCAGCGCGTCGAAGCTCAGCGCCCCGTCTCGGATCGCCGCGAGCTCCTCGGCGTCCTCGCGCCGGACGCGCAGCTCACCGCGCTCGAGCGCCTCGATGCCCATCCGCATCAGCCGTACGAGGTGCATCGCGTGCTTCGTGTCGTAGCCGAAGCGCCGCTCGAGCTCGGCCCGCGCCGGGTTGCGGCCTCGTCGCCACGCTTCGTACGCGTCCCAGCGCTTCCGCGCCGCGCGGTAGCGTCGCTCCGCGCTCAGCGTCGCGACGACCTCGGCCGGCAGGCCTGCGGCGTCCGTGGCGACCGCGCGCACGCGCGCCTCGAGCTCCTCGTCGTCCGCGTCCTCGGCCGACAGCGCGTCCCTCTGGAACGCGATCATCCGCTCGCGCACCGCGAGCCGTGCCGCCTTGGGCATCTCGAGGTCGTCGGTGCCGTACTCTTTCAGACGCGCGGCCACGCTCTGCTCGACGCGGCTCAGATCGTCGCGCGAGAGCGCGCCGCGGTCGGCGGGCAGGCCGAAGTCCTCACGCGAAGGGCGCATCGCTGGCGGCGTGAGGAGCCAGCCCCGGTGCGTCCGGATCCGCCGGAGCTGCGCCATCGCGTAGCCGAGGAACGTCTGCGCGACCTGCTTCGTCAAGAAGACGCGCCGCTCGGCGTGGAGGCGCCGCCACGCCGGCGTCTCGAGCACCCAGTCGCGCTCGTCGGCGAACAAGATCTCGAGCGCGTTCGGGTTCGCCGTCGCGGCCAGCGCCGCGAGCTTCGCGACGTCGTAGACGACGCACTCCGTCTTGACGCCGAGGCCCCGCGACGCCGTCGGGTGGGCCGTCAGGCGCCCCCGCACCCGACGCTCGAGCGCCTCGGGCAGCGGGCCCTCGTGCTGCTCGAACCCGCCGAACAGTGACAGGCGCGTCGCGAGCGGCGCGACCGCGACGCCCCGCAGGTCGACGTCGGAGCCCTCGCGCGCGGTCCCGTGCGCCTGGCTCCCCGCGAGGGTGACGAAGATCGTGTGGTCCTCGAGGCGGAGCTTCATCGTCCGCCGCTCGCCTCGAGCCGCACGCGCACCACGAAGTCGTCGAGGGCGGCAGCGCTCGTCGGCTCCTCGGGCAGCTGGCTCGCGGCGTGCGCCTCGTAGAGCTCGCGCTCCAGCCGATCGAGCGCCGCCTGGTGCGCGTCGAGCTCGCGTGGGTCGAGGCGCGTCGCCTCCTGGGCGCCGCGCTTGCGCGCCACGAGCTCGTCGATCGCGGCGATCCGGAAGCGCTCGTTGAGCACGCCGACGTTCGCCACGATCTCGCCTGTGTGCATCGCGTGGATGCCGGTGAGCAGCACTCGGTAGGCGTAGAGCGCGTGCTTCACCGTCGGCTCCGGCTCGCGCAGACGCTCGCGCCGGCCGCGCGCGAAGCCGAGGTAGTGCTTCACGAGCGGCCGCGTCACGCACCCGCGCCCGAGCGCCATGAGCTCCTCGTGGGCGGACGTCGCGACCACCACGAGCGGGGAGTACAGCTGCTCGAGCACGTAGCCGTTGTGGCTCGTCATCATGCGCGCGAACTTGCGGAGGTCGTGCGCGACCCAGTCGAGCTCGACGGTCGTGTCGTCCTCGACGGTGATCGTCTCGGCCGGCGGGTAGAGGCCCAACAACGCCGCCGCCGGCAGCAGGAACGCGCCGCGCAGATCGACGTCGCTGTCCGCCGACGCGAAGCCGTAGAGGTGCGCGCCGCTGATCGTCGCGAACACCGGCGAGGGCCCCGACCGCGCTACGCGCGCGAGGTGCTCGCGGTCGAGCGAGGCCCAGACCTCGCGCTGCTGCTCCGGCGTCATGCCTCACGTTCTGACACCGCGCCGCCGCGCCGCCAGCGGTCGATCAGCCGCTCTCTTCGGGTCGGGGCTCGAAGCGCTCCGGCGCCGCGAGGTACTCGCGCAGGCTCGCGACGGCCTTGCTCACGTGCCAGCCGTCGACGAAGCGGTGGTCGATCGTGGCCCCGAGCGGGAGCACCGGCCGCGCGACGACCTGGTGATCGACGACGACCGCGCGCTCTTCGATCTCGCCGACCAGCACCACGAGCGGCACCCCGTAGAGCCACGCGATCGGCGCGTACCCCTGCGGCAGGCCGAACATGCCGACGCTGGTGATCATCGCGCTGCCGAACGGGTTCGCGTGCAGGCCGAGCGGCGGGACGTCGAGGTCGAGCGTCTCGGTGACGAGGCGGGTCGCCCCGAGGGCGAGGCGCAAGAGCGGCCGCGGGAGCCGATCCGTCATCGCCTTGGTGCGCGCGAACTCCGGATCGCGCCCCGCCCGCAGGCGCTCCGCGCGGGACGCGAGCTCGGCCGCGACGTCGATGGCGCTGCGCGAGTCGACCCCGCGCACCTTCACTCCCGAGAGGTCGTGGCCGCTCTTGATCGCGGTGATGAAGAAGATGTCGACGCTCCGCCGCCGGATCGCGCGCGTGCCGAGGATCCGCACGTTGAGGTCCGGCACCGCGGCGAGCGCGCGCGCGACCGCCCGACCCACCAGGTGCGTCGGCGTGACGTGGTGCCCGGCGGCCCGGACGCGCTCGACGAACCGCACGAGCGCCGTCGCCTCGACGTCGAGGCTCCCGTAGATCTGCGGATCGCTCGGCGCGCTCCAGATCGCGCTGGCCACCCGGCGCCACCCCCTGAGCTGCTCCATGCAGGGCAGATACGCACGTCTGCACGGCGAGCACGCCCGATCACGCGAGGGCGGGGGCGCCGCAGGGCTCGGTCGCGTCGCTCGTCTCGGCGAGCTCGAGCAGCGCCGCGCGGACCGACGCGAGGCTCACGCGCGCGGGGGCGATGGGCTCGCCGAAGCGGACGCGGACGCGCGCGCGCAGGCGGCGCGGCCGTCCGCTCATCGGCGCGCCGTGCGCGCGGCTCAGCCAGCTCCCGAAGAGGCCCGCGATCCCGATCGGCACGACGGGCACCGGGCACCGCGCGACGATGCGCTCGAGCCCCGGCCTCAGCGCGTGCAGCCTTCCGTCCGGGCTCATGTTCCCTTCGGGGAAGATCACGACGAGCTCGCCCGCCGCGAGCGCGCGCTCGATCGCGTCGAGCGCGGCGTCGAGGCGCGACGGGTCCTCCTTCCGCGGCGCGATCGGGATCACGCGGCACGCCTCGAAGAACATGCGCAGCAGCCGGTACTGGAAGTGGTGCTGGTGCATCACGAAGCGCGGCGGGCGACCGAGCGCGGCGCCGACGAACATCCAGTCGTGGAAGGCGACGTGGTTCGCGACGACGAGCACGCCGCCCTCGCGCGGGACGCGCGCGGCGCCCTCGATCGAGAGCCGGTAGCCACCGTGGAGCAGCACGCGGAGCAGCGCGCGCAGGGTGGCCATCCAGAGGCGGTAGGGGAGGTCGGAGCGGGTCATGCCCGAGCACGAGAGCAGTCGGCGTGCCGAGCGCGGCGCGCCACGACGCGGTGGGCCGTCGCGAGCCGAGCGTGCAATCCGCTGCACGCGGTGCGCAGCTCGGGGTCGAGCGCGACTCGCGAGAAGCGATGAGCCCGTCTGCGCTAGAGTGACCCGCGATGCGTCGCTTCGCCCTCTTCCTCGCGCTCTCGCTCACCGCATGCGACGGAACGCCCGCCGCCGACGCGGGCCTCTCGCCCGACGCCGCCGCGCGCGCGGACGCCGCCGCGCCCTCGGGCGACGGCGGCGCGCGCGACGCGGGGCTGGGCGACGGCGCGGCGCCGCCGCCGCCCGACGGAGGCCCACCGGCCGGCTCGCTGAGCGCGCGGCACCCGGGCGACGTGGGCCTCGCGGACCACCCGTCGGTGCTCTTCTTCGACGACTTCGAGGACGGTTGGGGGCGCTGGGACGCGCCGCGCGCCGACACGCGCTACCTCCACCTCGAGACGGACGCGGCGGCGGCGCACGCGGGCTCGCGCTACCTGCGCTCCACCGTCACGCGCGCGCACCTCGACGAGGACATGTACATCTCGTCCTCGACGAGGGTGGCGCACGAGCGCGTCGACGCGATCTGGTGGCGCTTCCACGTGCGCTTCCCCGAGCTCGCGCCGAACCCGCACCACTGGGTGCGGATGGGCGCGGGGACGCCGAGCTGGGACGGGAGCGGCCGCGCCAACACCGTGCCGCCCGGTGATCAGGGGTTCTGGTTCGACTTCGACACCGACGTCGAGGACAACTTCAATTTCTACGTGTACTGGCACCAGATGCGCTCGGGTCGCTGCAACGACGGCACGGCGGTGCCCGGTTGCGCTGGCGATCAAGGCAGCACGTACCACTACGGCAACGTCTTCCGCCCGCCGGGCCAGTCCGCGTTCCCGCGCGACCGCTGGTTCTGCGTCGAGGTGCACGCCCGCGCGAACACGCCCGGGATGAGCGATGGCGCGCTCGCGTTCTGGATCGACGACGTCCTCGTCGGCGACTACCGCCCCGGGCACCCCGACGGCACGTGGCTGCGCGACCGCTTCCACACCGGCGGCTGCGAGTTCTCCGCGTGCACCCCGCCCGAGCCCTTCGAAGGCTTCGACTTCCGCACGGACGCCGACGTCCGCTTCAAGAGCTTCTTCCTCGACGCCTACTACGAGCGCGACTCGAGCGCGCGCCGGCGCGCCGAGATGGAGGCGCGCGGCCTCACCGTCTCGGACGCGCAGACGATCCTCTACGACGACGTGGTCGTGGCCACCGAGCGCATCGGCTGCCGTCGCCCGTAGCAGCGGGGACGATCCTCGTCATTTCGTCATTCGAAGGGAATGGCGAGATGACGAGGATCGTCCCCACCTGTTAGCCCCAGCGCACGCTGTAGATCGGCGGGAGGTTCGTCGCGGCGCACGCCCAGCGATCGCCGCGGTCCTCGCTGACGTAGAGGTTGCCCGTCGTGCTGCCGAAGGCGAGGCAGCCGCGCTGGTGATCGAGCGCGTGGCGGTAGACGACGTCGTACGCGTTCGCTTGCGGGAGCCCCTCGCGCAGCGGCTCCCAGCTCTGGCCGCCGTCGCTCGTGCGCGCGACGAAGAGCGCGCCGTCGATCGTCATGCGCGCCGCGTCGGACTTGCCCGGCACGACCCACGCGGTGCGGCCGTCGTCCGCGTCGGCGGCGATCGGGAAGCCGAAGTGAACGCCGCGGTCGGGGTCGCTGACCTTGCGCCAGCTCGCCGCGCCGTCGTCGCTGTAGAAGACGCCCGAGTGGTTCTGCTGCCAGACGTGCTCGGGGTGGTTCGCGCTGAGCGTGACGAAGTGCGGATCGTGCCCCCACTCCGCGGCGGGGTCCGGCAGGTAGTCGTTGAGCATCCCGCGGTTGCGCGAGCGCCACGACGCGCCGCCGTCGGTCGTCTCGAGCACGCCCGCGGTCGAGATCGCGACGAGCACGCGCTGCGGGTCCTTCGGGTCGACCGCGATCGAGTGGATGCCCGGCGCGAACTCGCCGGTGTCCGCCGCGGCCGGCGTGCCGAACCAGTGCGTCGTCCCCGAGCCTTCGCCCTCGAACAGGTCTCCCCCGCGCGACTCGTGGCTCCACAGCGGCCGGTTGAGCGCGAAGTGCCCGCCGTCGTCGTCGCTCGTGAACAGGCCGCCCGGGATCGTCCCGACGTAGATCCGTCCGGGTCCGAACGCGAGCACCCACAGCTTGAGCAGCGTGGCCGGCTGGATCACCACCGGCCCGCTCGCCGCCTCCGGGTCCTCGCTCGGCGGGGGCGGGACGAGGTGTCGCGCGTCCTGTGGGTACTTGATCTGCGACGCGTCGCGCCAGCTCGCGCCGCCGTCGTCGGAGCGCGAGAGCTTTGCGCCCCAGTGGCCGTGGCCGAGCGCCGCCCACAGCGTGCCCGTCCCCGGGTCGGGCGCGACGTAGTTCACGCCCATCCCCGCGTGCCCCGCGAGGCGCGGCCGCCACGCGCCGCCGACCTTCTCGATCACGAAAGTCCCCTTGCGGGTCCCGACCCAGGCTCGCATCGTCGCCTCCTATCCTCCGCTGAGCGCCTGCACGATGAGCACGCGCGAGCTCGGTCCCACGCGGTCCTTCAGGCGGGTCCGGTCCGCGATCATCTCCTCGTCGACGAACACGTTGACGTGGCGGCGCAGCCGGCCGCGTTCGTCGCAGAGGTAGAACGCGATGCCCGGCGCGCGCTCCTCGAGCGCCTTCACCACGTCGGCCACCGTCGCCGCGTCGAGCTCGAGGTCCATGCCCTCGAGCTGCGGGAAGAACGTGTGGAGGTGTCGCGTGAGCTCGACCCGCGCCATCGCCGGCGAGCGTACGACCAGAACGCGCCTCGTGTCACAGGTCGAGGGGACGATCCTCGTCATTTCGTCTTTCTCGCGGACAATGACGAATGACGAGGATCGTCCCCCCTGCGTGCAGCGGGCTGCACGCGGGTGGGCGGCGGCTGGCTCGCGGCCGCGCTCGGCGGCGCGCTGCGCCCATGAATCCTGGGCTCGGACGCGCTGGCAAGGGGCGTGCGGAGGGTGGGCAGCATGCGACCCCATCACCTCCGAGCACTCCTGGCCCTGCGCGTCTCGGCGGCGCTCGCGCTCGCGCCGGCCGCGGCTAGCGCGCAGGACGGCGAGGCCGCCCGCGTGGCGTACGCGGCCGACACGCCGCGCGCGCCGAGCCCTCTCGCCGCCGCGCGGCCGGGGCCACGCGCGCCGCGCACCGACGAGGCGGCGGCCGCCGGCCAGCCCGCGAGCCCCGCGCCCGCCGAGGCGCCGTCGACCGTCCGCGTGGTGGCCCACCAGCGCCTGATCGCGCTGCTCAACCCGATGGGCGCCGAGCACCGCTTCGACCTCAGCGTGCGCGCGCCCCTCGGCGACCAGCGCGATCTCTTCTTCGACGGCGCGCACCTGCAGGGCGGCGCCACGTCGTTCGTCTCGCCCGTCTACGCGATCGGCGGTGGGTTCGTGGAGCTCGCGCCGTTCTCGTTCCTGGTCCTGCGCGGCGAGGTGATGGGCGCGGGCGTGTGGCCGATCGGGATGAACGCCGCCGGCCACTACGGGCTCACGAGCTACGACGACGACGTGCGCGGCGAGGCGCTGCCCGGCGCGCAGGGCGGCTCGGCGCGCGGCCTCTTCGCGGGCGGCAGCGTCACGCTGCAAGGCGCGATCGGCCTCGGCGACGGCGTACGCCTGCTCTTCGCGAGCGAGCTCGGCCTCACCTACGTCGCGCTCGGCGACGCGCCCTACTACTACTCGATGAAGCACGACCTCGTGCTCGCGCGCGAAGACCTCGTGCTCACGAACAGCGCGTTCCTCGGGCTCGAGGTGCGCTGCGCGAGCGACCTCCTGCTGCGCGTCGGCGCCTACGACGACGTGCGCCACGTGCCGGCGTCCGGCTACGTCGGCCACCAGCTCGGGCCGATCGCGATGCTCAGCTGGGAGCGCATCGACCCGGCGCTGAGCGGCCTGACGATCTTCGTGCGCGGCGGCGGCTACACGCACCACGTCTTTCGTGCCGGCGAGGCCACGATCCTCGGCGGAGTCGCGCTCGACTACGACCTCGGAGGCCTGTGATGACGAGCTCCTCGAACGCGCGCACGCGCTGGTCCTTCGGCCTCTCGGGCCTCGCCGACAACGTCGTCGGCACGGCGATCGGCGTGCACCTCTTCGTGTTCTACACGGACGTCGCCGGTCTCGCGCCGCTGTGGGTGAGCGCCGGCCTCGCGGTCGCCCTCGGCTGGGACGCGATCGCGAGCCTGGGCATGGGCCGCCTCTCCGATCGCACGCGCTGGCGCGCCGGCCGCCGCCGCCCGTACGTGTTGATCGGCGCGATCCCCGTCGCGCTCGCGTTCGCCGCGCTGATGAGCCCGCCCGAAGGCCTCGAGGGCGGCGCGCTCGCCGCTTGGCTCACCGCGTCGCTGCTCGTGCTCTTCACCGCGCGCACGGTCGTGCAGGTCCCCGTGCTCTCGCTCCTGCCCGAGCTCGCCCGCGACGCCGAGGGCCGCACGCGCTTCGCCGCGGCGCGCGAGCAGCTCGGCAACGTCGGTGATCTGCTCGGCCTCTTGCTCCCGATCGCCCTCTTGATGATCGCGGGCGCGGCCGACGAGGGCGCCGACCCGTCGATCGCGCGCGGCGCGTTCCGGCTCGCCGGCGGCCTCGTCGCGATCGTCGCGCTCGGCGCGCTGCTCTTCACGTGGGCGGGCACTCGCGAGGACCGCGACGTCCCGCCGCCGCGCGAGATCCCGCTCCGCGACGTGTTCGCCGCGCTGCGCGCCAACGCCCCGTTCCGCGCGCTGCTCGGGGCGAGCGCGCTCGCCGCGGTCGCCCTCGCGTTCGTCAACGCGATGGTGCTCTACGTGCTCGAGCACGTGATGCAGGCGCACGACCCGGCGGTGCACCTCGGCGCGTTCGTGATCAACGCGCTCGCCGCGATCGCGTCCTACCCGCTCTGGACGCGCGTCGTCTTGCGCTACGGCAAGCCCACCGCGTTCCGCCTGGGCCTGGGCCTGTCCGCGCTCGCGTTCTCGAGCGTGTTCGTCGTCGGCCCCGGCGACTACCTCGGCCTCGTCATGGTCATGGTCTTCTCCGGCGCCGCGAACGTCGGCTTCTGGATGCAGCTCGCCGCGCTCACCGCCGACGTCACCGACCTCGACGCGGCGCGCCACGGCGAGCGCCGCGAGGGCCTCTTCGCCGGCTTCGCCACGTTCACGCGCAAGCTCGCCGTCGCCGGCGCCGCCGCGGGCGTGGGCCTGGGCCTCACGCTGATCGGGTACGAAGAGAGCGTGGCCCCGAGCGCCGAGGTCGTGTGGGGCCTGAAGCTCCTCTTCGCCGTCCCGACCACGCTCCTGGTCCTCGCGGCGCTCTGGGTGTTCCGCACCTACGAAGGCCGCGCGCCCGCCCGCGTCTCGGTCCTCCCCGCCGTCGATCCGTCCTGACCGCGAGGCGATCGTGCTCAGGCGCGAGCGAGCGGGCCGGCTCGCGCAACAGGGGGACCCCCGGAGATGCACATCTACTCCGTGCCGGAGCCGCGCCTCGAGACATCGCTCGCCTCGGATGGAGGCGTCTGATCTCTTGCGCCGTCGCGACGGAGCTCCATCTCGTCGAAGACCGCACCGAGCCCCATGGCGCTGAACAGCTCCCGCTGCGCCTCGGCGATCTCGGCTCGGAGATCCGTCTCGCGCTCCGCGAGCCACGCGAGGAGCTCGTCCTCGTCCGCCGGCGGCGCGAGCGCGATCGGCGAGAGCGGGAAGGCTGTGCCGTGCGGCGGCCCCTCGTCCCAGTCCCATTCCACGAAGAGGAAGTGGTCCCCGGACTTCTCGCGGTGGAGCCGGTATCCGAGCCGACCTTCCTGCTCGATCGCGACGCCGACGCCGCCATTGCGGGCGTGGATCACGTACGCCCGCCCGATCACCACGTCCTCGCGCGGGACCCGCCGCGCGAGGAGGCTGCCGTAGTGCCTGTCGAAGTCGTCGGTCACTCCGGGGCCTGACGCGCAGGCCACTTCTCGCCATCGAAGTACAGGGTCGACACGACGGGCAAGAGATGGCCCTTGGCACCCCCGTTGAAGAGGATCAAGTGCGCCTGCTTCTCGCTATCGCCGCGATTGATCGCCCCGTTGACCCCCTGGTTGTTGTACGGCGGCTTGTGGGACTTGATCAGGAGATCTTCGACAGTGTCGAGGTCACAGTCGTTCTGCGACTCATCGGACACCCGCGCATGGCGAACGACGATGTCCCATGCCGCCGAGTAAGGATAGATCTGCCCGTTCTCGTCCGTGTAGTAGAACAGGGCGCCTGAGGTCTTTGGCCCGAGCACAATCCGCTTTGCCACTTTAGCCCCCTGCCCAATGTACAGCGGTCCCGGGCTCCGGTGAGCATCATGACGCCCTTCAAAGCAATAGACCCCTCGTCGAAGCTCCGCGACTTCCTTCACCGAGTCGATCTCGACCACCTCCCAGTCGAGGAAGCAAACACAGAACGGCACGCCACCGCGCAACGTTCCGTACTCCATGCTCTTGAACTTCTCCGCGTAGTCCATGTTCACTACCTCCAATTTCGTGGCCCCAATGCTACTCCATACCACACAGCGCCGCGCGGTGCTCCGCGAGCACGGCCTCCGCCAGCATCTCGGGCTCCTGGACGCGGACCATCGGGCCCCAGCCGACGAGCCACGCGACGACGTCCGGCGTCACGGGGAGCTCGAGCTCCATCCGGACCCGACCGCCGCGCAGACGCTTCGTGCGTTGCGATGGGTGTCCCACGTCCGCGGCGAGCTCGCCGCGACCTGGACCCAGAGCCGTCACGGCCGCTCCGGCGCGAGCTCCCAGAGGAAGCCGCTCGACGCGTCGTAGTAGAGCTCGGTCGCCCGCACGTCGCCGGCGTGCTCGGCGCGCAGCACGCGTACGGTATCGTCGTGCCAGTCGAGCTGCGCACACCACCACGCGTCGGCGGATGGGGGCGCTGATCCCGAGCAGAGCACCGCGGTGCGATCGCCCACGAGCTCGCCGAGCCACTCGCGGGCGCCATCGGCGCGGAGATCGAGCACCGCGCGCCACGTGCCCGGAGGCGGTGCGACGCCCGCGTCCCCGGGCAGGAAGGACACGTCGAGCGTGGTCATGGAGGCTGCCGCTTCGCAGAGCCGGACCCAGCCCTCGCGTGAGATCGGCCGCGAGCGGGCGACGCGGGCCTGCGCGTGCAGCCAGCGGCGCGCCAGGGGGAGGGCAGGCTCCGGGCCGCAGAGGACGAGCACGGCGCCCTCGCTCGCCACGCGCCGCGCAACGAGCCCGCACAGGTCGAGCAGCTCGCTCCGGGCGCCGGTGAGCCAGGTGCGCGCGCCGGGTGCGAGCAGTCCTTCGAGCGCGCCATCGACGCGCGCGGCGCTTCGAGCGGTCGCCTCCTCGTCCGCGAGGGACCTGAACGCGTCGGTGACCGCCTCGCGGAGGCTGGTGAGCGGGGCCATGATCGCTCGCAGCCTGCACGCGCACCGGGCCGAAGTACGTCCCGGGGACGCCCTCCGTCTCTGTCGTCGTTGCAGCGCGTGCAGCGCCGCCGGATCGACGAGCGTCGAGAAGCGGCTGCCCGGCATCCGCGACGCGGTGGATGAGCGTGCGAGGCGCTCGGAGGCGCGCTGTCGCCTCGCATCACGCCTCGTTCGGGGGGAAGAGTCGTCCCACCGGGAGCTCGACGGCTTCGAAGGGCGGGATCCGTGCGACGGCGGTGCGGTCGTGGCGCCCCGCGTCCACCCAGGCGCCGCGTTCGAGGCGATCGGCTTCGAGCGTCCCCTCCGTGGGGTCGACGATCCAGTAGAACGACACCCCGTGCTCGGCGTAGAGCTTGCGCTTGGTGACGCGATCCACCGCCGCGTTCGAGGGCGACAGGACCTCGCAGATCCAGTCCGGTACGACGTCGATCGGGCGCGTGTCCCAGGGGCTCGGGAGTCGTTCGCGGCGCCACCCTGCGAGGTCGGGGCGGACGATGTCGTGCGGTCCGAGGCGGACGTCGACCTCGAGCAGGATCCACCACCCGCCTGGTCCGCCGAAGCCGTCGTCGTCGTCGAACGGGCCCCCGAGGAAACGGCGCAGGGAGCCCTGTGCGCGGGCGTGGCGTGGGAGCGGCGCCGGCTGCGTGACCACGGCGCCGAGGATCACCTCCGCGCGCTCGGGCTCCGACAGCGCGCGGAGATCCTCGTACGTCGCCAACTTGCGCGCAGGGTCCACGGGCCAAGCGTAGCACCCGCACCGATGTCGCCGGCCAAACGGCGCTCAGCGCGCACGGCGCAGGTCCGCGGCGACGCGGGTCGCGCCCCAGGCCTCGTAGACGTCGGCGGCGCGCGCGGTGTGCGCGGCGGCCTCCGCGGGTGCGCCCTGCGCGGCCCAGAAGCGCGCGGCGAGCTGGCACGCGAGCGCCTCGTCGAGGCGAAACCCGCCCTCGCGCGCGCCGTCGATCGCGCGCGCGTACGCGGCGGCCGCTTCGCGCACGCGCCCGGCGAGCCGCGCGTCCTGTGCGTCCATCAGCGCGAGCCCGTGCGCGAACGTCGAGGGGCACGCACGCGCGTAGCGCGCGTAGCCCCGGCGCAGCCACCACTGCGAGAGCCGCGCGCGTCGCCAGCTCCCCGTCTGCGTGCGCGCGAGGTAGTGGAGCAGCTCGGCCTGCGCGAGGAAGAGCTGCCGCAGCGGGCTCTCCCGCGCGGCCCGACGCGCCGCGGCCGCCTCGCGCTCGGCGCGCTCCCACTCGCCGTCGATCGCCGCGCGGCGGGCCGCGAAGCTCGCCGCGTGCGCGAGCGCGAGCGGGTCGCCCACGAGGCCGGCGCGAAACTGCTCGTCCGTCTCGGAGGGGTCGTCGAGCGCGAGCGCGGACACGCTCTCCCCGCGCAGCGCGAGGATCGCACGCTCGATCCCGCGCACCTCGCCGCGCGCGTGCGGGTCGCCGACCGACAAGAGGAGCGGCTGGTGGCGCGCGACGAGCGCGCGCCACTCGTCGGCGCTCTTCGCGAGGAACACGCTCGAGGTGATCCACACGTTGGCGGCGAGCGCGAGCAGCCCGGAGTGCACGCGGTCGCGCCCCGCGGCGCAGGCGCGCTCGACGTCGCGGAGCACCTCGGGCAGCGGCGCGCTCCAGACGCCGGCGAACACGCCGCCCCACGCGCCCTCGACCGCGGTCTGTCCCGGATAGCCCGCCCGCGCGGCGATCTCGACGCCGGCTCGGGCAAACCCGTACCCGCGCGCGAGCTCGCCCGTCGCCTGCAGCGCCATCGAGAGCCCGATGAGCACGGAGGTCGCGTCGGGGACGACGCCGCGGCGCCGCATCGCGCGCAGGCCGTGCGAGACGATGCTGATCATGGCGGCCTTGCCGACGAAGCTCGCGGTGCTGCCGGCGACGGCGAGGACCTCGCACGCGGCGCGGAAGCGCGGGTCGCTCGCCTCGGGCCAGGAGAGCACCGTCGTCGGGTCCAGCCCCCGGATCGCCCAGCGCAGCGCGAGGTAGTCGACGAGCGTGCGCAGCGGGCCCGGGTGCTTGGGGAGGCGCAGCCCGAGCCCGGCGGTGGCGTCGATCGCGTGCTCGTACGCGGCGACCGGCTCCGCCGACATGAGCGCGTAGCACTTCGTGGAGTGCAGGGTGGCTTGCTCACTCTCGGTGGCGACGCGGAGCATCTCGGGCAGGCGCCGCTCCGCCTCTCCGCGGTCGATCAGGTAGAGCATCTCGAGCAGGCGCGGGCGGAGCGAGGCGCGCTCGGGCTCGGCCTCCTCGATTCCGTCGAGCAGCGCGAGCGCGCGCTCGAGGTAGCCGCGCGCCGCCTCGTGGAGCGCGGCGCGCGAGGCCTCGGCGGCGGCGCGCGCGAGGGCGGCGGCCGCTCGGCGGCGCGTCGCCGGGGGATCGGTCGCCTCGACCGCGGCGGCGTAGTGGTTCGCCGCGTCGAAGCTCGCCTCGCCCGCGGTCGTCTCGTCGTCGAGCGCCTCCGCGAGCCGGAGGTGGAGCGCGCGGCGCCGCCCGCCCTCGAGCGCCTCCGCCACCTTCTCCCGCACGCGATCGTGCGCCGGGCCGAACGCGGGCGGCTCGCCCGCCGCGAGCCGGATCATCGAGCGATGCCGCAGGAGCCCGAGCGCCTCGAAGAACGCCGCCTCGTCGAGGCCCGACGCCTCGCGCAGCGCGTCCGACTCGAGCGGCTTGCCGTGCACCGAGACGATCTCGAGCAGGCCGCGCGCGAGAGGTGGCAGCCGCTCGGCGCGGCGGACCAACACGTCGTCCATGCGCTCCGGGATCGGCAGGTCCGAGAGCCGCGCCCGGGCGGACCAGCGCCCGGCCTCGCGCACGACGTGTCCGTGCTCGAGGAGCGAGCGCATCACCTCCTCGACGAAGAACGGGCTGCCGCCGGTCGAGCGGGCGACGAGCTCGACGAACGGCGCGGGCAACGCGTCGACGCCGAGCATCGAGCGGATCAGCGCCTCGACCTCGACCTCGCCGAGGGGCGTGAGCGAGACGGCGCACAGCCGGTCGCGCGCGTCCTCGAGCAGCGCGGCGATCGGGGCACCCTCGAGCTCGTCGTCGCGGTAGCCGCCGACCAGCGCGAGGCGCGAGCGGCGCCCCTCGGCCCCGCCGTAGACGACGTGCCGCACGACCGCGGCGGCGGCCTCGCCGGCCCACTGCAGGTCGTCGACGTAGAGCACGTACGGGGCGGCCTCCCCGAGCGCGAGCAGGAAGTCCGCCGCGGCCTCGCGCACGCTCGCGCGCTCGCGGACCGGGTCGGGGTGGACGCCGGCGGTCGCGACGCGACCCGCGAGCGAGGGGAGGATCTTCGCGAGCTGCGGGCCGAAGCGCTCGACGAGATCCGCTCGCCCCAGGGTCTCCGCGAGCGTGAGCGCGAACGAGAGCGCGCGCGCGATCGGCGCGAGGTCCGCGCCGTGCTCGTGGCAGACCACCTCGACGAAGGGGATCCGCGAGAGCTGGCACAGCCGGCGGAGCTCGCGCGCGAGCCGCGACTTGCCCACGCCGCTCTGTCCGCCGATCACCGCGGCGGCGGCCGCGTCGCGCGCGCCCTCGCTGCGCGCGCGCACGAACGACCACAGCGCGTCGCGCTCCGCCTCGCGCCCGACGAAGCGCCCGGCGAGCGCGTAGCTCGCCTGCGTCTCCTTCGTCTCGAGCGCGTACGTCGCGCCGCCCGCGCGGTTGATCTCCTCGATGACCTCGTTCGCCGTGTGGAAGCGCTCGTCCGGGTGCTTGGCCGCGAGGCGCCGCACGAGCGCGAGGAGCCAGGGCGGCACGGAGGCGGCCTCGGCTTCCGTCGGCTCGATCGGCGCGAGGTGGTGCAGGCGCATCAGCTCGACGAAGGAGCTGCCGACGAACGGCAGCCGCCGGAACGTCAGCTCGAACGTCATGATGCCCAGCGCGTAGAGGTCGGCGCGGTGATCGACGAGCCCCGCGTCGCCGGTGAGCTCGGGGGCCATGTAGTGCGGCGTCCCGCGGATCGCGTCGCGCTCGGCGAGCGCGCTGCCCGCGATGCCGAAGTCGACGATCTTCACCGTCCCGTCGCGCGTGACGAGGACGTTGTCGGGCTTGAGGTCGAAGTGGACGACGTCGCGGCTGTGGACGTACGAGAGCGCGCGGCACGCCTGCACGAGCACCTCGACGACGGTGCGGTGCCCCGCGCCCTCGGTCGCGCGCATCGCGTCGGCGCCGTCGACGAAGTCCATCGTGAACAGGTGCTGTTCGCTGCCGCGGATCGGCTCGAAGTCGTAGACCTGCGCGAGGTGCGGGTGCCGCAGCTCGGTCATCGTGCGGAACTCGCTCTTGAAGAGCGAGAGCGCCGCGCGCCGCGAGGCGCCGCCCCGCAGGGTCTTGAGCGCGAGCGGCCGGTCGGGGTGGAGCGCGTCCGCGACGCGGTAGACGATGCCCATCCCGCCCGCGCCGATGACGCGCTCGATGGTGTAGCGGCCGTTGACGATCGCGCCGGGCCGGAGCGCGACGCCAGGCGCGCTCTCCGAAGGCGTGCCGACGCCCTCGAGCGTCGCGAGCAGGCTCCTGCGCGCGCTCCGCGTGAGCTCGTCGGGCAAGAGCGTCTGCGCGACACCGATCGTGTCGGCCGCGGCCCTCACCGCGCCCTCGCGAGCGGCGCGGGCCCGAGCGGCGCGGCGAGCGCGAACAGATCCGCCGCGGACAGGAAGATCAGCTCGAGCCCGCCGAACGAGATGCGCGCCTCGGACGCGACGGGCACGAGGCTCCACGCGGAGAGCCGCGCCGCGCCGATCCGCACGCCGTTGCGGCTGCCCGCGTCGAGCAGCGCGTACTCGCCGGTGCCCTCGCGGCGCTCGAACGTCGCGTGGTGGCGCGAGACGCGCGGGTCGTCGAGCACCACGTCGCACTCCTCGCTGCGGCCGACCGTCACGGCGGCCCACGGGCCTCCGGCGCTCTCGACTGCGTGGATGGGGTGCGCGAGCGCGCCGGTGCCGAGCGCGAGCGCGCGCCGGCCGCGCCGCGCCGCCGCCGCCGGCACGAGGAACGCGTGCGGGTGCGCGCGGCAGAACGCCGCCGCGTCCGTCGCGTGCGCGCCGAGCAGATCGCGCAGGGTGGGGGAGGGCGCCGGCATCGGACCCGACCAGGGCAAGGCGCGGGCCACGCGCGCGCGCGCGGTTCGAGCGTCAGGCGCGGGTGTGACGCGCCCTGACGTGTCTCGATCCGACGTCACGGTGTCTCACCCTCACCGGAACGCCGACGCATCGAGGCCGTGCTGCTCGAGCCAGCGGTAGATCTGCTTGGCGTGCTTGCCGAGCGCGCGCGCGACGCGCGACACGTTGCCCTCGTGGAGCGCGAGGAGCCGCTCGAGCTCCTCGCGCGAGGGCGCGCCCGAGGGCGCCGCCGCGGCGCGGACCGGCCCGAGGACCGGCTCGAGGTGGTGGCGCTCGAGGACCTCGTCGGGCCCGAGCGCGAGCCGCTCGACGGTGGAGCGCAGCTCGCGCACGTTCAGCGGCCAGGGGTAAGTGACCAGCGCCTCGACGAAGCCGGGTGTCCAGCGCAGCGCGCGCTCGGGGGCCAGCGTCGCGAAGAAGTGGCGCGCGAGCCGGGCGACGTCCGCGCGCCGCTCGCGCAGCGGCGGCAGGCGCACGCGCGCTCCCGCGATGCGCGCGTAGAGGTCGGCGCGGAACGTCCCGGCGCGCACCTCGCTCGCGAGGTCCGCGTTGGTCGCCGCGATCACGCGCACGTCGACCGCGCGCGGGCTCGTGCCGCCGACCGGCGTCACCTCGAGCGTCTCGAGCACGCGCAGCAGCTTGGGCTGGAGCTCGAGCGGCAGGTCCGCCACCTCGTCGAGAAAGAGCGTGCCTCCGTCAGCGGCCACGAAGCAGCCGTCGGCGCGCTGCGCGGCGCCGGTGAACGCGCCCTTCTCGTGTCCGAAGAGCGTCGCCTCGAAGAGCGTCGCCGGGATCGCCGCCGCGTTCTGCGCGACGAGCCGCCCGCGGCGGCCCGAGCGCTCGTGCAGCCGCTGGGCGACGAGCTCCTTGCCCGCGCCCGTCTCGCCCGTGATCAGGACGCCGATGCGCGCGGGCGCGAGCAGGTCGAGCTCCGCGCGCAGCGCCCGCATCGGCGCCGCGCGGCCGATCAGCGCGCCCTCCTCGTCGGGCGGCCAGCGCTCGTCGGGCACCTCCGGGCCGAGCTCGAGCAGGGTGTCGCCGGCGCGCACGAGGCAGGGCGGCGGGAGCGTCGCGCGCGTCACGCGGGCGGCGCCCGCGAACGTCCCGTTGCGGCTGCCGAGGTCCTCGACGCCGATCGCGCCGTCCTCCGTCCAGAGGCGCGTGTGCCGACGCGAGAGCGCGGGGTCGCGGATCACGAGGTCGGTGCCTGCGCCCGCGGTGCGCCCGAGCACGAGGCCCGGGCCGAGCGCGAACACCCGCCCGCGCGCCGCCGGGTCGGGGGAGTCGACCACCGTCGCGCACGGCACGGTGTGCTCCGCGCGCCGCGCGCCGCGCTCGCGCGCGGCGGTGACCGTCTCGAGGGGCTCGCGCTCGTTCCCACCGCTCATCGCGGCAGAGGATACGACGCGAGCGGGTGAGATGGATCGGCGACCGCGCGCTTCGCGGTCAGGGGCTCGGGACGAGGCCGGGCGCGGGGCGGACCAGCTCGTGGCGGACGTAGGCGAGGCGCATCCCCGCGCGCAGCGCGTTGCGCTCCGTGCCGATGTTCGGGAGCGACGCGACGGTGACGAACCGCGCGCCGCTCGCGCGCGCGAGGGCGAGGCGGTGGGTGAAGAGCGCGCGCTGGACGCCGCGGCGGCGGAAGGTGGGCAGGACGGCGGCGCCGAAGAGCGCGGCGTGCTCGTGCTCGCCGAAGCGCCAGCGCTCGAGGCCGGCGACGCCGGCGAGCTCCCCGTCGATCCGCGCGAGCAGCGTCGTCGCGCGCGGGTGGAACACCGAGCGGCGGATCGACTCGACGAGCACCGACGAGACCGCGTCGCCGAAGAAGATGCGCGACGCGGTGGTGACGTACGCGTCGACGTCGCGCGCGCTCGTCGGGTCGACGGGATCGATGCGCAGGCCCGCCACCGGCGGCCCCTCGAGGACGCGCTCGCGCGCGAGGTCGATCGCGAGGACGATCTCGGTCTGCGCGAGGCGGAAGCCCGCGGCCGCGAGCGCTGCGTAGAGGGACGGATCGACGTACGGGTGGACGACGACCTTCGGCTCGGCGCCGCGCGCGGTGAAGAACGCGGCGATCGCCTCGACGTCGTCGAGGGTGTACGCGCGCTCGCGCGGCGCGCTCAGCGCCTGATTGATCCACGAGCCGAGCCCCCCGAACGCGCACGTCACGCCGGCGATCACCGCGTGCTCGTCGCCGAGGGCGGTGACGACGTCGGCGATGCGGGCCTCCTCGGCGTTGGCGAGCGCCCACGGGGCGAAGGGGACGGCGGTCGGTTCGAGCACGCGAGGGTCGTGGCAGCCCGCGAACGCCCTCGCAAGCCCCCGCCGCGCCCGCGATCGCGAGTGGGCGGAAACCGCGCACGGCTTGGAGCCGATGACCGCGCCGAAGGGAGATCTCCGATGCGACCCACTCGCAACCGTGTCCTCGTTTCGTTCCTCGCGACGTGCTTCGGGCTGACAGCGTGCGCCTCCCGGCCCCCGACGGAGGCGGGCGAGCCTTGCGTCACCGACGAGGAGTGCGCCACCGGCATGTGCGCGAGCCCGACCGGCGCCGGCCGCCGCGTCTGTACGCTCGAGTGCGCGGGCCCGGGCGATTGCCCCGCCGAGCGCGGGCTGAGCGTCTGTCATCCCTCGGGGCTCTGCGCTCCGCCGTGTGCGCCGGGTGAGACCCTCGGCGATGGCGCGGAGCGCCTCGTCTGTCGCGGCGGCGTCTTCCTGGCGTGTCGGGACACGGACTCCGCCCTCACGTGCGCGCAGTGCGGGTGCGCGCCCTTCGGGGGCGGGACGTGCACCTCGCGCGGCTGCCTCGTGCCCCGCGCGCTCGGTGAAGCATGCGAGCACGACGAGCAGTGCGAGTCGCGGCTGTGCCTGCGTGACACCCGGACGTGCGGCGCCCCGCGCGCGATGGGCGAGGCATGCAGCGTCGACCTCGAGTGCGAGTCCCGCAACTGCTCCGCCGACGGCGACCCGTCTCGCCCGGGTCGATGCAACCAGCCGCTCGGCACGCGCTGCGAGAGCGGCAGCACGACGTGTTCGTCGTGCATCGGTACGACGACCTCGTTCGACGGGAGCGGTCTGTGCTCGCGACGCACGTGTCATCCGACGCACGCGCCCAACTGTCCCGTCGCCGGGGGCCGCACGTGGGAGTGCGCGTCGTCGGTGGACGGTCTGCACCGCTGCTACGAGCGCTGCGATCCCCTCGCACGCCCGAGCTACCAGTGCTTTCGCGCGCTCGACCTGTGCGAGCGCGGGTACTGCCAGTGACGGTGGGCGTCGCGCCGGTGCCCGAGAACGAGGCGGCGGTCGCGCAGAAGGCGCGCGGCGCTACGGCGTCGCGCGGATCCGGCGCACGACCTCCGCCGTCTCGTTGACGGTGCGCTGGAGGATCTGCGGCTCGCGCTCGAAGTAGCCGAACGCGCGGATGCGCTCGCGGACGTCGGGCAGCGCGAGCGCGAGCGCGACCCCGGCGGCGTCGTAACGGTCGGGGTGATCGGGGCCCAGGCCGAAGTCGCGCTCGGCGTCGCGGGCCAGGTGTTGCGCGACGTGGCAGCTCGCGCAGTCGGCCGTCTCGGGGGAGTGGCGGTCGGGGCTCTCGATGCGCAGGGCGGCGACCCACGCGGCTCGCTGCGCGTCGGCGCCCGCGCTCGCCGCGCTCTCGAGGTCGAACAAGAGCGTGGCGTCGTCGACGCCGTCGAGGGCGGGGCTCGTCGTGTAGAGCCCGCCGCCCACCACGCTCATGTCGAGCGTGAGCGTGTCCGACGGCGTGGCGAGCCCGACGAGCGGGAGCGTCGAGGGCGCGCCCGCGACGACCTCGACGCCGCCGAAGCGCCACTGCGGCGCGCGCGGCAGCTCGCGGGTGACGAACGTGACGCGCGTGAGCGCGGCGGGGCCGAGCTCGGTGAGCAAGATCTCTTGCAGCGCGCGACCGAAGCTGCCGCTGGCGCCGCCGGCCGCGAGCGCCGGGTGGACGCCGAGCGGTGCGTCGCGGTCGACGCCGGCCGCGCGCGAGGCGGCGACGATCCGCGTCAGGATCCGCCGCCACGCCGCCTCGCCCGGCTCGAAGTGCAGGTGCACGGCGGCGTCGGCGGCGCCGACGGAACCGCCGACGTCGCGGATCGGCTGGGCGACGAGGCGCACCTGCGCGCGGCACGGCACGGGCCCCGAGAGGTCGCGGCCGGGGAAGCACGGGTCGAGGCGCATCGAGACGACGCGGATCGTCGCGGGGTCGTTGGGCGCCTCGCGATCGAGCGGTGGGATGGCGCCGAGGACCGACGCCGGGAGCAGCGGCCCGCCCGCCGCGCTCGCCGACACCGCGACGAGGTCCGCGCCGTCGGCCCCGAGCGGCCAGAGGATCGAGACGTCGGTCGGCCCGACGCTCGCCGGATCGAAGGGCCCGGCGTCGACCGGATCCGAGCCGGCGTCCGTGCCCGGCGAGGCGCCGTCGCACGCGGCGACCAGGAGGAGCGTGGCGAGGGCGAGGCGAGCGCGCGACATGGGCTCGAGTATACGCCGCGCGCGGGCGCCGGAGGGGACCGGCCATGGCACGGCGCGGCCGCGCGGCTACGCTGCCCGCGATGAGCGAGGCCGAGCCACGCCGCGCGCCGAGCGATCGCGCGCTCGCGATCACCGGCGCCGCCGCGGGCGCGTTCGTCCTCGCGTTCACGCTCTACTGGACGCTGTTTCCGCTCACCCCGGCGACGCCGCTCGAGGGGCGCTTCGCCGACAACGTGATCCTCGCGCTCGAGCTCGCGCGCACCGCTGACGACGTGCGCGCCGTGCTCGGCGCGCCCGGCGATCCTGCACACGCCGCGCTGCGCGACGCCGTCGATCGGCTGAACCTCGCCGACTTCGCGTACCTCGTCGCGTACGCGGCGCTGCTCGCGTGCGCCGCGCTCCTCGGCGCCCGCACCGTGGATCGCCGGCTCGCCGCCCTCGCGCCGCTCGCCGTCCTCGCCGCGCTCGCCGACGTCGCGGAGAACGTGGTGCTGCTCTCGCTCACCGCCAGCGACGCGGACCTCGCCGCGCTGCTGCCCTGGCTCTGGGCCTCGACCTACGTGAAGTGGGAGCTCCTCGCGGTCGTGACCTTCGCGCTCGGCCTCGCGCACGGACGCGCCGGCGGCTGGCGGCGGCTCTCGGCGCTCGCCGGTGCCGCCGCCCTCGCGTCCGGCCTCGCGCTCCCGTTCGCGCCCGCGCTCGCCGCGCCCCTGCTCGCGCTCGCGTTCGCGCCCGTCTGGGGGACCGCGCTCTGGGACCTCGCCGTGGTCCTGCGGCGTCGCGCGCCAGCGCGCTGATCACCTTTGCTTCACCCGAACGCGAGCGCGTGGACGCGCGGGTCGTCCGTGAGCTCGGGGTGGAACGTGGCCGCGACGAGCCGGCGCTGTCGCACGAGCACCGGGTCGTCGCCGAGGCGCGCGAGCACCTCGACCTCGGCGCCGAGCCGCGTGAACCGCGGCGCGCGGATCAGGACGAGCGGCGTGCCGTCGCCGGCGATCGCCTCCGCGCTGTGGAGCTGCGGCCCGTACGCGTTGCGCGCGAGGTCGGCGTCGAGCCAGCCGCGGCGCGCCGCGAGGATCGCGCCGGCGCACGTCGCGAGGATCGGCGCGCCGTCGCGCCAGAGCGCGTCGAGCGCTGCCGCCAAGGTGTCCGACAGCAAACGAGCTTGCGCCGTCGACTCACCGCCGGGCAGGACCAGGCCCTCGGCGCCCGCGAGGTCGCGCGCCGAGCGGATCTCGACTGCGTCGTGCCCGAGGGCGCGCAGGCGCACGACGTGCTCGGCGAACGCCCCTTGGAGCGCGAGGACGCCGATCCGCATCACGCGCCCCGCGCCGCGAGCCGCTCGGTCGCCGCGAGCCGCGCGCTCTCGGTCCCGCGCATCGGCTCGCCGAGCCCGCTCGAGAGCTCCGCGAGCTTCGCCGCGTCCTGCCAGTGGGTGACCGCGCCGACGATCGCGCGCGCGCGCCGCGCCGGATCCGACGAGAGGAAGATGCCGCTGCCGACGAAGACCGCCTCGGCGCCGAGCGACATGCAGAGCGCCGCGTCCGCGGGCGTCGCGATCCCGCCCGCCGCGAACTCGGGCACGGGCAGGCATCCGTCGGCGGCGACCGCGCGCACGAGCTCGAGCGGCGCGCCGAGCGCCTTCGCCTCCGCCGAGAGCTGCGCCGGCTCGAGCGCGCGCAGGCGCCGGATCTGCGCCCGCATGGCGCGCAGGTGCCGCACCGCCTCGCTCACGTCGCCGGTGCCCGCCTCGCCCTTGGTGCGGATCATCGCCGCGCCCTCCGCCACGCGGCGCAGCGCCTCGCCGAGGTCGGTCGCGCCGCACACGAACGGCACCCGGAAGGCGGTCTTGTCGACGTGGTGCGCGTGGTCGGCGGGCGTGAGCACCTCCGACTCGTCGACGAAGTCCACCTCGAGCGCCTCGAGGACCTGCGCCTCGATCGTGTGGCCGATGCGGCACTTGGCCATCACCGGGATGCTCACCGCGCGCTGGATCTCGCGGATCATCGCCGGGTCCGAGGCCCGCGCGACGCCCCCCTCCGCGCGGATCCGGGCCGGGACGCGCTCGAGCGCCATCACCGCGGCGGCGCCCGCCTCCTCGGCGATCCGCGCCTGCTCGGGGTCGACGACGTCCATGATCACGCCGCCGCGCAGCATGCGCGCGAGGCCGACCTTCGTGGTCCAGGTGCTCTTCTCCATGAGTCGACTCCATTCGTGGATGGACGCACGTCTCCCACCGCGGGAGGCGCGTGCGCCAATCCGTCGCTCCTCACGCGCTCGCAGCGGCGCGTCAGACCATGTCGAGGACGGGCCCGGAGCGGTCCCGGCCGAGCGTGGCCGCGATGGCCGCCGCCACGCGCGCCGCGCCTTCGCGCAGGCGCTCCTCCGGCTCCCAGCAGAAGTTCAGGCGCACGCCCGGGTGCGTCGCGTCGTCGGCCGCGTAGTGGTGGCCCGGCGCGACGAGCACGCCGCGCCGCCGCGCCTCGTCGAACACGCGCTCCGGGTCCGTGCCGTCCGGGAGCGCGAGCCAGACGGAGAGCCCGCGCGTCGGCCGCTGCCAGCGCACCTCGCTCGGCAGGTGGGCCCGCAGCGCGTCGCACAGCGCGTCGCGCCGCGCGCGGTAGGCGGGCTGGATGCGGTTCAGATGCGCCACGAGGTAGCCGCGGTCGAGGAACTCCCCGAGCGCCAGCTGCTGCGTCGCGGAGCACCCGAGATCGGTCGTGTGCTTGAGCGCGACGAGGTGCGGCTTGAGCGCGGCGGGCGCGACGACGTAGCCGATGCGCAGCGCCGGGATCAGCCGCTTGCTGAACGTGCCGACGTGGATGACGTCGGGGTCGAGCGCGCGCAGCGCCGGGGGCACCGGCGCCTCCTCGAGCTCGAGGTCGGCCGCGTAGTCGTCCTCGATCACCGCGACCTCGGCGTCGCGCGCCCACGCGAGGATCGCCGCGCGCCGCGCGCGGCCGATGCACGCGCCGGTCGGGTTCGCGTGGTTCGGCATGAGGTAGAGGAGCTTCGGCCGCCGCGCGCCGAGGCGGCGCAGCGCGTCGAGGTCGGGGCCGTCCGCGTCGCTCGGCAGGCCGACGATGTGCGCGCGGCTCGCCGCGAAGACCTGCAGCGCGCCCGCGTAGGTCGCCGCGTGCGTCAGCACCACGTCGCCCGGATCGAGGAGCGCGCGCGCCACCAGATCGAGCCCCTGCTGCGAGCCGGTCGTGACGATCACGTCGTCGGCGGGCGCGGGCACGCCGCGGCGCGCGAGGTCCTCGACGATGCGCGCGCGCAGCGAGCGGAAGCCGTCGCGCGGCGCGTAACCGAGCGCCTTGTCCGGGTGCGCCTTCAGCGCGTGCTCGAGGCAGCGCCGGTAGAGCTCGAGCGGCAGCAGCTCGTCGGGCGGCTGCATCTTCGTCAGATCGATCACCTCGCGCGGCGCGGGGTCGCGGCGGTAGCGGAGGAAGCGGCGGATCGGCTCCGAGCGCACCGCGCTCGACACGAGCGAGGCCCACGGCAGCGCGCGCTCGGGCGGCGCCGACGCCGCGAGCGGCGGCTCGCTCCCGCGCCACGCCTTCACGAACGTCCCGCGCCCGACCGTGGAGGTGAGGAAGCCCGCCGCCTCGAGCTCCGCGTACGCGCGCACCACCGTGTTGCGGTGCGTGCCGAGCTCCGCCGCGAGCGCGCGCGTCGGCGGCAGCCGGTAGCCCTCCGGGAACGCGCCGCTGCGGATGCGCGACGCGATCTGATCGAAGATCTGCTGGTACATCGGCGCCCCCTCCGGCGCGACGGTCACCCCGAGGTCTTGCATGGGCATTGGTCTGTACCAAACGCGGCCGCGCAGCAATGGACAGGGCGAAAAACCCCCATGTGCAGGCCATCCAAACCAGCCAATCGACGCCGCCCAATGGTTCAATTGCCAATGAAGCGGTGTTCCAATCGGCTTCAGGGGTCGACGTACGTCCCGGCGCCCGCGCCGCTCTCGCAGAGCATGCGGACCTGCGCGGCGTCCATGTACGGCCCTCCCACGTAGAACCAGGTGGTCGACGCCCCGAAGGTCGCGTCGACGCTCCGGCACCCGCCGAGCGCGTCGGCGCGCGGGCACCCGGCGGCGAGCCACGTGCCTCCGTTGGTCCGGCAGCTGTCCTCGTACGCCGGCAGGACGTCCTCGCCGTAGGCGTAGTCCTGGCAGTACATCGCGACGGCGCGCAGGTCGCATCCCGGCGCGGCCGCGCCGCCGCCGGCGTCGCCGCCGCCGGCGTCGCTGCCGCCCCCTCCGCCGTCGCACGCGACGCACGCGAGCGCCGCGAGCGAGACGAGCGCGGCGTGCAGCCGCCACGGGCGCGCGCTCCGTCCACGGCTCGGCGTGCTCGGATCCAACGGTGTCATGGCCCCCATGTGCATCCCTCCCTCGGTTGGTGTCGCGCGAGAGTACCAGCGCCGGGCTCGACCGGCGTAGCGCGCGCGCGTGTGCTTCACTGCCGGCCCGTGTCCGCGCCCGCCGAGCCCTCCGAGCCCGCGCCGCCCGCCGGCTGGGTGCGCGACCACCTCGCGAACGAGCGCACGCTGATGGCGTGGCTGCGCACCGCGCTGACCTTCATGGCCTTCGGCGTCGCCGTCGCGAAGTTCGGCTTGCTGCTGCACGTGTTCGGGTTCGACCACCCGGAGCTGCAAGGCGAGCTGCCTCCTCCGGAGCGCTCGCAGGTGCTCGGCGCGCTCCTCGTCGCCTTCGGCGGCGGCCTCGCGATCGCCGGCGCCGTCAAGACGCGTCGCTGGGCGCGCCGCATCTCGCCCGGCCGCGACGTCCCCTCCGAGCGCACGCTCTTCGGCGTCGCGATCGCGACGGTGATCCTCGCCGGCGTGCTGACGGTCTACCTCTTCCTCTGACGCACGAGCGCGAGGAGGGCGAGCGCGGCGAAGCACGCGGCGCCGCCGCCCGCGCGCGCGCGCGCCGCGCGACACGAGCA
>JAHBWG010000069.1 GCA_019637095.1 Sandaracinaceae bacterium | reverse complement strand
CGTCGAGCGCGTCGTGCACGAGCGCGCTCGCGAGCGCGTCGCAGAGATCCGTGCGCGCGAGCGCGTCGTGGCCGCGCAGCCGCATCAGCCCGCGCGCCATCGCCTCGAGCGCGACGAGGTCGGCGGTCGCGACGCGCTGCCGGCGCGCGCGCAGGTGCGCGACGACGCGCGCGAGCATCGCCTCGCCGGCGGCCTCGGCGCCGCGCTCCCACACCGCCTGGTAGAACGCGGGCGAGGGCATCCCGGCCGCGTAGCCGCCGAACGCGTCGAGCCGCGCGAACGAGAACGGGACGAGGTAGCTCCCGTGGCGCGCGGCGGCGCGCGGGGCGGGCGGCGGCGCGGCGCCGACTCGCGCGCGCCGCGCCCTCGCGAGCCGCGGCGCGTGGTAGCCGCCGCACACGACGAGCACCGGTCCGGCGTCCTCTCGGAGCGCGTGCGCGACGTGCGCGGCCATGAAGCGCTCGCGCGCGACGGTCGCCGGCCCCGGCGCGGGCGCCGCCTCGCGCTGCGCGCGAAAATAGGACCACAGGCGCGCCTCGAGCGCGTCGAGCGCGAGCGGCTGCTCGAAGAGGTGGTCCCAGAGCGCGTCGGCTCCGTCGAGGCCGAGCGAGCGCGCGAGCCGCGCGGCGTACGCGCGCTCGGCCGGCGCCTCGTCGGCGCGCTGCGCCCACGCGGGCAGGTCGATGAAGCGGAAGCCCGCGCCGAGCGCGCGCGCCTCGGCGAGCGCGACCCACTCGGGGGAGTAGTCGGTGAACGGCGTCCAGCTCGAGCGCACGCGGCCCTCGTGCTCCGCGTACGAGTAGATCGCGACGGGCAGCCGGTGCCCGAGCGCGAGCTCGTCGAGCCGCTCGTTCATGTCGCTCGGGCCCTCGACGAGGACGCGCGCGGGCTCGATCGCCCGGATCCGCGCCTCGACGAGGCGCGCGCACGCGGGGCTGTGGTGGCGCACGCCGATGACGTGGAGCGCGCTCATCCGTCGGGGAGCAGGTGCCGGGCCGCGTGGAGCGCGCGCCACGCCGCGCCCGCACGGCCCTTCGCGCGCTGCTCGAGGTAGCGCCGCAGCCGGCGTAGATCCTCCGGGTCGTCCTTGGCGGCGGCGCCCGCGAGGTGCTCGACCACGTCGGCCGGCGTCGGCGCCTCGCCGCGCGCGTAGTACGCGCGCACCCCGATCGCGTGCGCGACCGCGACGCACTCGGCGGTCGACGGAACGCTCGACAGCGCGTCGGCCGTGTCGGCCGCGTCGGCGCCGCCGCGCAGCTCGCGGAACGTGGTGACGAGCACGTCGAGCACGTCGTCCGGCGGCCGCAGCGGCACGCCCGAGCGCTCGAGCAGCGCGGCGGCCTCACGCGCGACGAGGGCGCGCTCGGCGCCGGCGTCGGCGATCGGGAACACCGTCTCGAAGTTGAAGCGGCGCTTGAGCGCGGCGCTCATCTCGTTGACGCCGCGGTCGCGGCTGTTCGCCGTCGCGATCACGTTGAAGCCCTCGCGCGCGAAGAGCATTCCGTCGGCGCCCGGCAGCTCCGGGATCGCCATCGCGCGATCGGAGAGGATCCCGAGCAACGAGTCTTGCACCTCGAGCGGGCAGCGCGTGATCTCCTCGAAGCGCACCACGAGCCCGTCGCGCATGCCGACGTACATCGGCGCGGGCACGAGCGAGCGCAGCGACGGCCCCTCCGCGACGAGCAGCGCGTAGTTGAACGAGTACTTGATCTGGTCCTCGGTCGTCGCGGCGCCGCCCTGGATCGTGGCCGTGGAAGAGCCCGAGACGGCCGCGGCGAGCAGCTCCGACAGGAGGCTCTTGGCGGTGCCCGGCTCGCCGACGAGCATCAGCCCGCGCTGCGTCGCGAGCGTCACCATCGCGCGCTCGACGAGCGAGGGCGGGCCGACGAACTTCGCGCTCACCTCGAGCGCGGGATCGCCGAGCACGAAGCGCCGCACCGCGCCGAGCGAGAGGCGCCAGCCCGGCGGGCGCGGCCCCTCGTCGGCGCCCGCGAGCCGCGCGAGCTCGCCCGCGAAGCGCTCCTCGGCCGGCGGGCGCTGGAGCGCGTGGTTCGAAGCGGCGGAGCTCACGCGATGCATCTTAGGGCGGGTCGGGGGAGCACTCCATCCGCTCGATCCGTCGCGATCGGTGGACGCCTGGAGCTCGGCTCCCTGCTGGTCGATCTGGGCGCACGGCGAGGCGTGGCGGTGCTTGGGTCAACGCGGGACGCATCGGAGCGTTCCGTCGGAGGGCGCGGTGAGGCAGAGCGGCTCGTCGGCCGTGGCGACGCAGACGGCGGCGCACGAGGGGACCCACTCGCCGGATGGGCCGCAGATGGGGAGCCAGCTCGTCGATCCGTCTTCGCGGGAGCAGGTCGGGGTAGGAGCCGGGCCTCCGTCGCACGCGCCGAGCGAGCTCGTGACCGCGAGCGCCACCGCCACGAGGGCGAGCCACCTGGAACAGGCCTTCATTCGGGCTCGTAGCGGCAGTAGGTGCCGGTGCGGATCGAGCGCGCGAGGTGGCGGCCGAGCGCGGCGTCCTGGGCCTCGACGCGCGCGATCGCGTCCTTGAGCCGGCGCTGCACGTTCACGCGCGCGCGCTCGACGCCGCTCTTGGCCCGCCGCGCGCGGCCGCCGAGCCCGACCGCGCGGGCGAGCTCGCCCGCGATCGCGTCGAGCTCCCGGCGCGCGCGCTCGGCGCGGCCGGCGTCGTTCCACTGCTCCGCCTCGGCGAGCTCCTCGCGCAGCGCCGCGACGCGGCGGCGGTACGCCTCGCGCGCCTTCGCGTCGAGCACCTCCCCCGCGTCCGAGCCCGCGCCGGGCGCGGCCTCGCCGGTCGGGCTGTCGAGGTCGAGCACGTGCACCTCCGCGCCGCGCGCCTCGACGAGCCGCGCGAGCAGGTGCAGGCCCTTGAGGTCGCGCAGGTGGAGCGAGCGTCCGTCGCGCTCGAGCACCCAGACGCCGCCCTCGCGCCGCATGCGGAAGGCGTCGACCGCCGGGCTCGCCGCGCGCGGCGCCGAGTCGGGCCCCAGCGCGCGCGCGCGCGCGGCGAGGCCCGGCATGTCGAGGGCCTCGGCGATCGCGAGCGCCTCCGCGCCGCGCTCGTCGCGGTCGCGCGCGTCGGGCAGCTCCGCGAGCCAGCACGCGATCCAGCCCGCGTAGGGCCGGCACCCCGTCGCGATGGCGCGCGCGTGCGCCTCGCGCAGGTGCTGCTCTCCCTCGCGCGCGTCGCCGAGCGCGACGAGGAGGCGGCCGACCAGCGCGCCCGCCGGCGGGCCGATCGTCGCGCCCAGGATCCCCCAGCTCACGTGGCGGTGCGCCTCGGGGCGCAGCCGCGCGAGCACGCGCCCGGTGAGCTCGGGGCGCTCGAGGCAGAGGACCGCGTCGGTCGCGAGCTCCAGGAGCGAGAGGTCCCCGATGCCCAGCGGCCAGGTGAGGAGCGCGTCGTCCCAGAGCGCCGCGGCGGCCTCGCGACGCCCCGCCCAGCCGAGCGCGGCGACGCGCATCAGCCGCGTCATCTGGCGCCCGAGCTCGAACCCGGCGCACTGCGCGTCGATCGGCTCGAGCAGCCGGTGTGCGCGGTCCGCGTCGCCGCGCAGGCGGGCGCGGAAGTGGCGCTGCATGAGGACCGATCGTGCGGCCCACGGCTCGCTCGCGCGCGTCGCCTCGCGCTCGGCCTCGTCGGCGAGCGCCTCGGCGTCCGCGAAGCGGCCCTCGATGGTCGCGCACATGGCGCGGAGCAGCGTGACCCGCCAGCGGTGCGCGCCCAGCGCGTGCTCGTCGACGATCCGCGTGCACGCGTCGATCGCGGCGTGCACCGCCGACGGCTCGCCGAGCTCGGCCGCGTCGAAGACGAGCCGCCCGTGCGCGAGGAGCGCGTCGATCGGCGCACCCATGCGCGTCGCGAGCGCGGCGTGCTCGCGGTTGAGCGCCGTCCGCTCGCGCGGGTCCGCGAGATCCATGAGCGCGGCGATCCCCGTGCGCAGCGTCTCGAGCAGCGCGGCCGGCTCGCCGGTCCGTCGCGCCATCGCGATCGCGCGGCGGCTCTGCTCGAACGCGGGCTCGGGCGGGATCGCGGGCTGCATCGCCGCGGCGAGCCGGGCCATGAGCCTCGCGCGCGGCGCGCCGTCGCCGGGCGGCAATCCGTCGAGCGCCTCTTCGAGCAGCGCGACGAGCTCGGCGTTCGTCGCCCCGACGTCGAGCGCGCCGCCGAGCTCGAGGACCACCGCGGCGAAGAGGTCCGGCTCACCGAGCCGGCGCGCGCGATCGAGCGCGTCACCCGCCACGCGACGCGCGCCGCCGAGGTCGCCCCCGTGGCGCAGCGCCGACGCGAGGCCGATGCAGAGGGCGCAGGCGACGCGCTCGAGCCCGTCCGCCCGCGCGAGCTCGAGCGCCTGCGCGAAGTGCGTGGCGGCCTCCGTGAACGCGAGCGCGTCCGCGGCCTCGGCGCCGGCGCGCTCGAGCGCGTCGAGCGCCAGCGCGCGCCCGGCGGCTCCCGCCTCGAGCGCGTGCTGCGCGATGCGCGGCCACGGGGCCGGCGCGCGCGCCGCGAGCGTGGCCGCGATCGCAGCGTGCAGGGACGCGCGTCGCTCGCTCGCGAGCGCGTCGTGGAGGGCGTCGCGGACGAGGATGTGCGTGAAGCGGTACACGTCCGGCGCCGCCTCGACCAGCAGCGCGTGATCGGTCGCCTCCGCGAGCGCGGTCGCGAGCGCCCGCCGATCGAGGTCGACGACGGCGCCGAGCGCCTCGCCGCGCACCTCGCGGCCGAACGCGGAGGCCGTCTCGAGCAGCGCGCGCGTGTCCGGCGCGAGCGCGCCGACGCGCTCGCGGATGGCCGCCTCGACGCTCGGCGGGATCACCTTCTCGCCGTCGCCTCGCGCGAGCCGCGCGAGCGCGTTCGGCGCGCGCGCGATCTCCGACAAGAACAGGGCGTTGCCCTCGGTCGTGGCGAGCACGGCATCGACGAGCGTGTCGGGCGGCTCCGATCCGAGCGCTCCGGCGAGGTAGGCGGCGACGGGCTCGCGTCCGAGCCGCTCGAGCGTGAGGCGCCGCGCCTCGCGCGCGATCCGGGCGAGCGCGTCGGCGCTCGGGCCGCGGCGCGCCTCCGCCTCGCGCAGCGTGCCGACGACGGCGACGCGCGCTGCGCGGATCTCGCGCGCGAGGAAGGCGAGCAGCTCCGCCGACGACGCGTCGATCGCGTGCAGGTCCTCGAAGAGCACGAGGAGCGGGCGGCGCTCGGCCGCCTCGGTGAGCGCGCTCGCCACGGCGTCGAGGAGGCGGAAGCGCGCCGCCGCGGGCTCGAGCGCGGGCGGCGGCGCCGCGCCCTGGGCGAGCTCCGCGACGAGCTGCCCCAGCCACGGCGCGCGGCTCGCCGCGACGAAGGGCGCCTCGCCGATCTCGCGGCGCCGCATCGCCGCGCGGAGCACCTGCACCCATGGCCAATACGGGGGCGCGCCGCCCTCCTCCCACGCGCGTCCCCACACCACCGCGTGCGTCGCGCCGACCTCGCGCGCGAGCTCCTCGAGGAGGCGGCTCTTGCCGACGCCGGGCTCGCCCGCGACGAGCCACACGCCGCCGGCGCCGTCCGCTGCCGCGCGCGCGCCCTCGCGCAGCGTCGCGAGCTCCGCCTCGCGCCCCACGAACGTGTCGGGCCCCATGACGGCGCCGATCATGCCACGGCGCGGCCCCACCTGACGCCGGCGGGCGCGAAGTTCGCGCGGCGATGGCGTGGGCAGAGGCCGTGGCGCGTCATGTTGCGGAACGAGTGTTGCGGGTCTCCAGGCGCCGCCTCGCCGGTCTCGCTGGTGACGAGCGTGCAGCCGAGGTCGAGGGCGAGCCGGAGGCGGCGCGCCATCAGCGCCGACTGCGCGCCGCGCCCGCGGTGCTCGGGCCGCGTGGCGGCGAACGCGAGGTTCGCGGCGGCGCCCTCGACGTAGAGCCCTCCTGCGGCGGCGACGCGCGCGCCGTCGAGCGCGACGTAGACGTGCCAGCCCGCGCGGCCGATCAGCCCGCCGAGCAGCGCGCCGCCCTCCTCGGGGAGATCGAACGCCTCGCCGAGCAGCGCGGCGATCTCGGCGCGGTACGCGCTCGACGCGCGCACGACGGTCAGGTCGGTCGGGGCCTCGACCACGGGGCCGGCGCCGCGCGCCATCTTCACCCACGCGCGCGGGTAGCGCTCCAGCCCCGCGCGCGTGAGCGCGGCGGCGAGGCCGGGCTCGTCGTCCTCGCGCACCTGCACGAAGAAGCGCCGCACGCCCGCCTGGGCGTAGCCGCGCGCGACGTCCTCGACGGGCGCGCTGGCGCCGAGGCCGAACGCGCGGTTGAAGAGGACGTGGTCGAGCCCGGGCGCGCGGAGGATCGTCGCGCCCCCCGTCCGCTCCACCTCGAGCCCGAGGCGTGCCCGCAGCGCCGGCGGCGCCGCCTCGAAGACGTCGGCCCACGCGGCCCCCTCGATCGCCTCGAGGGCTTCGATCGTCCCGAGGGTCTCGAGCGGCTGGCCCCGTGCCTCGTCGCGCGTCGCGTCCATCCGTGTCGTGCCTCCATCCGCGAGGCGTGACGGTCCGTGGAACATCGTTCCGTCGATCGTCACGCCGCGGAGGTGGGAGGAACGAACGATGTCGACGGAAGACCTGCTCACCCTCGGGCTCCTCGGGGCCTATCTCACGATGATCGCTTGGGACTTCGCCGCGCCGGCGCGCCCGTTCCCGAAGCTGCGCTTCTGGCGGCTCAAGGGCCTCGCGTTCCTGGTCGCGTTCGTCGCGGTCTCGAGCGTCCTGCCCTTCTTCTGGGACGCGCACCTCGGCGCGCACCGCCTGCTCGACCTGACCGGGCTCGGGACGATCGCGGGCTCGCTCGTCGCCCTGCTCGTCTACCAGGTGATGGCGTACTGGTGGCACCGGGCGCTCCACCGCGTGCCGCTGCTCTGGCGCTGGTTCCACCAGATGCACCACTCCGCGGAGCGCGTCGACGTGTTCGGCGCGTTCTACTTCAGCCCGCTCGACATGCTCGGCTGGACCGCGGTCGGCAGCCTCTCGATGGTGTTCGTCGCCGGCGTCACGCCCGAGGCCGCGCTCGTGGCGAACACGGTCGTGACGTTCATCGGGTTCTTCAACCACTCGAACGTGCGGACCCCGCGCTGGCTCGGGTACGTGATCCACCGGCCCGAGAGCCACGCGCTCCACCACGAGCGCGGCGTCCACGCCTTCAACTACGCGGACATCGCGCTCGTCGACATGATCTTCGGGACGTTCCGCAACCCGGCGCGCTGGGAAGGCGAGGCGGGCTTCTACGACGGCGCCTCCGAGCGTGTGCTCGAGATGTGCATCGGCCGCGACGTCACGACGCCCCCGGACGGGGACGCGGAGCGCGCGGCGGTCGCCGCCTGAGGCGTCGCGGCGCGGAATCGCGGGGGCGGCGGGCGCGCCGCTCCCGCGTCGTTCAAGATAGGAGCGTCACGCGCATGCCCTCGACGCCCTCGGACCGCTCCTCCTTCGTGCCGGCGAACGCCAACACCGTGATGCCGGAGCGGTTCTCGCTCCCGGAGATCCCGAAGATCCAGGGCGCGCTCGAGCTCGCGTGGCGCACCATCGAGGCGGCGCCGCGCATCCACGCGCCGGGTGTCCACGTCTTTTGCGTGCACCAGCAGACGTTGATCGTCCGGTTCCTCCCCGCGTCCGAGGACGAGTGCTTCGTCATCGGGCGTCACCGCGAGTGCGACGTCGTCCTCGACGCCGACCCGAGCGTCTCGCTCCGGCACCTGCTCGCCCGCGCGATCCGGCTCGACGACGGGAGCGTGGCGCTGCGCCTGCTCGATCTGATGACGCCGCTGCCGCTCTTGCTCGCTGACGGCACGATGCAGCGCGCGGTGGTCGCGACGGGCCCGTTCGCCGTCGGCATCGGCGGGTACGTGATCGGCGGCGTCCCGAGCGACGTGGAGCGCTACGAGACGCGCGGCGGCCCCTACCGCGCGCCCGCGCTCGTCGACCGCGCCGAGCGCCTGCCGCGCGCCGCGCTCGACGCGCCGTCGGGCTCGCGCCGCTCGCGCATCACGCTCATGCCGGGGAGCCGCATGGTCACCGAGATCCCGGCCTGGCGCGGGGAGGGCGCCGCGCGCGTCACGCTCTCGCGCGCCGGGCGCATGGTCTCGACGCCGCTCGACGAGAGCACGCTCGAGAACGGGATCCTCATCGGCCGCGCGGGCCGCTGCCTCGACGGGGGGCTGCGCAGCGTGCTGAGCACGAGCGTCTCGCGCGTCCACCTGATGCTCCTGCGCGACGGGGCCGAGGACGTCGCGATCGATCTCGGCTCGACGCAGGGCACGTACGCGCCGCACCTCGGCGGCCGCCTGCGGATGATGCGCCTGCCGCCGCGCGCCCTGCTGCGCCTCGGCTACGTCGAGCCCGTCGATCTCGTCTGGGACCGCCCACCCCGCTGACGTCTCCCGCCCCGCGCCGGGCCGGATAGGTGTATCAGTTCGTTCTCGGTCAGACTGGCGCGATGTCGTGGAGTGGCCGGCTCCGAAGGGGTGGTCCCACCGCAGTCGCGGGGCGGCACGTCGATTGCGCCAACGGTTCTTCGTGCCGAGCCTCTTCGCTCTCTACGTGACCTTGGCGACGCTGACCGCGCCGCCGCCGGCCGATCTCTCGCACGTGTTCGCGCCCGTGCCGGCCGTCGAGCTCGACGTGCTCGGGGACCTCGTGAAGTCGTTCGACGGCGTCCCGGTGCCGATCGTCGATCCGTTCCAGGTCGCGGTGATGGTCGAGGTGCGCGGCACGTTCTAGCGCATCGGCTCGTTCGCTCGCGCCCGGTCGCTGCCTCGGCGGCGCTCGCCCGCTCGCGCGGGACGCGGTAGAAGCGCGGCATGACGAAGCTCGCGCTCGCGAAACACCCGGACTTCCCCGGCGTCGAGGGGCCGGTCTTGGTCGTGGTCATGGACGGCGTCGGCATCGGCCGCCGCGACGACTACGACGCGGTCTGGCTCGCGCGCACGCCGAACCTCGACGCGCTCACGGCGGACGCGCGCGTCCCCTCGCTCGCCCTCGCGGCGCACGGGCGCGCGGTCGGCCTGCCGAGCGACGACGACATGGGCAACTCCGAGGTCGGGCACAACGCGCTCGGCGCGGGCCGCGTGTTCGACCAGGGCGCCAAGCTCGTCAACGAGGCGATCGCCTCCGGCGCGCTGTTCGAGGGCGAGGCGTGGCGGCGCGCGACCGCGCGGGTGCGCGAGAGCGGCGAGCCGCTCCACTTCATCGGCCTGTTGAGCGACGGAAACGTGCACAGCCACCTCGAGCACCTCTTCGCGATGCTGCGCCGCGCCGCGCGCGAGGGCGTCGCCAGGGCGCGGGTCCACGCGCTGCTCGACGGACGCGACGTGCCCGAGACGAGCGCGCTCGAGTACGTGGACCGGCTCGAGGCGGTGCTCGCGGAGCTCTCGGTCGACGGCCGCGACTACCGCGTCGCCTCGGGCGGCGGCCGGATGATCGTCACGATGGATCGCTACGAGGCCGAGTGGGCGATGGTCGCGCGCGGTTGGGATCTGCACGTGCGCGGACAGGGCCGCGGGTTCGGCTCGCTGCGCGAGGCCGTCGCGACGCTGCGCGCGCAGACCGGCGCGACGGACCAGAACCTCCCGGGCTTCGTGATCACCGAGGGCGGCGCGCCCGTCGGGCCGATCCGCGACGGCGCGTCGGTCATCTTCTTCAACTTCCGCGGCGACCGCGCGATCGAGATCACGCGCGCCTTCGAGGAGGACGCGTTCGACGCGTTCGACCGCGGGCCGCGCCCGGACGTCCTCTACGCGGGCATGATGCAATACGATGGCGACCTGGGCCTGCCGCGCACGTTCCTCGTGCAGCCGCCCGCGATCGATCGGAGCCTGGGCGAGCACCTCGCGCACGCGGGCGTCACGCAGCTCGCGATCAGCGAGACGCAGAAGTACGGGCACGTGACCTACTTCTGGAACGGCAACCGCACGGAGCCCTTCGACGCGGCGCGCGAGCGCTACGTCGAGATCCCGAGCGACACGCTGCCCTTCGAGGAGCGGCCGTGGATGAAGGCGGCGGAGGTCTGCGATCGCCTGATCGCGGAGCTGAAGAGCGGCGCGCACCGGCACGCGCGGGTGAACTTCGCGAACGGCGACATGGTCGGGCACACCGGGCACCGCGACGCGGCGGCGATCGCGGTCGAGGCGGTCGACCTCTGCCTCGGGCGGCTGCTCCCGGTGATCGCGGCGCTCTCGGGCGCGATGATCGTCACCGCCGACCACGGCAACGCCGACGACATGGCGGAGCGCGACAAGAAGACGGGCGCGCCCCTCGCCGACGAGCGCGGTCGCGTCAGGGCCAAGACGAGCCACACGCTCAACCCGGTGCCCTGCCACGTCTACGCGCCGAGCGTGTCGCTCACGGCGGCGCCAGGGATCGAGCGGCCGGGCCTCGCGAACGTGGCGGCGACCGCGCTGCACCTGATGGGCTTCGCGGCGCCGGACGGCTACCACCCGAGCCTCGTGCGAGGTGCGCGATGAGGGCCGCCCTCGCGCTCGTGACGGCGCTCGCGCTCTGCCTCTTCGCCGCGCGCGCGCACGCGCAGACCTTCACGACGCCGCCGCGCGTCGAGCGGCTCCCCAACGGGCTCACCGTGATCAGCGTGCCGACGGATAGCCCCGGCATCCTCGCGTACTACACGCTCGTGCGCGTCGGCTCGCGCGACGAGGTCGAGGCGGGGCACAGCGGCTACGCGCACCTCTTCGAGCACATGATGTTCCGCGGCACCGAGCGCTACCCGCAGGACCGCTACGAGGCGACGATCCAGAGCTTCGGCGCCGACAACAACGCGTACACGACGCAGGACGTGACGGTCTACACGATCACCGCGCCCGCGAGCGCGCTCGAGCGCATCGTCGAGATCGAGGCGGACCGCTTCCAGCACCTCTCGTACACCGACGCGGCGTACCGCACCGAGACGGGCGCGGTGCGCGGCGAGTACGACATGAACAGCGCGAGCCCGTTCTTGCGGATGTGGGAGGCGCTGAGCGAGCTCGCGTTCTCGCGCCACACCTACGGGCACTCGACGCTCGGGTACCTGCGCGACATCGAGCGCATGCCCGAAGAGGTCGAGTACTCGCGCGCGTTCTTCCGGCGCTTCTACACGCCAGACAACTGCACGGTGATCGCCGCCGGCGACGTGGACCACGACGCGCTGATGCGCGCGGTGCGCGCGCGCTACGGCGCGTGGCGCGGCCGGCGCGACAGCCCGCGCATCCCCGTCGAGCCCGAGCCGACGGCGGGCGCGCGCCGCCACCTCGACTGGCCGGCGGAGGCCGCGCCGCGGCTGTTCGTCGCGTGGCGCCAGCCCGCGTTCGTCGACGGGCGCACCGAGCGCGCGCGCCGCGCCTCGCTCCGCACGAGCGCCGCGCTGCGGGTCGTGCACGGCCTCGCGCTCGGCGAGCCGAGCCCCCTCTACCAGCGCCTCGTCGTGAACGAGCAGCGCGCGGTCGAGCTCGGGAGCTGGGACTCGGAGATCACGCGCGACCCGCACCTCTTCATCACGCACGCCACGCTGCGCGACGCCGAGCCGTTCGATCCGATCATCGACGCGCTGCAGGCCACGATGGACGCGCTCGCGCGCGGCGAGGTCGACGCGGCGCGGCTCGACGCGGTGAAGTCGCACGTGCGCTACGGCCTCTTGACGGAGCTCGAGACGCCCGCGGACGTCGCGGATCTCGTCGCGCGGGTGATCGGCGCGGCCGGCGACCTCGGCGCGCTCGATCAGTACCTCGAGGAGCTCGCCGCCGTGAGCGCCGCGGACGTCGCCCGCGTCGCGCGGGAGTACCTCACCGAGGCGCGGCGCTTCGTCGTCACGCTCAGCCGCGGAGGTGCGCAGTGATCCGCGCCTCGGGCTTCGCGCTCCTCTTCGCGCTCGGCTGCGGCAGCACGCCGCCGGCGCCGCGCGAGTACCCGCGCCTGACCGACGAGGAGCCGTCCGACGGCGCGGCGCCCGCGCTCACCCGCGAGCCGCTGCGCGAGCAGCCGCTCGTGATCGCGCAGCGCGGCGCCTCGCCGATCGTCACGTTCCGCGTGGTGTTCGACGCCGGCTCCGCCGAGGACGATCCGGGGCGCGAGGGCATCACCACGCTCACCGCGCGCACCATGGCGGAGGGCGGCGCGGGCGAGCTCTCGTTCGCCGAGCTGAGCGAGCGGCTCTACCCGATGGCCGCGAGCCTCTCCGCGCGCGTCTCGCGCGACCAGACCGTCTTCGTCGGCCAGGTGCACCGCGATCACGCGGAGGCGTTCTACCCGCTCTTCCGCGACGTGCTCGTGCGCCCGCGGATGACCGACGAGGACTTCGCGCGCGTGCGCCAGCAGGTGCGCACCGCGCTCACCGTCGATCTGCGTGGCGCCGACGACGAGTCGCTCGGCAAGCAGGCGCTCCAGGCCCTGCTCTACGAGGGCCACCCCTTCGCGCACCCCGAGCTCGGGACCGAGGGCGGCCTCTCGCGCATCCGCGTCGACGACGTGCGCGCGCACCGCGCCCGCGTGTTCTGCGGCGGCCGCGCGACCGTCGGGATCGCGGGCGACTACCCCGAGGCGCTCGCGGCGGAGCTCGCGCGGGACGTCGGCCGCCTCGCCTCGCGCGCGTGCGTCGGCCGCCGCGCGCTCCCTGCGCCGGCCGCGTCCGAGGCGCCGCGCGTGCTCATCGTCCACAAGCCCTCCGCGCGCGCCACCGCCGTCTCCATGGGCTTCCCCATCGAGGTCACGCGCGAGCACCCGGACTACCCCGCGCTCGTCTTGGCGGCCGCGTGGCTCGGCCAGCACCGCCAGTTCATCGGCCGGCTCATGCAGGCGATCCGCGGCCAGCGCGGCCTCAACTACGGCGACTTCGCGTACGCGGAGCACTTCACGCAGGAGGGCTGGAGCCGCTACCCGCTGCCGAACGACGCGCGGCGGCAGCAGTACTTCTCGATCTGGCTCCGCCCGCTGCGCCCCGAGACCGCGCACTTCGCCATCCGCGCCGCCGTCCGCGAGCTCCGCCGCATGGTGCGAGAGGGCTTGACGGCCGAGGACCTCGCGCACGCGCGCGGCTTCGCCGCCGAGTACTACGCGCTCTACCTCCAGACCGCCTCGCGCCGGCTCGGCTACGCGATGGACGACGCGTTCTACGGCGCGGACGCCGCGTACCTCGAGCGGCTGCGCGCGGGCTGGGCGGCGCTGACCGCCGAGTCCCTCAACGCGGCGATCCGCCGCCACCTGGACCCGGACCGGCTCGCGATCGCGATCGTCGCCGCGCAGTCCGAGCCGCTCGCCGACGCGCTCGCGTCGGACGCGCCCTCGCCGATCACTTACGACGCGGAGGTCCCCGCCGAGGTGCTCGAAGAGGACCGCGCGATCGTCGGCTTCCCGCTCGGCATCGCGCGCGAGCGCGTCCGCATCGTGCGCGTCGAGGACATGTTCGCCCGCTGAAGGTCCGCCTCGTTCTCGGCCGCCGGCTCACGGGCGGGTCGACCGCCCCGCGCCTTCAGTCGCACTGGAGCGGCGCGACCAGGCCCACTCCCTCGGGGAGTGGGTCGCCGTGCTCGAGGTCGTCCGGTGCGAACCGGTACGTCGCGGTCCCTCGCTGCAGAAACAGCGCGCCGTCCGAGTGGAAGAGCGCCGCCGCGAGGCCCGAGCCCGAGGCGAGGCGGCGCGTGGCGGCCGTCGCGACCTCGACCCGATCGACGACGTGCGAGCACGCGGGGTAGGTGCGGTTCGACACCACGACGACGGAGCTGGCGTCGGGGCTCGGCACGATGTTGTGCGCGACGTGCGCCGCGTGACCGCGGCCGAGCACGAGCGACGGCGCTCCCGCACGCTCGACGCGGTTCCCCACCACGCGCCAGCCGGCGACGGGTCCGCCGCGCCGCGCACCGTCCCTGTCGGTGTGGCCCTCGACGTAGAAGGGATCACGTCGGAACGCGGCCCGACGTACGAACACATACGCGTCCTCGACCGCTTCGCCGGACGGAGCGGGCGTGCCCTCGCGGCCCTCGGCGACCTCGCTCCAATCCCGCGCGAGCGCCTCGATGCCGTAGCGGACGCGCATGCGATCGGGTAACGCGACGAACGCACACTGGTTGCACTCCTGGGGCCCGGCCGACGCGATCGAACCGCGCTCACCGAAGAGCGGGTACATCGCCGCGGAGATGTTCGGATGCCCGGCGTAGTCGCCTACGCCGTGCTGCGTGAGCACCAGGACGCGCTCGACCCGCGGGACGACGAGCGCGGCGACCGTTCCTCGCGTCGGCGATCCGACCGGGAGGAACCGCCGCGTCGAGGGGACGTAGAGCCCGCCTCGCACGCGGTGCGGTCGCGTGGCGAACATCACGGCGGGCACCGACTCGGGCAACGCTGCGCGCCACGCCGTCTCCACGGCGGCGATGCGCGCACGGATCGCGTCGGCGTGGGGCGAGCTCCGCAGCAGAGCCAGCGCCTCGTCGGTCTCGAACGCACGTCGAGCTCGCGGCAGATCGGCCGCGAGCAGCTCCGCCAAGCGCGCCGACGCCGCCGAGACGTCGCCCGACGCCACGCGCTCGCGGATGGCGTCGAGCTCCTCGTCGGGCGCCGCCAGCACCGAGGCCAAGCCGATCGTGAGCGTGCGCGCCTCGTCGATCGGTTCGATCGGTTCCGGCGGCGACGCGGCGCGTGCGGGAGCCGGCGTGGCGGTGGGTGTGGCGCGCGGCGACCGGGACCTCGGGCCGTGGCGCGCGTGCTCGGGGACGTCGGCTACGGGCGCTCCGCATGCGGCGAGCACGATGGCGCACCACCCGAGGAGGCGTGAGCGGCGGCGCGCGTCCTCGAGTCCCATCGGAGGCACCTTCGCACGGAGTCCGGCCGCCGGAACAGCGCGGCGAGCCAGCCTGTCTTCCCGGACCGCGCGTCGACCCGCCCGCCCTGGTCGTCTCGCGGCTCGGGCGTTGGGGGAAGCGCGGGTCGCTGGCGGCCTCGAGCGCGCGCGGTGACGAGCGCGTCGCTCGCGACGCTGTTGCGCCGTCCCGCTCGCGACACGGTGCGCGTCGCGTCGGGTTCGGGTATGCTCTGGTCCGCGTGCCTCGAACACTCCTCGCCGTGCTCTGTGCGCTCCTGGGCGCATGCTCGGGACCCGAAGGGGGAGCCGACGCGGCGCCGATGGGGCTCGACTCGGGCCCGACGCGTACGGACGGCGCGGTGCCCGGCGTGGACGCGGCGCGCGCCGACGCGGCGCGGCCCGACGGCGCGGTGGCGGGCTGCACGTACCCCGCGGGCGCGGTCGAGCCGATGGCGCTCGGCGCGGTGATCTGGCCGTACCGCTGGCCGCAGGCGATCGACGGCGCGGGCCGCAACGTCCCGCTCGATCTCGTCGAGGCGCACTGCACCGCGGACGAGAACATCGACTGGAGCCCGTTCGACGTCTTGCTGTTCATCTCGATCCCCGCCTGGTGACCGGACTGCCGCACGCACACCAGTTCGGTGGCGATGATCGAAGACCAGTTCCTCGCAGCGGGCGCCCAGATCATCTGGGTGCTCGAGCAGACCGGCACGTTCGAGCCCGGCACGGCGGAGAACTGCCGCACGTTCGTCGCGAGCCGCGGGAGCCGCGCCGGCCTCTGCGTCGGTGACTCGCAGACGATGAACCAGATGATTCCGTCGATGTCGACGTGGGACGACGCGCCGTTCGCGATCGGGCGCGGCTTCGACCTGATCGTGACCCGCCGCGACATGGTGATCCGCGACGTGTCCACGCACGGCACGCCCAGCGGCAACGAGAACCTCACGGGCGCCGAGCTCCTCGAGCGCGTGCGCGCCGTCCTCGCCGCGCCCTGAGGGCGTGCTCCGCGGAGGCGCGGTCCGCGACGTGTGCGCGGGCGACGCGAGTCGAGGTACCTTCGGGGGGTGGGGGTGCGGCTCGCCTTGGCGCTGTTCCTCGTCGCGTGCGACGGCTCGCACGCCGCGGACGCGGGTGCGCGCGCAGACGCGGCGAGCGCAGACGCGGCGAGCGCAGACGCGGCGAGCGCAGACGCGGCGATCTCCGAGGACGCGAGCGGCCTCGACGCGGGGACGCCGACGGGCTGCCCCGACTCGCTCCACGCGACGGTGTGCTCGGGCGTGCTCGATCCGAGCGCGCTCGGCGCGGACATCCCGCCGGTGCCCGCGGGCCTCGTGCCGGGCGCGCCAGGGCGCCACTTCTTTTGCACGTCTTCGGACGGGGCGTGGAACGGGCGGCTCCTCGTGTACCTGGTCGGGACGTACGGCGACCCCGCGAGCGAGCACGCGGTGCCGGTCCGCGCGTGTGAGCGCGGCTTCGCGGCGATCGCGCCGATGTACGAGAACCGCCACCTGGTGCGCAGCGTGTGCGGCGACGACGGGCCCTGCTACGAGCGCTTCCGCGCCGCGATCGTCGATGGCGCGCCCGGCGCGCCGGTCCCGCTCGACGTGACGGCCGCGAGCTCGATCCGGAACCGCGTCGCGACGCTGCTCGCGCACCTCGCGAGCGAGCCCGGCGCCCCGTTCTCGACGCTGCGCGACGCGCTCGCCGCGGGGGACTTCTCCGCCGTCGCGCTCGCGGGGCACTCACAGGGCGCGGGGCACGCGCTCTACCTCGCGCGCGACGAGGCGGCCGAGCGCGTGGTGATGCTCGCGGGCCCGAGCGATCGGCTGGGCGACGGCACGCCGACGCACGCGGCCGCGCCGTGGATCGCGGCGCTCGCCGCGAGCCCGCCGCGCACGGCGCTGCGCCTCGCGTACATCCACGACGACGACTCGTTCCAGCGCGTGCCGCAGGTGGTCGACAACTGGGACCTCGCCGGCGTGCCGGCCGAGCGCTGCGCGCACGCGAGCGCGGGCGGTTACCCCGCGTCGTGCCGGCGCGTCCACGTCGACGCGGACCGTTGCGGCGGGCTCGCCGCGCACCTCGTGCCGATCCTCGCGGGCTGGGGCGCGCGCTGCGCGGCCGGAGATCTCCACCGCAACGAGCCGAGCTGGGACTTCCTGCTCGAGGCGGGCCGCGCGCCGTGACGGTCCCGGCCGCACCGGCGCGGGGGTCGGTCCGCTACCTCCTCGTCGCGTGCGCGTGGTTCGCGCTGCTCGGGCTCGTGGTCGCGGTGGCGGGCACGAGCGCGCTCTTCGAGCCCTACACGGCGGCGATGGCGCAGCGCTTCTTCGGCGCGCCGTCGCTGCCCGCGGACGTGGTCCCGTTCACCGCGTTCCTGTTCGGGCCGATCGGCGGCTCCATCGCGGGCAAGTGGGTCGCCGCGGGCGCCGTCGTGTGGGGCGGGCTCGCTCAGAGAGAGCGCTGGGCGTGGCACGCGTCGGTCGCGGGGCTCGCGTCCTGGTTCGTGATCGACAGCGGGATGTCGATCGTGCACGGCGCCTACTTCAACGTGCTGATGATCAACCTCGTCCCGCTCGCGCTCTTCGGCGCGCCGCTCTTCTTCGCGCGGCGCCCGGTCGAGGGCTCGGGTCGCCCGCCGCCGACCCCCGCTCACCGCGCGGCGTTCCACCACTGGCTGATGGGCGCGAGCGTCGCGTTCGCGTTGCTCGGCGCGGTCCTCACGGTCGCGCCGGGGACCTTCGTCCTCGCGCTCTGGGAGTCGATGGCCGCGACGCACTTCTTCGGGCTCGACTCGCTCCCGCCCCCCGTCCGGCCGCTCGAGGCGTTCCTCTTCGCCCCGCTCGGCGGGACGATCACCGGGCAGTTCGTGCTGATCGCGTATCTCGCGGCGTTCCCCGTGCGGCGCGGCGAGCGCTGGGGCCTCGCCGCGATCGCGATCTCGCTCGCGACGTGGTTCGTGATCGACAGCTCGGTCTGCGCGTTCCACGGGGCCTGGTTCAACGTCCTGACGGTGAACGTGATGACGATCGCCGTGATGGCGCCGCCGCTCGCCGCGCTCTGGGCGAGCAGCCGCGCGCCGAGCGCGTGACCGGCGGCACTTCGCCGCGTGCCCGCGTCACCCGCGGTGTGCCGTGAGGGCGGCCCGGAGCGCGGTGCGCCGCACCGCGAGCGCGGCGTCGTCGGTCGGCCCGAGCGCGTCGAGCGCCGCGACGACGCGTTCGCGATCGACCTCGAGATCGTGGGTGCGCGCGAACGCGAGGAGCTCCGCGCAGTCCTCCAGATCCTGCTCGCCGAGCCGCAGCTTCAGCAGCAGGAACAGCGTCGGCGACGGACGGTAGACGGTGAGCCGCGCCGCCCGTCGCAGCACCTCGAGCTCGTCCCGCCAGCCGGGGATCTTGCGCAGGAAGAAGTCCGCCGCGCTGTTCACGGCCTCGACCGGCAGCCCCTCTTCCTGCGCGAGCTGCATGAGCGCGAGGCGCTCCTCGTTCGTCCCCTGGAGCCCTACGAGATCGACGTCCTCGGTCACGCGGGAGGGGCTGAACCAGATCGCCGCGAGCGCGCCCCCGACGAGCACCCACTCGCCTTCGAGGCGACGCTCTGCCGCCTCGAGCAGGCGCAGGATCCGCGCCTCGTCTAGCCCTCTCGACATCGCCCGCCTACTCTAGTCGAGATGGAGAGCGCATGGCGTACGCTGCACCGCGCCGGGTTGCCGCTCGCGGGTGAGCGCTCGGGTCCGGCGCCGTCGGCCGAGGAGATGGCCCGCTCTGTGCGCGTGCTCGTCGCCTCCGAGAGCGGCTCCGCGCGCGAGCGCGAGGCGCTCGCCGCCTTCGTGCTCGCCTGGGCCGACCAGTGGCCGCGGACCTTCGCGCGCGTCTTCGAGGGCGATGCGAGAGATCTCGTGCGCTGGGCGGAGCGCACCGCCACCGACGCCGACCGTCGCATCAAGCTGCGCCGCATCGCGATGGAGAGCCTCGCGAGCGTCCTGTGAGCCCCGCGGGTCACTGGTAGGCGGCGGCCTGCGTGCGGTAGAGCGAGGCGTAGAGCCCGTCCTCGTCGACGAGCGCGTCGTGCGCGCCGTTCTCGACGACGCGGCCGTGGTCGAGCACGAGGATGCGATCGGCGATGCGCGCGGTCGCGAGGCGGTGCGACACGATCAGGCCCATGCGACCCTCGAGGATCGCGGCGAGCGCGTCGTCGAGCTCCGCCTGCCGGCGCGGGTCGGCCGCGCTCGTCGGCTCGTCGAAGATGAGCAGCTCGGTACCGCGCCTCATGAGCGCGCGCGCGAACGCGAGGCGCTGCCACTGCCCGCCCGAGAGCTCCGTCGCGCCGCGGAACGCGCGGCCCAGGCGGGTGCGGTAGCCGTGCTCGAGCTCCTCGATCACGCTCACCGCGAGCCCGCGCTCGGCGGCGAGCCTCCAGCGCTCCTCGTCGTCGAAGTGCGCGGCGTCGCCGACGCCGATGTTCTCGCCCGCCGTGAGCTTGTAGCGGTTGAAGTCCTGGAAGAGGACCGAGACGCGGGCTCGGAACGCCTCGGGCTCCCAGTCGCGCAGCTCCACGCCGTCGAGCAGGATGCGCCCGGCGTCCGGTTCGTAGCGGCGCGTGAGGAGCTTCACCAGCGTCGACTTGCCGCCGCCGTTGGGGCCGACGACCGCGATCGTGCCGCCCGGCGGGACGTGGAAGGACACGTCGGCGAGCGCGGGGCGTGCCGCGCCGGGGTAGGTGTACGACACGTTCTCCACTCGCAATCCGTCTTGCGGAGCGGAGGGCGTGACGACGGTCCCCGCCTCGGTCGGCTCCGGGTGCGCGAGGAACGCGTCGAGGCTGTCGACGTACAGGGCGTCCTCGTACATCCCGCCGAGCGCGGTGAGCGCGCTCGTCACCGCGGCCTGCCCCTGGCGGAAGACGACGATGTACATGGTCATCTGGCCGATGGTCCACAGGCCGTCGACCGTGCCGAGCACGATCCAGACGTAGGCGCCGAAGAACGCCAGCGTGCCCGCGAGCCCGAGCACGAGGCCCCACGCGTGCCGCCGCAGCGCGATGCGTCGATCCTCGCCGTAGAGGCTCTCGAAGAGCGCGTCGTAGCGGGCGATGAGCACCGGGCCGAGCCCGAAGAAGCCGACCTCCTTCGCGAACTGCTCGCGGGTCAGCACCGTCTCGAGGTAGTTGCGCTCGCGGCTCTCGGGCGAGTGCCGCTTGAAGAAGCGGAACGTCACGTCGCTGAAGCGCGCCTCGGAGACGAACGCCGGGATCCCCGCGACGACGAGCACCGCGACCGCCCACCACGAGAGCTGGACCAGGATCGCGAAGTAGCCCGCGAGCGAGATCACGTTGCGCGCGAGCAGGAACGAGCGGAGCACGAGCCCGAGCGGGCGCACGGTCGCCTCGCGCCGCGCCTCCTCGAGCCGATCGTGGAGCGCCGGATCCTCGAAGTCGCCGAGCCCCAGGCGCGACGCCTTCTCGACGATCGAGCGCGTCACGAAGTGGGCGAGGCGCGCCTTGAGGAGCTGCTGGCCGAGCGCGGTGCCGCGGTTGCCAGCGACGACGAGCCCGACGAGCACGCCCTCGCCGAGGATGCCGAAGAACGCCGTGAGCTTCGCGGGCGCGTCGCCCTGCAGCGAGGCGAGCACCGCGTCGACGACGACGCGCGCGAGGTACGCCGCGCCGACCGGCGCGAGGCCGGCGGCCAGCGTCGAGACGACGAGCAGCGCGGTGAGCCCGCGGCTCGTCGCCCACACGAGGCGCAGCGCGCGCAGCGAGCTCCGGATCGCCCCGGCGGTGTGGAGCCGCTCGGCCTCTTGGTCGGTCGCGTCGGACACGGCGTGGACGTCGGAGCCGAATTGAGCCCTACGGGAGGGCGAACGTCCAGCGCTCCCCGCACGCCTCGATCACTCGCCGGCTGGATCGCGCGACGCGCTCGGCCTACACCGGCCCGATGCCGAAGGTCCTGCGCGCGCGGCGCGTCAATCACTGGGCGTCTTCGGTCCGGCCTCTTCACGGGCCCCGCGGGCTGCTCTGGCTCGAAGCCGACGGACGCCTCCTCGGGCTCGATGCGGCGAGCGGCGAGCGTAGGGTCGAGCAGTCGCTGAGGCCCGGTCCGAGCGATCCGTACGGCGTCTCGACCGAGCGGTGGCCGTACCTGGTCCACGCCGCGAGCGCGCCGCCGGTGGTCGCGAAGCTCACCGCCGGCGCGGTGGCGGTCGCGCGGGGTCACGTCGAGGTCGCCCGCGCACCGCTCCCCGACGGCTTCGCGGAGACGAGCCGCCTCGCCCAAGACGATCGCTCGGCGTGGCTCGTCCATGCGCCGAGTCGCGGACCCGAGAGGACACGGGTCGCGCGCTTCGATCTCGAGACGCACCGCTTCGGTGCGACCCACGAGCTGGGGTTCGCGGCGGACGAGATCGCCGTGGGTGGTGGTCGCCTGGCGGCGTTCGACGCACGGCGAGGGCAGGTCCACGTCCTGGGCCCGTCGGGCCTCGTCGGCGTGGTGACCCACACGCCGAGCGCCATGTGGGGCGGCGTCGCCCTCGACGGCGATCAGCTCGCCGTCGTCGCCCACCAGCCGAGCGCGCAGCCGGGCGCCGTCGCCGCGGTGGGCTGGGCAGAGGTGCGCGAAGGCGAGACGCCGGCGGTGCGTCAGTTCGCGGTCCAGACGCAGGGCGCGAGCGCCGTCACGTTCGTGGATGGGGCGCTCGCCCTCCACCAGTACGGGGACGTCACGCTCATCGCGCTCGGCGACTTGCGCGCCGCGCCGCCGGGTGAGCTTCGCCTCGCGATCGAGGACGTGCCGGCACCGCCGCCCGGCGGCGCGGAGACGGCTCGAGTCACCTTCTTCGGCGCCACCACCGGGTTCGGTTTCGTCGAGTCGGCACGGCACGGCCGGCTCCGCTTCCAGGCGGATGCAGAGCATCCGGTCGCGGTCGGCGACGAGATCGTGCTCGACGCCGTGGAGGGAGCAGCCGTCCAGCGCTGGCATCGATCGAACGCGGGCGCGGCGCCGCTCGCGCTCGACAGCCGCTGCTTCGTGCCCGTCGTGTGGTCCGACTTCGTCGAGCGAGTCCGCGCACCGGCCGCGCCGGCCGCACCGGCGCCGGTGCCTTCCGAGGCCGCGTACTGCACGTCGGTGTGGTACGGCGCCGAGCTCCAGGATCCCGAGGCGGAGGAGGCGCCGATCACCGACCACGACGCGCTGCGCGCGCTCGACGGGACGCTCGAGCGCAGCGAAGAGCTCATCGACTACCTCGATGACGAGGGCGACGACGCGGGGCTCGTCTCGGTGCGACCGACGCTGCGCTTCGTCGAGGGCGCGGGCGCGCTGCGCCTCGCGGTCGAGCTCTACACGCGCCGCCTCCCGAGCGACGCCGAGCTCGCGCGCTTCGAGGGAGCCGTCGAGCGTCTGCTCGACTCGGCGTGGGGTCTCAACCACGAGTTCGAGCCGCCGGCCGGCTACCACGGCTGCGTGGTCGCGCTGACGTACGAGCCGTTCGGCGTGACGGTGCGCTCCCTCGAGTGATCCGAGACCTCGAGCGCGGCTCGAGGCTCACGGCGTCGCGAACGTCCAGCGCTCCCCGCACGCCTCGATCGCGGGCGCGTCCGGCGCGAGGCGGCCGCGGGGGACGAGCACCGGGTCGGTCCACTCCTCGTCGCGCAGCGCGCGCGCGAACGAGAGGCCGCCCGGCGCCTCGCGCGCGACGACGACGACGCGGCCTTCGACGAGCGCGACCTCGAGCGCCTCGCCCGCGGGGAGCGGCGGCAGCGGCGCGCACGTCGCCTCGCAGCGTGTCCCCTCCCACGCGCCGTCCACGCGCCAGAGGACGACGGCGCGCTCCGCGTCGCAGGCGACGCTCGGCGTCGCGCCCGCGGGCAGCGGCGGATCGAAGGGGATCGGCGCTCCATCGCGCGACCAGACGGCGGGCGTCACCTCGAGGTCCAGGCGCGCCTCGCCCCCGCAAGGCGACGTGCTCGGTGCGGCGTCCTCCTGCGCGCAGGCGAGGCTCGCCTCGATCGCCCGCGCGTCCGCGCGCGGCGCCGGGTACGCGCTCGGGTCGTGCGTCGCGCCCGGCGGCATCGCGAGGTCGAGCGCGTGGATCGGCGCGGCGAGCGCGCGCGCGCGCGCGAGGGTCCCCGCGGGGTCGCGCGGCTCGAGCACGTGGCGCGCGAGCGCGTCGATCTGTCCGACGTGGTGCGAGAGGTCGACCCCGGTGACGGAGGCGTCCACGCGCAGGCTCACGAGCCGCGGGGCGCAGCGCGCGGGCCAGCGCGCGCTCGCGGGCGCGTCGCGGCTCGCGGGCTCGGCGAGCGCGTCGAGCGCGAGCGCGGCGAGCCGATCCGCGACCTGTGCCTCCGCGTCGCGCCGACCGATCGGCGTGCCGACGAGGCAGCGGCGCGCGATGTCCCACTCCTGGCCGACCCACTGGCGCGCGAGCTCTTGCGTCTGCCCCTCCTGGCGCAGGGCCGCGAACGCCCAGATCAACACGACGCCGAGCGTCGTCGTGCCGGCGGCGACGAGCGCGCGGCGCTCCCTCATCGCGCGTCGCGGAACGCGCGCGCGAGCGCCCGCGCGGAGTGGAAGCGCCGCTCTCGATCGCGGCTCATCGCGGCCATCACGACCTCGGTCACGTCCGCGCTCAGCGCGGGCGCGAGCTCGCCGAGCGGCGTCGCCTGGCCCATCACGATCGCCATCATCAGCTTGCCCGGCACGTTCCCGCTGAAGGGCGGGCGCCCGGCGAGGCACTCGTACGTCATCACGCCGAGCGCGTACGTGTCGATGCGCTCGTCGAGCTCGCCCTTGCCGGTGAGCAGCTCGGGCGCCATGTACGCCGGCGTCCCGATCAGCTCGCCGGTGCGCGTCAGCCGCTCGAGCCCGAGGATCTTCGAGAGGCCGAAGTCGAGCAGCTTCACGGTGCCCGCCGGCGCGACGAGGAAGACGTTGGCGGGCTTGAGGTCCCCGTGGATCACCCCGTGCTCGTGCGCGGCGCCGAGGCCCGCCGCGATCTCCTCGAGGATCGGCAAGAGGGCGGCCGGCGTGAGCGAGCCCTCGCGCGCGAGGCGCTCGGCGAGCGTCTCGCCGGCGAGCAGCTCCATCACGCTGAAGAGCTGCTCGTCGTCGCCCGCGCCGCCCGCGCCGATGTCGAGCACCTGCACGATGTTCGGGTGGTCGAGCGCGGTGAGCACCGAGGACTCGCGGCGGAAGCGGCGCCGCACGTCGCGGTCCGCGCTCAGCTCGGGCTGAAGGAGCTTCAGCGCGACCGAGCGCCCCGCCTGCTCGTCGTGCGCCTCGAACACCGCGCCCATCCCGCCCTCGGCGACGAGGCGCGTCAGGCGGTAGCGCCCGCCCAGCACCGTCCCCGGCGGAGGCAGGCTCGCTCGCGGATCGAGCCCCATGCGGCCGCATCGTTTCGCGCTCGCTCCGCGCGGTCAAGCGAACCGCGCCCCGCCTCTGGTACGTTCGCGCCGATGGAGCCGAGCGAGCTGCCGGCGGCGGGGCGCGACGTCCTCGCGCGAGGGGAGGGCGCGAGCGACGCCTCGCTCGATCTGCCGCGGCTCGCGGTGCGCCGCATCGTGCTCGGCGCGTGGATGGCGATCGGCGTCGCCGTCTTCGCGGGGCTCTTCACGCTCCTGCGCCAGCCCAACGTCGGCGTCCGTGCGGGGACCGAGCGTCCGGTCGCGCTCTGGGCGGTCGGGCTCGGGCTCTCGATCGCGCTCTTGCTCATCGCGCGCGCCGAGCGCCTCTCGCCGGCGCGGCGCGTCGAGATCGCCGTCGGTTACGTCGTGCTCGTCGCGTTCCTCGCCTCGCTCTTCCGCCACTGGCTCCCGTACGCGGACAGCGACGTCGTGCGCGGCGTGCCCGCGAGCGCGATCCTCGTGCTGTTCGTCTCGGTGCTCGTGCCGGTGCCGCCGCTGAAGATGGCCGCGACGGCGGTCCTCTGCGGGCTCGCCGACGCGGGCGCGCTCGCGTTCACCGTCGGCGTGGTCGGCAACCCCAACCCGCCGTGGAACCTCTGGCTCTGGCTGCTGTTGCCGAACGCGCTCGTCGTGGTGCTCTCGTACCTGAGCGCGCGGTTCGTGTTCCAGCTCGGCGAGACGGTGCGGCGCGCGCGCGCGATGGGCGCCTATCACCTCGTCGAGCGCCTCGGCGCGGGCGGGATGGGCGAGGTGTGGCGCGCCGATCACCGGACGCTCGCGCGCCCGGCGGCGATCAAGCTCGTGCGCCCCGCGCTGCTCGGCGACGAGGCGACGGCGGAGCGCGTGCTCACGCGCTTCGAGCGCGAGGCGCGCGCGACCGCGGCGCTCACGTCGCCGCACACCATCGCGGTCTACGACTACGGCCGCTCCGAGGACGGCGCGTTCTACTCGTGATGGAGCTCCTCGAGGGGATGGACCTGCAGTCGATGGTGAAGGAGCACGGCCCGCTGCCCGAGGCGCGCGCGGTGCATCTGCTCGTGCAGGTCTGCCACTCGCTCGAGGAGGCGCACTCCGTCGGGCTCGTCCACCGCGACATCAAGCCGGCCAACCTGTTCGTCGGCAAGGCGGGCCGCGCGTACGACTTCGTGAAGGTGCTCGACTTCGGGCTCGTGAAGCTCGAGGAGGCCGCGCCGGTCAGCTCCGACGGGCCGCTCACCGACGCCGGCACCGTGGTCGGCACGCCCGGGTACATGGCGCCCGAGCTCACCGTCGGCGGGGAGGCGACGCCGCGCTCGGACCTCTACGCGCTCGGTTGTGTCGCGTACTTCGTGTTGACGGGGCGGCTGGTGTTCGAGGGCCGCGGGCCGCTCCAGCAGCTCTTCGCGCACGCGCACGAGGAGCCGGACCCTGTGTCGAAGTGGGCGCCGGTCGGCGAGGCGCTCGCGGCGGTGGTGATGCGCTGCCTCGCGAAGGACCCGAGCGAGCGGCCGAGCTCGGCGGCCGCGCTGGCCGCCGCGCTGCGTGCGGCCGTGCCGGCGGACGGCTGGACGGACGAGGACGCGCGCCGCTTCTGGGCCGAGCGCCCCTCGCGCGCCGCGGCGGCGCCGAGCTCCGAGAGCGCCGCCGTCGCCCCGACGGCCCCCCGCGGCCGCGTCGCGCGCTGAGTCTTCGGAGAGTTTGTGCCGAGCGCGCGCGGGAGGGCTCCCGGCCGCGGCGCGGGGCACTAGAGAGGGGGGCGAATGGGCTCGCTCCGGCGTCGCTCGGTGACCCTCCCGCTGCTCGCCACGGCGAGCGTGCTCGGTTGGCTCGCCGCGCCGGTGCTCCTGGCGGGCGCGGCGTTGGTGGACCTCGTGCGTCCCCGGCGCGCGATCGCCTCGCGGCTGACCGCGTTCGGGCTCGCGTACCTCGCCCTCGAGTCGCTCGGGGTGCTCGCCGCCGGCCTCTCGTGGCTCTGGCCCTCGCGCGGCGCGCGCTTCCTCGAGCGGAGCTACGCCCTGCAGCGCGCGTGGAGCGGGGCGATGTTCCGGGCGGCGTCGCGCGCGCTCTCGTTGCGCGTCGAGGTCGAGGGGACCGACGCCCTCGACGGCGGGCCCTTCGTGCTCCTGATGCGCCACGCGAGCCTGATCGACACGGTGCTCCCTTCCGTCCTCGTCGCCAACCCGCGCCGGCGTCGCCTGCGCTACGTCCTCAAGCGCGAGCTGCTGTGGGACCCGTGCCTCGACCTCGTCGGCAACCGCCTGCCCAACCACTTCGTCGACCGCGCGGACGTCCGCGACGAAGACCTCGCGGCGATCGGCGCGCTCGGCGTCGGCCTGCGCCCGGGCGATGGCGTGATGCTCTACCCCGAAGGGACGTTCTTCACGGAGGCGCGGCGCGCGCGCGAGCTCGCGCGCATGAAGGAGCGCGGCTCCAAGTACTACGATCGGGCGCGCGCGCTCGAGCGCACGCTGCCTCCGCGCGTCGGCGGCCTCGACGCGATCCTGTCGGCCGCCCCGGCGCTCGACGTGGTGGTCTGCGCCCACCGCGGGCTCGGCGGCTTCGCGCGGCTGCCCGACATCGCGCGAGGCGGCGTGGTCGGCGCGACGATCGAGGTCCGCTTCTGGCGCGTCCGGCGCGCCGACGTCCCCGACGGTCGCGAGGCGCGCCAGGCGTGGCTCTACGAGCAGTGGGAGGCGGTCGACCGCTTCGCGCGCGGCGAGCTCGCGCGCGAGCCCGTGCGCGCTGGAGTCAGTGCCAGCGCGCCGGAGGCCGCGTCGTGAGGCGGTGGCTCGTCGCGCTCAACCTCGTCCTGGGCCCGCTGGTCCTCGCGAGCTACGTGGTGAGCGCGCGCGCCTACCCCGAGCACCTCGAGGCGCTCTGGGGCGGCGTCCCCGAGGCCGCGCGCGCCGCGTACACCGCCAACATGTTCTTGGCCGCGGCCGGGTACCTCGTCTTCACCTGGTCGCTCGTCCTCTGCACCGAGCACGCGCGCGTCCGCTTCTTCGGCGGGCGCGTCTCGGCGGCGATCCTCCCGCTCGCGTACCTCGCCGTCCTCGCGGGCTCGATCGTGTGGATGCCGCTCACCCTGCACGCGATCGACGCGCGGGCGCCCGCGCTCGTGCCGTGGATCGTCGTCGACCTCGCCGTGGTCGCGGCGGGCTCGCTCGCGCTGCTCGGCTGCGTGCTCGACGCGACGCCCCGACCCGCGCCGCGCCTGCGCGTCGCGGCGATCATCGGCGCGCTCTTCTTCTGCCTGCAGACGGTCGCGCTCGACGCGATCGTCTGGACGCTGCACTTCGAGATCGAGCCAGCGCCCGCGCACGAGGAGCCCTCGCGCGCCGGCGAGCGAGGGCGGGCGTGAGCCGCGCCGCGGCGCGCTCGCCGCGCGCTGGGCCGTCGTCGGCGGCTTCACGCGGACCGCTCCCGCGCTGCGGCGGCGCGCCGAGCGAGATGCCTCGCCGGGCGCACCCTCCCGATCCCCGGCGCGCGCCGCGCGCGTCGCGTGCGCTCCGGCTCGTCCCCGGAGCGGCGCGCCCATCGAGGCTCGGCTATCCTCGCGCGTGAGCATGCCGCGCCCGAGAGCCACCGCGAGCGCGCGAGGTGCGCCGTGAGCGCCGAGCGCTACGTCATCCTCGCGGTCGCCATCGTCGCCCTCGTGTGGATCGTCCTGCGCATGCGCGGGCGCATCTCCGGTGAGGACGCGCGGCGCCTGCTCGCGGAGGGCGCGCTCTTGCTCGACGTGCGCACGCCCGCCGAGTTCGCCGCGGGCCACCTCGACGGCGCCCGCAACATCCCGCTCGGCGAGCTCGCGAGCCGCGCCGGTGAGCTCGGCGATGCGGGGCGCGACGTGGTCGTCTACTGCGCGAGCGGGATGCGCAGCCGCAGCGCGCAAGGTCTCTTGCGTCGCCGCGGCTTCACGAAGGTGCACGACCTCGGCGGCATGTACCGCTATTGAGCCTTCGGGGCAGATCGGTCGACGCTCTTCGAGCGCGGCGACGCGCCGCTCCGTGGCCTTGTGACCTCGCCCCGCCCGCGCTACCTGAGCGCGATGCGCAGCCGATCGCTCGGAGGGCTCCTCCTGCTCCACCTCCTCGTCGCGCTCGCCGGATGCGACGGCGGCGGTGGCGACCCCGCCGACGCGTCGAGCGTCGACGCGGGCGCGGCCCTCGACGCCGGCGCGACCCCCGAGGACGCGGGCGCGACCCCCGAGGACGCCGGCTCGGCGCCGGCCGACGCGGGCGCGCCCGACGCGGGCTGCGCGCCCGAGGCGGACGCGGTGCTCTGCGCGGCGGCGTCGGCGGAGTGCGGCGAGGTGCGCGCGACCGATCGCTGCGGCGCGGAGCGCACGGCACGTTGCGGGGGCTGCCTCGCGACCGAGACGTGCGGGCTCGACGTCGCGAACCGCTGCGCCAACGCCGGCTTCGTGATCACGACGATCGACGGCGACGGCGACGTCGGCCAGGAGGTCTCGCTCGCGATCGACGCGGACGACGTGCTCCACGTGGCGTATCGGCGTGACGGCGGCGGCATCTCCGGCGACCTGCGCTACGCGCGCTCGAGCGCGAGCGGCTGGGTGACCGAGACGATCGACGACGACGTCATCGCGGGCCGCCACACCGCGATCGCGATCGACGGCGCCGGCGTGGTCCACGTCGCCGCGCCCGCCGGATCGACCACGCCCTCGCGCGCCATCGACCTCTGGACGCGCGGCGCGTCGGGCTGGTCGCTCACGATGATCCCGGGCGCGAGCGTCGGTCGCCTCGACCTCGCGTTCGACGCGAGCGCGCGCGCGCACCTCTGCGCGTACCGCGCGCCGAGCGGCGGCTTCGGAGGGTTCCTCTCGCACTTCGCGCAGGGGAGCGACGGAACGTTCGGCGCGAGCACCATCGACGGGACGATCGCGTCGGCGTCGAGCCGCGTCGGGGACTACTGCTCCATCGCGTTCGACGGTGCGACCGCGCGCGCGTCCTACTACGACGGCCAGTTCATGCGCCTCAAGCACGCGGTGCGCGCCGGCGCGTCGTGGACCCCCGAGGTCGTCGACGCGCCCGCGGGGGACGGGGCCGGCGACTACGCCTCGATGGCGCTCGACGCGACCGGCGCGCCGGTGATCGCGTACCGCTTCGGCGCGCTCTCCCGCCGAGAGATCCGCGTCGCGCGTCCCGGCGCCGCGGGCTGGACGCTCGTCACCGTCGACGCCGACGCGGGCACCATCGCGAACCACACCGCGATCGCGCTCGACGCCTCGGGCCGCGCGCACGTCACCTACTTCGACTCGCGGGCGCCGGGCACCCTGCGCTACGCGTCGGAGACGGCGAGCGGCTTCACCCTCGCGGACGTCGCCGTCGTCGGCACGGGCAGCGGCGGCCACAGCGCCATCGCGCTCGACTCCGCGGGCGCCGTCCACATCGTCTACTACGACGTCACGACCTCCTCGCTGCGCCACGCGAGCCCGCGCTGAGCACCGCGCCCGGGGCTCGAGAGGGCGAATGACGAGATCACGAGGATCGTCCCCTAGCGGACCGCGGCTTGAATGCGCGGTTCATCGCGAAGCGGTGGCCCTTCACGTTGTCGAAGTGGTCGGTGCGCAGCTCGACGAAGCCCACGTCGGTGAGGATCGGGGCGAGGTGGAAGTGATCCCAGCGGTAGACCCGGCGCATGGTGAGCGTCTCGAGCCGCGTGGGGCCGCCGCCCTCGCGCACGTGGTAGAGGTGGTGCTCGTCGATGAAGTCGTCGCCGCGCGACGCGACGAGGGTGAGGCCGACGCGCGTGCCGTCGCGCTCGTGCTCCCAGGCGATCCGCGCGGGCTCGAGGTGCGCCGCGTCCCACTCGAGGATCCGGCGGCCCGCGTCGGCGTCGGGCTCGCTCGCGTCGGCGAAGAAGTAGACGAGCGCGCCGCCCGGGCGGAGCGCGGCGAGCATCCCCGTGAGCGCCGCGCGGAGCGGCGCCTCGTCGTAGACCCAGTGCACGGCGTCGTTGAACACCAGGTCGTAGCGCGGGCCGCCCTCGCCGAGCCGCGCCCACTCGACGTCGTGCACGGGGACGTCGAGCCCAGCCTCGGCGAGCGCCGCGCGCGTCGCCTCGCGCGCGACGGGCGAGGTGTCGCACGCCTCGACCTCGAAGCCCTCCTCCGCGAGGTTGACGGTGTGATCGCCCAGGCCCGCCGTCGCGTCGCACAAGCGCGGCCGCCCGGGGTACAGGCCCTTGAGCGCGCGCTGGCTGTCGCGCTTCCAGCGCCGGAAGTCGAGCGGATCGCAGCGACGGCGGAAGCGCTCGAAGCGCCAGTACCGATCCCAGTCGAGCGCACCGAGCACCGCGTCACCCGGCCGAGACGCGCAGCGTGTGGCGGATGAGCTCGCCGAGCGCGGTGGTCGAGCGCTCGCGCCCCGATCCCTCGACGAGCGCGTGCTCGAGCTCCCACAGGAACACCGCGGCGTAGCCGAGCGTGTCGGCGTTGTAGACGTAGTGCGCGAGCGCGTCGTCGTCCGCGCCGTCCTCCTTCGGGATGCCGGCCTCGCCCGCGATCAGCGGCAGGCGCGGGTCGAGCAGGCGCGGCTCGCCCACGTACTCGGCGAGCTGCGCGCGCGACGGAAGGCCGCCGTTCGCGTGGTAGGCGTGGACGTCCACCAGGTCCACCCGCGGGTCCGCGCGCCAGAGGGAGGGCAAGAAGACGTGCCCCGTGCCCGCGCCGACGAGCAGCGGCCGTTCGGCGCGCGCGGCCTCGCCCGCGAGGCGGACCGCGCGCCCGATCGCGTCCCACGCGACCGGCGCCGGTCCGCCGGGCTCGATGCACTCGGAGGTGGCGGTCTCGGGCTCGTTCACGATCTCGAGCGCGACGAGCAGCGACGGATCGAGGCGCGCCGCGATCGGCGCGACCGCCCGCTCCGCGAAGCGCGCGGCGGCGTCGGCGTCGGCGAGGATCGCGCGCGTGATCGGATCGCCCTCGCGCGGCCACGCGTTGGCGTCGAGCAAGCACGGGTAGAGCCGCACGCCGTGGAGCGCCGCCGCCTCCTGGATCACGTCGAGCGCGCGGTAGAGGTCGTCGTGCACCCCGACCACGCGCCCGTCCTCGACGAGCAGCCCCTCGGCGTTCTCACAGAGCCAGAGGCGCACCGCCTCGAAGCCCAGGTCGCGCGCCTCGATGAGCGGGCGGTACGCGTGCATCGGGTCGAACGACACCGGCCAGTCATCGAAGCGCGGGTTGGGCGCGAGGTCGTGCCCGTAGTCCCCGCGCAAGTAAGGGACGTTGACGCCGCGCAGCGCCCTCTCGCGAGCTTCGGTCATGGGTCAGGTCGGTCCGTCGTCGACCCGGACGGTGTTGCCCGGGCCCGCGCCGCCGACCGCGCGCGGCTTCTTTCCGCCGGGCCGCACGCGCTCGGGCACGCGCAGGGCGACGACGCCCCGTTCGACGCCGCGCTCGACCGCGTCGCCGGCGAGCGCGCTCGCGATCATCCCCGCGTTCCACTCCTCGTCCCACGCGTAGTTGAAGCCGTTGCAGGCGACGCAGCGCTTCTCGAGACCCTCGCGGACGATGTCGCGCGCGAGCTCCGAGCGCAGCGCGTCGACGAGCGAGGCGCGCTCGATGTTCCGGCCCTGGTGCCAGCAGAGGTAGAAGCCGTGGTCCGAGAGGCCGATGAACTTCTGCGGGATCTTGCACCCGTCGATCGGCCGGTAGCGCTTGCCCTTGCGGGCGTACATCTCGAAGTGATCGAGCAAGAGCGTGCGCTCGTTGAACCAGGTGTTGGTCTCGCTGCACTCGCGCTCGATCCGCACGATCTGCGCGTGGGCGGCCTCCTCCTGCTCGGGCGTCATCTGGAAGTGCGCCGTCTCGGGGACGACCTCGACGTGCGAGAAGCCGCAGTACGCGTAGCGCCGCCCGCCGATCGCCTGGATCGCCTTGAACGAGTCGTAGAGGCAATCGTAGTTGTCGCGCTGCATCACCGTGTTGGTGCCCCACTGCACGCTCGAGCGCTCGGTGAGCATCGCGATCGTCTTGAGCGAGCGGCGGTAGGTGCCGGGCTTCTGCCGGATGTGGTCGTGCGCGGCCTCGGTGCCGTCGATGCTGATGGTGAGGCAGTCCAGGCGCTCGAGGAGCGGCAGGTGCTTCTCCTTGATCAGCGTCCCGTTGCTCACGAGCTGCACGCGGATGCCCGCGCCGAACGCGTGCTCGAGGATCTCGAGGAACTGCGGGTGCACGAACGGCTCGCCGCCCGAGAAGCTCACGACGCCGACGCCCACGAGCGCGGCCTCGTCGATGGCGCGCTTGGCGACGGCGGGATCCATGAAGAGCGCCTCGCTCGGCCGCCGGCACATCTGACAAGTGAGGTTGCAGTACTCGCTGAGCGCGATGTCCATGCGCTCGTAGCTCGTGAAGAGCACCTCGCCGCCGCAGCGCGGGCACGCCTGAACCTCGAGCGCCTCGCGGCCGCTCATCGTGTGCGTCACGTCCGCGCCGCACGCCGGGCAGGGGCGCGTCTTGTCCGCGGTCTCGTCCGCGGTCCTCTCGGCGCTCACTCGGCCGCTCCGGCGGTCGCGAAGCTCTCGACGTCCGAGCACGCGGCGAGGCACCCGGGGCAGCGCTCGGTGAGCGCCAGCGTCTGCAGCTGCCGGTGGTGCACCGACTGCCAGAGATCGGTGATCTCGTCGGTGAGCACGTTCCCCATCCGGTCGGCGTCGGTCCGCATGAAGAAGCACGGGTAGACGTCGCCGCGGAAGTCGACGAGCAGGAACTTGCTCGGGAGGAAGCAGCCGCCCGGCGGGATCGGCCGCGTGCCGAGCGTGAGGTAGTCGGGGATCACCGAGAACATCGACTCGGTGAAGATGCGGACGCCGAGCCGGTCCGCGTGCGCCTTCACGTCCTCGAGCGCGGCGACGATCCGCTCGCGCGGCGAGCGCATGAGCGAGAAGCGGTGCAGCTCCTTGTCGGGCCCGCTGATCTCGAGCTGGAACGGCTGGAAGCTCACCTCGCCGATCCCGAGCTCGTGCGCGAGCGTGACGAGCGCGCGCAGGTGCTCGAGCGACTCCTTGAGGATCACGCCCGAGAGGCCGACCTCGATCCCGCGCGCGAGGCAGCGCCTCACGGTCTCGACGGACTTGTCGTAGTTGCCCTCGCCGCGCAGGGCGTCGTGGATCGGGCGCGGCCCGTCGATGCTCACGTGCAGCGCGACCGACGGGCAGCGCGCGAGGCGGTCCATGTGCGCCTCGGTGATCATCGTGCCGTTGGTGACGATGTCCTGCCGGCGGTAGCCGAGCTCCTGGGCGAGCTCGACGACGTCGAGGAAGTCCTTGCGCATGAAGCTCTCGGCGCCGCACGGCGTGAAGGTGTGCGCGCCGAGCGCGCGCGCCTGCCGGAGGATCTTCGCGACGTTCTCGAACGGGACGCCGTGCTGGCCGAGCTCCCAGACGCTGCACATCACGCACTTGAGGTTGCAGTAGACGGTCAGCTCGATGGCGATCTCGTCGAGCGGCCGGCCGAGCGAGCCGCTCGCGCGGAGGGGGGTGAAGGGGTTCACGGGCTCTCGACCGTCCTCTCGAGCGTCCTGTCGAGCGTCCTGTCGAGCGTCCTCTCGGCCGTCCGGTCGTCGCCGGCGCCCGCGGCGCGCGTGCGCCGCTGTCGACACTCGGCGATGACGTGCTCGACGTCGTTCTCGTAGCCGTTCTTCACCCAGCGCCCGTGGGCGTCGCGCACGTACCACCGCAGGTCTTGCCGGATGAACCGCGCGAGCACCGGGTCGGCCGGGTAGAGGTCCATGAACCGGACGGCGTTCTCGACGTAGGTGTCGTAGCTCGGCGGGAGCTGGCGTGCTTCGCACCGGAACGGATCGCGCGGCGCGTCGTCGTCGACGTGGAGCACCTGGGCGCGCGGCTCCTCGACGATGCGGTAGCCGGCGTGGTGGAGGCGATAGCCGAGCTCGGTGTCCTCGAGGCCCCAGCCCGAGAAGCCGTCGTCGAAGCGGAGCTCGGGGCCGCCGCGGGTGACCGAGAAGTTGCACGAGTAGACGAAGATCCACGGCGCCTCGTGCGTGTCGACGGAGCGACCCTCGAGGTCGGCGATGCGATCGTCGCGCTCGGCGCGCGCGAAGTCCGCCGGGCCGGGTGTGGCGCCGTCGAACGCGAGCGTGCGGTGGCGCGGCCCGAGGACCACCATGCGCTCCCCGCGCCGCGCCTCGTGCAGAGAGAGGTGCGCCTCGACGTAGTCGGGCCCGACGAGCACGTCGTCGTCCGCGAAGATCACCACGTCGCCGATCGCCCGCTCGATCCCGAGGTTGCGGGCCTGCCCCGCGCGGAAGCCGAGGTCTTCCTGGTACGCGTGCACGATCGGCAGCCGGTCCGCGAAGCTCTGTACCACCTCGGCGGTGTGGTCCGAGGAGCCGTCGTCTCCGACGACGACGCGCGCGAGCCGGTGCGTCGCTTGCCGAGTGAGGCAGTCGAGCAGGGACCGCAGCCGCTCCGCGCGGTTGTAGGTCGGGATGACGAGGGTGGCGTTCACGAGACGGCGCCAACCATGCCACCGACGCCGAGCCGCCTCAACCGCTCGATCTCCTTCGCGGGCGAGGTGGCGCGTGCGCCGCGGCTCGATCGGAGGCTACGGTGCGCCACCATGACGAACCTCTCGCGTTGCCTGATCTACGGGGCGTACGGCTACACCGGCGACCTCATCGCGCGGCGGGCCGCGGCCGGTGGCGCCCTGCCGATCCTCGCGGGGCGCTCGGCCTCGAAGGTCGCCGCGCTCGCCGAAGAGCTGGGGCTGCCGCACCGCGCGTTCGGGCTCGACGACCCGCCCGCGCTCGATCGCGGGCTCGCCGACGTCGACGTGGTGATCCACGCGGCGGGCCCCTTCTCGCGGACGAGCGAGCCGATGGTCGACGCGTGCTTGCGGACGGGCACCCACTACCTCGACATCACCGGCGAGATCGACGTCTTCGAGGCGTGCGCGGCGCGCGGCGGCGAGGCGGAGCGCGCGGGCGTGATGCTCATGCCGGGGACGGGCTTCGACGTGGTGCCGTCGGACTGCCTCGCCAACCACCTGAAGCGACGGCTGCCCGAGGCGACGCACCTCGTGCTCGCGTTCACCTCGGTCGGCGGCAAGACCTCGCACGGCACGGCGACGACGATGGTCGAGAGCCTGGGTCGCCCGAACCGCGTCCGCCGCGACGGCGCGCTCACCGACGTCCGCCTCGGCGAGCTCCGGCGTGAGGTCGACTTCGGCCGCGGCCCGGTCCCGACCCTCTCGATCCCGTGGGGCGACGTGTCGACCGCCTACGCCTCGACGGGGATCCCGAACATCGAGGTGTACACGGCGGTCCCGCGCAGCGCGCAGGTCGGCGCGCGCGTCGCGGGCTACCTCGGCGGGCTGCTCGGCAGCGCGCCGGTGCGGCGCCGGCTCCAGCGGCGCGTCGACGCCGGCCCCGCCGGGCCGACCGACGCGCAGCGCGCGCGGGCGTTCAGTCTCCTCTGGGGCGAGGCGCGGGAGGGCACCACCAAGGCGCAGGCTCGCTTGCGATGTCCAGAGGGATACACGCTCACGGCGATCGCGTCGCTCGCGATCGCGGAGCGCGTCCTCGAAGGCGACTTCGCCGCGGGCTACCGGACGCCGGCGATGATGTACGGCGCGGACTTCATCCTCGAGCTCGAGGGGACCGAGCGCACCGATCTCTGAGCGCGCCAGTAGGGGGGATCACCGGGGACGATCCTCGTCATTTCGTCATTCGAAGCGGGGCGCGACGCGGCTCACAGCTCGACGACCTCGTCGACGCGGATGCCCTCGGCGGCGAGCGCGGCGAGGGTGTCCTCGTGCGCGGCCGCGGCGCGGGGCGAGCGCACGACGCGCGCCGAGCGCTCGATGCCTGCCTCGGCGAGCGCGTCGAGCCCGCGGCGGAACGCGTCGAAGGTGTCCGGCCCGAGGATCGCCTCGTGCACGTCGCGGCGCATCGCGTGGACCTCGCACGTCGCGGCGACGACGCCGGCCGCTCGCGCCGCCCGCGCGAGCCCCGGCGCGGCGAACGGGTACACGAGCGTGCGCATCGCGACCCACTCGACGACGTCGCGCGCGCGCCGCACCACCTCGAGGAACGCGCCGTGCTCGGCCGGGGCGCCGCCGAGCACGTACACGCTCCGCGCCCGCACCTTCTCGGCGTACGCGACGCGATCGCACAGCTCGTGGAGCGGGACGCCGCCCGGGATCACGCGGTGCAACCGCCGGTGCCACGGCGAGCGCACGGTGGCCGCGCCGCCCCACTCGATGCCGACCGTGTGCGGCCGCGAGCAGGTCTCCTCGACGTCGGCGCGCGAGCGCGCGGCGAACGCGGCGATGGCCGGGTCGCCCGCGTGCGCGGCCTCGAGGCGCGCGAGGTTCGCGAGGTAGCCCGCGAACGCGTCGCGCGTCGGCGCGCGGCGGCGAAACGGGTTCCGCGGCGCGGCCTCGTGCGGGTCCGTGAGGTGGAACCCGATCGCGAACCGCGAGAACACGAAGCGCGCGCCGGCGCGGTGCAGACGATAGCCGAGGTCGAGGTCCTCGAGGCCCCAGCCGACGAAGTCGTCCGCGAACCCGCCCACCCGCTCGAAGAGCGAGCGTGACAACGAGACGTTCCCCGTATAGGTGAGCGTCCACGGGTCGTCGAGCCACTCGGGGTGATCGAACGTCGCGCGCAGGGCGGGCTCGCGCGAGCGGTCCGGGATGACGCGCAGCCGATCGAGGTCCTGGCCGCGCACCTCGTCGAGCGTGTGGACGTGGCCGAGGTCGTGGAGGTTGTAGCCGGAGAGGTAGCCGAGCAGCACCGCGTCCTCGACGTGCCGGTGCGCCCAGTCGAGGTGCCACAGGAAGTCCTTGCCGACCGCGACGTCGGCGTCGAGGAACGCGAGCACGTCGTGCCGCGCCTCGCGCGCGCCGCGCTGCCGCGCCTGGCCGGCGCGGAACGCCGCGTCTCCTTGCCGCACGAGCCGCACGTTCTCTGGCATCTCGGCGAAGATCGGCGACACGTCTTCGCGCGATCCGTCGTCGACGACGATCACCTCGTAGCGATCGCGCGGGTAGGTCTGCTTCGCGAGGCGCGTCACCACCTCGCTCAGGATCTTCACCCGCTCGAACGCGGGCACCACCACGCTGAACGAGGTGCGCGCCTCGGAGACGCCGGGCGGCGGCGGCTGGCCCTCGACGCGCGGGATGCGCAGGCGATCGCCGTCCCACGCGGCGCTCGGCGCGACGGTGAACGCGGCGTCGTAGCCCGCGGCGGCGACCGCCTCGCGCGCGAGGTCGGGCGCCTCGCCGAAGGGGTACGCGAAGAGCCGCGGCGCCTCGCCGAGCTCGCGCGCCATCGTCTCGCGCGCGCGGACGCACTCGTCGAGGAGGCGCGCGCGGTGGGCGGCCTCGTCCTCGTCGTAGAGGCGCCAGCCCATGCGCGGGTGCGTGTGCGAGTGCGCGCCGAGCGTCCAGCCGAGCTCGCGCAGCCGGCCGAGCGCGTCCCAGTCGAGCAGCTCGTCCGAGGTGCCGACGAACGCGGTCGGGACGAACAGCGTCGCCGGCACGTCGAGCTCCGCGAGCAGGGGCGCCGCGTGCGCGAGCACCGACGCGTGCGCGTCGTCGAACGAGACGGTGAAGCACGCGCCGTCCGGTGCCCCGTCGAGGTACTCGGTGAGCCGCCCCGGGCGCCGGCCGGCCGCGCGCTCCGCCTCGACCACGCGCGCGAGCGCCTCGACGGAGATCGTCATGCGGCGCGGCGACGCGCCCGCGCTCGCGTAGTGGAAGTAGAGGTTGTTCGCGTGGCTCACGCGCTCGCCGCTCCCGCCTCGAGGTAGCCCTCGGCCTGCAGGCTCCACATCCGCGCGTAGAGCCCGCCCTTCGCGAGCAGCTCCGCGTGCGTGCCCGTCTCGACGATCCGGCCCTCGTCGAGCACCACGATCCGGTCCGCCATCCGCACCGTGCTGAAGCGGTGCGTGATGAGGATCGCGGTCGCGCCCTGCTTGAGCTCCGCGAACCGCTCGAAGATCTCGTGCTCGCCCTCGGCGTCGATCGCCGCCGTCGGCTCGTCGAGGATCAGCACGCGGCTCTTGCGCATGAACGCGCGCGCGAGCGCCATGCGCTGCCACTGCCCGACCGAGAGCTGCTCGCCGCCGAACCAGCGCCCGAGCATCGTGTCGTAGCCCTGCGGCAGCGCCTCAATCAGCGCGTCGGCGCCCGCCTGCCGCGCGGCCTCCTCGACCGCGGCGCGGTCCTCGAGCGCGGGGAGCCACCCGATGCCGACGTTGTCGGCCGCGCTGAAGTGGTAGTGCACGAAGTCCTGGAAGAGCACGCCGATGCGGCTGCGCACCTCGCCCTTGTCGAGCGTCGCGAGGTCGTCGTCGCCGATGAAGATCTTCCCGCGGTCGAGCGGATAGAGCCCGACGAGCAGCTTGATCAGCGTGGTCTTGCCCGCGCCGTTCGGGCCGACGAGCGCGACCGTCGAGCCCGGCGCGATGTCGAGGTCGATCCCGTCGAGCGCGGGGCGCTCGGAGCCCGGGTAGTCGAAGCCGACGCCCTCGAACCGGATCCGCGGGCCGGCCGCGTCCTTCGGCGCTCCGTCGCCCGGGCCCGAGCGGGCGACGTCGTCGTCCTCGATCGCGAGGTAGTCGAAGAGGTTCTGGATGTAGAGGTTGTCCTCGTACGCGCCCGCGATGCTGCTCATCGCGCTGCGGAAGGCGTCTTGCCCCTGGCGGAACACGCCGAGGTAGAGCGTCATCGAGCCGAGGGTGATCGCGCCGATCGCGGTCTGTCCGACGATCACCACGTAGATCGCGTAGAAGACGCCCACGCTGATCATCCCGAGCGCCGTCACCGCGGCGCCGCGGCGGCGCGCGAACGCGCGGTCCTCGGCGTAGAAGCGCTCGTGGAGGTCGCGGTGCCGGCCGAGGAGCATCGGCCCGAGCGCGAACAGCTTCACCTCCTTGACGTAGTAGTCGCTCGTCAAGAGCTGTTGCAGGTAATGGGCCTGGCGCTCGTCCTGCGTGCGGCGCGCCTTGATCGTGTACTGCTCGGCCGCGTAGCGGACCTCCGCGAGGAACGGGAGCCCCGCGAGGGTGAGCGCGAGCACGGCCCAGCCGCTGAACTGCGCGAGGAGCAGCGCGAAGCCGACGAGGGTCACCACGTTGCGCGCGAGGCGCAGGCCGTTGGTGATCATCTCGAGCGGGCGCCAGCTCGACTCTTTGCGCGCGCGCTCGAGCACGTCCATGAACTCCGGGTCCTCGAAGTGCTTCACGCCCAGGCGCAGGGCCTTGTCGAAGATCACCACGTCGACGTGCAGCGCGAGCCGCGCGCGCAACAGTTGTTGCACGTAGCCGAGGTACTGCCCGCTCGCGTGGGCGGCGAGGATGAGGCACAGCTCGATCGCCACCCAGAAGAGCGTCGCCCCGAGCGGGTGGTCCGGCGTGCCCATCGCGGTGACGACCGCGTCCACGATCTCCTTGCCGACCCACGCGATCGCGACGGGGAGCAGCGCGTTGAACACGGACACGATCACGTAGCGCGCGGTCAGCCCGCGCTCGAGGCGCAGCGCGAGCCCGACCGCGCGGCGCACGTTGTCCACGAGCAGGCGCACCTCGACGAGCGTGCTCCGCGGCGGCCGGCTCCTCATCGCCGGGGAGTTGAGCCCGCGGCGGCGTGCGCCGCAAGAGTTACACGCTCCCTCGCGGGCCAGCGCGTCATCGCTGGGGTCCTAGCGGCCACCGGCGGGTGGCGAGCTAGCCTCGCGCGGGGCCTGCGCCGAGGACTTCCGTTTGGGCGGAGCGTGCGCGCAGCGTCAGCTCCAGCCCGAGGGCGCGCAGGAGATCCCGGCCTACGAGCACCCTCGGGTGTGCGTTGAGCCGAACGAACGGCGACTTCGCCCACTCCCGCACCCAGCGAACGGGGAGCGACGTCGCGCACACGGACCCGTCTCCGAGCGCGACCGTGACGTCGACGCGGTCGGGCGACCACTCGAAGAGCCGACCGAGGTGGCGTCCCGAGAACCAGATGGCCGGGGAGGTCGACGCCTCGCGCAGGCTCGCGTCCGCGAAGGTCCCGTGTGCACCGGTGTCGAGGTCTGCGTCGAGCACCTGCGCACCGAAGCGCAGCGGCAGCGTCGGGTACCGCTCGTCGGCGATGCCGGTCGCGACGGGCGCCCACTCCGCGAGGGCCGGGATCTCTTCGATGAGCGCTGCCTCGAAGAGGTAGGGCACCCGGTTCTGCGCTCGACCGAGCGCGACCACCTCGTCCACCGTCGGGAGCGCGGCTCGCTCCGTCGAGTCCATGACCACGTCTTCGCCCACGAGGACGATCCAAGCTGCTCCGCGCTCCTCGAGCTCGCGATCCACGCGGGCGCGCGCCACGTGGGCGGCTCGTCGGACGAGCGCGGCCCGCTCGTCGTCCGTGCGGGCGAGGAAATCGTCGAGGGGGAGCGTGAACGGGTTGTCGCCGAGCTCCTCCTCGACGATGTCGCGGAGCAGCGCCCTGAGCCGGTCGCGATGCCGATCCAGCAGCTCGTCTACGTCGACCGCCTCCACGCTGAGAGGTTTACCACGCCGGACTCGCACGGGCAGCACGGGCCGCGATGTGTCCCGATGAACCGAAGCGAGCGGAGCTCGCCGCGTCGTCCTCTCCGCTTCTTCTGGCCTCGTCGCCTCCCGCGAATGATCGTGGCGGCGGCTCCCCCTCCGACGCCTGCGCGAGCATCGCGCACCGCGACGCCTCCGCGGTCATCGAGCCGAGGGGCGGCGGAGGAGCGCGAACGCGAGGGCGCTCGCGATGAGCGTCACGAGGAGCAGCCACCGCAGCGGCGCGCCGTCGCGCGGCGCGAACTCCATCGTGACGCGGTGCGCGCCGGCTGACACGGGGATCGCCCGGACGAGCGCGTTCGCGCGGTAGATGGGCGCGGGCGCGCCGTCCACGCGCGCCTCCCAGCCAGGATAGAAGGCCTCGTTGACGACCACGACGCCGCCCTGCGGCGCGTCGATCGACAGCGCGACGCGGTCGCGGCCGATCACGACGTCGGTCGCGGCGAGGACCGAAGCGGGGAGGGCGCCGGCGCCGGTCCGCGGGCTCCCCTCGGTCACGCCGTCGAGGATCGCGATCGGCGCGGGCGCGAGCGCGCGCACGCGCTCGAGCGCGGCGGCGCGATCGGCCGCGTGCTCGACCGACCCCGCGTCGACCCAGTACGCGCTCGGCAGCGCGCGGGTCAGCTCCGTCACGCCGTGCGCGCGCGCGACCGCGCCGGGCTGCGCGCGCAGCGCCGCCGGCGGCGGGAGGAAGTGCCGGTCCCAACCGTGCAGGAAGTGTGGGCCCTGGAGCGCGTAGCGCACGCCGTATTGCTCCGCGAGCGCCGGCGTCTCGCGCAGGGACGCGAGCACGCGCTCGAACGCGCGCAGCGTCAGCGGGTCCTGGTAGCCGCGGAGCTCGCGGCGCGCGTGGCGCGTCCCCGCGCGACACGAGATCGCGAACTCGTCCACCACGCGGTCCTCGCCCGGCGCCTCGGCGAAGACGCGGGCCGCCGTCGCGTCGTCGCCCGGCGGCGCGCCGCCGCGCAGGTGCCGATCGGGCGGCAGCGCCGTCGAGACGTCGGCGAGCACGAGCAGCGCCAAGCACGCGCCGATCGACACCGAGCCCACGCGCCGCTCCGCGAGCGCCCAGAGGAGCGCAGCCGCCGCCAAGCACGCGAGCCCGATCGAAGGCGCGGGCAGCGCGAACGCGAGCGGGACACCGGCGAGCGCCGCGACCACCGCGAGCGGGCGCGCGCTCCGCGGCGGCGTCGCCTCGGCGCGCTGCGCGAGCCGCCCCATCCCGAGCGCGGCGAGCGCGCCCGCCGCCGGGCCGAGCCACGCCTCGTAGCGGTACGGCAACCGGAAGCGATCCACGCCCGGGACCCACTCGAACGCGAGCCGGAACAGCGGCCCGTGATCGCCCATCGCGAGCAGCACCGCGATCACCGCCACCGCGAGCATCCACATCGCGAGCGGTCGCCGCGTCGCGAGCGCGACGCCCGCGAGCGCGAGCGGCACGAGCCCGACGTAGAGGTGGTTGCCCGGCTGCGGCCACGCGAGCGCGACGAGCCGATCCGGCGACAGACCCTCGGCGGCGATCGACGCGTAGTCGCGCCCCGCCTGGACCGAGCGCTCCGCGAGCGCGAGCCCGGGCACGATCACCGCCGCGGTGAGGCCCGCCGCGACGATGGCGCCGATCGCGAGCGCGCCGATCGCGGGCCAGAGCGCGCCGCGCCCCGCGGCCCGCACCTCCCCCACGAGCCGCGCGAGCGCGTAGAGCGCGGCGAACGTGAGCGAGAGCCAGAGCGCGGGCGGCGAGCCGACCCACGCGCACAGCGCCACGCTCCACCCGAGCACGACGCCGTCGGCGGCGCGGCGCTCCACCACCGCGCGATCCGTCGCCCAGAGGATCAGCGGCAGGTGCGCGAGCGCGAGGGTGAGGTTGAGCTCCCAGTTGTGGCGCATGAACGGCGCCGCCTCGATCACGATCGCGCCGACGAGCGCGCCGCTCCACGGCACGCGCAGCCGCCGCAGCCACAGGAGGCCGAAGGCGCCCGCGAGGAAGAACCCGAGCGCCACGCGCAGCGTCATCCAGCCGAGCCCCGGCCGCGGCCCCAGCGCGCACATCGCCCAGTGGAGCGGGTGGTACGTCCCCGCCTGCGGGTCGGCGTAGTACGGGTAGCCCGCGCGGTCGTACGGGTTCCAGAGCGGCAGCTCGCCGTCGTGGAGTGAGGAACACAAGTAGACGAGGTCCGGCCAGTACTGCTCGGGCACGTCCCACTCGAACCAGCGCCCCTCGAACGCCGGCAGGAACAGGAGCGCGGTCGCCAGCGCGACGATCCCCAGCGCCGCGCCCCCGTGCGCCGCGCCCCCGTGCGTGACGACCGCCTCGCGCGTCATCGCCCCCACACCTCGAGCGCGGGCGCCACACCCACCCGATGGACGCCGAGCCGCCGCATCCCGCGCGCGCGCGCCGCGCGCACCACGTCGTCGCGGCGCGTGGAGGCCGAGTTGACGACCGCGTGCGTGAACGACACGTCCGCGTGCGCCTCGAGGTACTGCACGTCGATCGCGACGTGATCGCGCGCGACGTAGCCGAGGTAGGCGTGGCGCAGCTCCACCGTCATCGGCCACGTCGTGAGCACCGACGCCTCGTCGCCGAGCGTCGCGAACGCCGCCTGGTGCGTCGCGATCACGTCGGCGTACGCGAACGTCTGCTCTTCGGCGTCCGGCGCGGTCGGCGCGCGCACGGAAGCCGCCCCGATCAGCGCGGCCGCGCCGACCGCCGCCCACGGGATCGCGGCGCGCCAGCCCGACCACGAGAACGCGAAGAGCGCGCCGCACGCCGCGACGAGCACGAGCGGGTGCGCGGGCAGCGCGTAGCGCTCGAGCCAGAACATCTTCGCGAAGAACGCCGCGTTGCCGAGCACCACCACGAGCATCCCCGCGAGCAGCGCGCGGCGGCTCGGCGAGCGCGGCGCGAGCCCCGCGCGCGGGCGCGCGAACAGCACGCCGGTGGCCACGAGCGCCGCGGCGATGACCACCCAGCGGCCGTGCCAGAGGAGCAGCGACGGCACCACGGTCACCACGTTCGCGAGCTCGATCGGCCGATCCGCGAGGAGGTTCGCGTGGTGCGGGAACACGAAGTAGCCGGCGTGCGCCTTCTGCCAGACGAAGAACGCGCCGAGCGCGCCGAGCGGCAGCGTCGCCAGCGCGATGCGCCCCGCCGAGGCGCGCAACCTCTTTTGCTCGATCGCGTCGAACAGGATCGCCGCGCCCACCCCAGCGGCGGCGAAGATCCCCGTCTCCTTGATCAGCACCGCGGCCACGCCGAGCATCGCCGCCGTCGCGACGCGGCCGTGCGCGAGCGCGAGGAACGACAGCACCGCGAGCGCGGTGAGCGGCAGCTCCGGCAGGAGCATGTTCCCGATCGACAGGAACAGCGGCGTCGTGCCGAGCAGCAGGGCCGCCGCCGCCCCCGCCTCGCGCCCGAAGAGCCGCGCGCCCAAGAGGTACGTGCCCGCGAGCGCGAGCACGGTGAACGGCAGCACCACCAGGTGCCCGACCGCGGGCGACGGCCCGAAGAGCGCGAACGCGATCCCCGCCAGCAGGTAGAGCAGCGGCGGGTGCCCGCGCGAGTAGTCGTCGGGGAACACGCCCGGCGTCACGGTCAGCCCGTGCTCGGCCACCCACCTCGCGCCCGGCACGTACACGTCGGCCTCGTCCCAGTAGTACGGCAGGTCGATCCCGCCCGGCCGCGCGAGGGCGACCCACGCGATCGCGAACGCGACGCTCAGCCCGATCTCCGCCGCCCGCGGCGCGCGCTCGCTGTCTCGCATGGGACGCGCGATGATAGCCGCCCGCCTCCTCCTCGCCGCCGGCGTCGTCCCTGACGCCGAGGCCGTCGTCCAGTGCGCGTGTTAGCGTGCCTGAGCGGCATGCCGGCCCTCGATCTCGACGCGGAGCTCGAAGCGGTCGCCGAGCGCTCCGTCGAGGCGCGCTCGCGCGAGGCCGGCCGCCGGAGCGCGGAGCGGCTCGGTCCCGAAGAGGGGCGGCGCGACGTGGCGCGACGCGCGCGGGAGGTGCGGCGGAGCGCGGTCGTCGACAGGAGCCTGGAGGCCGTCGAGGCCCGGCTCCGCGAGGTCGAGGCGCTGCGCGCGCTGTGCGCCTCGCGCGCCTCGGTGGTCGAGCGAGCCGGCTCGCGTCAGCGCGCCCAGGCGTTGGCTGCATCGACTGCACGCGCCGCCCAGCACGCCGGCCGCGATCCAGCCGCGACCGTGGCCGGCATCACGCGGCGCGGCGAACCTCGATCTCGCCGCGAGTGGATGGCGGCGGTTCCCGTTCGGGCCGTGTCGTGATAGTTGCATCCTCGCAGGATGCTGCCGAAGCGCCCCCGTCTCAGTGACCGCGTGATCGCACGGCGTCACCTCGCAGACACCGATCGAGTCGTATTGCACGACCAGGCGTCGTGTCAGGTGATGAAGATCCTGCCGGTCCAATGGCAGGTACTCGCGCTAGCCGATGGGACACGTGATATCGAGGGAGTCGCGCTGGCGGCACGAGCGCGAGGCATCGCAACCGAACCGACCGACCTCGCGGGGTTCCTGGAGCACCTCGACGAGAAGGGGCTTCTGGCGGAGGGGCCCCTCGACGCACCCGATGATGCGGGCGAGCCCGACGAGGACTTGCTCGATGTCCCCGTCGAGGCGATCGCGGGGTGGACCCTCATCTGCAGTGGGCGAGGCGTATGTTGCGAGGCCTTCTCGACTGTGCTCTTCACCCCACGCGAAGCACGACGCGCGCTCGTGGTGCTCGACGATGAGCTCCACGACTTCTACCCCAGTCGGGGTGTCCCGCGGGACGAGGGCCCCGTCGCGCCGATCATGGTCCACGGGCGCTGTGGCTACCTGAACGACCAGCGGCGCTGCATGCTGCACGCGCGCGCCGGTACCACCGCGAAGCCGTCCGTCTGCCGCTCCTTCCCCATGCAGTCCGTCTACGACGGCGCGACGGTTCGGGCGGCCTTCACCTTCGAGTGCGCGTGCGTGGTCGATGGCATCGGCGTGACCCACGGGGACCCGCCGTTTCCGCGGGGCGCCCGGACGCTCCGGGAGGTGTCGCGCCTCGTTCCCGTCGCGCGGCTTCCGGAGCGTGTCACGCTCGACGGGTCGACCACGGCGCCGCGCGCCGGAGTTCGCCGCTTCTACCGAGCCCTCGCCGCGGCGACCCCACCGCGCGACGTCGCCGCGGGGCTCTGGGCCATCGGCGGCGCGCTCGCGTCGAGCGGCGTCGACGCCGCAGAGACCGCGTACGCCACGGAGCCCGAGCTGGACACGGCGCGGGTTCGAGAGGCGTTCTCGGAGCTGCGCGCGGCCGTCTCCGCTTGGCGCGCGCCCCTCGCGACGTTCCGTTCGGAGGCCGATTTCACCCGCGCGGGGCTCGACTGGATCGTCGCGGCTGCCGATCGGATCGCGCAGTCCGAGCTCCCGCCGGCTCCGCCACTCGGATCCCGGGCCGCCGAGGTGGAAGCCTTCTACGTCACGGCCACGTCGTGGGGCTACGCCGATGCGCTCGGTCGTGTCCCGCTCGCGAGGGCGTTCCGCATCCGCGCGCTGCGGCTCTGGCTCGCGCGCGCGATCGCCGCGGCGCCCCCCGACGACCCGCGCGCTGCCGAGCCGCTCACCGTGGTGGAAGTGCTCTTCCGCGCGGTCGGCCTCGACAGCTACGCAGCGGGCCCGAGCGACGGGTCGCCGTGAAGCGTCGTCCCGTGCGCCTACCGATCCTCCCACCGGTCGGGCCCTGCCGCCTCAGCCGCTGGATCGTGGACGTCGGTGCAGCCCTCGCGGCGGACGAGCCCTACGCGGAGCTCGAGTCCGACAAGGCGATCATGGAGCTCCGCGCGCCGACCACCTGTCGCTTGGTGGAGCGCTGTGCGGAGGAGGGGGACCCCGTCACCGAAGGCATGGTCGTCGCCGTGCTGGAGCTGGCGGCCTCCGAGGCGTCGCCCACGGAGCTGACGCCCACCCTCTTCTACCGATATCTCGGCAAGCCTCGATCCCGGTAGTCAGCCGTGACGCGGTCGTCTAGCCGTTGCCCGTCCCTGGCGACGAGAACCACACGAAGTCCTTGCCGCCAGCCTTGCAGTTGGGGCAGCCCTTCTTCACGTCACAGAAGCCCGTATTGACCCCCGAGACGACGCCCTTCTTCGGCTTTCCGGGCGGGAGGTCACCGACGCCGGGCTCGTTGCCCTTCACGCCGGGGAACGTGGACTTGACGTTCGGCACCTCGCCGTTCTTGTGACGAACTCCGTTGGCCTTGTTCGCTTTGATCTTCCCCGTGTCGGTGGTGCATCCCATCGGGGTCGGGATGCCCTTGGGGCCCGCCGGCGGGGGCGGCGCGGGAATGAGACACGTGTCTGGCGCCACCTGGATGAAGTTCAGCTTCTGCTTGCAGGTCCCCGCGAGCATCTTGGTGACGATCAACTCGGCCATCGGTCGCTCCCAGTCTCGCTCATGTCCCGACCGCCGTCGAGGGCAGCTCGATCGTGCCCTTCAGCGTCACCTCGGACGCGCCCGCGATGTCGATGCCGCCCGAGCTGACCACGACCTTGCACGCACCACATGCGAGCGTGATCGTGCTGGCCTTCAATGTCGTCGCGCCCGCCTTGATCATGACGGCACCCAAGGCGGCGATCGAGTGTGCGCCTCCGATGTCGTGCGACGAGGCGCCGGCGATGTTGAGGCCCGCGGCTGCTTTCGCCTCGACCCCATACGACTTGCCGACCTTCACGGAGTAGATGCCGACCGTCTCGACCTTGGCAGCGCCGGTGTTCTCGTTCTTGCCTCCGCGGATGATCTCGCCCCGCGCCGCTCCGACGAGCTCGGTGTTGCTGCCGCCGATCTTGAACATGATGTCCTTGGCCGCCGTGAGCGCGGCGACGCCGCCGACCTTCTCGGTGACCGCGCCGCCCACGGTGACGCCCCATGTGCCCGTGCCGCCGCCGCTCGCGCCGGACGCGGCCCCGGGGCCGCCGCCACCTCCACCACCCCCTCCACCCCCTCCACCCGCGTCGTTCCCCATGGCCGAGTCGAGGGCGCCCGTGAGCGCGGACTGAGCGAAACCGCCCGCCATCGCGCCGGCGTCCATCGCCCCGGTGACCGAGTTCAGGGCGCCCGAGGCCTCGGCGAGCCCTGGGATCGGCGGCGCGCCCACGGCGCTCAGCACGCCCGCCGCGTCGCCCGCTGCGCCCATCGCGCTGCGCGCCGCGTTCAGCGCGGGTGCGATGGGCGCCAGCAAGGCCGCTTGCGCCCGGGAAGCGGCCTGCGCCGCCGCGCCCGACACCGCGGCGATCGCGGCCTCGGCGACCACGGAGAGGAGCGCCGCGGCAGGGCTCCCGACGATGATGTTCTCCATCCCCCCCACCGTCTTGCTCATGCTCCCGGTGGTCTCTTCGGTGGCGGTGCCGCTCGCGGACACCTTGCGGGTGCCCCCGACGTCGATCGTGTGATCGCCGGTCACGCTCGCCGACTCGTCGGCCTCGACCGCGCGCGTCTCGTTGCCGCCGATGTCCACGGTGCGGGTCGCCGAGACCTTGTGTGTGAGGTTCGCGCCGACGCTGGTCGTCTGGTTGTTGGCGACCACGGTCGTCTGATTGTGTTGCGCATTGATCGCGAGGTGCTCCGAGCCCGCCGCGTCGTCCATGACGATCTCGTTGACCCCGCCGCTGCCGGGCATGGACACGCTGCCGTGCGACGACTTCGTCTTGGACACGGGCAATGGATGGGGTGGCCCCGCCGCCGTGTTCCAGACGCGGCTCATGCAGACGGGCCGATCCGGATCGCCATCGATGAACTCGACGAAGACCTCCCAGCCGATGCGAGGGATCTGGACCGAGCCCGTCGTGTGGCCCTGGATGAGGCGTATCCAGCACGAGCAATGATCGTCTCCCGTTCCATCGCGATCCCAGTAGAACTGGAGCTTGACGCGACCGAACTCGTCGACGTGGATCTCCTCGCCATTCGGCCCCGCGACGGTGGCCGTCTGTAGGCCGATCACTCGCGGCTTCGGCGTACGGCGTGACGCGCGGAAGGTCTGCTCCTTGGGCAAGGTGCCCAGGCGCATCTCGAAGGTCGCCTCGCGTGAGGGGTGTCCCTCTCGCACGAGGTCGAGATCGACGGTTCGGATCACGTGCTCCCCGTCGAACGAGATGTGGTCGACGAGCGCGAAGTACTGGCCCGGCGTCGCTGCCACCAGGTTCGTCTGGCAGGTCGCGGTCGCGCGTTCGGAGCGGAAGGCGTCGAGCCGAACCTGTGCGAGCCGCGCGCCCTCGCCCTCGTCGGTGTAGTAGCCCGGATAGCTGTAGTGCTCGCGAGCGATGATCTCGTCCGCGGTGGCCTCGACCGTCAGATCCGTGCTGGGGCGCTCGAAATCGTAGTCGCGGAGCGTGACCGTAGACACCATGACGCGACGACGCGCGGTCCATCCGCTGACGCCTGGAGGCTCCGTGTCGATCGCCAGCCTCATGTGGTGCGAGAGCGAGGCCGGCTCGGTGGGCGTCAGCGCCGCGTTCGAGTCCATGAAGACCATCTTCGAGCTGTCCGGCAGGTGCTCGAACGTGTAGAAGATCCCTTCCTCCTCCATGAGCCGGCTGATGAAGTCCCACTCCGTCTCGTCGTACTGAACCGTGTACGTGCGCGTGGGGTAGCTCCCGGTGACCCCATCCCAACCGACGCTGGCGTCGCTGATTCCAGCATCCGCCATCATCTCCTGGATGATCTCGACGACCGTCTTCTCCTGAAAGATCCGGAAGCCATGCCGGCGTCGCAGGACCTGGTAGTGGCGCGGGACGATGATCACCCGAAAGTGGTGGCCGTCGAAGCGGTGCTGGCTGGCGCTCATCGCCTCGAGCTCGAGCGACTCCACGACCCCCGCGAAGGTTCGCCCGGCGTCCATGATCTCGAGCACCGCCGGCCCGCCGCGCGCCGCGTTGGGGTCCACGAAAGGGCAGAGGAACTCGATCTCGTAGCGGTAGGGTTCGCCGAGGCCCTCGTGGCCGCGCACGGAGAGCACCTTTGCGTGCCCCTCCTGGCCCGCGATCGAGAAGAGCGATTCGTAGTTGGTCGTCATCCCGATGACTCGTGGGCAGCGGCCGATTGGAGGGCCTTGACTCCGGTGAGCTTGATGGTGCCAGACTTGATCGTGACCTTGCCGGGGAGGACCTCGATCTTCGTTCCCCCGACCTTGACCACGACCATGGCGTCGCCGCTGATGTTGATGTTCGAGGCTTCGATGGTCATCGAGCCGCCGACCTGCAGTCCGACGGCCGCCTTCGCCGTGTTGGTCTCGGAGCCGCCGGCCTTGACGGTCTCAGACGCGCAGTTCTGGACGTAGGCGGCGCCGCAGGCGACCGACACCGTGTTGGCCTTGATCATCTTGAGCGCCCCGACGGTCTCGCTGCGTGATCCACCCACGTTGCTGTTGCGGTCCTTCGCGGTGATCTCGAGCCATGCGCCGCCTACCTTCGATGTCGAGGATCCGACGATGTTGCGATTGATGCCCTTGATTCCCGTGAGGGCCATCAACCCACCGACGGTACGGTCGAACGTGCCCGTCGTCTGCTCGTTGAGGTCACCCCCGCAAGTCTCCTTGCGGCTCCCGACCGTGACGCTCAGGCTGCCCGCGGTGCCGTCGTCGTAGTCGGCGGTCGTTGCCAACGTCTGGTTGCCAGCCACGCTCAGCGTGCGCGCGCCACCAACGCTCGAGTTGTACGTGCCGGTCACCCGGAACGAGAGGTCGGCCCCGATCGACACGGTCTCGTTCGCCTGAATGCCGATGACCGCGTCGTTCTCCACGACCGTCGTCTGATCGTAGCTCGCGTTCATGAAGAGCTCCTCGGAGCCCGCGGCGTCTCCGAAGCGCATCTCGTTCGCGCCGGCGCCCCCCTCGGTCGTGTTGGTCTGGATGCTCGTCGACATCGCAGCCTCGCCGGGCAGCGCGTAGGGCGGCATCGCTTCGGCGTTGTACTGGTGGCCCGCGATCATCGGTCGATCGTGGTCGCCCAGCTCGTAGTCGACCAGCACCTCGAAGCCTACCCGCGGCATCACCATGGAGCCCGGGAGCGCGAACTGCCCCACCCGAAGCCACGTCGACGACTTGTCGTCGGTGATGCCGGAGCGGTCCCAGACGAATCGGACCTTGGACTGCCCCTGCTCGCTGCCGTGGAGCTCCGCCCCGGCCGGGCCGGTGACGAACGCGACCTGGGTCCCGCCGATGATCGGCGCCGGCGGACCTGCGTCGACGCGGAACGGGGTGTCGCGTGGGAGGCAGGCGAACTCGTTCGAGTACACCCCACCGCTCCAGTGATGCGACACGCGGACGACGAACATCTCGCCTGCGAGCTCCGACCGGGGATGGTCGTAGCAGGAGAACGTGCGCCCAGGCGCGAGGTACGGCCAGATGGCGTGCCCGCGGAACCGCCTGCGGTCCCGCTCGAGTCGCTCCAGCAACACGCGGGCGAGGCGATCACCCCGGGCCGTGTCGAGAAAGTCCCCGGGATGCTGGTAGACCTCGCGGCCCGTCGATGCCTCACCGTCGAGGGTGACGGTGAGGTCGACGCTCGGTTGCGTGAAGTCGTAGTCGCGTAGCGCGACCTTGTCGGAGGTCGCGGTGAACTGCTCGGTGAGCTCCGTGACCTGCACGGGAAAGCTGAGTGAGTCGGACTCCTCGCAAGGCTCGAGGATGGTGTCGTCATCGAAGAAGACGACCCGGTCCTCGATAGGATCGTTGACGACGACGAAGCCGATCCCCTCGCGCGCGAGCAGGCGTGTCACGTAGTCGTAGTCGCTCTCGCCGTACTGGGTGATGTACGCGTGCGGCTCGTAGGTCGCGTTGGTGCTCCACTCGAACATGTCCGAAGGCAAACCGGCCGCGTCGAACACGACGGCCACCGCGTCGGGCACGTTCATCTCCTGGGTGATGCGGGCGTCCGACCCGAGCTCGAGCCTCGCGAGGCGCGGGCGCACGACGATGCGGAGGTCGTAGCGCTCGTCACTCAGGTCGATGGCGCAGAGACTCGCCTCGAAGACGATGCCGTGGAACGCCCGCGGAGGCGCGCCGTGGTCGTCGTGAAGCTCCATCGTGGCGCGCTGGCCGAGCAGCGACTCGGGGTCGATGAGCCCCTCCACCGTGATCGACGCCTCGAGCCGGTAGAGCGAAGAGAGCGCTTCCTCGACGTGGAGCTCCCGGATGACCAGCTCCGTCGACGCGTGACTCTCGAGCGTCAGCTCGGCGCGCAGGTATCGATCGGTCATTTGT
>JAHBWG010000068.1 GCA_019637095.1 Sandaracinaceae bacterium | reverse complement strand
CCCAGGACGACGCCGCGCACGACGACACGGTACGCGACGACGCCCACGACGACGCCGCGCACGACGACACGGGACGCGACGACGCCGCCCACGACGACGCCGCGCACGACGACACGGTACGCGACGACGCGGCGGCGCTCGAGGCACGGGCCCGCACGCGCGACGCCCGCGCGACGGTGACCACGCCCGCCGCCGGGCCGCCCGCGCGCCGAGTCGCGCGGCTGCGGACCGAGTGGGGGGAAGATCCAGCCCCGGCGCGCGGATCCTCCACGAGCCCCGAGCGGCCGGCGGTGCGCGAATGGTGAAGAGCCCCCAGAGAACGACGCGCGCCGCGCCGGGCCTCGCCGCGCTGATGGCGATGGTCGCGCTGGCCCTCGGCGCGCCCGCGGCCGCGCAGGCGCCCTCGCCGGCCGACGCGCGCGCGCACTTCGAGCGCGGCGTCCGCCACGCGAGCGACGGCGCGTGGGCGGACGCGCTCGCCGCGTTCGAGCGTTCGTACGCGCTCGCGCCGCGCGCGCGCACGCTCTTCAACGTCGCGGTCGCGCTCGACCACCTCGAGCGCGGCGAGGCGTGCGTCGACGCGCTCGAGCGCCTGCTCTCGCGCGACGACGTCGACCACGACGATCGCGCCGAGGCCGAGGCGCTGCGCGAGCGCTGGCGCGCGCGCCTCGCGGCGACGCGCCCGGCGATCCGCGCCGAGCCCGAGGGCGTGCGCTTGCGCGCGCTCGATCGCGCCACCGTGCGCCTGATCGCGCTGCGCGGCGCCGAGCTGGTCGGCGCCCGCGACGCCTCGCTGCCGACCGTCGTCCCTCGCGCGGCGCACGGCAGCGCGGTGCTCGTGGGCGAGGGCTGGGCGCTCACCGCGCGGCACGTGGTCGAGGGCGCGGATCGGCTGGTCGCGCTCTTGCCCGGCGAGACGCGGGCGGTCGCGGCGCGCGTCGCGTGGCTGGATCGCGAGCGCGATCTCGCGTTCGTGCGGCTGAGCGAGCCCGCCGAGGCCGCGCTCGCGCTCGCGCCGCCGCCGACGCTCGTGCTCGGACAGGCGATCGAGGCGAGCGGCTACCCGCTCGACGCGGCGGAGCGCTGGCCCAACGCGAGCGCCGGGCACGTCGGCCGCCCGCTCAACGACGGGCGCGTGCAGCTCTCGATCGCGCTCAACCCCGGCAACTCCGGCGGACCCGTCGTGGCCGACGGACGGCTCCTGGGCATCGTGAGCCAGGGCGGCGATCCCGGCCGCGGCGTGCAAGGCGTCGTGGTGATGGAGCCGATCGGCCCGGTCGTCGAGGTGCTCGCGTCGCTCATGGCGAGCGCGGCGCCCTCGCCCGAGCTCGATCCGTCCGACGAGGTGCTCGTCGAGCTCGTCGGCGCCGCCGGCGCGCCCGCGGCGGCGCGCCGCGTGGCGCGCCTGCGCCTCGCCGCGGCGGCTCCCGCGGCGGACGCGCGCGGCGCCCTGTGGGCGCTCGAGGCCGAGGCGCTGCGCCGCGCGATCCTCGCCGAGGCCGCGGTGCGGCTCGCGACCTCGCTCGCGCCGGACACGCGCGCGCTCTACGACGAGGCGAGCGCGCTCGCGTCACGCTTCGCCACCGACGTCGCAGCGGACGCGTCGCTGCGCGGTCGCTACGAGGCGCTCACGGGCCTCGCGGCGCCGGTGCGCCGCGGCGACTGGGAGTGCGGCCTCGGCGGCGTGTGCGTGCAGCGGCTCGAGCCCGTCGCGCCGGGGCGCGGCCTGCCGTTCGACCTGACCCTCGCGCTCGGGCTCGCCGCCGACGACCGGCAGGGCGCGAGCTTCGTCGAGGGCGGCACGTTCTCGGTGCTCACGCTCGCGCAGCTCGGCAACTGGGGGATGCTCGACCCGGCGCGCTTCAACGTGATCGTCGGCGGCGAGGTGAGCGTCGGCTCGTGGCGCTCGGAGCTCTTGCTCGACGGGCTCGCCGATCTCGGCGTGCGGCTCTCGCTCGGCGCGCCCGACGACGTCGCGATCACGATGACGCTCGTGTACACGCCGGGCGTGGTGTTCGCCGAGAGCCGCTGGTCGTTCGCCTACCTCGGCTACCGCGCGATGATCGCGCTCGACGTGCGCGACCGCTTCGGCGTCGGGCTGAGCTGGCGCGAGCTCGGGCGCGGCGCAGGGGACACGCAGCGCTCGCTCGAGCTCTACGTCTCGTTCGGGATCGGGCCATGAGCGCGCGCGTCCTCGCCGCGCTCTTCGCGCTCGGTCTGAGCGGCTGCCTCCTCGGACCCACCGAGGAGGCGGACTGCGCGGGCGCCGCGCGCTGCAGCGACTGCCTCTCGCGCGCGGGGTGCGGCTGGTGCAGCGACCGCAGCGCGTGCGTACCGGGCTCCGCGTTCGGGCCGGACGAGGGCCGCTGCGGCCTCTCGGTGTGGCGGTTCACCGGCTGCGACCGCGCGCCGAACGCGGTCGGGAGCTGCCGGCGCCGCGAAGGGTGCAACAGCTGCCTCTTCGTGCTCGGCGACGGCGACTCCGACTGCCAGTGGTGCCCGGCCACCGCCGAGTGCCTCGACTACGGCGAGACCTGCGCCGCGGGCGCGCCGACGTTCCAGTACGACCTCTGCCGCTCGTCGGACTGCCGCGCGCAGACGACGTGCGGCGCGTGCGTCGGCGCGGGCTGCCGCTGGTGCGACGTCGGCGGAGGCCAGTGCACCGACTCGTACGAGTGCCCTCGCCACTACCAGATCTCGTCCACCTCGGGGCGCTGCCCGCCCCCCAACGACTGCGCGAGCGCGTTCGGTTGCTCGGCCTGCCTCGCCCGCCCGGGCTGCGGCTGGTGCGACTCCGGCGGCGGCAACTGCGTGGCCGTCGATGGCTCCTCCGACTACGCGGACTGGTGCAACAGCTTCGACCTGTTCACTGCGCGCTGCCCCTGAGCGCGACGTCAGAGTGCGACGTCAGGGCGCGGCGGGCAGCGTCCACCGATCGATCAAGAGGCCCTCGGGCGGCGCGACGAGCGCCGCCGGCGGTCCGCCGGGGCCGGGGCCGGGCGCGATCCAGCTCGCCGGGACGTTGCCGAACACGCGGCGCGGCGGCTGGTGCGGCTGCCGGCGCCGGTCGTCCTCCGCCATCGTCGTCGCGTCGTACGCGAGCGCCGCCATCGACAGGCCGCCGCGCCCCGACTCCTCGTGGCACGTCGCGCAAAACGCGTTGTCGGTCGAGTCCGGCCGCGGGGCGCCCGCGCGCAGCGGCCCCTCGGGGAAGTGGATCGCCTCGCGCACGGGCTCGGTCCCCGCGGGGACGTTCAGCTCGTGCGCGGCGTAGTCGCGACGGTAGCCGTGATGGCACGCGAAGCGCGCCCCCGGCGCGAGGCCCGCGGCGGCGGCGATCTCGTCGTGCGCCCAGGCGGGGTGGCCCTCGGCGACGGCCGCGAGCGCCGGGTGTTCGACGACGCGCACGAGGGTCCCGTTCGCCTGGTTGCAGCGCGCCTCGACGTCGGGCGCGTACGCGAGCATCACGAGCTCGTCGATCCAGCCGCGGAAGCCCGGGCCATCGCCCGACGCCGCGCGCCCGATGACCAGCTCACCCTCCGACGGCTCGAACAGCGGCGTGTCGCTCTCGAACCGATCGTACGCGACGCCGTCGACGTGGAGCGTGATCCGGCGCAGGCCGTCGGTGGCGAGGACGGCGAGGTGCGTCCAGCCCGTCCACGGCGGCAGCGCGGCGGTGTGCACGACGCGCCCGCCGATCGCGTACTCGAGCGACGCGCGGCCGACCAGGCGGATGGCGCTCCCGTCGGGGAACGTCGCGAGCGTGCGCAGGGCGCCCTCCGCGTCGCGCGGGTCGACGAACATCCCGAAGTACCAGTCCGCCTCGCGCACCGCTCGCGGCTGCGCGTCGATCGCGTAGCGGATCGCGTTGTCGCCGGTCAGCCAGAAGCCACGCCCGCGCACGCCGCCGAGCGCGACCGGCTCGACGCGCGCGGTGCCCGCCGCGACGAGCCCGTACGCCGGCACGCGCCAGCGCAGCGACGTGGCCGCGTTCTGGAGGTGGATCTCCTCGTCGGCGTCCGGGTCCAGGACGTAGCGCTCCGCGAGCGGGACGGGGATCTCCAGCCGGCGCACCTGGCCGTTGTGGTGGTGCGGGACGGCGAGCGAGTCCCCGCGCCGGCCGTAGCGCTGCGTGATCGAGGCTTGCATGTTCGAGACGATGAACGCGTTCAGATCGAGGAAGTCGTCGAACGCGACCTCGTCCGAGGCGACGCCGGTGTTCATGAGCCAGACGACGTCGCGCGGGGTGATCGTGCGCGTCGCCGCGTGGTAGGCGAAGAGGCTCTCGAGCGAGTCGAGGATGTTCGCGTTGTGCGTGTAGCCGGGCGGGTACGGGCCGCCCGCCGCGCGCACCGCGTCGATGAAGCGGCCCGCGCCGAACCGCACCTCGAACGGCTCGCCGCTCGGCGTGCGGTAGAGCTCGACCATCCAGTGCGCGGCGGGCGTCACGCCGACCGCCCAGTCGACGTTGTTGATCATCGCGTCGAGGTGCACGAGCTTGCCGTGCGTCCACAGGCCCGCGACCATGAAGCCGCGGTCCCAGTCGAAGTTCTCCTGGAAGGACTCGCAGCCCGGCGTCGCGCAGCGGCGCGGGTAGCGCGTCTCCGACTGCTCGACGATGCGACCGGGGACGCCCGCCATGAACACGTTCGTGCCGCGCCGGTCGACCCAGGGGTACGTGCCGCCCATGTCCTCACCGTCGGGGATCGGGTTGCCCTCGGTGTCGCGGAACGGATAGGCGGCCAGGCCGTAGCGCCCGACCATCGCCGGGTCGTACGGCGCATGCGACATCGGGTGGAACGCGGTCCAGCCCGTCACGTCGCACGGCGCGGCGTCCTCGGGCAGCACCGAGTACGCGAGGTCGTACGGGCGCGTGAAGACCTCGCCCGTCTCGGGGTGCGTCCAGTTCCGCGGGATGAGGCCGAAGCGCCCCGTGAGCAGCCGTCCGTCCATCGTGACGGCGGGCTCCGTCCAGTCGACGCTGAGCGGGATCATCGCGCCGGCGACGGGCTCCCCGAGCTCGACGCTCACGATGTGCGCGCCCGCGGTCTTGGGCGCGCCGATCTCGACGCGCGCGGGCGTCCCCCAGAGCTGCGCGCCGATCCCCGCCGTCGTCGCGCTGATCACGGTGATCGCGTAGCAGTCGTGCGCGTCGCCAGGCCCGCACGGGAACGGGTTCGGGCGCTCGCCGGGCACCGCGTGCTCCTGCGTGGCGTCGCAGATCGCGTGGTGTCCCGTGCGCGTCGCCGCCGGATCCAGCCCCGGCGGGAAGGGCACGTCGAACGGCTCGGGGTCGGCGAGGATCTCCGCGCCGTTCGGGCCGGTGAGCACCGGCTCGCGCAGGCGCTCGGGCGCGAAGAGGTAGAAGCTGAGGTTCTCGCGCAGCGCGCGCGTGCCGGGCGGCGCGCCCTGCACGCGGATCCCGACGCGTCCGTCCATCGTCGTGCGGTGCCCCGGCACGAACGGCCGCGTGAAGTGCGCGCCGTCGTCGATGAGCGCGACGTCGCGCGAGATGCTCGGGACCTCGGGGCGCAGGTCCGTCGCGACGGACGGCCCCGCGTCGAGCCCGCCGTCGGTCGCCGGCGCCGCTCCGTCGCAGGCCACGCAGAGCAGACACAGACCCGAGAGCGAGGAGAGGAGGCGCCGCATGCGGCTCCATGGTCGAGCGGCCGGCGGCCGCGATCAAGCGCCCTCGCGCGCGAACGCCAGCACGTAGCCGTCGAGGTCGCGGCTGTAGGCAGCGACGTGGCCCCAGTCGCGCGGGGCGAGCGGGCTCAGCTCCTCGGCCCCCGCCGCGAGCGCGCGCGCGTGGTACGCGGCCGGGTCGTCGACGAGGAGGTAGAGCTCGGCGCGCGCGAGCCCAGCGGGGCCTCGCGGGTCCGCGCGCCCCTCGAGCAGCCGCGCGATCCCGTCTCGGGGCATGAGGCCGAGCACGCAGCCGTCGCCGAGCGACAGCTCGGTCATGCCGGGCACGTCGAGGCGCGGCTCCACGGCGAGCACGCGCCGGTAGAACGCCGCGCTCGCGCGCTGGTCGCGGACGAAGAGCACGAAGTGCGCGGCCGCGACGCTCATCGCCGCGGGGCCTCGGGTGGGTCGCCGAGGAGCAGCCACGCGGTCGGCGCGAGCAGCAGGCTGAACAGCACGCCGAGGCCGGCGATCAGGCCGAGGGCGCGCAGGGCGGGGTTCTCGCTCATCGCGAGCAGCCCGAAGGACAGCACCGTGGAGAGGCACGCGAGCACGAGGCTCACGAGGGTCGGCGCCGGACCTTCCGGGTGCGTGCGGCTCTCGACCATGAAGACCCCGTAGTCGACGCCCATGCTCAAGACGAGCAAGAGCCCGACGACGTGCAGGAGGTTCACGGGGAAGCCGGCGAGCACGACGAGGCCGAGCGCGCTCGCCGCCGCGAGCACCGCGGGCAGGAACGCCGCGAGGGCGAGCCCGAGCGCGCGGTAGCGCGCGAGCACGAGGAGGAACACCCCGGCGAGGCCGAGGCCGATCATCTCGAGCGTGCGCGTGCGGAACTGGCGATAAGCCGCGGTCATGAAGCGGCCTTGGTCGAAGAGCCGCACGCCGTCGAGGCCCGCGAGCCGCGCCTCGACCGCGTCGAGGTCGGCGCCGCGGGTGAGCGTGAGGAACGCGACGCGGCCTCCGCCGAGCTCGACGTGGAAGCTCGAGACGAGCGAGCCGATCGGGCTCGCGGCGAGCTCCTCGAACGTCAGCGGCGCGGGGGGCGCGCCCGCGAGCTCCTCGGCGAACGGCGCGAAGCCCTCCGCGACGAAGCCCTCCGCGACGAGCGCGGCGCCCATGCGCTCACCGACGCGCGCGCGCCGCAGCGCCTCGAAGCTCGCGCGCTGGCGCGCCGCCGACCAGAGGAACGAGTGGAGCGAGCGGAAGCTCGCGAGCTCGCCGGCGGCCTCTGCGGCGACGAGGCGCGCGTACACCTCGTCGTTTCGCGCGAGCGCCTCCTCCTCGGTCGCGCCCCACGCGATCACGAAGCGCCCGCCGTCCATCCGGCTCACCGCCTCGCGCACGCGCTCGTCCTGGGCGAGCAGCCCCTCGTCGAGCTGCGCGAGCACGCCGACGTCGTCGACCCACTCGAGCCGCGCGAGGCCGAGCGCCGCGATCACGAGCGCGAGCGCGGGCAGCGCCGCGAGCCGCACGCGCGCGCCGCGCAGCCGCGCGAGCCAGACGCCGAGGCGATCGGCGACCGCGCGATGCCACGCCGTCGGCGTCGGTCGCGCGGGCATGAACGGCGGCAAGACGTAGCGCGTCGCGAGCAGCGCCACGATCACGCCGACCGACGTGAGCACCGCGAGCTCGCGGATCCCGGGGATGCTCGTCCACGCGAGCCCCACGAGCCCCGCCACCGTCGTCGCGGCGCCGAGGGCGAGGCCGGGCGTGATCTCCCGGACGCTGCCGAACGGCCCGCGCGCGCTCGGCGTGAGCGTGTGGTGGTTGACCGCGTGCGCCACGTAGTCGATCGCGACGCCGATCAGCGTCGCGCCGAACGCGAGGCTCATCCCGTGGACGCGCCCGAACGCGAGCTGCGTCGCGGCGAGGCCCGCGACGAGCCCCGCGCCGAGCGCCACGCCGCCGAGCGCGAGGTAGCGCGGCGAGCGGAAGACGATCAGGAACAAGAGCATCACGCCGATCGAGCTGACGGTGGAGATGCGCACGACGTCGCCGCGGATGGACGCCTCCGACGCGATGGTGAAGCGGTGCAGGCCGCTCTGCTCGAGCGCGACCTCGCCGTGCGCCCCGCGCGCCGCCGCGAGCGCCGCCTCGATCGCCGCGGCGAGCGCGCGCGCCGCCACCGTGTCGAACGGCGAGCCGCGCATCGACAGGAAGATCACCGCGCGGCCGTCCGCGGTCAGGAGCTGCCCGTCCACGACCCGCAACGAACCTTGCTGTGCGTCGCGCAGCCGCTCGAGGTGGCCGGGGAACGCGAGGAGCGGATCGCGCGGCGCGATGCGCCGGACGAACGGGCCGGTCGTCGAGACGAGGCGGGTGCGCAGCTCGCGCGCCGCCGCGCGCAGGTCCTCGTCGGACGGCGCGTAGCCCTCGGGGTCGTCGGTCGCGAAGAGCAGGCGCCGCTCGAAGTAGAGCCGGTAGAACGCCTCGTTCACGTCCTCGCCCGCGCCGCGCCGCACCCACGCGACCTGCTCGTGCGCCTCGAGCTGCGCGGCGAGCGTCGCCGCCGCGGCGAGCGTCGTCGGCTCGTCGGCGGCGTGCACGAGCAGCGTGATCGAGCGGTTCAGGTCCGAGCGGCTCAGGTCGCCGGCGATCCGGGCGAGCTCCGCGTCCTCGGTCTCGGGCAGGAAGTGCGTGATCTCGGTCGTGACCTCGAGGTTCGCGAACGTCCACGCGCCGAGCCCGGCGACCGCCAGGATCGCGAGGACGGCGAGGCCTCTCTCGCGCACCTTGTCCACGGCCGCCGGACCTTAGATGGCGCCGCGCCCACGGGCCACCGCCTTGACGCACCGGGCGCGCGCGCGAAGATTCCCGGCACGAAGGGTCATGACCGCGCCCGCCCACGGCACCGCGCTCGCGCCCGCGGACGAGCGCGCCCTCCTCGCCGCGCGCGGCCCGGTGCCCGGGCGCCGGCTCGCGCAGCGGCTGCCGGGACGGATCCGCGTCGCGCTGATGGCGTGGCTCTTCTTCTGGTTCTTCCTCGGCTGCCCGGTGCTCGCGCTCGTGATCTTGCCCGCGCTGCGGCTCTTCTCGCGCGATCCACGCGCGACGGCGACGCGCTTCTTGAACGACGGGCTGCGCCTCGTCACGCGCGCGGCGCGCGCGTGCGGCGTCGTCGACTACGCCGATCCCGCGCCGCCGCCGTCGATCGATCGCGGCGCGCCCTACGTGCTCGTCTCCAACCACCCGACGTTCGTCGACATGCTGCTCCTGCTCGGCAGCTTCCCGGAGCTGACGTGCGTGACGAGCGGGCGTTGGTCCAAACACTGGGCGCTCGGTCCGGTCCTGCGCGCGACGAACTACCTCCCCGGCCCCGGCAGCGGGGAGGCGGAGAGCGACGACATGCTCGGCGCGATGGTGCGGCACCTCGAGGCGGGCCACCCGCTGCTCGTGTTCCCGGAGGGCCAGCGCTCACACCCGGATCGGCTGCGGCGCCTGCGCCGCGGGGCGGTCGCGGCGGCGGCCGCGGCGAACGTGCCGATCGCCTCGCTCTTCCTCGGGATCGATCGGCCCTACCTCACGAAGGAGGTCCCGCTCTCGCGCCCGCCGACGCCCGCGCCCGTCTACACGTTCGAGTGGCTCGACGTGGTGCGCCCCGACGACTTCGACCGCGATCCCCGCCGCATCCAGCGCCACCTCGAAGAGCGCTACGCGGCGCGCTTCGCCGAGCAGCGCGCGAAGCAACTCTCTTTGCAGTGAGCGCGCCTCAGGGCCCGAGCAAGAGCGGACGGCGGAAGAGCAGGTGCATCACGCGCCGGAACATCAGCCGCGTGTGCATCTTGAAGATCAGCCAGTTGTCCTCGAAGGCGCGCCAGTGCGACACGCCGCCCGCGATGTACCGGACCGGCGTCGGCACGTGCACGATCGGCACGCCCATCCACGCGAGCCGCACGACGATCTCGGGGTCGAAGTCCATGCGGTCGCCGATCGTCCGTGTCGCGAGCGCGGCGGCGATCGGGTAGGCGCGGAAGCCGCAGAGCGGGTCGCCGACGCGGTCGTCGCCGACCTCGCGGCGCGTCCAGAAGATCGTCACCTGGCGCAGGATCATCCGGTGCGTCGGCGCCGTCTCGTCGAAGATCGGCTGGCCGAGGATCACCGCGTCGGGCTGCGCGCGCACGAGCTCGAGGAACTTCCGGATGTCGTCGAGCGCGTGCTGGCCGTCGGCGTCGACCTGCACCGCGTGCGTGAAGCCGTGCTCGTGCGCGAACGCGAAGCCCGTCTTGACCGCCGCGCCCTTTCCGCCGTTCCTCTCGCGGAAGGTGACGAGCGCGAGGCCCTCCTCGCCGAGCCTCTCGACCTCGGCGCGGTTCTCGGGGCCGCTGCCGTCGTCGACCACCACGACGTCGGGGCAGAGCGCGCGCACCGACACGACCACGTCGCGGATGGTGCGCGGGTTGTCGTACGTCGGGATCAAGATGCAAGGGCGAGGCTCGCTCATCGCGCCGGCGTGCCATGTCGGGCCGGGCCGCGGCTGTCAAGCGCGCGAGTGACGCGCGCGGACCTCGAGGAGGCGAGCGGCGCCTCGAGTCGCCAGCGTGGCGCCCCGAGGCGCCAGCGCGCGCCCGTCCGGAGCGCGTCATGACGCGCCTTCGTCACCGGGCGTCCGCCCGAAACGGAATTCGGGCGCTCGCGCGGTCCCTCCGAGCGCCGGCACGCGAAGTGCTGAGCTTGTGCCCATGATGACGTCCCGCTGGTCTCGCATCTCGCTCGCGCTCGCGCTGGTCGCGGGTTGCGCCTCGCCGCTCGACAAGGCGCCCGACGAGGAGATCGACCCGGACGTCGACGACCTCTCCGCGGACAGCCTGCGCAGCCCGCGGCTGCACGGCGAGCTCGTGATCGGGGCGCCCAACCCCGCCGAGATCGGCCCTCAGCGCTACCACGCGTGGGAGCTCGTGCTCTCGGGTGACGCGACGGTCGCGCTCTTCACCGGCCCGCAGGCGGCCGAGGGGCCGAGCGTCGACACGGTGCTCGCGCTCTACCGCTGGCAGACCGGCCGCGGCTGGGGCGCCGCGATCGCGCGCAACGACGACCACGGCGGCTCGCTCTTCTCGCGCGTCGAGCTGGGCCTGGGCGAGGGACGCTACCGCGCGATCGTGCGCGGCTACTCGATCCACACGCGCGGCCCGTTCGCGCTCTTCGGCACCTGCGAGGGCGCGGGCTGCCCCGCGCGCGTGGAGCCCGAGCCCGAGCCGAGCGGCTGCCACCCGAGCTTCGCCGCGGCGATCCGGCGCTGCTTCGACGACGCGCAGGGCGACGTCGACTTCGACCCGTGGACGACGAGCGACGCGGAGCTGATGCGACAGTGCGCGGACGTCGAGGTGGTCGCGCCGGCGTGGGACGCGCTCTGCCTCGTCGACTCGCCGCCCGCGCTCTGCGGCGCCGACCTCGAGGCGTTCCACGCGGGGCACCTCGCGCTCTGCCGCCACCAGCTCGTGGGCGAGGCGCTCGACGCGACCTGCGTCTTCGGGCGCTTCTACCGCCAGTCGTTCGGCCCCGAGGTCCCGCTCGTCGTACGATGGCAACGGACGTTGCGCCACGGCGACGCGCTCGACGCGACGGAAGCCGCGCAGGTGATCCGCGCGGTGCGCGAGACGGCGCACGACCACGTGACGACGCTCGAGGAGGCGTTCGCGGTGGTGGACGAGGGGATCGTGCACCAGACGTCGTTCTGGGACGCGAGCAACCGCCGGGCGTTCGTGGCGTACGAGGTCGGCGCGGGCGACAACTCCTTCGGCGCGTACTTCCCGGTCGGCTCGGCCGAGCCCGTCGCGCGGATCGTCGACGCGGACATCTACGACTGCGCGGTGCGGTGGGGCGACGAGCGGCGCGCGTGCAACGACGCGGAGCCGTGTCGCGGCGAGCTCTACTGCAACGGCCGCTGCCTCTCGCGCGCCCGCGAGACCGCGCCGGACGTGAGCGCGAGCTGCGCCGACGACCACGGCTGCAGCGAGAGCCTCGTCTGCGCGGGCGCCGCGTTCGGCGGCGAGGGGCTGTGCGAGCCCGCGTGGATGCGCGGCCGCTTCGTGACCGAGCCTTCGCAGCGCATCCCCGACGCGAGCGCGGCGGGCGCGACCGCCACGCTCCGCGTCACCGGCCTCGCGTCGGTGTCGACCGACGTGCGGATCGACCTCTACGTCGCGCACCCGCGCCCCGCCGACCTGCTCGTCACGCTGACCAACCCGGCGGGCACCGAGGCCGTCGTGTTCGATGGCGCGAGCGGTGGCGGCGAGCTCTACCTCCGCGGGGTCGCCGTCCGCGGCTTCCCCGGCGACGAGAGCGTCAACGGCGAGTGGACGCTGCGTGCGGTCGACCGCGCGCGCGGCAGCGTCGGGAGCATCGAGCGCTTCGGGCTCGAGCTCACGAGCCGCTGGGACTGAATCGAATCGAAGCGCGCGTCCTCCGACGGCGCCGAGAATGACGAGATGACGAGGATCGTCCCCTCACCGCCGGCGTAGGGCCTCGTCGCCGACGAGGCCCTTGCGCTCGTCGAGGCGCATCGCGCCCTGGTCGCGGGCGTCGACGGAGCGCGCAGCGTCCTCGACGAGACGGGCCAGGCGCGCGCGGAGCGCGGGGTCGCCCTCGGGGGCGCGCACGTCGCGGTAGCTGACGTCGAACGAGCGCGTGCGCGCGAGCGCGGGGCTCTCGTCGCTGCGCTTGGTCAACACGACGTCGACGCGCGCGGCGCCGAGCACGAAGCGGAAGGTGCAGCGGCGCCGGTCGAGCAGGACGCCGGCGAGGGTCGCGCCGTGCGCCTCGGCGACGCCGTCGACGAGCGCGCGCCACTCGGGGTGGTCGCCCGACGGAGCGGGGCGCGGCTCGCCGTGCGGCTCGTCGCTCCCGTACGCGAGGCCGTCCTCGGGCTCCTCCCACGGACGCGTGCGCGGGAACGGGACGAGGCGCGCGCGCTCCCAGCCGTAGCGATTCACGTACTCGTGCGTGAGCCCGAGGCAGCGCTCGGCGTGCTCGCACTTCGCCTCCCAGAGGCACGCGAACTTCGGGTAGAGGTCGTAGAACTCCTCGACGATCACCACGTCGGGCTGCGTGTTGTCGACGCACTCCGCGTGCGCGCCGAGCAGGCACATCGGCACGTACTTCACCGCGCAACGGACCTCGCGCGCCTTCGCCGCGTCGAGCGCGCGCACCAGCGCCGGCGCGAGCGTGGCCATCGGCGCGATGAGCCCGCGCTCGTCGGCCTTGTCCTCCATCGGCAGGTAGTTCCACCACTCCATGCGCGCGGGCTCGAGCGGCGCGACCCGCTCCACGATCGCGCTCAGGTGCGCGACGTTGAGCGTGCACAGCACCGTGTTGGTGAGGATCGTCGCGCCGAGCTCGCGCAGGTTCACCAGCCCCCGCCACGCCTCGTCGAACGCGCCGGGCCGCTGCGCGATGAAGTCCTGCACCTCGGCGTTCGGGCCGTGGAGGGAGACGAAGAACTCGTCGATGCCCGCGTCGATCAAGCGCTTGGCGAACGCGCGATCGGCGAGCCGGCGCCCGTTCGTCTGCAGGCGCACGTGCTCGAACCCGCCGTGCGTGCGCGCGTAGGTCACGTAGTCGAACAGGCGCCGCTCGAGCGTGACCTCGCCGCCGGTGAACGTCACGCGCCGGTAGCGCGGCGCGCGCCCGTTGTCGTCGACCGCCTCGACGAAGCGCGCGAAGGACAGCCCCTGGTAGCGGTTCATCCCCTCCTGCACGATGCAGAACCGGCACGCCGAGTGGCAGTGGAAGTCCACCGTCACGGTCAGGTCCTCGAAGCGCGTCGGCTCGAAGCGGCCCTTGAAGCTCTGCATCGCTCAGAAGGTCCCGTAGAAGCTGGTCTTGGGGTGGAGGAGGCCGCCGGCGCCGTCGGGGGCGTAGTCGACGCCGACGTCGAGGTAGAGGTGATCGAAGCTCGCCGCGTGGGCGCTCGCGAAGTCGACCAGCGCGGCGGGCCAGCCGTAGCGGCGGAAGAACGCGAGGAGCTGGTCGACGTCGATCCCCGAGAAGTAGATCCCGTCGCGCAGGCGCTTCTTCGCCACGCAAATCCGCTTGCACGCGAACAGCTCGGGGACGAGCACCTGCGCGAGCGCGCGCGGGTCGGACGCGAAGTCGACGAAGCACGAGCTCTCGACGAGGCCCAGGACCGTGTCGATGTCGAGCTTGGGCGCGAGGAAGCGGTACGTGTTCGCGAGCTCGGCGCCCTCGCGCGTGACGACGTACGAGCGGCCCTCGTGGCGCTCGGTGCCCGTGAGGTAGAGGTTCAGCTCGCGGATCGCGCCGCGCTCGAAGACCTCCGCGTCGAGGTCGAAGCTGACCATCATGTAGGGGATGCTCTCGCGCACCGGGACCTCGATCGGGAGCGTCGCCGCGAGCGCCGCGGTGAGCCCGGCCACGGTGGCCGCGGGCTCTTCCTTCTGCGCGTCGTAGACGTAGAGCTCGAAGAAGAGCCGCGCGCCGTCGTGCTTGACGCCGAACACGACCATGTCGCGCCCGAGCGCGGCGCGCAGCGCCTCGACCACGGGGCGCGCGGCGTCCTCGATCCCGGCGAGCGCGAGCGCACGCCAGAGGAGGTTCTCCGCGCGCAACTTCCCTTGCCATGGACGGCGCGGCCTGTACGGCTCGAGGCAGTAGTCGAAGAAGCGGTCCCCGGGGCCCGCGTGGAGGAGCGCGTCAGTCACGGGACACGAGCGGCTGCGCGTCGGGGTGGACGAGGCCGATGATCGCGCGCAGCCGCGGCACCTCGCCGTGGCTCACGGCGCCGCGGTGCGAGTACGCGACGCCGTCGCGCGCCTCGAAGCACGGGCGGTCGAGGGCGGCGCGCACCGCCTCGAGCGTGACGAAGCCCTCCGGCGAGTCGAGGTCGAAGAAGACCCCGTCGTGCTGCCGTCGCATGGTGCGCAGGCGCCAGCCGCCGATCGCGCCGACGCGCTGGCGCACGCCCTCGACGAGCTCGGGGTCGAGCGCGGGCAACGCGCGGTCGAGCTCGCCCTCGATCGTGCGCCTGAGCCCGGCCCGCTGCTCGGCCCGGCGGCGCACCTGGAAGCCGGCCCAGTGGTCGGCGACGACCGCGTTCTCGTGCTCCAACGCCACGCGCTTGACGTGGTCGAGCTCGCGCCGGAGGTCCTCGGGGCTCCAGCCCGCGCACGACTCGATGAGCCAGGTGTGCGGGTCGAAGCGGATGTCCATGCGCGGGTCGGCGCGATCGAGGAGCGCGTCCGGCAGCACCAGCGTCCAGAACACGCGCACCGAGTCGGCGATCTCGACCGCGCGCTCGAACGTGCGGCGGAACGACGCGGGCGTGTCGCCGGGCAGCCCGAGCATGAGCTCGAGCTCGACCGGCCAGTGCTGGCGCACGACGTCGCACACGCGCTCGAAGCGCTCGAGGTCGAACGGGCGCCCGAGGCGGTGGAGCACCTCGGCGTCGAAGCTCTGCACGCCGATCGCCACCTGACAGCGCCCGAAGCTGGTCAAGAGCTCGAGGTGCTCGTCGCGCAGGAACGTCGGGTAGAGGTGACCGTGGACGATCGTGTCCTTGAGCACGCCGGTCTGTCGCTCCGCCTCGGCGAGCGCGCGGAAGGCGCGCGGGCTGAGGTTGAACGCGGCGTCGAGGCAGAACACGTTGGGCACCTCGGCGCGCCGCAGGCCCTCGAGGTGCGAGGCGAGGTACTCGGCCGAGTGCACGCGGTCCGCGCGCTGCTCGCCCCACTGGCAGAAGTTGCAGTGGATGGGGCAGCCGCGGAACGTCTCGAGGTAACCCGTCAGCCCGTGCGGCGCGGTGCCGAGCTGGTAGGGGCTCGGGAAGGCCTCGAGGTCGACGCGCTCGAGCGGCCCGGTGCTGCGCCAGCCGAGCGCGTGCGGCACGAGCAGGCCCGGCGTGCGCGCCGCCCAGCCCGGCTCGAGGTGCGCGCGCGCGATCGTGCGCACGATCGCCTCCCCTTCGCCCGTCACGGCGGCGGTCACGGTGCGGGCGAGCGGGGCGTAGGTCGGCAGCGCGAGCACGCTCGCGCGCGCGTGCGGCCCGCCGAGGACCACGTCGAGCGACGGATCCCAGCGGGCGATCTTCTCGGCGAGCGCCATGAACGGCGCGATGCTCCACAGGTAGGTCGCGGCGCCGACGAGGGTGGGACGAAACTCGGCGATCGCTTCGAAGAACGCCTCCGGGTCGCGCTCGAAGAGATCGATCACGCGCACCTCGACGTCGTCGAGCGAGGGGTCGCTCCGGATCGAGGCCTCGAGCTTGCGCACGCCGTAGGTGAAGGGCGCGAAGTCCCCGCTCGGGTCCTCCCAGACCGGGTCGATCGAGACCAAGGCGACTCGAGGGCTCCGCGCCATCCAGCTCGATCATAGCGTGCGCGCGCTCGCACGCGCCCCGCGTGTTCCGTACAGTCGTGCGCATGACCGGCGAGGCGGCGAGCAGCGCGCGCAGGCGACCAGGGCGGCGATCCGCCGCGGGCCGTAGGGCGCGATGAGGAACGTCCCGCCGTTCCGGTGCGAGGGCTGCGGCGCGGAGTCGGGCTACCCGAGCCGCTGCGACGCGTGCGACCAGGACTACGTCGACGCGCGCGGGCGCCCGAACGTGCGGCCCCACGTCGTGCGGCGCCGCGTCCCCGCGGTGCGCGGGCCGATGGCGATCGCGGCGGCCTTGGGCGCGTTCGTGACGCTGCAGGTCCTGTTCGTCACCTGGACCGGCGGGACGCTGCGGCTCGACATGTTCAGCGCGGTGGCTGCCCTCGCGTGGGTCGTGTTCCTCGGGCTGGGCGCGCGGTGGCTCGCCTTCCGCCTCGGCGACGGAAGCCGCGCGGCGCGGCGCGGCGCCCGCGCGGCGCTCGCGGCCGTGCGCGCGACTCCGATCGCCGAAGCGCGCGATGGTCGCGCGCGCGTCTCGGGCCGCGTGTCGGTCCTCTCGCCGGCGACCGACGAGGCGGCGGACGTCGCCGCGGCGCTGCGCCGCCAGCGCTCGACGCACACGTGGACCGAGGAGGTCTCGACGCGCGGCGGGATCCGCCAGGTCACCCGCTCCGAGACGACGATCACCGAGACCGCCGAGTGCGGCCGCTTCGCGGTGATCGACGAGACCGGCGTCGCGATCGTCGACGACGACGCGTTCCGGCTCTGGTCGCGCTCGGGCCGCGGCCTGCCCGCGGCACGCGACGGCGTGCTCGCGGCGCGCGACGGCGCGCGGGTCGAGATCGTGGGCCCGGCGCGCCTCGGCGACGCGCCCGAGGTGACGGAGCTGAGCGGCGCGCTCGGCCCCGGCTACCGCGCCGGGCCGGCAACGCGCGCCCTCCTCTTCGACGGGACCCCCGACGACCCCGTGTGGATCCTCGTGGACCCCTGACGTGCGCTCGAGGTGTGGTCGAGGTGCGCTCACCCTACGAGCGCGGCGAGCGGCGTCGCACGGAGCGCCGCGTCCGCCCACGCGGGCGGCGGTGCCTGCGCGGCCGCGAAGTAACAGCCGACGAACGTGCGCAGGCCCGGCCCGTGGAGCGAGCCCGCCGCGTGCCAGGTGCACTGCTCGAGCGCGACCAGCGTCCCGGCGCGCGGGCGCAGCTCGACCATGCCCGGCCAGTCGCGCAGCGAGAGGTCGTGGGGCGGCGGCGTCGGGTCACCCACCCGGCGCGGCAAGACGAAGAGGGGCCCCGTCCGCTCGTCGAGGTCCTGCAGGTAGAGCAGCGTCAGCACGCGCAGCGGCTCGCGGATCGGCGGCCACGCGCCGCGCTTCACGCGCTCGCCTTCGTCCTCACCGTCGATGTGCGTGTGCCACGAGAAGAACGGCCGCGTCGCGTCGCTCACGACCGCGCCGGCGAGCTCGCACACCGCGTCGTCACCCAGCGTCGCGCGCATCGCGTCGGCGAGCGCCGCGTTCAGCACGAGCGGCGCGAGCGCGGGACGCAGCGCCAAGAGCCCCGAGATCGCCAGCCCCGGAGACGTGACGACGACCCCCTCCGAGAGCACCTCGCTCGGCGATGCGTAGAGGCGCGGCGGCGCGATCTCGGCGACGAGGGCCTCGATCGCCTCGCGGAGCGTCGCGACCGCCGCCGCGTCGGCGAAGCCCTCGAAGACCGAGTAGCCCTGCTCCCTCAGCCGCGTCGCGTGAGCGTTCACCGGCTCGCAGTATAGAGTGGCGGCGTGAGGACGGTCGCGGTCGAGCGAGCCTGCGCGGCGTTCGAGGCCTGGCTCGCGCCGCGCCTCGGCGCAGAGATCGCGCTCGACGAGACGCGCGTCGCGTTCGACGCGACGGGGTGGTCGGTCACGTGCCGCGCGCGCGCCCCCGGCGCGGAGCTCGCGCTGCGCATCGCCGGGGACGGTCGGCTCACCGTCGCCGGCGCGAGCGCGTGGCGGACGGCGATCGAGGCGCGCGTCGAGCGCGCCGGCGCGCTCGAGGCGGCGCGCGCGCTGCGGGGCGCGGTCGGCCCGCAGCGGCCACGCCGCGAGCCGCTGACCGGCGCGCGCGCCCGCGTGCTCTTCGGCGACGAGGGCGCGCTGATCGCCGGGACCGTCGACGCCTTCGCGCGCGCGTACGGCGCGCCGCTCGAGGCGGTGTGGCTCGAGGGCGACGAGACACCGTCGCTCGGCTTCCCGCCGGTCGTCGAACAGCAAGAAGTCTTGCTCCACGCGCCGCCCCCGTTCCGGCAGGACGCGCACACCGTCGCGTACCTCGAGGACCTCGGCTTCGCCGTCGACGCGCGCGACCGCGTCGCGATCGTGCCGCTCCCGCGCGCGCTCGCGCGACGGCGCGCCCGGCTCGGGGTCGACGGGGGCCTCGCGCCCGCGCTGCGAGAGGTCCCGCGCGTCGGGTACTCGCCCCGCGCGTGGCTCGCCGCGATCGCGAGCGAGGCCGCGCTACCGATCAACGTGCACGGCGCGCTCGCGCACGCGCTGAGCCGTGCGCTCGCGCTGCCGCTCCACCCGAGCCAGCGCGCACGGCTGAACGATCACTTCCACGCGCTCGGTCACGACGTCGGCGTCCACGCGCTCGCGCTGCATCGCGTCCCGGCGGCGCGCCTCGCGGAGCTCCGGCGGCTCGCCCGCGTCGCGCTCGCGCGCGGTCGCGCGCGTCAGGCGGCGACGTTCTTCGAGGGGCGCCTCACGCGCGCGTGCGTCGAGACCTGGGCCCGCGTCGCCGAGCCGCGCGACTTCGAGCCCGCGTTCGAGGACGTCTACCCCACACTCCGGACCGAGCTCGCCACGATCGCGCACGCCTGAGCGACACGTGAGCGCTCGTGAGCGCCCGGCACGCTCGCATCGTGCGAGCATGAGAGCGAGGCGAAACCGTGACCGCTCGTACGCGTCGCGGATCGATGTTTCCGGTGTCGATGAACCGTGTTCACGATCCACGCGAAGGTGCTTCGCGCACGCGCGATCGCATGCTAGGAGGAGCGCTCGACGCGCAACGGGACCGCACGTAGGGACCGAGGCGATCTATGGTGGGGGACGAGCTCCTGGAGCGCGACACGCCCGACGAGGGCGCGATCAACGCAGCCGCCGCTCAGCGCGACGCGCGCGCCGGGCGCCCGCGCGACCGCGAGAGCGATCCGACGCCCGCGGTCGGCGGGCGGCTGCGCGCCGAGAGCGGGATCGCGCCGGCGCGCCCGCCGCAGCTCGGAGAGCTCCTCGACGGGCGCTACGAGCTCGGCGCGTTGATCGGACGCGGCGCGATGGGCTGGGTCTTCGAGGGATGCGATCACCGGCTCTCGCGCGTCGTCGCGGTGAAGGTGATGCGCCCCGAGCTGGCCAGCGACGCCGCGCTCTCGTGGCGCTTCGAGCAAGAGGCGATCGCCGCGGGTCGGCTCAACTGTCCTCACGTCGTGACGGTGCACGACTACGGGAGCGTGGAGGGAACGCCCTACCTCGTGATGGAGCGCCTCTACGGGCAGTCGCTCGCGCTCCGGCTGCGAGGCAGCCCCGACGGCCTCCCCGTCCTCGAGGCGATCGCGATCGCGCGCGACATGGCGACCGCGCTCGCGAGCGCCGAGGCGGTCGGCGTCGTGCATCGAGACCTGAAGCCGGGCAACGTCTTCCTCACCGAGTCCAGCGGCGCCAAGCTCCTCGACTTCGGCGTCGCGAAGATCACGCAGGGCTCCGAGCTCTCGGTCGGCCCCTCGCCGACGTCGACCGGGATGCTCATCGGCACGCCGACGTACATGAGCCCGGAGGCCGTGAGCGAGCGCGGCGAGGTCACCGCGGCATCCGACGTGTACGCGCTCGGCGCGCTCCTCTTCTCGATGATCGCGGGCGAGGCGCCGTTCACCGCCACCGAGCCGATCGTCGTCTTGCACATGCACCTCACGCGCGACGCGCCGCGGCTCTCCGCCGAGCGCCCCGACCTGCCGATCCCGCCGGCGCTCGACGAGCTCGTCGCGCGCTGCCTCGCGAAGGAGCCGAGCGCGCGTCCCTCGGCGCAAGAGCTCGTCGCGCAGCTGACGGCGCTGTCCGCGCCGACCGCGGGGATCGCGCTCGACCCCCACGAGCCGGCGCGCTCCTGCGCGCGCCACTTCACGGTGCTGCCGCCCGAGCGGGGCCGCGAGGACGCGCGCGAGGACGTCCACGAGCTCGAGACGCTGGCGCTCGAGCTCGAGCTGCCTCGGCTCGAGACGATGCTGTTCGAGACGGCGTTCGAGCGTCCGACCACGCCGGACCTCGAGGCCGTCCCGCGCGAGGTCGTCGCGCCCGCGCTCGAGGCGACCCCGCACGCGCGGCCCGCTGCGCTCGCGCCGACGCCGGCGACCCCGCGCCGCTCGCGCACGCCGTGGATCGTGGCCGGCAGCGCGCTCGCGCTCGGCGCGACGCTGGTCGCGCTCATCGCGCTCGGCGCGAGCCTGCTCGGCGGCGCGCGCCCGACCCCCCACCGGGCGAGCGCGGCGGAGCGCGTCCCGCGCAGCGCGAGCCCGGGCGCGCTCGACGGGTCCCGCGCGACCGCGGCGGCCCCGCCGCCGGAGCTCCCGGCCGCCCTCGACACGCCGGCGCCGGACGCGCCGGACGCGCCGGACGTCGCCGAGGAGCCCCCCGATCCGCCGGCGCTCGTCGAGCGCGAGCGCCGCCGGCGCCGCTGGCGGCGGCGCTGAGTTCCCGAGGGCCCCCTCCCCCGCCCGAACGCGCAGGGAAAAGACCTCGATGGCGCGCTCGACCGCGCCGGCGCTCGATGGGTCGCCACGCTTCGCGCTGCCCTCCCCGCAGGCGCCCCGGGCGCGCGACGGCGGCGCGCGCGATAGAGTGGAGCGGTGAGCCGCGACGCACGACCGCCCGACCCGCCCGCCCGCGCGGCGCCCGCAGCATCGTGGGGCATGCAGGCGACCGGACGCCGCCGCGTCGCCCGCGTCTACACCAACGAGACCTGCAACCAGAATTGCGGGTTCTGCGACCGGCGGGCGCCGCGCGAGCGGCCGCGCTTCGTCGCACCGGACGCGGTGCGCGCGCGCATCGACGCGGCCGGCGCGCGCGCGATCGTCCTCACCGGCGGCGAGCCCACGCTGCGCCGCGACCTCGAGGCGCTGATCGCGCACGCGAAGCAGACGGCCACGCGCGTGGAGCTCGAGACGAACGCCACCCTGATCGACGACGCGCGCGCGCGCGCGCTCTTCACCGCCGGGCTCGACGTCGCCCGCGTCCACCTCGTGGCGTGGGGCGATCCCGCGGACGCGATCACCCGCGACCCGGGCGGGTTCGCCGCGGCGCTCGCGGGCGCGCGGGCGCTCGCGGCGGCCGGCGTCGCGCTCGAGGCGGCGACGCCGATCGTGCGCGCCAACGCGCCTCACGTCGCGGGGCTCCCGGCCGCGCTCGCCGAGAGCGGCCTGCCCATCGAGGCGCTCGTCCTCGGCGTCCCGACCGAGGGGCCCGCCGACCTGCTCGTCCCGCTCGACGAGGCGGCGCGCGTGATCGAGGAGGTCGAGGCCCACGCGCGACGGAACGCGCTGCCGATCCGGCTCGACCCACACGCCTCGCTCGCCCCGTGCCTCTTCACGAGCCCCGCGCGGCTCGCGCACCTCTTCGCGCTCACGCCCGGGGGCGCAGCGCGCGCGGGCCACGCGCGGCTCGCCGCGTGCGCCGGGTGCGCGGTCCGCGATCGGTGCCCCGGCGTCCCGGCCGCGCAGGCGCCACGGCTCGAGGGCGCCGCGCGGCCGATCGAGCGAGAGCACGTGCGCCGCCGCCTCAGCCTCGTGTCGACCGTCGAGGAGCAGATCGAGCGCGAGCTCTACCAGGACGAGCTCCACCGCAGGCCCGGCGCGCCGCCGCGACGCACGCGCACGGTGCGCGTCAACTTCAATTGTAATCAGACATGTCGGTTCTGCTTCGTCTCGACACACCTCCCCGCCGCGCCCGACGCGGACGTCGAGGCGGCGATCGTCGAGGCGGCGCGCGCGGGCGCGGACGTCGCGCTCTCGGGCGGCGAGCCCACGCTCCATCCGCGGCTGGTCGAGCTCGTGCGCCTCGCGAAGCGCGAGGGCGCGCGCCTCGTCGAGCTCCAGACCAACGCCACGCGGCTCGACGACGACGCGCGCGTCGCCGCGCTCTGCGACGCTGGGCTCGACCTCGCGCACGTCTCGCTCCACGCGTCGAGCGCCGCGCGCTCGGACGCGATCACCGGGGCGCCGGGCACGTTCGAGCGCACCGTGCGCGGCCTCGACGCCCTCTACCGCGCGCGCGTGCGCGTGCGCCTGAGCTTCGTGTTCTGCCGCGACAACCTCGACGACTTCCCGGCCTACGTCGACGCGGTCGCCGCGCGCTGGCCGGACGCCGAGATCGCGGCGTCGTTCGTGGCCCCCTCGACGGACCTCGTGCCGCGCGATCCGGCGCTGATCCCGCGCTACACGGAGGTTGTCGGGCACCTCGGCGAGGGTCTGCGTCGCGCGCGCGCGCGCGGGGTGCGGGTGAGCGGGCTCGACTCGATGTGCGGCGTGCCGCTCTGCCTCGTGCCGGACGAGCTCGCCTCGTACTTCGCGCTCGCCGAGGCGCCCGAGGGCTACGACGGCGGCGAGATCGTGGACGCCGAAGCGTGCCGCGCGTGCGCGCTGCGCGGCCGCTGCTTCGGACTGCGCCGCGGCTACGCCGAGCTCCACGGGACCGACGAGCTCGCGCCGATCAGGCCTCCCGCGTGATCTTCGCCCGCCCGCGGGTCCGTGCCTCAACGCTCGAGGAAGACGGGGTTGCTCACCGCGAACGGGCGGCGCCCCGGGTGGATCTCGTCCATCGCGCGCTCGCTCCCGACGTGGAAGACGACCCAGCTCCCGCGCGCGTCGACGGGCACGGTGATCCCGCTCGCGCGCAGGCGCACCACCGGCTCGAGCGGGTCGGGCTCGCCCAGGGGGATCATCTCGACGGTGACGCCGTCGACGATCACCTCGAGCGCGCCCACCTCGCGGATCCACGAGGCCGCCTGCACCGTCACGTCGAACGACGCGCTCGCGCCGACGCCCCGCGCGGTCTCGCCCGGCCCGACCTCGCCGGGCCCGGACACCGTCAGGTAGATCCCGCCGCTGATCGTGGAGTGGCCGGCCGCGGTCACGTCGCGGACGCGGTTCGGCGTGAGCGAGCGCGGGTCGTCGGTGTCGAGGAGCAAGCACGTGCGCGGGTAGCCGACCGGCGAGCCGTCCACGTTGTGGCTGTCCGAGGAGCCGACCGCGAACACGCGGCGCCCGCCGCGCAAGAGGCCGAACCAGTCGGCGACGGTCGAGTCGCGCGCCTCCTCGAAGGACTCGTCGTTGAAGACCTCGACGAGCGTGAACTCCTCGTCCCAGTGATCGGTGTTGACGCCGACGCCCGTCGCGCGGTCGAGCCCGGCGGCGTTGAAGTAGCCGCCGAACCTCCCGCCGGAGCGCGGGTGGTTGATGATGAGGACCGGCTGCTCGCGGCGCGCCCGCACGTCGGCGAACACCGCCGGAGGCAGCCGGCCGACCCACGGGATCGCGCCGCCGCTCGGCAGGCTCCGGTCCTCGACGAGCGGGAACACGTTGAAGTGCCCCCACGCGAACGTGGTGAGCTCCTCGCCGCCGACGCCGAACGCCCAGTCCGCGAGCCCCATCCGCTCGATCACCGGCTGGAAGTCGTTGACCCACTCGTGGTCCGAGCGGATCGGGATCTCGAGCCCGTCCGCGATCAGCGCCGTCAGCTTGCGCTCGGGCGAGTCCGTGGAGTCGGGGCTGCGGTGCGTGTGGATGTGATAGTCGGCGCACATCACGCCCGTGGTGTCGACGACGCGATCGAGCGCGGCGCTCACCGTGAGCGTCTCGCCCTCGCGGACGTTGACGGACTCGCGCACGAGCTCGTACTCGTAGCCGCGCGAGACGACGACGTCGTACGCGCCGGGGGCGGCGACGAGGTCGAGCGCGCCGGGCATCGCGAACTCGATGTGCGAGCGCCCGCGCGAGAGCTGGCGCTCGCCCGTGTCCGCCGGGATCTCGGGCGCGCCGCCCGCCGGCAGCAGCTGGACGCGCGCGGGGAGCCGCACGCCGCTCGCCGCGTCGGTCACCTCGACGTGGACGGCGCCGGTGGCCGGGCGCTCGAGCCGCACCGCGCCGGTGCCCGCGGGCACGGTGACCGGGCCCACCCTCGGCGCGCCGGGCGCGTAGCCCTCGAAGCTCACCTCTTCGTCGGGCACCGCGAGCTCGAACGTTCCGTCGGCGGCGGGCATCACGCGCGCGAAGTGGCTGCCGTCCGCGCGCCGCGCGTGGACGCGGACCTCGGGCGCGGGCGCGCCGCTCGCGTCGACGACCACGCCGCGGACCGTGCGCAGCGTCTCGCCGCGGTGGTGCGCGAGCGCGCCTTGAAGGCCGCCGAGGCCCGGCCCGCCGATCACGAACGTGCCCAGGTGGAAGCGCGAGCGCTCGCAGCCCCGCGCGACCACGCGGCTGCCGGCGGACAGCGCGAGGACCCCCGAGGTGTCGAGGATCGGCGTGAGCTGCGCGCCCTCCGCGGCGAGCCACGCGTAGCTCGTCGCCTCGTCGGCGACGAACGCAGCCATCGGGAAGGCGCTCGTCGGGACCGTGAACCCGCCGCCCGGCGTCCAGATCGGCATGCGATAGCGCTGGAGGATGCCCTGCACGAGGAAGGGGACGCGGATGGCGGCCGGCGTCGGCGGCGCGACGGAGACGTAGACCTCGATCGCGTCGGAGCCCGGGCGTAGCTCGTAGTCCATCGCGGCGGGGAGGCCGCCGTAGTCCTCGCCGCCCGCGAACGCCGTGAGGAGGTCGCCGAGGAACTCGAGCCGACGCAGCGGCCCGGAGGCGCGCACGATCGCCGGGCCCCCGTCGCTTCCGTCGGCGAGCACCGTGACGCGCTCGGTCGCGACGAGGTACGGGCCGAAGCCGAACAAGATCTCGTTGTAATCGGCGGCGCGGACGAGGCGGCCGTCCTCGACCGACGCGATGCCGACCGGGCGGCCGCCGAACGGGTCGTAGAGGTCGGACGCGCCCACGTCCTCGATCAAGAGCGCGACGCGGTCGGTCGCGAGCACGAAGTCACCCGGCGCCCACACCGCGAGGCCGGTCGGATCCTCGGGGAGCTGGGCCTCGGCGACCCGCCCGGCGCGCGCCTGACCCGCCGCGGCGCCCAGCGGCTCCGGGTGGCCGGTGGCGTCGCCCGTCTCGAAGGGAGGCGGGACCGTCTCGCACACCGCGGGCGGCGCGTCGGGCGGCGGCGCCGCCGCGTCGGCGGCGGGATCGCCGTCGCAGCCGGCGAACAGGAGGAGCGTGACGAACGAGAGACGGACGCGTGACATGCCCGCGATCGTAGACGCATCCGGCGCTCGAACGAAGCCTGGGGCGCCCGGAGGGGCTCACGGGTCCGTCGTTCGGCCGGTGCGGCCGACGCGAACGGGCCCGCGGGCGCTCAGTCGAGCGCGCGCGCGAGCCGCTCGAGTGAGCCGTCCTCGCGCAGCGCCGCGACGACGCGCTCCATCGCGTCGCGCAGCGATGCGGGCTCGGGCGCGCCGGTGAGCACGCGGTACGACACGGCGTGGGCGCCGACGACGGCGTACGCGCGCGCGTCGTGGCCCGCAGGCGCGAGGTAGACGGCCACCTCCGCTGCGCCGACCCGCAGGTGCAGGCTGGGCTCGAGGGCGTAGAGCGCAGGCGCGTCCGCGTCGCGCGGCTTGATGTACGCCGTCCACGCGTCGAGGCGCCCCGCCGCGATCCCGATCGAGCGCGGCGACGCGGGCGGGAACGGCGACGCCGCCGCGAGCGCGCGCCACGAGAAGCCCGCGAGCACGGGGCCGAACGCCGCGTCGAGCGCCTCGGGCGACGCCGGGCGCAGCGCGACGAAGACCGCGCGCAGGCCGCGCGCGTCCCGGCTCTCGACGAAGCCCGCCGCGAGCGCGCCCGCGGCGCGCGCGAGCCGCGCCGCCCCGGGCCCGAGCCCCTCGACGCCGGCGCGCTGCAGGTAGCGCTTCTCCTCGATCGTACCATCGCAAGACACGTTCACACCGATCACGTGCGCGCCGAGCGCGGCGCGCGTCGCCTCGGGCGCGTCGGACGCGTTCGCGTAGAGCTTCACCCAGCCGCGCCCGCCGTCCCAGCCGACGATGCGCGGGACCCCGAGCGCCGCGATGCGCGCCTCGAGCGCCTCGAGCGCGCCGCCTCTCGACACGCCGAGCGCCTCGCACACCGCGTCGAGCGCGCCCGGTGGCGCGCGCTCGATCATCACCCGGTCGGACCTCAGCCGATCGGACCTCGCCCGATCGAACGACTCGCCCGCGCGGACCGACGCCTCGAGCTGCGCGTAGCGGACGCCGGCGCGCGCGAGCGCCTCGGCGAGCGCTGGGCGACCTGCGAGCGCGGCGTGGAGGGACATCGCCTGAGAGGATAGCCCGCGGCGCCGGGTTGACCGCGCGCGCGCGCGACACCAGCCTCCTCGCGTGCTGCTCGCGCATCACCGCCACCTCCTCGACGCGCTGCGCGCGCCGACGCCGGACGATCCCTGGCGCGTGCTCGTGAGCGGCTGCCTCGCGGCGTGGCCATGCGGCGTCGAGGGCACGGACTACGGGCTCGGCGCGGCGCTCGGCGGGCTGCTCGCGCTGCCGACGATCCGCGCCCTGCCCTTCTGCCCCGAGCAACACGCGCTCGGCACGCCGCGCACGATGCCGGACATCCACGGGGGCGACGGCGCCGACGTGCTGCGCGGCCGCGCCCGCGTGCTCGACGAGCACGGCGCCGACCTGACCGACGCGATGATCGCGGGCGCGCGCGCGATGCTCGAGCACGCGCTCGCGGCGCGCGTCGAGCTCGCGATCCTCACCGACATGAGCGCCGCGTGCGGCAGCCAGGTGATCTCGGACGGCTGCCGGCTCGTGCCGGAGCGGCGCTATCGGAAGGGGGTCGGCGTCGCGACCGCGGCGCTGCTCGAGGCGGGCATCCCGGTCGTCAGCCAGCGCGACTTCCACACCCTCGGGCGGCTGCGCCGCCGGCTCGATCCCGGCTACGCGCCGCCCGAGGACGCGCGCGACCACCACGAGCACCCGTGGACCGTCGAGCACCTGCCCGCGCCGCACCCGCGCGCGTGACTTTCAGGCGAGGGAGATCGAGCGCTCGACGCGAGGTCGAGCACTTCGGGTCGTGCCACAGGACGGCGCTCATGCGCCGGCGATCATACGGGGGACGGCGGCGGCTTGGGGAAACACGACATGATCACCTCCACACACCCGGGGTCAGGCGGGCAGCCAGACCCCGTGGAACCCGAACGGGACGCGGCGCGGCATCCACACCTTCGCGACGGGACCGTCGGCGAGGCGGGTCGCGTCGAACACGCCGAGGCAGCTGCGCCCGCGGTTCGCGTCGAAGATCATGCTCAGCACGACGCCGCCGTCCTCGGCTTCGTCACCGTCCACCGGGACGAAGAGCGCCTCGTCCGGCTGCTCGCCGCGGGGGGCGCGCCACGCCTCGACCCGGCCGCTCCGCCGGTCGAGCTTCGTGATCCCGTTTGGCGGCGCGACCTCGCGGCCGGTCGTCTCGTCGAAGCGCAGCGCGTAGGCGACGCGGTGCTCTCGGCCCACGCGGCGCTCGTCGATCTGCGGGAAGTCGCCGCTGCCGTCATAGAGGCGCTCTTCGCTGACGGTGCCGCGCTCGAGGTCGATCTCCCAGCGCCAGGGCGTCGGCGTCTGCGAGGCGTCGCTGGCGCTGTCGACCCACAGGTCGGGGAGCCGGCAGCCCTCGACGACCACGCGACCGCTCGGCGTCTCGTAGGCGTTGAACGCGTGGAACATGTAGCAGAGGCCGATCTCGAACCAACGGGCGTCCGCCGAGGTGCCGTCGCGCGGAAGCAAGCCGAAGCGCGCGCCAGCCTCGGGCGCCCAGCGGAACGGGAAGCCCTCCGCGATCCGCGAGAGGTCGAAGTGGATGGGCAGATCGAACAGCACCGCGTAGCGCTCGGTGATGTGGAAGTCGTGCATCATCGAGCCGTGGTCCATCGGGACCTCGAGGCTCCGGACCAACGCACCGCTCGCGTCGACGACGTGGTAGGTGAGGAACGGCGGGAACGGGGCGTAGCCGATGAAGAACATCTCGCCGGTCACCGGGTCGACCTTGGGGTGCGCGGTCATCGGCCGCCGCAACGCGCCGCCGAAGTCGTACTCGCCGACGGTGCCGAGCTCGCGCGGGGTGATCTCATGCGGGACGCCGGCCTCGTACAGGGCGAGAAGCTTGCCCGCGTGCGACTTGATCGAGGTGTTCGCGCGGCTCGCGGCGAGGCTGTCCGCCATCCCCGTCTGGAGCGCCCGCGTCTGCACGTACCGGTTGCGGTACCAGAGGGCGCGTCCGCCCTCGAGCCGCACGCCGTGGAGCATGCCGTCGCCCGTGAACCAGTGCTCGGACGAGCCCGTCGCCGGGTTCGCCCCGTTTCGCACGAGGGTGCCGGCCAGGCTCGGCGGCAGCGCGCCCTCGACCTCGAGATCGAAGGCCTCGATCTCGTCCTCGACCGGCGCGTAGTTGCCGCTCAGCCACCACCGGCCCATCGGGTCGTCGGGCAGCGCCGGTGGCATGTGCGTCGGGTCCGACGCGCAGCCGCCGAAGGCGTGAGCAAACAGGAACGACGCACCCGAGGCGCCGGTGAGGCGGAAGAAGTCGCGGCGGTGGAGCATCAGGATCTTCGGAGCAGGAGGTCGAGGGCGAAGTCAGGCGGGGAGCCAGATCCCATGGAACCCGAACGGCACGCGGCGCGGCATCCACACCTTGGCGAACGGCCCGTCCGCGACGCGGGTCGCGTCGAACACGCCGAGGAAGCTGCGCCCTCGGTTCGCGTCGAAGATCATGCTCAGGAGGACGCCGCCGTCCTCCGCGGCGTCACCGTCGATCGGGACGAAGAGCGCCTCGTCGGGCTGCTCGCCCGCGCCCGGAGTCCACAGCGAGGTCTCGCCGCTGCGGCGATCGATCTTGCGGATCCCGTTGGGCGGAGCGATGTCGCGCCCGGTCGTGTCGTCGAAGCGCAGCCCATAGGCGATGCGGTGCTCGCGCCCGACGCGGCGCTCGTCGACGTGAGGGAAGTCGGCGTTGCCGTCGGCGAGGCGCTCCTCGCTCGCGGTGCCGCGCTCGGGGTCGAGCTCCCAGCGCCAGGGCGACGCAGGCGGCGCGTTCACCTCGGCGAAGAAGCTGTCGAGCCGGCAGCCCTCGAGCACGACGCGGCCGCTCGGGGTGTCGAACGCGTTGAACGCGTGGAACATGAAGCACGGCTCGATCTCGAACCACTGCACCGTCGCGCTGCTCCCGTCGCGCGGGAGCAGGCCCAGGCGGGCGCCGGCCTCCGGCGCCCAGCGGAAGGGCAGGCCCTGCGCGATGCGCGCGAGGTCGAAGTGCAGCGGCAGATCGAAGAGCACCGCGTAGCGCTCCGTGACCTGGAAGTCGTGCATCATCACGCCAGCGGGCAGCTCGACCTCGACCGTGCGCGCGAGCGCGCCGCTCGCGTCGACGACGTGGTAGGTCACGTACGGGGGAAAGGGCGCGTAGCCGATGAAGAACATCTCGCCCGTCGCCGGATCGATCTTCGGGTGCGCGGTCATCGGCCGGCGGAGCAGGCCGGCGTAGTCGTACTCGCCGATCGTCGAGAGGTCCGACGGATCGATCTCGGTGGGCGGCGCCGCCTCGTACAAGGCGAGGAGCCGGCCGCCGTGGGTCTTGAGCGCCGTGTTGGCGAGGTTCGAGGCGAGGCTCGGCATCCCGCTCCGGAGCGCCTGCGTCTGGATGTACCGGTTCCGGTACCAGAGCGCGCGGCCACCCTCGAGCCGAACGCCATGCAACATGCCGTCGCCCAGGAGCCAATGAACCGACTCGCCGGCCGCCGGGTTCGGCCCGTTGCGCACGAGCGTGCCTGCGAGGCTGGGCGGCAAGGCACCCTCGACCTCGAGCTCGAAGGCCTCGATCTCGTCCTCGATCGGCGCGTAGTTCCCGCTCAGCCACCAGCGCCCCATCGGGTCTTCCGGCAGGGCCGGAGGCATGTGCGTCGGGTCCGACGCGCAGCCGCCGAACGCGTGCGCGAAGAGGAGCGACGCGCCCGAGGCGCCGGTGAGGCGGAAGAACTCGCGACGGTTCAGCATGTCGGCCTCAGAACGGGAGGTTGAAGTTGAGGACGAGATCGAGCGTGACCGGCGTCTCGTTCGGGACGGTGACGCGCGGCGAGGCGAAGCCCTCGAGCGCGACGAGGTCGCCCCGATCCGGGCCGGCGCGCGACGGGTCGCTGATGTCGACGTTGCCGTTGTCGTCGAGGAAGGCGGTGACGAAGTACGGCTCGGCGCGCGGGGGCACGCCGCGCAGCACGTACGGGATCGACGCGCCCGCGCCGCTCATGTCCACGTCCTCGACGCGGACGTTGGCGACCTGCATCGCGCCCATCCGGTCCGTCACCGGGTCGGAGGTGAACACCGCGATGTAGAGGTGGCCACGGCCGCCCGCGGCCGGCATCGCAGTGCGCGTGACGTTCCCCATCACGGTGCCGCCGCCCGTCGTGGGGCCCCCGTCGGTCGGCGGCGGAGGCTCGCCCGCGTCGGTGCCCACCGCGCCGGCGTCGGTGCCGACGACTCCCGCGTCGGCGCCGCTCGAGGCGGCGTCCGGCGCCCCCGCGCCCGCGTCCGTCTCGACGCGTCCATCGTCACAAGCCCAGAGCCCGAGCGCCGCGAGCAGCGCCATGAAGGTTCGCACGTTCGTCACGGCGGTCCATCTACCCTGCGTGCCCCACTGCTACAAGTGCGACTTCCAACTTTGCCGCGGTGCGTTGTGAGTGATCACAGCCTCTGTCGCGACCGGCTCCGTCTCGGCTACACTTGGACAGGCCCAGAAGAACGTGAGCAAGCGCTGGACGGAAGAGATGGAGGTCCCGCCGGATCTCGAGCTGGGTGCGCGCGGCGCGCTCCCGATCCGGCAGCTCGTCGAGGCTCAGATGGGCGTCGCGTTCCAGCCGATCGTGGACTTGGAGACGCGCCGGCTGTTCGCGGCCGAGATGCTCGCGCGCTGCAGGATGGAGGCGCTGGCGAGCCCTGCGGTGCTCTTCGAGCGCGCGGAGACGGAGAACGCGACCGGCCGGCTCGGCCGGCTCGTGCGCGACGTCGGCTTCGCGATCGCGCCGCCGGTGCCGCTGTTCCTGAACCTGCACCCACACGAGCTGAGCGAGCGCTGGATCGTGCGGCCCGACGACCCGATGAACTACCACGAGCACCCGCTCTACCTCGAGATCACCGAGTCGGCGGCGCTCGACTACTTCGACCTCTGCAAGAGCGCGCTGCGCGAGCTCTGCTCCCGCATCAACGCGAAGCTCGTCGTCGACGACTTCGGCGCCGGGCACTCGAACCTGATCCGCATCGCGGAGCTCGAGCCGGCGATCGTGAAGCTCGACCGCAGCCTCGTGATGGACGTCGAGCAGAGCCCACCCAAGCAGAAGATCATCAAGCACCTCGTGACGCTCTGCGAGGACCTCGGGGCGCAGGTGGTCGCCGAGGGCATCGAGACGCGCGAGGAGCTGAGCGTGGTGCTCGACGCCGGCGTCCACTACGGGCAAGGCTACTTGCTCGCTCGGCCCGGCAACCCGATGCCCCCGCACCGCTGGCCGCTGGGCTGAAGGCGCTGCTGCCCAGCCCGAAGACCGCCGGCGAGCTCAGGCGGTCGCGGACGAGTCGGCGGCGCTCTTCTTCGCGCTCGCCTTCTTCGCGGCGGGCGCGCCGTTCTGGCCCCTCTTCGCCGCGCCGTTCTTCGCGCCCGTCTCGTGGCCGAGCACCGCCTCGCGCAGCTCGTCCGCCCGATCGGTCGCCTCCCACGTGAACGCCTTCTCCTTGCGGCCGAAGTGCCCGTACGCGGCGGTCGCGCGGTAGATCGGGCGCAGGAGATCCAGCGTCTCGACGATCGCGCGCGGGCGGAAGTCGAAGAGCTCGCTCACGTACCTCGCGATCACGTCGTCGTCGGTGACGCCCGTGCCGAACGTCGTGACGTACACGCCCATCGGCTTGGCGACGCCGATCGCGTAGGCGACCTGCACCTCGCAGCGGCGCGCGAGGCCCGCGGCGACGATGTTCTTCGCGACGTAGCGCGTGAAGTACGCGGCGCTGCGGTCGACCTTCGACGGGTCCTTGCCGCTGAACGCGCCGCCGCCGTGCCGCCCCATGCCGCCGTACGTGTCGACGATGATCTTGCGGCCGGTGACGCCCGCGTCGGCGAACGGCCCGCCGAGCACGAAGCGGCCCGTCGGGTTGATGTGGTAGCTCGTCTTCTTGTCGCGGAGCTTCGCCGGGACGACCGGCTCGATCACCTCGGCGCGGATCGCCTCGACGATCTGCTTCTGGCTCACCTCGGGCGCGTGCTGCGTCGAGACGACGATGGCGTCGGCGCGCACGACCTTGCCGTCCGCGTCGTACTCGAGGGTGACCTGGCTCTTGCCGTCGGGCCGCAGCCACGGGAGCTTGCCCTTCTTGCGCACCTCGGCGAGCCGCTTGGTCAGCCGGTGCGAGAGCATGATCGGCATCGGCATCAGCTCGGGCGTCTCGTCGCACGCGAAGCCGAACATCAGGCCCTGATCGCCCGCTCCCTGGTCCTTGGACTTGCTCGTCTTCTCGTCGACGCCGCGCGCGATGTCGGGCGACTGCGCCTCGATCGCCGCGAGCACCGCGCAGGTGTTCGCGTCGAAGCCCATGTCCGAGTGCGTGTAGCCGATGTCGGCGATCGTCTCGCGGACGATCTTCGGGTAGTTGAGCGTCGCGGTCGTGGTGATCTCGCCAGCGATGATCGCGTAGCCGGTCTTCACCATCGTCTCGCACGCGACGCGGCCGCGCGGATCCTGCGCGAGGACGGCGTCGAGGACGGCGTCGGAGACGTTGTCACAGATCTTGTCCGGGTGGCCCTCGGTGACCGACTCCGAGGTGAAGAGCTTGCCTGCCATGAGCGTGTGCGACCTTTCCTTCGAGAATCGCGCTGCAATAAGCGCTCGCGCGCGGGCTGTCAATGAGCCCGCGCAACTCCGCACGCCGCGCCGCGCGCGCTACATCGAGAAGGTGGGGCCGGCCGCGCCGGTGAGACCGGCGGGCGCGCTCCCGAGCATCGAGGTGCCGCCCGGGCCACCGGCGCCGCCGCTCCCGGGCGTGATCGTGTTGCCCGTGGAGGTGACGATCGCGGTCATCTGGAAGATCCCGTAGCTCGGCCCGCCCGGGCCGCCGGACCCCGCGCCGCTGTGACCACCGCGACCGCCAGAGGAGCCCGCGCCCCCAGCTCCTGAGTCGTCCGCGTTGGGCCCCCCCGCGCCTCCGCCGCCGGGCGTGCCGCCGCTTCCTCCGTTCCCCCCGCGCCCCCCGGCGCCTCCCAAGCCTGCGACGATCGTGTTCTCGAGCGCCTCGACCGACGCGTTGGCGACGAAGATGCCGAAGGCCCCGCCTCCACCCAGCCCGCCAGTCCCAGCAGTGCCCGCGCAGCCAGCGCCGCCACCGCCGCCACCGCCGCCGCCTCGGTCGTCATTGCAGATGCCGCTCGATGGACCCCCTCCACCACCGCCACCGCCGCCACCACCACCGCCATGGGTTCCTCCCAGGCCATCGTTGCCCGCACGCGGGGAATAGAGGCCGGCCACGACCCCGCCTAGCGCTACGCTGGGCACCCCACCGTTGGACCCGTCCGCTCCCGCGCTGCCGCCCGGCGCTGGAGCTGGGCCTCCGTCCCCTCCGGGTCCGAACTGACAGATCGTTCCGCCGGATCCCCCGGCCCCCCCGGCCCCACCGAGTCCGGAGGCGGAGCCGGACGTGCCCATGTCGCCCGACTGCCCCCCACCGGTTCCGAACCCTCCGTTCCCTCCGCGTCCACCGGGGGCGCACGCGCTCGCGCCGCCCTCGTTGCATGGCGGGTCGGGACACGGGAACGTGCTCCCGTTGCTCTGACCGCTGTGCCCGCGACGCCCGGCGCTGCCGTTCGTCCCGGCGGTTCCGTCCGTTCCCGGATTGCCCGGCGCGCCGTCACCCGCGCGGATCGTGTTGGCCGCCAACCGCACGAGCCCGGTGCCATTCGTCACGCGTACGCCGTACGAGCTCGAGCCCGGCGCGACCGCGTTGGCGGCGACGATCGTGAAGAGCTGGACCTCGAGCGGCTGCGTGATCCCCGTCGCGCTCATGGCCGTCTCGCCGCCGCGGATCTCCGTGACGAACGCGCGCGAGCGCGCCCAGCCCATGGTCGCGAGGTAGCCGCCGTAGATGGAGACGCCGTTGCGCAAGACGACGGTCTCCATGTAGGTGCCCGCCGAGACGTAGACCTCCATGCGCGCGCGGCCGGACGTGCTCGCGATCTCGATGCCGCGCGCGATCGTCGCGACCGGCATCGCCCGCGTGCCCGGGTTCGCGTCGTTGCCGCCGACGAACGTGGGCGCGACGAACACGCCGATGCTCGCGTCGCCGTCGATCCCGTCGCAGTTCGTGTCGCTGAACATGAGGTCGGGGCGATCCTCCGCGCCCGCGCCCATGCACTCGCAGCCGTTGGACATGTCGCCGTCGGCGTCCGCGAAGCCGGGCGCGCACGCGATGGTGCAGCGGCCGTCCGCGCACGACGCGACCTGGTTGAGCCCCGCCGCGGGCACCGGGCACGCGACGCAGTCGTTCGCGCCCGTGCCGCAGCGCAGCGGGTTGGTGCGGATGTCCGGGTACTGAGTCGAGGCGCAGTCGCCGCGCGTCTCGTTGCACGCGTCCTCGGTGCAGGAGTTCATGTCGTCGCAGGAGCGGCCCTCCGCCGGCGACATGCACAGCCCCCCGACGCAGACCTCGTCGCCGTTGCAGAAGATCCCGTCGCCCGCGCAGTCGCTGTCGAACTCGCACGCCGGCGGCACGATGCAGCCCTCGCCCGCGACGCAGACCGTCCCCGACGGGCACGCGCTGTTCTCGGGGATGTTCTCGCACATGTCGGTCGTCGCGTTGCACTGGTCCCGCGTGCAGCCGACGCCGTCGTTGCACATGGGGATGTCCGCCGCGATGCAGGCGCCCATCACGCAGCGCAGCGTCCCGTTGCAGAAGACGCCGTCGTCGACGCAGTCCTCGTCGACCGCGCAGCCGCCGCCGTCGAGCATCGGCCCGCCGTCGAGCCGAGGCGGCCCGGCGTCGACGGTGCCGACGCCGTTGTTCGAGGCGCAGCTCGAGATGGAGCACAGCGAGACGAGGAGCGCGGCGCGCGAGAGGGTACGGCGAGTCACGGCCCCGAGTATCGGCGAGAGTCAGGGCGCCGAGAAGGCCACTGCGCGAAAACTTGTGCGATCGCTCAGGGGAGCAGCGGGGGCAACACCGGCGTCGCGTGGCTCCGCGTCATTCGGTCCCCATTCCCGGCCTGTCCGAACGCGTTCAAGCCCCAGCAGTGGGGGGCGCCCCGCTGGTGAGCGCAGCCACCGACCCCGCCGGCACGCAGCACTGACGCGTCCGCCAGCCTGCTGCCGTCCTCGACTACGACGAAGGTGGGCGACGGCTGCGCTTCGCCAAGCGTCCCGTCCGCGAGTTGGCCCGCGTTGTTCCGCCCCCAGCACCGCGGATGCCCCCCTACCATGGCGCAGGTGAAGTTGGTGCTGGCTGCGATCGCTGTCACCCCGGAAAGACGCGCCGCCCCGTCCATCACGTACACGGGGCGCTCCCGCGCCGTCATCGTCCCGTCCCCCAGCTCGCCGTTCCCGTTCGACCCCCAACAGACGACCTCGCCCCCAAGCCGCGCGCACGCGTGGGTGCTCCCGACCGCGAGTTCCTCGACCGCGGAGAGTCGGCCGGAACCCGTGACTGCCACGACGGCCGCAGGAACGGCTGATGGTGCGCCTGTGGTTCCGCGGCCGAGCGAGCCATCGCTGTTACTCCCCCAACACCACACCTCGCCTGCGGTGGTCAACGCGCAGGAGAGCCGAACGCCCACCCCGACCGAGCGAACACCGGTGAGCCCGGCAACGCGTGTCGGCAGCAACACCGGATCGTCTGCACTACCGACTTGAAGATCCGTGTTGTGACCCCAGCACGCAACCGTGGTGTCAGCCAACACGGCACAGGCATGCATAGCGTTCGCGGCGACGGCGGAGACTGGCCCGATCGCATCGCCGCCGCCGAGGCGTGTCACAGTCCTCGCAGTACGGTAGTTCGGCTCTGCGAGGGACCCTTGCCCACACTGCCCACTATCGTTGGCACCCCAACACAGCATCTCTCCTGATCCGGTAACGGCGCACGCGAAGAACGTACCCAGCGAGAACTGCACTACGTCGGCGAGATGGCCGACCCCGACAGGCACGTCGAACACACGCTGTACGATGCCCTGCGGCCCCACGGATGGCGTGGGACTCGTCGTGCCGAGACCGAGCTGCCCGTGCTCGTTGTCGCCCCAGCAGCGAACAGTACGATCTCGTAGCAAAGAGCAGCCGTTTGCATAGCCCGGCACGGTCTCCACGGGATCATTGCACTCGCGGGAGGCGCACTCCCAGTGGCACGACGTCATGCAGGAGCCACACCGCATTACGTCGTTCAACGGATGCTCGCACCCCGTCTCGCTTCGGTCGTCACAATCGCCCCATCCGTCCACACAAGACGCTATCGCACACTCGCCCGCTGAGCACTCGTAAACGGTGTTCGCGACGGGCACGCAGTCGGTGAAGGCCTCCCGACACCCTCCATCGCCCCGGATGGCGCCATCGAGACTCGCATCCTCACTCGCCGCATCCTCGCGCGCCGCGTCGGGGCCGGCGTCGCGTCCGCCCTCGCCGGGCTCGCGGTACGTCGGCGCCGGTCCCAGCAAGAGCGAACACCCCGCGGCGACGATCCCGAGCGCCGGGACGACGCGCCAGCCGAGCGACGAGGGCCAACCTTCAAGATCCATCGGCCGGAGTTTGCGACCGGCGCTCCAGATTCGCAACGCGATCGCTCAGGGCGCCGGGAGTCGGGTACGATCGCGGGCGATGGAGATCCAATTTCACGGCGCGGCGCAGACGGTCACGGGCTCGATGCACCTCGTGAAGACGCCCGGCGCGACGGTGCTGCTCGAGTGCGGCCTGTTCCAGGGCCGGCGGCAGGACGCGCACCGCAAGAACCGCGAGCTGCCGTTCTCGCCACGCGCGGTCGACGTGTGCGTGCTGAGCCACGCGCACATCGATCACAGCGGCCTCTTGCCGATCCTGCACGCGCGCGGCTTCGACGGCGACGTCTTCTGCACGCCGGCGACCCGGGACCTCTGCGCGGCGATGCTCGAGGACGCGGCGATGATCCAGGCGCAGGACGCGCGCTACGTGAACCGGCGCATCGACAAGGGCGAGCTCGCCGGGCCGCCCGTGGAGCCGCTCTACGACACCGAGGACGTCGCGCGCTTGCTCGGGCGCATGGTGGCGATCCCCTACCACCGCAAGACCACGATCGCGCCGGGCGTCGAGCTGACCTTCCTCGACGCGGGCCACGTGCTCGGCAGCGCGATCGTCGTGCTCGACGTCGACGCGGTCGGCGAGACGCGGCGGCTCGTGTTCACCGGCGACCTCGGCCGCAAGGACCGGCCGATCCTGCGCGACCCGGAGATCCCCGACGGAGCGCACGTCCTGATCAGCGAGAGCACCTATGGCGACCGCGATCACCCGCCGATCGAGCGCGTGGAGCACGAGCTCGGCGACGTGATCGAGCGGACGATCGCGCGCGGCGGCAAGGTGGTCATCCCTTCGTTCGCGCTCGAGCGCGCGCAAGAGATCTTGTTCGCGCTCAAGCACCTGCGCTCCGAGGGGCGGCTGACGAACGTGCCGGTCTACGTCGACTCGCCGCTGACCGTGCGGGTGACGGACGTCTTTCGGATGCACCCGGACTGCTACGACGCCGAGATGCGCGCGCTCGTCGCGCGCGGACAGTCACCGTTCGACTTCCACGGGCTGACCTACGTGTCCGACGTCGAGGAGAGCAAGGCGCTGAGCGCGAGCGCGACGCCCGCGGTGGTCATCAGCGCGAGCGGGATGTGCGAGAGCGGGCGCGTGCTCCACCACCTGCGCGCGGTGATCGGCGACAAGCGCAGCACGGTGGTGATCGTGGGCTGGCAGGCACAGCACACGCTCGGGCGGCGGCTCGTCGAGCTGCGGCCGCGCGTGCCGATCTTCGGGGTCGAGCACGACCGGCTCGCGGAGGTGGTGGTGCTGAACGGGTTCTCGGGGCACGCGGACCGGGGCGGGCTCATCGCGTTCGCGGAGGCGGTCCGCGCGCGCGGGCCGCTCCGGCGCGTCGCGCTGGTGCACGGCGAGCCGCAGGCGCAGCGCGCGCTGATCGGCGCGCTCGAGGAGCGCGGGTTCCCCGACGTGCGCGCGCCCGCGCCCGGCGAGACGATGCCCCTGTGAGGGAGGAGGCTACCCGCGCGCGCCGCGGGGCCGTACATCGAAGGGGTGACTCAGGACCTGGCGCTCTACGTGATGCGTGGCTGCGGCTACTGCGAGGACGTGCGCGCGGCCGCGCGCGCGCTGGGGATCACGCTCGAGGAGCGCGACGTGCGCGCGAGCCCGGAGCACATGGCCGCGCTGCTCGCGGCCCGCGGCCGCCGCACCGTGCCCGTGCTGCGGATCGGAGAGGACCACTGGATGCCGGAGTCGCAGGACATCATCGCCTACCTCTACGCGCGCTTCGGAGAGGGCGCGGCGCCGCCCGCGCCGCGGCCTTGGTGGGAGCGCGCCGCGTCGATCGTGCGCGGCGCGCGCGGCGAGTGAGCGAGTCGCCCACGGGTGCTCGACGGGCACGGGGACGTCCCTCGCCCCGTTGGCCTCGCCGCGTTCTTCGAGTGGTCGGTCGCGGTCGGACACCTGGAGGCGCGGGACGCACACCGCCTCGCGACGACCATCCGCGCCGCGGCGCCGAGGTACGAGGTCGCGATGCGCAGCCCCTCGTCGTTCGGGCCTGCCAAGGGGCTCTTCGACGAGATGCGCCGCGCGGGCGTCGACATCGAGGAGCAGGCCCCGATCGACGCGTACCTCGCCGCGAAGAGCGCGCTCGCGCGCGAGCCTGCCGCCGCGAGGGAGCGCGCGCACCACCGGGTGGCGGCCCGCGCCGGGTGAGCGCGCGCCGGACGCGACGGCCCCCTGCCCATGCGGCAGCGGCAGGCGCTACGAGAAGTGCCGCATGCCGCGGTGATGCGGCGTTCAGGGTGTACCCTGAACTGCGTGCGCTACCTGGTGCCGGTGCTCCTGTTCGGCGTCGCCGGCTTCGTCTGGCACTACAACGGGACGCACGAAGACAGCTGGCTGCTGTTCCCGCTCCTCGACCTGATCCCCCCGCTCGCGGGCGATCGCGACGCGCAAGCCCAGTGGTCGTGGCGCATCTTCGCCGGGCTCGGGGCGCTCGTGCTGATCGCGAACGTCCTCGGCGACCTGCGCCGCGCGCGCGTCCCGCGCGCGAAGGTCGACGAGGAGTGAGCCGTGGCGGCGCGAGCGCCTCCCGAGCCCGTGGGGAGTGCGCCCGCTCGAGGTCGTGCCCGACTGGATCAGCGGAGATCGTCAGTCCGTCGAACGCGGCGCACGACCGCGTCACCAAGCGCCGGCTCTACGCCGCCCACGGCGTCGCGCGCTACTGGATCGTCGACCCGGTCGCGCGCACGGTCGAGGCGATGGCGCTCGCGGGCGGGAGGTGGGTCGACGCCGGGAGCTTCGGCGACGAGGAGCGCGCGCGCATCCCGCCGTTCGACGCGATCGAGCTCGAGCTCGCGCCGCTCTTCCCGCCGCGCGGGTGACGCGCTCACGCGCCGGCGTGGGCCGGGAAGGCGAAGTCGTCGCCGTCGGGCTCGAGCGGGTCGACGCGCACGACCGCGGCGAGCGGGACCGCGCCGTGGACGTGGGGGAAGAGGGCGCCGCCGCGCGAGGGCTCCCAGCGCAAGGTGCCTTGCGCGAACCGCGCCGGGTCGAGCGTCACGAGCACGAGGCCTCGCTGGCCGGCGAAGTGCCGGCGCGCCGTCTCGCGGACCTGCGTCGCGTCGCTCAGGTGCAGGAACCCGTCGCGCACGTCCACCTCCGCCTCCGGCACGCGGCCCTCGCGCGCGGCGTCGGCCCAGCGCGCCGCGGGGAGGATCTTGTAGAGCCAGCCTTCGGTCACGCGCCCACGTGGTCGCGCGTGGCGCCGCCGGCGAGGACCGTCTTCTCGATGTGCTCGATGATCTTCGAAGCCACGTCCTTGCCGGTCGCCGCCTCGATGCCCTCGAGGCCGGGCGAGGAGTTGACCTCGAGCACGAGCGGCCCGTGGTCGGAGCGGATCAGGTCGACGCCGCAGACCGGCAGGTGCATCGCCTTGGCGGCGCTCACCGCGGCCGCGCGCTCGGAGGGCGTGAGCCGGATACGCTGGGCCTTGCCGCCGCGGTGCAGGTTCGCACGGAACTCGCCGGGCGCGGCGCTGCGCTCCATCGCGGCGACGACGCGGCCGCCGACGATGAAGCAGCGGATGTCCGTCCCGGCCGCCTCGCTGATGAACTCCTGCACGACGAAGTTCACGTTCAGGCTGCGCAGCGTGTCGATGACGGACTCGGCCGCCTTCATCGTCTCGGCCAGCACGACGCCGACGCCCTGCGTGCCCTCGATCAGCTTGATGATGATCGGCGGGCCGCCGACGGTCTCGACGAGGCCGCGCACGTCGCGCGTCGAGTGGCCGAAGCCGGTCACCGGCAGGCCGACGCCCTTGCGCGACAGGATCTGGAACGAGCGCAGCTTGTCGCGCGAGCGCGAGATCGCCTGCGAGCCGTTCACCGTGTAGACGCCCATCATCTCGAGCTGCCGCACGACGGCCGTGCCGTAGAACGTGTACGCGGCGGCGATGCGCGGGATCACCGCGTCGAGCATGTTCACCGGCTCGCCCTCGTACATGAGGGTCGCGCGGCCGGCGGCGATCGACATGTACGTCTCCATGTAGCCGATCACGCGCGCGCCGTGGCCGCGCTGCGTCGCGGCCTCGTACAGGCGCCGGACGGAGTAGCTCTCCGGGCGCATCGACAGGATCCCGATCTGCATCGTCGTCATGGGGCGGGTGCTCTCGCGCAGCTCGCTCAGCGACCGCTGAGGTGGGGGGGCTCGCCGTACACGATGAGCGTGTCCTTGGCGTAGTCGTCGCGGGGCTCGGGGTAGTCGATGGTGAAGTGGAGCCCGCGGCTCTCGCGTCGGGTCGACGCGCACGCGATGATCATCTCCGCCACGTCGGCGATGTTACGCAGCTCGAGGAGGTCTCGGGTGACGAGGTGCTTCCAGTAGTACTCGCGGATCTCGTCCTTGAGCAAGGCGACGCGGCGGGCCGCGCGCCGCAGGCGCCGGTTGCTACGCACGATCCCGACGTAGTTCCACATGAAGCGGCGGATCTCGTCCCAGTTCTGGGTGACCACGACCGCCTCGTCGGAGGGCACCGCGCTGCCCGAGTCCCACTCGGGCGGCTCGGCGAGCCGACCCGCCCCGACGTCGAGCGTCGCCTGCGCCGCGCGCTTGGCGAAGACGAGCCCCTCGAGCAGCGAGTTCGACGCGAGCCGGTTGGCGCCGTGCAGCCCCGTGCAGGTGACCTCGCCGATCGCGTAGAGGCCGGGGATCTTCGTGCGGCCGTCCTCGTCGACGACGACGCCGCCGCACATGTAGTGGGCCGCGGGCACGACGGGGATCGGCTCGCGGGTCATGTCGATGCCGAGCTCGACGCAGCGCGCGTGGATGTTCGGGAAGCGGCGCACGAGGAACTCCGCGCTCTGCCCCGTCATGTCGAGGAACACGCAGTCGGCGCCGGTGCGCTTCATCTCGAAGTCGATCGCGCGGGCGACCACGTCGCGCGGCGCGAGGTCCCTCATCTCGTGGTGGCGCTCCATGAACGCGTCACCGTTCGCGAGCCGCAGGATGCCGCCCTCGCCGCGCAGCGCCTCGCTGATCAGGAAGCTCTTGGCCTTGGGGTGGTAGAGGCACGTCGGGTGGAACTGGAAGAACTCCATGTTCGCGATGAGCGCGCCCGCGCGGTACGCCATCGCGACGCCGTCGCCGGTCGCGACGTCGGGGTTCGACGTGTAGAGGTAGACCTTGCCCGCCCCGCCCGTCGCGAGCACCGTCGCGCGCGCGACGAAGGTGTGGACGTCGCCCTTCTGCTCCTCGAGCACGTACGCGCCCGCGACCTGGTGCGGCCCGCCGGAGCGGCTGAGCTCGATCAGGTCGACGGCCATGTGATCCTCGAACACCGTGATGTTCGGCGTCGCGCGCACGGCCTCGACGAGCACGCGCTGGATCTCCTGCCCGGTGATGTCGCCCGCGTGCACGACCCGGCGCTTGCCGTGGCCGCCCTCGCGCGTGAGGTCGAGGCCGTCCTTGCCCTCGCTCGTGTCGAAGTCGGCGCCGCGCGCGACGAGCTCCTGGATCGCCGCGGGGCCGCCCTCGACGACGAGCCTCACGATGTCCGGCTTGCTCAGCCCGTAGCCGACCGTGATCGTGTCGGCCGCGTGCTCCTCGAACGAGTCCTCGGGGTCCATCACCGCCGCGACGCCGCCCTGCGCGTAGTTCGTGTTGGACTCGGCGACCGCGCGCTTGGTGACGACCGCGACCGTGCCGCGCTTGGCCGCCTCGAGCGCGTAGGTCAGGCCCGCGACGCCGCTCCCGAGCACCAGGTAGTCCGAGGTGAACCGCATGCCGGAGTCTAGTCACGCCCGCCCGGAAGCAAACCGAGGATCGTGAGGCGGCTCGTCCTCTGCCGGCGGCGTCGTCCACTCGGGCACGTGCATGACTCCGTTGACGGAGTATACGTGGCCGCATACACTCGGACGGTGCCGCAAGCGACGATCTACCTGCCCGAGGCGGTCGCGAACGACGTGCGCAAGCGGGCGATGCAAGCGGGCAAGAGCCTCTCTGCCTACATCGTGGAGATCCTCGACCGGGAGCGGCGCCCGACCGAGTGGCCGGAGGAGTTCCGACGTCTCTACGCCGCGTGCTCGCTGCCGGAAGTCGTCGACCCACCGCCGGAAGACCTCGACCTGACCGACCCGCGGTGATGCGGCTGCTCGACACGAACATCTGCATCGCCTACCTCAACGGGACCGACCCCCGCGTTCGCGACAAGCTGCTCGCGCTCGCGCCGAGCGAGGTCTGTCTCTGCTCCGTCGTGAAAGCCGAGCTCCTCTTCGGTGCCCGAAAGAGCGCGAAGGTGAAGGACAACCTCGAGAAGTTGAAGGCGTTCTTCGTCCCTTTCGACTCCCTCCTCTTCGACGACCGCGCGGCCGAGCAGTACGGGGTGATCCGCGCGCAGCTCGAGCGGGACGGGACGCCGATCGGCACCAACGACATGCTGATCACCTCGATCGCCATGGCCCAGGACGCCGAGCTGGTCACACGAAACCAGGATGAGTTCACCCGGATCGCCGGGTTGCGCGTCGATACGTGGTAGCTGCGCCCGTCAGCGCACGACGGTGAGCCGCCCGTCGACCCGCGCGAGGAAGAGCGGCATCGCCCAGAGCGAGTCGTCGATCGGCACCGCCTGACGGATCACCGGCTCGCCCGCGAGGGTGCGCGGCTCGAGCACGCGGCCCCCGCAGCACGGGCGCAGCTCGAGGTCGGACGGGTCGAAGTCCGCGAGGCGGAAGTCCGGCGACGCGCTGATCTCGGGCCACGCGAGCGGGAGCCGGCCGCGCGCGTCGGCGGGGTCGAAGTCGTAGCAGGGCGCGACCTCGTCGAACTTCGGGGCGCTCCGGTCGATCACCGCGTCGAGCCGCCCAGCCACCATCGCCGCGTGCAGCTCCGCGACGAAGTCGCTCGCCTCGAGCACGATCGCCGGGTCCTCGAGGAGGTCGAGCACCGGGGCCGCCTCCCAGCTCCAGCTACCCCACGGATGCGACAGCGCGATGTGCTCCTCGACCTCGTGCGGCAACAGGAACGGAGGCTCGTCCTCGGCCGGCGGCGGAGGCGGCGTCCACTCGAGCACGAGGAGCTCGCGGTCCTGCCCGGGCTCGACGAGCTCGCCGAGGTCCCCGACGCAGAGCGCGACGCGCAGGAGCGGCTCGTCTTCGCTCGCGGCGGCGGCCGCCGCCGCGGGCGGCGGCGCGACCGGCGCGAGCGCGACGCCCTCGCCGTCCGCTTCGCTCGCCTCGTCTCCTTCGCGCGGCGGCTCCGGCTGCGGGAGGTGGTCGGCGCCGAGGATCGTGACCGAGAGGCGGTTCTCGCCCTGCACGAGCCACTCGCTCACCGGCAGCTGCGCGAAGCGCGGGAACCCGCGGTGCGCTCGCTCGATGGGCGCGCCGTTGAGGAACACCTCGGCGTCGTACGCACGGATCGTGACGTTCAGGTAGTAGCAGGGCGTGGCCATCAGCGTCCCAGGTGGCGCGAGATCAGTTGGGGAAGTACCCCTTCTTGACGTTCTTCTTCTCTTCGATGAGGAGCACCTTGCGCTCGAAGGAGCCGATCCATTTGATCTTGCCTTCGATCTTCGCGACGGTCTCCTTGCGATCCATGCTCCAGTCGACGCGGAAGGGCTCTTGCGTCGTCACCTTGCACTTGGCGGTGAACGAGTAGCCGGCCTCGACCTTGCCGCCGATCGAGAGCGCGTCGGGGCCGAGCGCGGCCTTGATGCCGAGCTCGCCCTTGGGCTCCGACTTCACCGTGACCTCCCACGGCTTCGAGTCGTCCGGCGTCGACTCCTTGCTCCCCGACACCTTCGCGTCGAGCGTGATCTTGCCGTAGACGCAGAGGTCGATCCCGAACTTCCAGATCCGGAACTCGATGCCGAACTTCAGCTCGAGCGCGATCTTGATCAGGGTCATCTCGATGGAGAACTTCCACCATCGATAGACCGTGTGATCCTTCCACTCCTTGTAGCCCCAATCGAGCTTGAGATCGCCCTTGAAGACCTCGAGCTCGAGCGAGAATTTGAAGCCCACCGACGGCTGGAACTTCTTGATGAAGTCCTGGATGGACTTCACCTCCTTCTCGATCTCGAAGATGGCCTTGACCATCTTGCCGAGGTACGCGGCCTCCTCGACGTCCTTGCCGTTGCGCTTGAGGGTGAGCGAGGCGCCGATCTCCTTCGCGAGCCCGTCGACGCCGTCCTTGCTCTCTTTGAGCTCGGTCTCCGACTCCGGCTGCTTGAACCCCCAGCCGTGGTCGGTGGTCGTCGTCTCGGTGAGCTTGCCGTCGCGCGTCGCGAAGCTGTACTCGTCCTTGGTCTTCACGCCCGAGCCCGAGACGGTGACCTGGCGCTTGTCGGTCTCCTTCTCGCCGGCGAGGCCCTTGGTCGTCTCGTCCTTGGCCTCGAAGACGAGCTTGTCGCGGTAGGCGGTCGCGCTGCGCTCGAGCTTCGCCTTCTTCAGCGAGGGGATCGAGACCGCGAGCTGGTAGACGTCCGACGGGTACGCCTTGAGCACGATCTGGCTGCGGCCGAAGCCGATCTCGCCGCCCGAGCGCACGCCGCACGCCTGCACGTCGATCGTGTAGCGGTTGACCTCCGCGTCGCGGAAGAAGAAGAACGCGATCACCGAGAACGGCGAGCGCGACGCCATCCCGATCCCGAGCAGCGGCCGCGACTTGGCCTTGAACTTCGCGCTCGTCTCGCCCTCGAAGACCTGATCGGCGCCGACCTGGCTGCTCACCGTGATCTTCGGGTGGCGGCTCGAGCACGTGTAGCCCGGCCCGCCCTCGAGCTTCACCGAGATCTCGTCCGCGCCCTTGTCGGTGTGGTCGGCGACGACCTCGAGGATCTTGCTCGCGATGCCGCCGCCCGGCGGGGGCGCGAGGTTGTGGTGGTCGAGCCCGGCCGCGTCGCGCCAGAAGCGGAAGTCCCCCGAGCGCTCGTGGCTGCACGCGATCGCCACCGTCTCGAAGTCGCAGGGGCGGATCTCGTCGTCGCGCGGGGGCGGCTCGTCCGCGTCGCTCTCTTCCCGCTCGCCCGCGAGGCCGCCGGCCCAGCCCTCGTCGCGCGCGAGCAGGCGCAGGCGCAGCTCGCCGTTCACGAGCCGCACGGCGATCGCGAAGGCGAGCGCCGGGCTCTCGAGGCTGCCGAGCCCCGCGCCGTCGTCGACGAGGCGACGCAGGACGTGCTCGTTCCACGAGACCTCGAGCGCGCGGTGCAGCCAGGCCTCCACCAGCGTCAGGTCGGTCGGCAGCGCGCGCACCGCGAGCGCGTGCTCCTCGTCGGTGATCTCGCGCGCGAGCGGATCGGTGCGCGGGACGATCTCGAAGCGCTCACCGAACGGGCCGTGTAGCAGTCGCAAGGGCTCCTCCACCGCCCCACCGCGCGGGGCTCGAGCGAGGCTATCACGCGCGGCGCGCACATCGAAGCGTTGCGCCGCGCCGTCATGCGGGAGAGAGTCTCGCTCCCTCGATGCGCTACGTGAAGGACTCGCCCCTCGAGCTCGGGTTCCGCGTGTGGCAGCTGCGGCCGCCCGCGCCCTCGCTCACGGTGGTCGTCAAGGGCACGTTCGACGCGGCGGCGGGCGACCCGGCGCCGCTCGCGGAGGAGCAGGTCCCCGCGACGGGCGAGGTGTACTGGGACGACGACGCGGAGCGCTCGCTGCGCGCCCCGTCGGACTACCCGCTGCTCAAGCCGCTCGGCGAGTGCTTCGTCACGGGCAAGGCGTGGGCGCCGGGCGGGCGGCCGGCGCCGATGGTCGCGTGCAGCTTCCGCGTCGGCCCCGTCGAGAAGAGCTTCGCGGTGCTCGGCGATCGCGTGTGGACCAAGGGGCTCGTGCGCTCGATCAGCGCGCCGACCCCGTTCACCGAGATGGAGCTGCGCATGGAGCGCGCGTACGGCGGGCCCGGCTACGCGCCGAACCCCTACGGCCGCGGGCGCGTCGAGGTCGACGGGGAGCTCCCGCTGCCGAACCTCGAGCAGCCGCGCGCGCTCATCGCCGCGCCCGAGAGCAAGCCCGACCCGGTGATCGTCGGCGCGCTGCCGATGACGTGGCCGGAGCGGCGGCGCTACGCCGGCACCTACGACCAGCGCTACATGCGCGAGCGCTGGCCCTGGCTGCCGCACGACTTCGACTGGCGCTTCTTCCTCGAGGCGCCGCCGGAGCAGCGCCTGCGCGAGGGCTTCTGGCGCGGCGACGAGCGCATCGAGATCCACAACCTGCACCCGAGCGCTCCGTCGATCCGATCGCGGCTGCCCGGGATCGTGCCGCGCGTGTTCCTCGACATCGAGCGCCCGCGCCAGCCGCGCGCGTTCGAGGAGGTCCCGCTCGAGCTCGACATGGTCACGTGGGACGGCGCGATCGGGAAGCTGCTCCTGACGTGGCGCGGGCTCGTCGAGGTGCCGAGCGAGTCGCTCGACGAGATCGCGCACCTCTTCATCGCGCACGATCCGCTCGGCGGCCCGTCGCGCTCGGCGCCGGAGCTGAAGGCGCGCTTCGACGCGCTGCGCGCCGAGGAGGAGGCCGAGGAGCGAGAGGCCGAGGGCGAGCCGCCGCCGCCGGAGGTGGAAGAGCCGGCGCCCGAGGAGCCCGAAGGCGAAGAGGAAGCGGAGGCGGAGGCGGAGGAGCCGCCCTCGCCCGAGGAGCTCGAGCTGGCGGCGAAGATGGCCGAGCTCGAGGCGAAGATGGCCGCGATGGGGATCCCGTCGCCCACGGCCGAAGACGACGCCGCGCCGCCACCGCCGCCGCCCGATCCGAAGGAGCTGCTCGAGCGGCTGCGCGCGAGCGGCGCGCCCGTGCCCCCCGAGGTCGAGCAAGCGCTCGCCGAGCTCGCGGCGCCCGAGCCCGAGCCGGAGGCCGAGCCCGAGCCCGACGAGGTCCCCGAGCCGCCGCCCGCGCCGGAGGGCCGCGCCCTCGTCGAGGCGCGCCTCGCGGCGGGCGAGCCGCTCTCGGAGCTCGACCTGACCGGCGCCGAGCTCTCCGGCATGGACCTCTCGGGCCAGGACCTGACGTCGAGCATCCTGCGCGGCGCGAAGCTCAACGGCACTCGCCTCGCCGGCGCGCGCCTCGACGGCGCCTCGCTCGCGGAGGCGGAGATGGTGCGCGCGGAGCTCGGCGGCGCGTCGCTCGTCGGCGCGGACCTCGCGGGCGCCAACGCGCAGTGGGTCGATCTGCTCGGCGCGAACCTCGAGGACGCCGACCTCGAGGGCGCGCGCCTCGTGGAGATCCGGCTCAGCCAGGCGAAGGCGGCGCGCGCGCGCTTCGTCGGCGCCGACCTGACCGCGGCGGTGCTCACGCAGACCGACTTCACCGAGGCGGACTTCGAGCGCGCCACGCTCGACCGCGCGGACCTGTTCGAGGCGAACCTCGCGGACGCCACGCTCGAGGACGCGACCGCGCACGGGGCGCGCTTCGAGCGCGCGCGGATGACGAAGTCGCGCGGCGCCGGCCTGCGCGCCACCGAGGCGCGCTTCGGGACGATCGACGCCGAGGACTCCTTCTGGGAGCGCTCCGAGCTGAGCCGCAGCGACTTCTCGTTCGCGCGCCTCACCCGCGCGGACTTCTCGGACGCCGTGCTCATCGGGACCCGCATGGACGGCTGCGCGCTGCGCGGGGCGCGCTTCGATCGCGCCAACGCGCACAGCCTGCACGCGATCAAGAGCGACCTCATGGAGGCGAACTTCGAATCGGCCGTCCTGTCGTTCGCCGACCTGCGCGGCGCCAACCTGTTCGGCGCCGAGCTGTGGCGGGCCAAGACCGACCACGTCCAGCTCGAGCTCGCCGACGTCACCCGGACCAAGCTGGAACGATGACCGAGCTCCGAGAGATCGCCGACCCGGAGGCGCTCGCCGCCGCGCTCGATCGCGCCGGCGGCGTGCTCGAGGCCGTGCACCTCGACGGCGTGGACCTCTCCGAGGCGAGCTGGCGCGGCGTCGCGCTGCGCGGCTGTCGGATCACGCACGTGCGGCTCGCGCGCGCCGATCTGTCGTGGACGGACTGGACCGACGTCGTCATCGAGGACGCGGACCTCGAGGGCGCGACGCTCACCGGCGCGCGCTGGCGCGGGGTGAGCGCGACGCGCGCGACGCTCGCGGGAGCGCGCCTGCGCGACGCGCGGCTGAGCGACGTCACCCTGGAGCAAGTCCACTTGCGGGGCGCCGACGCGCGCGCCTCGCGCTGGGAGGCGGTGCGCGCCCGCATGACCGACCTCGGGGAGGCCGACCTCTCGCACGCGCGGCTCGAGCGCTGCGTCCTCTCGGACGTCGTGCTCGAGAAGAGCCGCTGGGTCGGCGCGCGGCTGGCCGACTGCGCGATCGGCGTCGAGGAGATGCGCTTCGTCGAGGCGCGCGCGATCGAGCTGACCGGCCTCGAGGCCGTCGAGCTCGCGATGGAGCGCGTGCTCATGAGCGGCGCCCGGCTCGATGGCGCGCGGTTCGAGCGCGCGAGCCTGTCGCGCTCGACGCTGCGCGGCGCCTCGCTCGTCGGCGCGGCGTTCTCCGACGCGATGCTCGTGCAGGCGGACGTGACCGAGGCCGACCTGTCGGGCGCCGTGCTGTCGGGCGTGGATCTGCGCGGCGCGGGGCTCACCGCCTCCTGCCTCTCGCGCGCCGAGCTCTCGAACGTCGCGCTCGAGGGGGCGCACCTCGCGGGGGCGAGCTTCGCCGGCGCGGTCCTCGACGGCGCCGATCTCGGCGACACCGCGAGCCTGCCGAGCGCGCTCGCGTTCGCGTCGCTGCGCGGCGCGCGCCTCGAGGGCGTCGACGCGGCCGACCTCGACCTCCGTGGCGCCGACCTCTCGGGCGCGAAGCTCGGCGGCGCGAAGCTCGGCGGCGCGAACCTCGAGCGCGCGACGCTCGGCGGCGCGGACCTGCGCGCGTGTGTGCTCGCGGAGGCGCGCCTGCGCGCCGCGGACCTGCGCGGCGTCGAGCTCACCGAGTGCGATCTGCGACGCGCGGATCTGCGCGAGGCGCGCCTCGGGGGCTCGAGCGGTCGCCACGTCGATCTGCGCGAGGCGCGGCTCGAGGGCGCGGATCTGGCCGAGGTGCGCTGGACCGCCCCGCGGCTCGACGCGCAGCGCCTGGCCGGCGCGCGGCTGACCGGCGCGTCGCTCGTCGAGGCGGGGCTGCGCGAGGCGGACCTCGAGGGCGCCGCGCTCGAAGGCGCCGACCTCACCGGCGCGGATCTGAGCGGCGCCCGCCTCGGCGCGGCGCGGCTCCACCGCGCGCGGCTGAGCCGCGCCATCCTCGCGGACGCCACCCTCGAGGGCGCCGACCTGCGCGGCGCGGACCTGACCGACGCCGGCCTCGAGCGCGCGCGCCTCGCCGACGCGGACCTCTCGGCCGCGCAGCTCGAGGGCGCGCGCTTCGACGACGCCGAGCTCGCGGGGGTGCGCGCGTACGGCGCCGACCTCGCGCGCGCCCGCCTCGAGCCCGCGCAGCGCGCCGCGATCACCGGGGGCCTCGACGCGAGCGAGCGCGGCAGCGCCGCGTTCGGCCACGCCGCGGTCGAGCCCGCAGAGGACGAGGACGCCGCGCCGCTCGACCCCGCGCGCGCGATCGTGGAGCGCAACCAGGCCGACCTGCTCGCGCGGCTGCTCGAGGGCGCGATCGGCCACGGCGTCCCCGAGCCGCCGCCGGCCGCCGACGACGAGGGCTGATCGGCGTGTAACCGCGCTGATGCCTGCCGCCCGTTGCGAGGGCGAACGGGCGGTCACAGGTTGCCGGCCCCGGGGTATGCTCCCCGGGGGTGAGGGAGATCGACGAGCCATGACGCGCAGCCTCGAGGACCTCGCGGACCCCCGCGAGCCCGCGTCACGCGCACCCGGCGCCCGCTCGGCCGAGGTCCGCGAGGTCGCCGCGGGCGGCAGGCTGACGCTCGCGCTCGCGGGCGGCGGCACCCTCGACGCGCTCGCCGCGGTCCCCGGCTACGACGCGCCGCGCGCGGGGGATCGCGTCGTCGTGCTGACCGACGAAGAGGGCGCGAGCTGGGTCGTCGGCGTGTTGCCGCGCCCCGCCTCGCTGATCGACGAGCTGCTCGACGAGGACGACGAGCCGGTGCAGGTCCGCGATCGGCGCGGGCGCCTGCTCTTCGAGTACGACCCCGCGACCGATCGCGCGGTGCTGCACGCGCCCGACGGGGACCTCGAGCTCTCGGTCCCCGACGGCGCGCTCCGCATGAGCGCGCGCGACGGCGTGACCCTCGAGACGGACGGCCACCTCGCATTGCGGGGCGGCCGCGGCGCCGTGCTCGAGGCGGCCAAGGCGCAGGGCCCCGCCGCGCGCGTCGCCTTGCAGCCCGGCGAGCTCACCCTCGTCGCCTCGGTCCTCACCGCCGCGGCGGATCGCGCCGAGCTGCTCGCCACGCGCGTCGGCGTCAAGGCGCACCAGCTCGACTCGCACGTCGACCGCGTGCGCACCGTCGCCAAGGTCCTCGACGTGCGCGCCGGCCGCATCGTCGAGCGCGCCAAGGACGTCTACCGCGAGGTCGAGCGCCTCTCGCAGACCCGCGCCGGCCGCCTGCGGCTCGTCGCCAAGGCCACCGCGCAGCTCGTCGGCGAGAACACCTTGCTCAAGGCCCGCGACCGCATGAAGGTCAAGGGCGAGCGGATCCACCTGGCATGAGCGAAGGAGCCTGACGGATGTTCCCTGCGACCACCAACGGCGGCGGCGTCTGCAACTCGTTCCCGGACGTGTGCAAGGTCCCCGCGCCGCCCGCGCCGCCGATCCCGACGCCCTTCCCCAACATCGGGCAGTGCTCGAGCGCCAAGGGCAGCACCTGCTCGAGCAAGGTGAAGATCGAGAACAAGAAGACGTGCACCAAGAAGACCGAGATCAGCCGCAGCCAAGGGGACGAAGCCGGCACCCTCAAGGGGATGGTCTCGAGCACCAACATGGACAAGGTGAAGCGCTCGGTAGGGTGCTCGAAGATCAAGGTCGAGGGCGCCGAGCTGGTCACCGTCATGAAGACGACCGGCCACAACGGCAGCAACTCCAACGCGCCGCCCGGCTCGCAGCTCGCGCCGGGCCAATGCAAGGTCATCTCCGAGGTGTGAGAGCATGAGCGACGCCGACAACCTGCTCCTCTTCGAGACGACCGCCGATGGCTTCGCCGATGGGGACTTCTTCGTCCAGAGTCTCGAGGCCCACGAAGCGATCTCGATGCCCTACGAGGTGCACCTCACCCTCCGCTGCCGGCTCGAAGGCGGGGTGAGCCCC
>JAHBWG010000067.1 GCA_019637095.1 Sandaracinaceae bacterium | reverse complement strand
TGTTCGTCGAGGTCGAGGACACCGGCCACGGCATCGCGCCCGAGCTCGTCGAGCGCGTCTTCGAGCCGTTCTGGACGAGCAAGCCCAAGACGCGCGGGACCGGGCTCGGGCTCTCGATCTGCCACGGCATCGTCACCTCCGCCGGGGGCACGATCCGCGTCGCGCGGAGCCGGCCCGGCGTGGGCACGGTCTTCCGCGTCGAGCTCCCGGTCGCGGGCGTGTCGCGCGAGGCGGCGCCGCCGGTCGGCCCCGAGGTCGTCGAGGCGCCGGGGCGGCGCGGCGCCGTGCTCGTCATCGACGACGAGCCGCGCCTCGCCACGACCATCCGCCTCGCGCTCGAGGAGCGCGCCGACGTCGACGTCGCGGGTGGCGGCGCGGAGGCGCTCGCCCTGCTCGGCGACGGCGCGCGCTACGACCTGATCCTGTGCGACCTGATGATGCCCGACGTGAGCGGGATGGACGTGTACGAGCGGGTCTCGGAGCGCCGCCCCGACCTCGCGTCGCGCTTCGTGTTCATGACGGGCGGCGCGTTCACGGACCGCGCGCGCGACTTCCTCAAGGGGTCGAGCGTGCCGCGCATCGACAAGCCGTTCGCGCTCGCGGACGTGGAGCGCCTGCTCGCGGAGCGCATGGCGCGGTGAGCGCGGACTACCCGCCGCCGCCGTGGGAGACGTTCGGCCAGGCGCGCTTCGCGGCGTTCCTCGTCGACGCGAGCCGCGTGCGCCCGCCCCAGGGCTTCGAGGTCGAGGCGCGCCTCGGGCGGTGCGTCGGGATCCTCGGCTTCGTCGACTACGTCGCGCCCTCGCCGCTCGTCTACCGCGAGATCCTCTGGATGCCTGCGCGCGTGCGCGCGCGGCTCGCCGACGGGTCCGTCGCGCGGGGCTGGTACGTGGCGAAGATGCTCGTCGACGACGCGCGCTCGCTCGCCGCCGGCCGCGCGCTCTGGGCCTTGCCCAAGCAGCTCGCGCGCTTCGCCGACGAGGGGGAGCGCGTGCGCATGGACGGCGAGGACGGCGCGCGGATCGAGTGGACGGCGCGCGCGCTCGCCGGCGTGCGCGCGCGCGGATCGATCGTGACGCTGTCGCGACGCGACGCGACGCTCGTGCGGTTCCGCGGCGAATTCCGTGGGCGCGTGGCGCCCGCGCCCGGGCGGGTGCGCGTCGCCGGGCTCGACGGGACCTGGCAGGGGCTCGACGGCGCGAGGCCGCTCGGGCCCGGGGTATCGCTCCGGGACTTCCGCGCGCGGATGCTGCCGCCGAGAACGGCGTCGATCTGAGACGCGATCCCCGACCGCCTGGATCGACTCCTCGCGTCGCGTCGTGGCGGGACCCATTCGGACCCCGGTGCTCGGTTCGATTCCAGACCTCCGGACCTACCCCCTGGTCTGCGATGTCCGGTCATCGGGCCGGTAGCCCCAGCGTCAGTGAGATCGAATCGATTCACCGCAGAGGGCCGCAGAGCGGTCACCCGGGAAGCTCGCGAACGTACCGATGGATCCTGTCTCGCACTCGGAGCACGTGAGAGTTCAGGAGCAGGCCGACATGGCGGCCGGAGAGCTTCAGGTAGGTCATCATCTGCGCCAGGTGGATCGCGAGGACCCGTGAGACCGCCTTCAACTCGACGAGCACGGCGCGCGCCCGGCTTTCGCCCACTTCGCGGGGGTATGTCAGCAGGCTGGATTCATCGACGGACCTTCACCGCGGCCAGTCACCCATGTACGCGCGGCCCTGCGCCGGGACGCCGGTGGGGTTGCAGCCGTCCGTGAGGGGAGGCGCGACGGTGCCCGTGATCTCGCAGCTCGCCGCGGTCGCCGAGAGCCGCACGCGCCCGACACCGCCCTCGCCGCCGTCGCAGCCGCAGCCGCCCGAGGAGCCGGGGCGCCCGCCGAGCGCGGAGACGGCGCCGGCGATCACGAGCACGGGCGCCTGGAGGTACACGACGCCCCCGGAGCCGCCGCCGCCGGCGCCCGCGCCCGTGACGGCCGCGCCGCCGTCGCCGCCGTCGGCGCGGACGGCGCCCGTCGGGCCGACGCGGATCGACGTCGGAGACGCCACGCGCACGGCACCGCCTCCGCCGCCGCCACCCGCGCCACAGCCGGAGCCGCTCCCGCGCCACGCTTCGCTCCCGCCGCCGCCACCCGCGGAGCCGGCGCGCAGCGTCGAGGCGACGAGGAGGTCTGCCGCCGCGTTGGCGCCGATGGAGCCGCCGCCGCCGCCGCCCGCCCCGAAGTCCGTGTCCGAGGTGCCGACGCGGCAGATCATCGAGTGCGCGCCGTCCCCGCCCGCGTACGGGCCCGGCGCGTCGCCGCCGCGCCCGGCCGCGCATGTCGAGGGCGCCGAGGGGCCACAGTCGACCGCGCGCCCGCCGCCGAGCCCGCCGCGCGCGCCCGACGCCGATCCGCCGTCGCCACCCGAGGAGACGTAGGCGCCGCCGCCGCCGCCGCCGGCGAAGCCGCCGCCCGCGCCGCCGGAGGACGACCAGCCGCCGCCGCCGCCACCGCCGTTCGCGCCGGCCATCCCGGGCCGGCACGCGGGATCCTCGAATGTCATCGGCGCGCCGCCCGCCGCGCCTCCTCCGCTCGCGCCCCCCGTAGCGCAAGTCCCGTTGCCTGCTGCACCGCCCGCGCCGGTGGCGGTGGAGCCGCCGTGGCCACCGCCACGCCCGTTCGCGTCGCCCGGTGCGGGGAACGAGCGACCGTCGCCGCCGCGTCCGCCCTCGACGAGGATCTGACCGTCGATGCGCACATCCGTCGTCGCGCGCAGGTCGAGCACGCCCTCGCCGTCGGTGCGCACCGTGACGCCCCCGGGGATGGTGATGCGCGTGAAGTGGTAGACGCCGGCGGGGAGCACCGTGTCGCCCGTCGGCGTGAAGGCGCCGTCGCGACCGTCGCTGGCGAAGATGCACGCGCCGCTCACGCACGACGTGCCGCCGGCGCAGAGCTCGCCGCACGCGCCGCAGTGTCGGTCGTCGCTCGCCGGGTCGACGCACACGCCGTCGCACTCGAGGCCGCCGATGCCGCACGGCCCGGCGTCGAACGAGCCGGCGTCGACGCCCGCGTCGGTGCCGGCCGCGTCGGTGCCGGCCGCGTCGGTGCCGGCCGCGTCGGTGCCGGCCGCGTCGGTGCCGGCCGCGTCGGTGCCGGCCGCGTCGATGCCGGCTGCGTCCATGGGCTCCACGCCGCCGTCGTGCCCGCCGCCGTCGGCCCCCGGCGTCGCGTAGCAGAGCGAGGCCGCCGATGGGCCGGAGCGGCAGACGTAGCCGGTGGGGCAGTCCTCGTCGCTCGCGCAGCCGAACACGCCCTCCGGTGGATCGGCGCACGCGCCCAGCGCGACCGAGAACGCGACGACCCGCGGGAGCCACCGCATCAGAAGGTCCCTCGCACGAGCGCGCCCGCGCCCCACGGCGCGATGGCCACCGACGCTTCGCCCTCACCATCGTGGACGACGACGAGCGCGACGCCAGTCGCCGCCGCTGCCACCCCGAGACCGAGCAGGACGCCACCGATCGGGGCCAGAGTGTTGGCGCGCTGGTGGCTGCCTTCGTACTCCGACCACCGCGACCCGATCGGCGCGCCGTCGACGCTCGCGCGCTCCGACGCGGCGACGCCGACGAGGATCGCCCCCGTGACCGCGAACGCGGCGCCCGCCGCGAGCGTCGCGATGCCGGCGATGGGAGGCTCGCGCTCCGGCGGCGGACGGCGCGGCGGCGGGACGGGCGCGACGAGCACCGGCGGCGGCTCGACGACCGGCTCGGGCTCCGGGTCGGGCGCGGGCGGCGGCTCCGTGCCCGACAGCGCATCGATGCGCGCGAGCACGTACGCCGCGTTGTCGGCTTCGGGTAGCTCCTCGAGGTAGCGCCGGTAGAGCTCGAGCGCCTGCTGGTCGCGGCGCAGTCGATCGGCCGCGTTGGCCATGTTGAAGAGGAGCTGCGGCCGCTGCGAGAGCTCGTGGGACTCGGTGAAGTGGCGAAGCGCCGCCTCGTAGTCCCCCTCGGAGACGGCGACGCGCCCCGCCTCGAAGAGCGCGCGCGCGCGCTCGATCCCCTGCGCGTTCGCGGTGGCCGCGAGGCTCACGACCGCGCCCGCCAGTATCGCTCCCGCCCATCGGCCCCACCCCATCCGCATGCGCGCCATCATCGCAAAGCTCGCGGCCCGAGGGGGTAACAGAGGGGTTCCGAGTGCTACCCTCCCAGGCGTGGCGGGGCGCGCAGCCGGGATCGAGGTCGCTAGCGTCGTCGGGGGACGATACCGCCTCGAGCGCGTCCTGGGCGAGGGCGGGATGGGGGTCGTCTACGAGGCGACGGACGAGATGCTCGACCGGCGCGTGGCGATCAAGCTCATCCACCCGCTCGCCGGCGGCGCCGTCGATCTCGTGGAGCGGCTCGAGCGGGAGGCCCAGGCGAGCGCGCGGCTCGGCCACCCGAACATCGTCCCCGTGCTCGACTTCGGGCGCGGCGCCGACGGGACCGGGCTGCCGTACCTCGTGATGCAGCTCCTCACCGGGCGATCGTTGCAAGATGTCTTGCGTGAGGGCCCGCTGGCGACCGGCCGGGCGATCGACGTCGCCGTGCAGACGCTCGAGGGCCTCGCGGTGGCGCACGAGGCCGGCGTGATCCACCGCGACCTCAAGCCCGCGAACCTCTTCGTGACCCCGCTCGGGCCGGGCCGCGAGCTGGTGCGCATCCTCGACTTCGGGCTCGCCTACCTCCTCGAAGATGGCGCAAAGCAGCTTACGCAGTACGGCATGTCGCTCGGGACCCCCGCGTACATGGCCCCCGAGCGGATTCAGGGCGAGCGTCCGACCCCCGCGTGCGACCTCTACTCGATCGGGGTCTGCTTGTTCGAGGTGCTCGCCGGCCGCCGCCCGTTCGAGGACGCGAGCCCCATCGTGCTCCAAGGGCGCGTGCTCCTCGTCGAGGCGCCGGATCTCTCGGACGTCTGCGTGGGGCTGCCGGCGGAGCTCGCGGCGATCGTCGCTCGCGCGCTCGCGAAGAAGCCCGACGATCGCTTCGCGTCCGCGCTCGAGATGCGCGACGCGCTCCTCGCCGTCGCCGCGCAGCTCGACGCGGCGCAGCGGATGCAGCTCGCCGCGCGCCCGGAGTCCGTGCAGGCGCGCGCCCCGACGCAGGCGGTCACGGCCATCTCGGGGCCACCCGACGGGCTGCTCGACCCGCGCGAGACGCGGCGCCTCGGCTCGATGGACGCGCCCGGACAGGACCGCGAGCCGGCGATCCTGGCGCCCGCGGCGCCGGAGCGCCGCGCCCTCGCCACCGATCCGCGCCCTGCGCCGCGAACGTCTGCACCCGGCGGGCCGCCGACCGAGCTGCCGACGATCGTACGCAAGCCGTTCTGGCGGCCCTTCGCGGGCGCGCTCGCCGCGGTGCTCGCCGTCGGCCTCGCCTTGCTCGCGCTGCTGCTCTTCGTCCGCCCGGCGCCCGGAGGCGCGGCGCGCCCGGCCACGGCGGCACCGCCCGCCTCGTCAGAGCCCGTCGCATCTCGCCCCACGCCCGCCGAGCCGGTCGCACCCGAGGTCGAGCCCGCCGCTGCGCCGCCATCCGAGCGGGAGCTGCAACCCGAGGCGCCCGCGCTCGATGGGGAGCCCGAGGGCGCGCCGGAGGCCGTCCCGGCGCCCGTGTCGCGCCGTTCCCCGCGCCCGCTCCCGCGCCCACGCGTCGAGCCGCTGGACCGAGAGCTCCGTCCGCGATCGCCGCCGCGCGTCTCCGGCACCGAAGTGATCGAGCCGGAGTGGTGATCGAGGGGCCGTAGTCGCGCTCGCCCGCAGGTCGTAGTCGCGCGTCTACGCCGTGGGACGCTGCGCGCTGCTCTTCATGCTCACGGCTCCGCTCGTCGCGTGCGACGCGTGCGCCGCGGGGATCGGGATCGCGACTTCCTCTCGGGCGCGCGCGCGAACGACCGCGCGAGGATCGCCCCACTGACGAGCACGCAGAGCCACGAGGACGGCGGGGCTCGGACGACGAGCTACGCTTCCTCGCGCGCCGGGCGCGAGGCCGGTAGAGCGCGCGGATGCTGCCGCCGAGAACGGCGTCGATCTGAGACGCCATCCGTTGGTATCCTCGCCGGCCCACGGGACATCACGCGAGGACGGCATGGGACGAGAGAGCTCTGACGAGGCGATGGACTCCGAGCTCGCGGCGGCGCTCGCCGCGGCGCGCGCCGCACCGCAGGACGAGGGGAGCTGGGATCTGCTCGACGAGCTGGCGGAGCAGACGCAGCGTCCGGACGAGGTGGGCGCGCTCTACCGCGAGGTGCTCGCGCGCGATCTCGGCGCCGAGCTCGCCGAGACGCTCGGGCAGCGCGCGGCGGGCTTCCACGAGGAGTGGTTCTCGGAGGACTCGCCGTACCTCGTGCAGGTGCTCCAGCGCGTCCTCGAGCTCACGCCGGAGGCCGACTGGGCGCTCCAGCGGCTGACCGTGGTCATGACGGTCGGCGAGCGCTGGGCCGAGCTGCTCGCGCTCTACGACCGCGCGCTCGCGGCGGCGCGCGACGCCGCGCGCAGAGAGCAGCTCCTCGAGGAGGCGGCGCAGCTCGCGAAGGACTTCGCCGGGCAGCCCGACCGCGCCATCGGCTACCTCCAGCAGCTCCTCGAGCTGCGCCCCAACGAGTCGCAGCTCGTCAGCTCGCTCGAGCGCCTGCTCGAGCGGCAGGGGCGCTGGGAGGAGCTGATCGGGCTGTGGCGCAAGCAGCTCGCCGGCGCCTCCGCGGCGGACGCCCTCGCGCTCCGCGGCCGCATCGCGGCCTGCTACCTCGACCACCTCGAGGACGGGCGCGCGACGCTGCGCGAGGTCGCCGGGCTGCTCGACGACGGCGCGCCCGAGGCGGAGAACCTCGCGCTCCTCGAGCGCGTGGTCGCGCTCGCGGCGTCCCCGCACGACGTGCGCGAGGGCGCGCTCGCGATCCTGCGCGAGCGCTACGAGCGCGACGGCCGGACCGACGACGTGATCCGCGCCGTCGGCGTCGCGCTCGGCTTCGCGGACGGAGCGGCGCGGGTCGCCCTCCACCGCGAGCTCGGCGAGCGGCTCGCCGCGCGCGGCGATACGGCCGACGCGGTCACGCACTGGGCGGAGGTGCTCCGCCTCGAGCCCGCCGCGGAGGACGCGCAGGCCGAGCTCGCGACGCTCGCGCAGGCGAGCGGCGCGCACGCGCGGTACGCCGACGCGCTCGTCGCGGCGGCGGACGCCGCCGACGCGGGGCCGCGCCAGTACGCGCTGCTCATCGACGCCGGCGACGTGCGCGCGCGCGACCTCCAGGACGGCGCGGCGGCGATCGCGCTCTACCAGCGCGTGCTCGGCGCCGACGCGCTGCCGCCGACCAAGCTCACCGTCGCACGGCGGCTCGAGAAGCTGCTCGACGCGGCGGAGCGCCACGCGGATCGGCTGGGCGTGCTCGAGGGGCTCGCGCACCTCGAGACGGATCCGGTCGAGCGGCGGCGGGTCCTCGGGCAGTGCGCGCGCCTCGCCGAGCGCCTCGACGAGGGGGATCGCGCGCTCGGGTTCTGGCAGCAGCGCCTCGACGCGGACGCGTCGGACCCGGAGGCGCTCGACGCGCTGATCGAGCTGACCGGCCGGCTCGGCCGCTGGGAGCTCCACGTCGACGCGCTCCGCCGGCGCGTCTCGGCGGACGTGCCGCGCCTGCAGCGCCGGCTCGACCTCGGGCGCATCGCGACGACGCAGGCCGCCGAGCTCGACCGCGTCTCCGAGTCGATCGACACGTGGACGCGCATCCAGGACGAGTACGGCGAGGACGCGGAGACCGTCGACGCGCTGTTCGAGCTGCTCGTCCGCGCGGGGCGCTACGAGGAGATCCACGCGCTGCTCTCGCGCGCGGTCGTGCGGGACGCGGCCCGCGCCGCGGAGGTGCTCGCGCGCCTCGGCGACGTCTGCCGCGAGCACCTCGGCCGAGGCGACGAGGCCGCCAAGGCGTACCACCGCGCGATCGTGATGGAGCCGGGCCTCGCGCGCGCGCGCGACGGCCTCAGGTCGCTCCTCTCGGATCCGAGCGCGAAGGCCTCGGCGGTGAACGGGCTCGCGAAGGCGTACGAGCTGACGGACGACTGGGGCGCGATCCTCACCCTGCTCGACGACCGGCTCGGCCTCGCGCGCGGGGACGACGAGCGCGTCGAGCTCTTGACCGAGGCGGCGCGCCTCGCGGAGCAGCGAGGCGGGGACGCCTCGGGCGCGTTCGACGCGATCGCGCGCGCGGTCGCGCTCGAGCCGGCGAGCCGCGAGCTCGAGAGCGAGCTCGCGCGGCTCGCGGAGGCGACCGGTCGCTGGGCCGACGCCGCCGCGGCGCTCGGCGGCGCGGCCGACGCGCTCGCGGACGGGCGCAAGGAGCGCGCGGCGGAGCTCCTCCGGCACCGCGCGGGGCTGCTCGAGCGGCTCGGCGAGGGCGCCGCCGCCCTCGCCGCGTGGCTCGGCGCCCTCGCGCTCGTGCCGCACGACGTCGAGACGGCGGCCGAGGCGATCCGCGCGGGCGCCGCGGCGGCGCAGTGGGACGGGGCCGCGGGCGCCGCCGTCACCGCGTCGGTGGCGCGCGACACGCTGCAAGAGGACTTGCTCCTCGCGCTCGAGGCGCGCGCCGACGACGCGGGCGCGTTCGCGGCGATCGCGGACGGCCTCGCCGCGGCGATCCCCGCGGCGGGAGAGGTGCGCGCCGAGCTCGGCCGGGCCTTGTGGGCGCAGGTCGCGACCTGGCGCTCCGAGCGCGCGGGCGACGTCGAGAGCGCCGAGGAGGCGCTCTTGGCCGCGCTGCGCCACGAGGCGGCGCACACGGACACGCTGCGCGAGCTCGCGCGGCTCCAGTGGCGTGCGCCGAGCCGCCCGCTCGTCGACACGCTGCTCGCGCTCGCCGGCAACTTCCCCGACGACCTCGACCCGCTCTACGACGCGGCGCGCATCGCGCTCGATCCGGTGGGCGACCGCGCGCTCGCGGGGACGATCCTCGACCGGCTCTTGCGCGTCGCGCGCGGGCAGTGGGAGGACGGCCGCGCCGCGAGCGGGGAGCGCGAGGCGCCGTCGATGGCGGTCTTCGCGCTCGATCAGCTCGTCCAGATGGCGCTCGACGGCGGCGATCATCGCCGCGCCGTCGACCTGCTCGTCGGCGGCGCGCGCATGCCCGTCGAGCCCGCGCAGTCGCGCGAGATGCGCCGCCGCGCCGGCGAGCTCTGCCGCGAGAAGCTCGGGGATCGCGACCGCGCGCTGCGCCTCTTGCAGAGCGTGGTCGACGAGAGCGTCGAGGACGCCGAGGCGGTCGCGCAGCTCGGCGCCGAGCTCGAGGAGCGCGGCCGGCTCGCGGAGCTCCTCGCGCTGCGCCAGCGCCAGCTCGAGCTCGATCTCGACGCCGAGACGCGCCTGAGCGCGCGGCTCGAGGTCTCGCGCGTGCTCGGCCTCATCGACGAGCGGGGAGGGCGCGTCAAGGTGCTCTCCGCGAACCTCGGCGATCACCCGGGCCACGAGTCCTCGGTCGAGCAGCTCGCGCAGATCTACATCGAGCGCGGGCGACACCAGGAGCTCTCGGACCTCTACACCGTCCAGGCGGGCGCCGTGGAGAAGCTCGGCGAGCCCGGGCGCGCGGCGAGCCTCTGGGCGCGCGCCGCGGAGCTCTTCGAGACGCGCCTGGGCGACGTCGAGGGCGCGCTCAAGGCGCACCGCCGCGTGGTCGCGCTCGAGCCGACGGTGGTCGCGCTCGACGCGCTCGCGCGCCTGCACCTCGACCGGGGCGAGCCCGGCGTGGCGGCCGAGTGGCTCGCGCGCCGGCTCGACGCCGCCTCCGACGCGGAGCGCGCCCCGATCGCGCTACGCCTCGCGGACGCGCACCTCGCGGCCGGCCAGAACGACGCCGCGATCCGCGTGCTCGCGACCGTCGTGGAGCGCGACGCGGGCCACTCGGACGCGCGCGGCAAGCTCGCCGCGCTCTACCGCGAGAAGGAGGCGTGGGCGCCCCTCGCCGCGCTGCTCTCGAGCGGCGCGCCGCACGAGGCGGACCCGGAGGTCCGGCTCGCATACGTGCGCGAGGCCGCCGACCTCTACGAGGCGCGCCTCGGCCAGCCGGATCAGGCGATCCCGGTGCTCTCGATGGGCATCGAGCTCGCCCCCGACGACAAGGAGCTCAAGAGCAAGCTCGCGACCGGGCTGCGCGTCGCCGGGCGCCTCGACGAGGCGCGCGAGATCCTCGCCGCGCTGCTCGAGTCGTACGGCCGGCGCCGCTCGCCGGAGCGCGCGGCGGTCCACTTCCAGCTCGCGCAGGTCGCGCACGCCCGCGGCGATCTCGACGACGCGATGGCCGAGCTGGAGCAAGCACGCAAGATGGACATGAGCCACCCCGGGATCCTCCGGATGGCCGGCCGCATGGCCCACGAGGCGGGCCAGCTCGAGAAGGCCGAGAAGGCGTACCGCGCCCTCTTGCTCGTCGTGCGGCGGCAGGATCCCGGCGACCCGACGGTGGAGGTCGGCGCCTCCGAGGTGCTCTACGAGCTGAGCCGCCTCGCGACCGCGCAGGGCGACGCGGCGCAGTCCAAGGAGCTGCTCGAGACGGCGCTCAGCACCGCCGGGCAGCACGACGCCGAGACGGCGCGGCTCGAGGCGGATCTGCTCGGCCGCGGCGAGGTGCGGCTCGCGCTCGAGGTGGTCGAGAAGCGCCTCGAGGCGGGGCTCGACGACGCGAGCCGCGCGACGATGCTCGCGCACCGCGCGAACATCCTCGCGACCCACCTCGACCGGCGCGCGGAGGCGTTCGACGCGCTGCTCGAGGCCATCCGGCTCGCCCCGACCCAGGACGCGCTGCACGAGCGCGCGCGCGAGCTCGCGCGGGCCGAGGGCGTCACGGCGCGCTACGTCGAGACGCTGCGCGCCCTGGCGGACGCGGCGCGGCGCAAGGAGGAGGCGGCGTTCCGCGCCGGCCTCGTGCTGCGCATCGGCGAGGTGACCGAGCAAGACCTCGGCGACCTCGACGCGGCGCGCGAGCTCTACCAGACCGTCGAGACGCTCGGCATGCGCGTGGTCGACGCGTGGCAGGCGCTCGCGCGGGTGGCCGACGCGCGCGGCGACGCCGACGAGGAGGTGCGCGTCCTGCGCAAGCTCGTCGACGACGCGGATCACGACGTCCCGTCCGACGTGCGCACGCGCGCCCTCTACCGGATCGCCGAGGTGCTCCTCGCCGCGGGCAACGTCGAGGAGGGCCTCGACACGCTGCGCGACGGGCTCGATCGCGAGCCTCGCTACGCGCGCGCGGGCGCGATCCTGCAGGCCGCGGCGGAGGTCTCGCCACGGAGCGAGGACCTCCTCTACGTCTACGAGGAGGTCGCGCGCGCCTCGGGCGACGCCGCGATGAACCTCGACTACCTCGAGCGCCGCGCGTGGCGCGACGACGGCAACCTCGAGCACGTGCGCGAGGGCGTCGAGCGGGCGGACGCGCTCGGCGACGGCGCGCGGGCCGAGGCCCTCCTGCGCCGAGGCGTCGAGCTCGCCCGGCACGGCGAGCTCGGCCTGCGCGACGCGCTGTGGGTGCCGATCGGGCTCGCGGATCGGCGCGCGGCGGCGGGTGACGTCGCCGGCGCGATCGAGTGGCAGCAGGCGGCGGCCGAGGTCGCGGAGGGCGACGAGGCGGTCGAGCTCTGGACCCGCGTCGCGGAGCTCGCGTGCATGGAGGGCGGCGATCTCGGCCTCGCGGCGCAGACGTACCGCATGCTCTCGGCGAACGACCCCGCGAACCGCGCGCTCTGGGAGCCGCTCGTCGCGGTCTACGCGCGCCTGCAGGATCGCGACGGGCTCGAGGACGTCGTCACGAGCACGCTCGACGCGCTCCTCGACCCGGCGGATCGCAACGAGCTGCGGATGTTCTTCGGCAACTTCCTGCTCGACGTGGTCGGCGCGCGCCAGGACGCGATCTACGTCTACAAGACCGTCCTCGACGAGGATCCCGATCACGCGGCCGCCGCCGAGCGCCTGAGCGCGCTCTTCGAGGAGGACGGCGACGCCGAGCAGCTCGTCGAGCTGCTCGGGCGCCGGCTCGATCGCGCGCGCGACCGCGAGGACGTCGCGACGATCGTGGCCTTGAGCCTCCAGATGGGCGCGCTCATCGAGCCGACCGACCCGTCCGCGGCGGTGGACTTCTACCGGGGCGGCCTCGACTGGGATCCGAAGAATCGCGCGCTCCTCGAGGCGCTCCTGCCGCACTACGACGAGGGCGCCGATCCGCGCGAGCGCGCCGAGCTGATGGAGCGGCTGCTCGAGGTCTCGGAGGGGCCGCGCGGCGCCGAGCTCGCGAACCAGCTCATCGCCGCCTACCAGGCGCTCGACGACGAGTACGGCGCGATGCGCGCGCTCGACCTCGGCTTCCGCGCGCACCCGAACGATCCGTCGCTGCGCGGGCGGCTCGAGGCGCTCTACCGCGAGCGCGAGGAGTGGGCCGAGCTCGCCTCGATGATCGTGCACGACGCGCGTCACCGCGAGGACGTCGACGCGGCGGTCGCGCGCGCCCGTGAGGCGGCCGCGATCTATCGCGAGCGGCTCGCGAGCCCGAGCGAGGCTGCGGAGGCGACCCGCGCGGCGTGGCAGCGGCGGCCGGAGGACCTCGGCCTGCTCGAGGAGCTCGTCCGAGACCTCACGGACGCCGGGCTCCCCGCGGCGGCGGCGGAGGACGTCGCGCGGGCGCTCGAGGCTCACACAGAGCCCACGGCGGCGCGCGCGTCGCTCCTCAGGATGCGGGCGCGGCTCGAGCTCGCGGTCGGGAACCTGGTCCCGGCGGTCGCCGACCTCGAGGAGGCCTACCAGATCGATCGCGCCGGCTCGGCGCAGGCGCTCTTGGCCGGGCTCGAGGTGCTGCGCGGCGCGGCGCCGGATCGCGACGTCGAGCGCGACGCGACGCACCGGCTCGCGGCCGTGCTCGCGGAGGTCGGCGAGGCGGAGGCGGGGCGCGACGTCCTCGCCGAGTGGGTGGAGCGCGCGAACGACGACGCGGTCGCGCTGCGGCGCCTGCGCGCGCTCGACACGGACGCCGAGCGTTGGGGCGACGTCGCGCGCCACCAGCTCCGGCTCCTCGCGATCGAGTCGGGCGCGGAGCAGGTGGCCGCGGCGCTCGGGCTCGCCGACGCGTGCCGCCGCATCGGGCAGCCCGGCGAGGCGCGCGCGGGGCTCGAGCACGTCCACCGGGCCCAGCCCGAGGCGGCGGAGGTGCGCGAGGCGCTCAAGGCGCTCTACGAGGAGATCGGCGCGCTCCACGAGCTCGCCGCGCTCGTCGAAGAGGACGCGCGCCTCGCCGCCGACGCGGAGGCGCGGTTCGCCGCGTACCGCAGGGCGGGCGATCTGCGCATCCGGATGGGCGACGCGGAGGGCGCGCTCACGCCGCTGGCCGAGGCGGCGGCGATCCAGCCCGAGGATCACGATCTGATCGTGCTCCTCGCCGACGCGTACATGGGGACCGATCGGCTCGCCGAGGCGGTCGAGCTCCTGCAGGCCACGATCGCGAACTTCGCGCGGCGCCGCAGCCCGGCCCTCGCCGAGATGCAGCTGCGCATGGCGCGCATCGCGGGCATCAGCGGCGATCCCGAGACACAGAAGGAGTGGCTCAACGTCGCGCTCGAGGCGGACAAGAACAACGCCGAGGTCGCCGCGGAGCTCGCCGAGCTCGCGATGGAGCTCGGCGACGACGAGTCCGCGCTCAAGGCCCTGCGGGTGGTGACGCTCCAGAAGTCGCCGGGCCCGATGACGAAGGCCGTCGCGTTCTTGCGCCAGGCGCAGATCGCGCACCGGCAGGGCGATCAGCAGAAGGCGGTGCTCTGGGCGCGGCGCGCGCGCCTCGAGGACGACGCCCTCGAGGAGGCGCACCAGTTCCTCACCGACCTCGGTGAGGCCTGAGGCTTCACGCGAAGGCGCGCGAGACGCGGGCGCGGTAGAGCGCGCGGGACAGGAAGAAGCGCAGCACGTGGGTCATGCCCGAAGGGACAGCAGCCCGCGTGCCAGGTTCCGCACGGGGCGTGGTCGGCTGGCATGGAGCCCGCCGCGCGCCATCGCGGCGACGCGACCGTCCCCGCGGTGACACGCTGTCTGCTACATCAGGCGCGATGGCCGATCTGCGCGAGGCGCTCGAGCGGATCCGCGCGTTCGTGCGGGACCGAGGGTGGGAGCCGTTCCACGACCCGAAGAACCTCGCGATGGCGGTGGCCAGCGAGGCGGGGGAGCTCGTCGCCGAGCTGCGCTGGGTGCCGAGCGAGCGCGCCGACGAGGTCGCCCGCGACGCGGAGGTCCACGCGCGCCTCACGGACGAGGCGGCGGACGTCGCGATCACGCTCCTCATGCTGTGCGACCGCGCGGGGATCGACCTCGAGACCGCCATCCCCGCGAAGCTCGCCAAGAACGCGCTCCGCTACCCCGTGCTGCTGCCGGAAGAGCCCTCCGATCTCTCGCTCCTGCCCTGGTCGGCGCGCCGCGCGCTCGACGTGGCGGGCCGGCGGCTCTCGCTCGCCGCGTGGCAGGCGCTGCCGCTCGAGACGCGCCGCCGCCTCGCCGGCCTCGGCAGCGTGGCGGAGCCCGACGCGGAGGCCGTCCGCGAGCTCGTCCGCGGCGAGCCGATCGCGCCCTTCGTCCCGCCGGAGGCGCCCCCCGCGGCGCTCGCGATGACGCCCGCGCGCTGGCGGGCGCTCTCGCGCGTCGCGCGCCACGCGCTCCACGCCTACGCCGCGCGCGGCAAGCTCGACCGGATGGAGGCGCTGCGCGCCGCGCTCGACGCCTCGTCCGAGCCGCCGAAGACCCGCTCGTCGTGAGCGCGGCATCGCGTCACGGGTCGCCGACGTCTTCGGGCGTGTCCCAGTCGACGAGGTGCGCCGGATCGATCGGCGCCTCGGCGGCGCCGACGGCCTCGATGAGCCCGATCAGCGAGCGGCGCCCGCCGGCGAGGCGCGCCCTCGCGGCCGTCGAGACTGCTTGCGAGTAGACGGCGGCCAGCGGCTCCCAGCGGCCGTCGCGCCGCGCGGCCACGATCGGGGCGTCGATCGCGAGCAGGGCGCGCACGTCCTCGCTCGTCACGAAGGGCATGTCGCAAGCGAGCGCCACGACGCGCCGTTCGCCCGCGTGCGCGAGCAAGGCCACGAGCCCGGCGAGCGGGCCCGCGTCCGCCGCCGCGTCGGGGATCGTCGGGCCCAGCCCCGCGTACTCGGGCCGCTCACCGACGAGCACCGCCTCGAGCCCCGCCTCCTCGAGCACCGCGAGCGCGCGCACCACGAGCGGCCGGCCGTCGGGCCCGGCGATCCGCCCCTTGGGCCGGCCCATCCGGCGGGACGCGCCGCCGACGAACACGCCCCCGACCGCCCGAGGCGGGCCCTCGCGCGGCTCACCCACCGGCGCAGCGCACGCCGACGGAGACGTTGTCGAAGCGGGCGGTGAAGCGGCTCGAGCACAGGCAGCAGCAGCCGCTCTGGAAGTAGGGCCCGGCGAAGTCGAGCGGCATGCCGACGTAGGTCGCGTCGGTCCCCGTGGTCGTCGACGTGTACGTGCCCGTGGCCGGGTTGGCGAAGGTGCTCGATCCGTCGCTGCGCACCTCGAGCCGCCAACCGTGGGTGTCCGCGTCGTACGTCACGCGCACGCTCAGGTGGTGCGAGCGCGTGAACGCGCTCGACTGCGCGATGGTCGTCAGCGTCCCGTTGCGCAGGCCGTTGACGAAGCGGACGAGGCGCACGCGCCCGCCGCTGCCACCCATCACGACCGCGTAGCCGAACGAGGTCGCGCTCGCGCTGCACGTGTCGGCGCTCGCGTTGAGCCCGCTCGCCGAGCTGGCCGCGAGCACGTACGCGAGGCCCACCGTGATCCCGTTCTGGCTGCTCGAGCTCGAGCAGGAGAAGCCGCCGTCGGTGCTCTCCGGGTCGTCGCGGCGCATGTTGAGGCTCCACACGACCTCGTGCCCCACGTTGCTCCCGAGCGTCGAGGCGTAGCGCGTGTTGTCGTACGCGGAGCCGGCGCCGCCCGTCCGCACGTACGCGTACCCCTGGCCGTGGCCCGGGCCGGAGCTGCCCCGTTGGTTCGTGAGCTCGAGCCGGCCGCCGTCGATGCGCGCGCCGTGCTGCGACGTCGTGAACGCGCGCCAGCGGCTCGTCGTGATCGCGGCGTCGGCGCCGCTGGTCCAGCTCGAGGACGAGGGCGCGGTGAAGTCGTCGGCGAAGACGGAGAGCAGCGTCGGCGAGCACGTCGAGCCCACGCACGTTCCGTCCGCCGCGCAGCGGTCGATGGGCGTGCCCGGGTCGCCGTCGTCGCACGCGCCGCCGACGTTGCGCGCGGTGGCCGTGCAGGTGCTCGTGCCGTTGCACGCGTGCACGCGGCACGGGGTGTCGGGCGGGCAGACCACCGGAGCGCCGCCGCCGCACGCGCCGCCCGCGCCGCACGTCTCGCCGTGCGTGCAGGGGTTGGCGTCGTCGCAGGCGAGCCCCGTGCGCGGCGTCTCGGTGCACGTCGCGGTGCCGTTGCAGCTGCGCATGAGGCACGCCGTGCTCGTGCACGTCGCCGTGCCGCCCGCCGCGCACACGCCGGCCGCCGAGCACGCGTCGCCGTAGGTGCACGGGTTACCGTCGTCGCAGCTCGTGCCGGTGCGCGGCGTCTCGGTGCAGCTCGCGGTGCCGTTGCAGGCGCGCGTCATGCAGTCGGTGCTCGCGCAGCTCACCGCCGATCCGCGGCACGCGCCCGCGACGCATAGATCGGTGTGCGTGCAGGGATCGGCGTCGTCGCAGATCGCGGCGGCGCGCCACGCCCACGTGCCGCCGAGGTTCGTGCAGAAGTAGGCGACGCCGCCGCACGACACCTCCTGGCACGGCGAGTGGCTCGCCGCGTCGCAGCGGTGGATCGCGCCGCCGAGGCAAGAGCCGGCGGCGCGCGCGGCGCCGCAGCCCTGACACGAGCGGCCGACGCTCAGCGAGCTGCCGCCGCAGACGTCGGCGCAGGTCCCCGCCTCGGTGCGACAGCCGCCGCTCGCGTCGCAGGATCCCAAGCAACACTCGTTGCCCGGCGCGGGGTTGCAGTCCGGCGGCGCGGCGCCGCGGCAGGTGCCGGCCCCGTCGCACGCGTCGTCCGTCGTGCACGCCTGTCCGTCGTCGCAGCCCGTGCCGGCGGCGTACCGCGCGCACGCGCCGTCGCCGTCGCACGCGCCGCTCGTGCCGCACGTCGCCGGCGCCTGCGTCGCGCACTCGTCCCCGGGGTCGGTCCCCGCGGCGTACGGCGTACACGTGCCCTCGGCGCCCGGGACCGCGCAGCCGCGGCACGCGCCGTCGCAGGGCTGATCGCAGCAGTAGCCGTCGACGCACGGGCGCCCGCCGCAGACCTCCGGCGCGCTCGCCGCCGTGCACGCGGTGGCGCCGCCGCCGCCCGCGTCGTGCCCCCCGTCGAGCGCCTCGCCCGCGTCGTCGCCGGCGTCGCGCTCGCCGGCGTCGCCGCCTCCCGCGTCCTCGACGCCCGCGTCGGCGAGGGCGGCGTCCATCCCCGGGGCCCCCGCGTCCTCGGGGTCGCCGCCGCGGGCGCAGCCGAGGGCGGTCAGGAGCGCGAGCCAAACGGCGAGGCGTGTGCGCGACATCGACGCCCATTGGACCAGCGATCGACCCGCGCGACAACGGTCGGACCGAGAGCCCGCGCACGCGACGCGGTGCTACCGTCCTCGGGACGATGCGCGCGTCGCGAGAGAGCCTGCCGGACGAGCCGCCCTCCACGCTCTCGCGCGTCGGCGTCGGGTGTGGCGTCGGCTGCGTCGCGATCGCGCTCCTGGTGGGCGTGATCGGCCTCGCGGTCGGCGCGCGCGAGCGCCTCGCGGGGTGGGGCGGCGACGACGCGCCCGACGCGCCGGCGCCCGGCCTCGACGACGCGCCGCGCGACGCGCCCGGCCCGCGCCCCGGGCCCGATCCGGTCGACCCGGGGCCGCGCCGGCCCTCGATGCGCGACCGCTACCGGCCCGGCCCGTTCGTCTCGATCGAGAGCATGGTCGAGAGCGGCCGCCTCCTGCTCGATACGACGTTCGGATCGTCGCCGGTCGCGCGGACCGTGGACACGCCCTGGATCGTGCCCGGCGGCGAGCTGCGGCCGCAGCCGATGCCCGCGCCCGTCGGCGGCGGGCCGAGCACGACGCTCGACCCGAGCGAGCGCACCGATCGGGCGCTGACGATCCTGCCGCGCACGCCCTCGAGGGCGCTCGTGCGCGCGCGCGACGGCCGCGGCGGCACCGACGTCGCCGGCTACCTGGTCGAGTTCGTCGGTTACCCCGGCCACTTCTGGCTGCCCGCGACGGTGCCCACGGAGCTCGGCGTGGTCTCCGCGGGCGGCTCGGACGGCGCGACCGTGTACTTCGCGATCCAGGCGCCGGTGATGCCGAACGGCGCGAGCCTGGGCCCGGGGCAGACGTTCCGCGTGACGATGCGCATCGCCGCGACCGACCTCGAGGGCCGCGTCGGCCCGGCGGTCGGCCGCGAGCTCGAGGTGAACGCGGTCGGCGCCGGCGACGTCGAGGTCACGCTCACGATGGGCGAGGCGACGGACATGGACCTCTACGTCACCGACCCCTCCGGCGTGCTCGTCTACTACGGCAACACGAGCTCGTTCACCGGCGCGCGGCTCGATCTCGACGCGAACGCGGCGTGCAGCTCGAACCTCGGCGTCGACAACGAGCACGTCTTCTGGCCCGTCGGCACCGCGCCCGCGGGCACCTACCGCGTGCACGTCGCGCACTACCAGAGCTGCATCTCGGGCCGCGCCGTCGCGTACCGCGTGACGGTGCGCGCGTGCGGCGAGACGGTGGTGCTCACCGGCCGCTTCGACGGCGCCGCCCGCGGGACCGCGTGCCGGTCCGCGCCCGGCCCGAGCGACCGCACCTGGTGTCAAGACGTCGTGTCGTTCGACATGCCGGGCTGCGCGCCGCCCTGACGGCCTCGCTCACGGCCTCACGCGCGCGTAGCGCGGGAACCACGTCGCCGCGTCCACGCGCGCGGCCAGCTCGTCCGCGGAGAGCGGCGGCGCGAGCCCGAGCTCCATCGCGTGGAGGCCCACCTCGATCGCCACCGCGCGCGAGATCGCGCGCAGGTTCGCGAGCGGCGGGTAGAGGCGGCGCGCGGCGATGTCGCTCGCGTCGAGCTGCTCGCCGATCGCGTGCGCCGCGGCCGCGAACATCGAGTCGACGATCTTCGTCGCGCCGCTGACCAGGGCGCCGAGCCCCACGCCCGGGAACACGTAGACGTTGTTGCCCTGCGCGATGTCGAACGTGCGGTCCCCGTACGCCACGGGCGCGAAGGGGCTCCCCGCCGCGATCAGCGCGCGGCCCTCGGTCCACGCCACGAGGTCCTTCGGGCGCGCCTCCGCCTTCGAGTTCGGGTTCGAGAACGGGAAGATCGCCGGGCTCGCGCAGTGCCGCGCCATCTCGCGCACGACCCCCTCGCCGAACGTGCCGGGGATGCCCGAGGTGCCGATCAGCACGGTCGGCTTCATCGCGCGCACCACGTCGAGGAGATCGATCGGGCGCGACGGGTCGAGGCCGATCGCGCTCGCCCACGCCGCCGGCCACGCGAACTTCTGCTTGTACGCGTCGCGGTAGTCGCGCGTGTCGACGAGGAGCCCCTCGCTGTCGAGGATCGCGACGGCGCGGCGCGCGTCCTCGGCGGACAGGCCCAGGTGATCGAGCTCGGCCGCGAGGATGCGCGCGATCCCGACGCCCGCGGCGCCCGCGCCGAGCATGACGATGCGCTGCTCGCGCATCGGCACGCCGCTGATGCGCGAGGCGGCGACGACGCCCGCGAGCGCGACGCCCGCCGTCCCCTGGATGTCGTCGTTGAAGCTCAGCAGCCGGTCGGCGTAGCGGTCGAGCAGGGTGAAGGCGTTGGCCTTCTTGAAGTCCTCCCACTGCAACAGCGCGCGCGGGAACACGTCCTTCACGGCGACGACCAGCTCCTCGACCATCTCGTCGTAGGCCGGGCCGCGCAGGCGCTCGCCGCGCCAGCCGATGTAGAACGGATCCGCGAGCAGGTCGGGGTTGTCCGTCCCGACGTCGAGGCTGATCGGCAGCGTCTTGGTCGGGTGGATCCCGGCGCCGACGACGTAGAGGTCGAGCTTGCCGACGGGGATGCCCATGCCGCCGGCGCCTTGATCGCCCAGGCCGAGGATGCGCTCGTTGTCGGTCACGCAGATGAGCCGGACGCCCTCGAAGGGCGCGTTGCGCAGGACCTTGGCGATGCGCCCGCGGTGCTTGGGCGTGATCCAGAGCCCGCGCCCGCGCCGGAAGAGGTGGCTGAAGCGCTGGCACGCGCGCCCGACGGTCGGCGTGTACACGACCGGCAACAGCTCCTCGAGGTGCTCGACGAGCACGCGGTAGTAGAGGGTGGCGTTGCGGGACTCGAGGTCCGCGAGCGCGAGGTAGCGGTCGAGCGGATCGTCGCTCGAGGTCACGTGCTCGTAGGCGCGCTCGACCTGCTCCTCGAGCGTGCGCACGGCGGCGGGCAAGAGCCCGAGCAAGCCGAGCGCTTCGCGCTCCTCCATCGTGAACGCGGTGCCGTGGTTGTAGACGTTGTTCTCGAGGAGGGCGTGCCCGCGGTGCGGGACGTGGATCTCGGGCAATCCGTCCTCTCCGAGGTCGAGCTCGTAGCGGGCCATCCGCGGAGGCTACCCCCTGGCGAGGCCGGGACAAGCCGCCGCGGGGAGGGCGGGCCTGCTAGGCTGCGTCCCGTGAACGTCGCTTTCATGGGAGCCACCAAGGGCATGGGGCGCGCGCTCGCGCGCCGGATGGCCGCGCGCGGAGATCGGATCGCGCTGCTCGGCCGCGACCTCGACGCGCTCGAGCGGTCCGCGCGCGACCTCGAGGTCCGGGGCGCGGCGGCGACCGCGGCCGTCCACTGCGACCTCGAGGGGCCGGACACGTTCGAGGGCGCGCTCGACGCCGCCGAGGCCGCGCTCGGGCGGCTCGACGCCGTGGTGGTCACCGCCGGGATCTTCGCGACGCAGGACGCGCTCGAGGCGGACGCGGCGCTCACCGAGCGCCTCCTGACCCTCGACTTCACGAACACCGTCCTGTTCTGCGAGGCGGCGCGCCGGCGCCTGCTCGCGGCGGGCGGAGGCAAGCTGTGCGTGTTCAGCTCGGTGGCTGGCGAGCGCGGGCGCAAGCCGGTGGTCCTCTACGGCGCCTCGAAGGCGGGGCTCTCCGCTTACCTCGAGGGGCTCGACCACCGCTACCGCGCGCAGGGGCTCGAGGTCATCACCGTCAAGCCCGGGTTCGTGCGCACCTCGATGACCGCGGAGCTCTCGCCGCCGCCGTTCGCGGGGGAGGCCGACGACGTGGCCGCCACCGTGCTCGACGCGATCGACCGCGGCGTCCCCGTGGTGTACGCGCCCGCCGCGTGGCGGCCGATCATGGCGGTCATCCGCGCGCTCCCGCGCTTCGTGATGCGGCGCGTCGGGTTCTGAGGCCGCGTTCGGGGAGGGGTGCCGCGAGCGTGGATCATTGTACCGCGCATCGGGGAGCGCTATGACTGGCGGCTGCGGGCGACGGCCCGCCGTCCGCGGGACGAACGATCTGCGGGGGACCCGCCCACGTGGGGAAGAGCAGCACAGTCGAAACGAGCGCCCGGATCGGCAGCGTGGTCGCCGGGAAGTACCGGCTGAACCGCCTGCTCGGCACCGGTGCGATCGGCGCGGTGTACGCCGCCGTCCACCAGTTCACGGGCAAGCACGTCGCGCTCAAGATGATCGAGCCCGGGTTCGCGGAGTACGAGGGGTTCGGCGTGCGGTTCCTGCGCGAGGCGCGCGCCGCGTCGGACATCGACCACCCCGCGATCTGCGACGTGCTCGACGCGGGCCGCGAGCCCGACGGCTCGCTCTACCTCGCGCTCGAGCTGCTCGAGGGCCGCACGCTCGACGACGCGATCGAGGCGAACGACCTGCGGCTCGACGAGATCGTCGAGGTGATGGTGCAGGTGCTCGACGGGATCGCCGCCGCGCACGACCGCGCGATCGTCCACCGCGACATCAAGCCGGGGAACATCTTCCTGACGTGGGACGCGAACGGCGAGCTGCGCGCGAAGATCATCGACTTCGGCGTCGCCAAGCGCACGAACTCGGGGCCCGAGCTCTTCAGCACGCAGCAGGGCGCGATCCTCGGGACCCCGTACTACATGGCGCCCGAGCAGGCGGCGGGCGATCCCATCGACAACCGCGCCGACGTGTGGGCGATCGGCGCGGTGATGTTCCACGCGCTGACGGGGCGGCCGCCGTTCGACGAGGACAGCTACAACCGGCTGATCGCGCGGCTGCTGAACGAGGCGCCGCCGAGCCTCGCGACCGCGCGCAGAGACCTGCCGGAGTGGCTGGTCACCGCGGTGGACGGCGCGCTCAAGCGCGACCCCGGCGACCGCTGGCAGTCCGCGCGCACGATGCGCGACGTCCTCAAGGCGCAGGGCAACGCGCCGATCGAGCTCGACTGGGAGGTCCACGAGGACGCGACGGTGCGCACCGAGGGGCTCTTCGGCCAGGAGCAGGAGCGGCCGGCGACGATCCGCCTGCTCGACGCGGGCGAGAGCGAGCCGAGCATCGAGATCGACTTCGAGGCGAGCGAGCCGCCGGTGACGGTGCCCGAGATGCCGCAGTACCAGGACGCGATCGCGCCGCCCGCGCCGGCCGCGAAGCCGCGCGGCTCGGGGCTCTGGCTCGGCGTCGCGCTCGGCGCGCTCGTGATGGGGCTGCTCATGCTCGGCGTCGGTTGGGCGGTGTACGCCCACCTCTTCGAGTGAGGAGCGCGTCACGTCAGAGGACGACGAGGGTCTCGCCGCCGGCGTCGAGGCGCGCGTGCAGCGCGCGCAGCGCGGGCTCGAACGGCGCGGCGGCGAGCGCGTGCGCGGCCGCCTCGCGCGCGCGATCCGGCTCGCCGCGCTCCTCGAGCGAGAGCGCGAGCAGCCGCCAGGCCTCCGCGAAGTCGGGCGCCTCCATCGTCGCGAGCGTCAGCACGCTCACCGCCTCGTCGAGGTCCCCGCGCGCGCGCGCCGCCGTCGCGTGCGCGACCATCAGGTCTTCGTCGTCGATCTCCTCCATCAGCGCGGCCCGCGTGAGCTCGAACGCGGTCTCGACGCGCCCGCGCGCGAGCAGCGCCTGCGCGAGGAGCGTCGGGTCCTCGGCGTCGCGATCTCCGTCGATGTAGCGCTGCGCCCGCTCCTCGAGCTCGCCGAGCTCGAAGATCGCGCGCAGCTCCTCGTCGAACGGATCGAGCTCGAGCCCCCGCTCCGCGACGCGGTAGGCCTGCGCGATCCGCCCGCGCGCGACGAGCACCGCGGCGAGGTGGTGCCAGGCCTCGGGCCACTCCGGGTCCGCCTTGGCCGCGCGCGTGAGGGCGAGCTGCGCGGTCTTCAGCTCACCGCGGGCGCGGAGCGCGACGCCGTGGGTGAGCAGGAGGTCGGCGTCCTCGGGCTCGGTCTCGAGGCTCCGGCCGGTCAGGTCCACCGCCTCCTCGTAGCGGCCCTCTGCGATCAGCTCGCGCGCGAGCATCACCGGCTCACCGGTGCCCGGATCGTTCCGGAAGCAGAGGACGCGGAGGTTCAGGCGGTGCCGGGTGGGCGCGGGGCTCGAGTCGAGGGCGGGCTCTCCCATGGGTCGTTCTCCTGACGTGACGGATGCCTGCGCTCCCCCCGAGGCGGCAAGAAAACGGCAGAATGCGTCAGTCGCCGGGGCGCCCCCCGTCCGTGCGCAGGATCTCGCGCAGCCGCGCTGCGCAACCGAGGAGCGCCCCGCCCGATGAGCCACCCCGTGAAGAAGCCGAAGTCCGTGTACGCGTGCGCCGAGTGCGGCGCGGAGTCGCTGCGCTGGTTGGGCAAGTGCCCGGCCTGCGGCGCGTGGAGCTCGCTCGAGGAGCGCCGCGCGCGCCCGGCCGCCCCGCGCGTCGCGCCGCCTGCGTCGGGCGGCGTGCGCGCGCGCCCGCTCGACGAGGTCGAGACGGACGACGCGGCCCGGCGCTCGACGCACCTCGCCGAGCTCGATCGCGTGCTCGGCGGCGGCGCGGTCGCGGGCGGCGTCGTCCTGCTCGGCGGCGATCCGGGGATCGGCAAGTCCACGCTCCTGATGCAGGCGCTCGCCGGGCTCTGTCGCGGTGACGTGCGGGGCCTCTACGCGAGCGGCGAAGAGTCGGCGGCGCAGGTCGCCTCGCGCGCGCGCCGGCTCGGCGTCGCGCACAAGAACGTGCTCGTCGTCTCGACCACCGATCTCGAGGACGTCGAGGCGGCGATCGCGGCCGAGCGCCCGAGCGTCGTCGTCGTCGACAGCGTGCAGACGCTGCGCGCGGCCACGCTCGACTCCGTCGCCGGGAGCGTCGGCCAGATCCGCGCGGTGGCGAGCCGGCTGATCGAGCTCGCCAAGCGCGACGGGCTCACGCTCTTCCTCATCGGGCACGTCACGAAGGAGGGCACGCTCGCGGGGCCCAAGGTGCTCGAGCACCTCGTCGACACCGTGCTCGCGTTCGAGGGCGATCCGTCGGGCGCGTTCCGGCTCGTGCGCACGGAGAAGAACCGCTTCGGCGCCGCGCACGAGGTCGGCGTGTTCGAGATGGTGGAGGACGGGCTGCGCGAGGTGCCCGATCCGAGCGCGCTGTTCCTGTCGGAGCGCCCGGAGCGCGCCGCGGGCTCGGTCGTGGTGCCGACCGCGGAGGGCACGCGCCCGCTGCTCGTCGAGGTCCAGGCGCTCGTCGCGCCCGCGGTGTACGGCGCGGCGCGCCGCGTCTCGACCGGGCTCGACGGGAAGCGCCTGGCGATCCTCCTCGCCGTGCTGGATCGCAAGGCGCAGGTGCACGTGCTCGATCAGGACGTCTTCGCGAGCGTCGCGGGCGGCGCGCGCGTGGACGAGCGCGCGGTGGATGTCGCGCTGGCGATCGCCGTGGTCTCGAGCCTGCGCGAGCGGCCGGTGTCGCCGGGGCTCGTGGCGTTCGGCGAGGTCGGGCTCGCCGGCGAGCTCCGGGCGGTCCCGCGCGCCGCGCTGCGCCTCACCGAGGCCCAGAAGCTCGGCTTCTCCCGCGCGATCCTGCCGGCCACGAACCTCGCGGCGCTCAACGGCGACGCGCCGCGCGGGATCGAGCTCGTCGGGGTGCGCTCGCTCGAGGAGGCCCTGCGCGAAGCGTTCGGCTGACCGTCGGAGCCGCGGGGTAGAGTGGCGCCGTGGCGGCCCTGCTCACGGTGGCGGCGCTCGCGGCGTTCGCGCTGGCGTACGGGATCTACGGGCGCTGGATCGGCCGCCGCGTGCTGGGCGACGACGAGGCGATCGTCACGCCGGCGCACGCCCGGCAGGACGGGCGCGACTTCGTGCCGACGCACCGGCACGTGCTGTTCGGTCACCACTTCACGTCGATCGCGGGCGCGGCGCCGATCATCGGCCCGTGCGTCGCCGCCTACTGGGGCTGGGCCCCGGCGCTCGCGTGGGTCGTCTTCGGGACGATCTTCCTCGGCGCGGTGCACGACTTCGGCGCGCTCGTCGCGAGCGCGCGCGAGCGCGGGCGCTCGATCGCCGATCTCGCGGGCACGGTGCTCAGCCCGCGGGCGCGCCTCATGTTCCTCTGCTTCGTCGCGGTGCTCGTGTGGCTCGTGCTCGCGGTCTTCGCGATGGCCATCGCGGGCCTGTTCGTCGCGCAGCCCACCGCGGTCCTGCCGATCAACGCGGAGATCGTGGTCGCCGTCGCGATCGGCTGGCTGCTCTACCAGAAGAAGGTCGCGCCGCTCGTCCCGTCGCTCGTCGCGCTCGTGCTGCTCTACGTCTTCGTCGGGCTCGGGGTGCTCTGGCCGCTCGACGCGACCCGGCTCGGGCTCTCGCCCGCCGAGGCGCGCGCCGGCTGGATCGCGGCGCTCTTCGCCTACTCCGCGGTCGCGAGCCTGCTCCCCGTCTGGCTCTTGCTCCAGCCGCGCGACTACATCAACAGCCACCAGCTCCTGGTCGGGCTCGCGCTCCTGTTCGTCGGGCTCTTCGTCGCCGCTCCCGCGCTCGACGCGCCCGCGTTCCGCGCCGGCGGGGAGGGCGCGCCGCCGATCTTCCCGGTGCTCTTCGTCACGATCGCGTGCGGCGCGATCAGCGGGTTCCACGGGCTCGTCTCGAGCGGCACGAGCAGCAAGCAGCTCGACCGGCTCGCGGACGCGCGCCTCGTCGGGTACGGCGCGATGCTCGGCGAGGGCACGCTCGCGCTCGCCTCGACGATGGCCGCGGTGGCCGGCATCGGGCTCGTCGCCGCGTGCGAGCTGCCGGGCGGGCGCGCCGTCGACGACCTGAGCTGGGGCGCCTACTACGACACCTGGGCGCACGCGGGCGCCTACCAGTCGCTCGCGTTCGTGCTCGGCGGCGGCGCGTTCCTCGAGTCGCTCGGGATCCCGGGCGAGGTCGCGCGCACCGTGATGGCGGTGCTCGTGATCTCCTTTGCCGCGACGACGCTCGACACCGCGACGCGGATCCAGCGGCTGATCGTCGCGGAGATCGGCGAGGCGATCTCCGCGCGCCCGCTGACGCGGCCGGCGGTCGGGACGCTCGTCGCGGTGCTGCCCGCGGCGCTGCTCGCGTTCGTCGACGTGCCGGACCCGGCGACCGGCCAGGCGCGCGAGGCGGGCTGGGTGCTCTGGCCGATCTTCGGCGCGTCCAACCAGCTCCTCGCGGCGCTGACGCTGATGGTGCTCACGCTCTACTTCGCGGCGAAGCGGCGCCCGGTGCTGCCGCTCCTGATCCCGCAGCTCGTCGTGACCGCCATCGCGCTCGCCGCCATCGGCGAGCGCCTGCGCGCGTTCCTCGCCGCGGGCGACTGGGTGCTCGGCGCGCTCGCGTCGATCATGCTCGCGCTCGCGCTCTGGATGCTCTTGGAGGGCGCGCTCGCGTGGCGCCGGCGCCGTGAGTGACGCGTCCGCTACTCGGCGAGGAGCGCCTCGGCGGCGGCCGCCTGGCGCGGGCGGCGCGCGCGCTCGGCGCGCACGATCGCGGCGAGGGTCGCCTTGGCCTCGCCGAGGTCGTCGTTGATCACGAGGTAGTCGAAGAACGCGTAGTGCGCGATCTCCGCGCGCGCCGCGCCGAGCCGGCGCGCGATGACCTCCGGGCTGTCGGTGCCGCGGCCGCGCAGGCGCGCCTCGAGCGCGGCGAGCGAGGGCGGCAGCACGAACACCGTGATCGTCTGCGGGAGCCGCGCGCGGATCTGACGCGCGCCCTGGTGATCGATGTCGAAGACGAGGCCCTCGGCGCCGCCTTGGCGCGCGCGCTCGAGCTCCGAGACGCTGGTGCCGTAGCGGTTGCCGTGGACGCGCGCGTGCTCCGCGAAGCGATCCGCGGCGAGCAGCGCGTCGAACGCCGCGTCGTCGACGAAGTGGTAGTCGACGCCGTCGACCTCGGCGCCCCGCCGCGCCCGCGTCGTGTGCGAGACGCTGAAGCGCAGGCCGGGGAACTCGTCGAGCAGCGAGCGCGACAGCGTGGTCTTGCCGCTTCCCGAGGGCGCGCACAGCGCGAGGAGGAGGAGCTCGTCCATGCGCGGCGAGCTTACAACACGTTCTGCGCCTGCTCGCGCATGCGGCTGACGGCGGCCTTCATCTCGATGACCGCGCGCGCGAGCCCGGCGTCGAGCGACTTCTGCCCGATCGTGTTCGTCTCGCGCGCCAGCTCCTGCAGGAGGAAGTCGAGGCGCTTGCCCGCCGCCTCGTCGCCGTCCCGAAGGACCGCGTGGAGCTGCGCGGCGTGGCTCTTCGCGCGCGTGATCTCCTCGGCGACGTCGGCGCGGTCCGCGTAGAGCGCGACCTCCTGCTCGAGGCGGCCCGGCTCGAGGGTGGCGTCGCGCCCCGCGAGGAGCCGATCGATGCGCTGCGCGAGCTTCTCGCGGTAGGCGTCCACCGCGCGGGGGGCGTCCGCCTCGACCGTCGCGAGCTGCGCCTCGTAGCGCGCGAGGTGTCGCTCGAGATCCTCGCGGAGCGCCTCGCCCTCTCGATCGCGCATCGCCCAGACGCGCGCGCACGCCTCCTCGGTCGCGGCGCTGACCGCGGCGATCACCGCCTCGCGCGCGTGCGCGGCGCTCGAGCGGAACAGCCCGGGGACCGCGGCCAGGAGCGAGAGCGGGACCGGCTCGTCCGGGCGCAGCTCGTCGCGCAGCCGCGCGAGCTGCTCGAACGCGGCGCGCGCGCGCGCGACGTCGAGCTCGACGGGCAGCGCGTCGCCCTCGAAGCGCCCGGTCACCTCGACGTGGCCTCGGACGAGCGAGCGGCGCACCAGCTCCTCGACGAGGGCCGAGTGCTCCGCGATCTCGAGCGGCAGCCGCACGCGCGGGTCGAGGTAGCGGTGGTTCGTGGTGCGGATCTCGACCGAGACGCGGCCCGCGCCCAGCGGCGCGTCCGCGAGGCCGTGGCCCGTCATGCTCCGGATCAAGTCAGCCGCTTCTTGCGCTTCAGCTCGTTCATCACGCGCTGGTACTCGATCTCGAAGGTGGCGGTGCCTTCCTGGAGGTTCTTGATCTTGCTGCGGACCTCCTGATCGAGCTCGCCCTCGACCTCGAGGTGACGCCGCATGATCTTCGTCATCTTCTTGCGCAGCTCGATGTCCTCCGCGAAGACCTCCTCCACGTTGCTCGAGTGGAAGAGCATCGTGAGGATCTGCTCGAGCAGGTACGGCAGCATGTCCTCGCCGATCGGGATCTGGCGCTCCCGCGCGACCGCCTGCTTCATCTTCCCGAGCTGGGAGTAGGGCAGGCTGCGGATCTCCATCCGGTTCTTCGCCTCGTCGAGCACGCCGCGCTCTTGGCGGAGGTACTCCTTGAGGACGGCCTCGATGTCGAGCCGCACCTCGTCGGGCGTCGGAGTCTCGATGTCGGAGTCGGCGACGAGGGTGCGCACCATCTCCTCGGCGATGATCGGGATCTTTCCGTTGAACAGTCGCATGGGGCTGCGAACGCTAGCCGAGATGCGCCCTCGGATCGAGCCCGCCGCGACGAGACGGACGATCGACCGCGGTCGTCACCCGCGGTTCTCTTCGAGGCGCCGCTCCATGCGCGCGATGAGCTCGGCCCATCCGTCGCGCGCGATGATCCGGCCGAACTGGTCGCGGTAGTTGCGGACCATGCTGACGCCGTCCGTCGTCACGTCGACGACGCGCCAGCGCCGCCCGTCGCGGCGCAGCGTGTACTCGATCTCCACCGGCGGCTGGCGGCGCTGCGTGCGCGAGCGCGCGCTCGTGGTGACGACGGTGCGATCGCCCCGGGCCCGCTCGTCGTCGTAGCTCACCTCGAACTCGAGGATGCGCTCGAGGTTCGTCTCGTAGTTGCGCTCGACGAGCTGGCGCAGGAGGTTCACGAACTGCTCGCGCTCGGTCTCGCTCCGCGACCGCCAGTGGTCCGCGAGGGCTGCCTCCGCGAGCGCCTGGTAGTCGAGCAGGTCGTTCAGCATGCGCGTCAGCCGCTCGGTGCGCTGGCGGCGCGCGGCGTCCGTCGTGGCGCCGTCCCGGAGGATCCCGTTGACCTCCTCGTGGCGCGCCTCGAGGAAGGCGCGCGCGGTGCCCTGCGCGCTCGCGAGGGCGGGGAAGAGGCAGAGCGCCGCGACGAGGGCGGCGAGCGGGGCGGACGGGAGACGGGTCATGAGCGTTCCTCGGACGGTGCGTGCGACGGCGGTATTTAGCGCATCAGCAAGCCGCGCGCCGCTCGACCGATGCGGCTCGGTGGCGACGGGTGGGACGCGCGGTGCACACCCAAGTGCGCCGTTCATTCACAGGGGGGCTCCCAGGCCTGGGTGACCCGGCCGCCCGAGGAGCGCTCGAGGTTCGCGAGCGCGCTGTTGTACGCGTGGATCGCGGAGAGGTGCGAGAAGCGAGCGGTGAGGTAGGCGCGCGCCGCGTCGACGAGCTCCCGTGTCTCGATCACCCCGACGTCGCGCGCCTGTCCGGCCGCGATGAACCAGCGGCGCGCGGCGCGGCGGCCGCGGCCCCAGCTCTGTACCTGCCGCTCCGCGGCGCGCGCCGACTCGTACGCGTCGGTGACCTCGAGCTCGATCCCGCGGTGCGCCTCGCGCGATCGCTCCATCGTGTCGGCGAGCTCCGCGCTCGCGCGATCGACGCGGTACGCGTTGCCCCAGAGGTCCAGCGACCAGCGCAGGACGAGCCCGGCGCTGATCGTCGTGTAGTTCGCCTGATCGATCACGAACGGGTTGGTCTGGTCCGTGATCCCCGGCGCGTAGGTCGTGCTGAAGCGGTAGACGAGCGCGAGGTCGGGGAAGAACCCCGCCTCGGCGAAGTCCAGGCCCGCCTGGCGCGCGCGCACCGCGGCCTCGAGCATGCGCACCTCGGGGCGATCGCGGCGGGCGCGGCGCGTGTAGAACCCGCGCGGGCGCAGCTCGACCGACACCGCCTCGCTGGGGCAGTCGGGGATGCGGATCTCGCGCACGCCGGTGAGGATGGAGAGGGCGGCGCGCGTGCTCGCGAGCAAGCGCTCGGCGTCCGCCTCGCGCGCCTCGATCTCGGCGAGCGCGGCCTCGAGCCGATACTGATCGAGCTCGGTCACCTCGCCCTCGCCGTCGGCGAGCTGCTGCTCGAGCCGCGCGGCGTGGTCGCGGATCTGCGGCAGCGCCTCGTCGAGCATCTGCCGCAGATCGAGCGCGAGCTGGAGCGAGAAGTACGCGCGGCGCACGTCGTAGCGCAGCTGATCCCGGACGCGCTGGCGATCCGCCTGCGCCGCGCGGATCCCGGCGCGCGCCGCGTCGCGCGCGGCCGGGAGCTTGCCGAACGTCCACAGCGGGACGGCGCCCTCGAGGTTGAACCCGAGCACCGGCTGCCACGGGTTGTCGACGGGGAGCTGCGGGTCGGGGCTGAAGATCGGGCTGCCGCGGACCTCGGGGGCGAGGGCGACGCCGGCGGTCACGAACGACTGGAAGAACGGCGAGACCCACGCCTCGTCGAGCTGCGCCTGCGCCGCGCGCAGGCGCGCCCGGGCCGCGCGCACGCCGGGCCAGCTCCGCTCCGCGGCGCGCTCGCACGCGGCGAGGTTCATGAGCCGCGGCTCGGCGGCGGCCTCGGTGCCCGGCTCGGCGCCGCTCTCGGTGCTGCCGTCGGTGCTCGCCTCCGCATCCGTCTCCGCGTCCGGCTCCGCGGAGGGCTCCGCGGAGGGCGCTCGCTCCTGCGCTTGCGCGAGCGGCAGCCACACGGCCGCGGACGCGAGCGAGAGCCAGGCACACAGGGCAGGGCGCCGCACGGGCGCCTACATACCCCACGAGCGGCGCGGGATCGACCGGTTCGAGGCATGCCCGGTCGCGGCCGCGCGCCGGCTCAGCCGCCCATGCCCTGCGAGAAGCCCGAGCCCTGCGGGATGTCGCCCTTCTCGGTCAGCGCGGTGAGGAGCTTCGCCGTCGCGCACGGGTTGCCGTCCACGCTCGCCTCGCCCGCGATCTTCCAGATGTTCGAGCGGCGCTGCACCACCTCGACCTGCAGGACCATGCGATCGCCGGGGACGACGGGACGCCGGAACTTCGCCTCCTCGACGCCGAGGAAGTACATGACCTTCTGCGCGTTGTCGTACGGGTCCGACGCGTACGCGAGCACGCCGGTGAGCTGCGAGAGCGCCTCGAGGATCAGCCCGCCGGGCATGATCGGCGCGCCGGGGAAGTGTCCGACGAAGAAGGGCTCGTTGTAGGTCACGCACTTCACCGCGCGCGCGCTCTGCCGTGGCGCCAGATCGATCACGCGGTCGATCAGGACGAACGGCGCGCGGTGCGGCAGGATGCGCAGGATCCGGTTGATGTCGAAGTCCACGGCTCCGGCATCATTCCACGCCACGGCGCGCTCGCGCCAGCGTTTCGGCCGCGCGCGCGGGGCTGCGAGACGAAATCAGCGACGCTTCGTCGCGCCGCCGCGGCGCGGGGCCGCGGCGCCGCCTTCGCCTTCGCCGCCGCCGGCGGCCGGCGCGGCGCCGCCGCTGCCACCCTCGCGGCCTTCGCCGGCGTTGTAGCGCTGGATGACGAGGTCGGTCACGTCGAGGTTCGACGGGACCCACACCACGCCGCCCTCGTTGCGCTCGACGATCAGCGTGTAGCCCTCGGACTGGCCGATGCGGCGGAGGATCCGCTCCATGCGCGCGATGATCTCGCGCGTGAGCTGCGCCTCCTTCTCCGCGAGCTCGCGCTGATACTCGACGTACGTCGACTGCAGCTCGATGAACGCCTTCTGGTACTCCTCGACGCGCTTCTGGAGCGCCTCGCGGCTGAGCACCTTCTGCTGCGCCTCGATCTCGGTCTTGAGCGCCTTGAGCTCGTTCTGCCGCTTGTCGAGCGTCTGCTGGCGCCGGTTGAAGAGCGTCTTGAGGCGGTTCTTGGCGCGGCGGCCGTCCTCCGTCTCGTTCAGCGCGCGCTGCAGATCGACGACCGCGATCCGCGTCGCCTGTGCGTACAGGTCGGGCGCGATGGTGCTGAGGAGGAGGGCGGCGACGAGGCTCGCGGCGTGACGGTGCAGTTTCATCTGAGAAAACCGGGGGCTGCGTACTCCGCGCGAGGTGGACGGTCAAGCGCGCGCGCGGATTCTATGGAGGTTCAGAAGAAGTTGCCGATCGTGAACTGGAAGTCGATCTCCTGCTCGTTCAGCGCCACCTGGCGGTCGAACGGGATGCCCCACTCGAAGCGGAGCGGTCCGAGCGGGCTGACCCAGCGGATGCCGAAGCCCCAGCTCGTGCGCAGGTCGAACGGGTTGAACTGGCAAGGGTCGTTGCTGCTGTGGCCGGCGCTCGCGGGCGGGCCGTCGCAGAACTGCCCGTTGAGGTTCCAGGTGTTGCCGCCGTCGGTGAAGATCACGCCGCGGATCCCGACCTCCTGCACGATCGGGAACTCGAGCTCGATGTTGTAGAAGAACTGCATGTTCCCGCCGATCGGCACGCCGCGCGGGAACGGGATGTCGTTCGGGTTGCGATCGCGGGAGATCCCCAGGCGCGGCCCGAGGCTGTTCAGCGGGAAGCCGCGGACGTTGAAGATGCCGCCGAGGAAGTAGCGCTCGTAGATCGGCACGCCGGTCGGCAAGCGCGAGGTGACGATGCCCCAGTCCGCGCGGGCCCGCAGCACCACGTTCTCGAAGATCGGGTAGTAGCCGCGCACGTCGAGCCCGTGGCGCACGAACGTGTTGTTGCGCTCGGAGCCGAGGTACTCGTCCGACACCTCGCTCGACCACGACGCGTAGAACCCGTCGGTCGGGAAGAGGCGGTTGTCGCGGCCGTCCCACGTGAGCGTGAGGCGGACGGTGTTGGTGAGCCCCGCGCGGAAGAGGTTCTGCAGCGGGAGCTGCGGGAAGAGCGCGAGCACCTGCCCGGTCGGCACGCCGCCGAAGAGGCCCGCCGTCGCTGCGCCGATCTCGACGTAGTCCGCGCGGAACTGCGCGAAGAGGCGCAGGCGGTAGTCCCCGAGCGGGTGGCCGAACGTCAGCGCGCCGCCCGTCGAGTCCCGCGTGAAGAACGAGAGCTGGCGGACGGTCTTGAAGACGTCGAAGCCGAACGTCCACTCCGTGTCGAAGAAGTACGGCTCGAGGAACTGGAGCTGCACGAGCTGCCGGATGCCCGAGAGCTGGAGCTGGAGCGAGAGCGACTGGCCGTTGCCGAAGAGGTTCTGCTGCTGGACCTGGCCGGTCAGGATGAACGCCTCGATCGAGCTGAAGCCCGCGCCGATCTGGAACGTGCCCGTCGCGCGCTCCGCGACCTCGATGGTCACCACGATCCGGTCGGGCGCGGAGCCCTCCTCCTCGCTCAGCTCGACGCGCTCGAAGAAGCCGAGCGACATGATGCGCTGCCGCGTCACCTCCGCCTGCGTCTGGCTGTAGAGCTCGCCCTCGATGAGCTGCGTCTCGCGCCGGATGACGCTGTCGCGCGTCTTCGTGTTGCCGCGGATGTTGATCCGCTCGACGCGCACCGGCGGGCCGCGCCGGATCACGATCGCGACGTGCACGACGCGGCGCTCCATGTCGAGGTCGGTCTCGGGGTTGACCTCGACGTGCGCGTAGCCGTCGTCCCGGTAGCGTCGCGTCACGTTCATCAGCGACTGCGCGATCGACGTGCGGTTGAACCACTCGCCGGGGTTGGCGCGGATGCGCTCGCGCAGCTCGCGGCGACCGCCGAGCGGCTCGCGGCGGCGGCCCTCCTCGTCGACCTCGCGCACCACGAGCCGGCCGATGCGGAAGCGCGGCCCCTCGTCGACCGGGATCGTCAGATCGATGTAGCGGCGGTCGGCGGTCAGCTCGATCCGAGGCGTGCCCACGCGCATCGCGAGGTAGCCGCGATCGTAATAGAAGGCCTGCAGCCGCGTGGTGTCTTCCTCGAAGTGCTCGCGGTTGAACCGGTCGTCGTTCGCGATGAACGAGAAGAAGCCGGTCGCCCGGGTGCGCATGATCCCGCCGAGCTCGGAGTCCGGGATGTGCGTGTTGCCGACGAAGCGCACGCGGCGGACGGTGACGCGCTGCCCCTCCTCGATGCGGTAGACGACGTCGACCTGGTTGTTCTCCATCGGCCGCAGCCGGTACGTGACGCGCGCGAGGAAGTAGCCTTGCTCCGCGTACTTGTCGCGGATCTTGGTCAGCTGCTCGCGCACCGAGGGGATGGAGAGGATCCCGCCCTCGGTGAGCGTGATCGCCTCGGTCAGGTCGCTCGTCTGGACGTTGTCGTTGCCCTCGAACGTGATCCGGCCGACGGAGGGCCGCTCGCGGATGCGGAACGTCAGGTCGACGCGATCGTCGCCGACCGCCTGGCCCTCGATCACGATGTCGTCGTAGAAGCCCTGGTTCCAGAGCGCCTGCGCGTCGCGCGTGACCGCTCCGTCCGTGCACGACGAGCCCGCGCGCAGGCGCACGGTGGTGAGGACGTCGTCGTCGGAGACGCGGCGGTTCCCCCGCACGCGGATGCGGCGCACGCGCCGGCCGTGGCAGACGGTGCGCGGCACCGAGATCCCCACGTCCGGGTCGTCGACCGGGGTGTAGTCGGGCGCCTCGGGCTCGCCCTCGGCGGCCTCCTCCGCGGTCGTCCCCTCTTCCTCCTCGGTCCACTCCTCCTCGTCCTCGTCCTGCGCGAGGGCGGGCGCCGCCGACGCGAGCGCGACGGAGAGGCCGAACAGGGTGGCGAGGCGGAAGCGCAAGGGGTGGGGGCTCCGAGACCGGCCGGGCTTAGCCAGGCGGATCGGTGGGGTCAAGGGTGGGCTCGCGCTCCGAGGGCCCGTCGCGGAAGGGGCCGGAGTACGAGAAGCGGCGCAGGTCGGACTCGATCCGACCGTCCCGCATCGAGACCTTGCGCGGCATGCTGTCCGCGAGCTCGTTGTTGTGCGTGACGATCAGGAAGGTCGTCCCGCGGCGGCGGTTGAGGTCGAAGAAGAGCGCGTGGATCGACTCGCTCGTCTTCGAGTCGAGGTTGCCGGTCGGCTCGTCGGCGAGCACGAGCATCGGCTCGAGCACGAGCGCGCGGGCGAGCGCGACGCGCGCCTGCTCGCCGCCGCTGAGCTCGCCCGGACGGTGCGTGAGGCGGTGGCCGAGCCCGACCTCGGTCAATAGGGCCTCGGCGCGGCGGGCGAGGGCGGCCCGCGCGCCGCCGCGGATCATCCCCGGCATCATCACGTTCTCGAGCGCGGTGAACTCGGGCAGGAGGTGGTGGGCCTGGAACACGAACCCGAGGCTGTAGTTGCGGAAGGTCGCGAGGCGGCCGGGCGAGTAGCGCGTGACGTCCTGCCCGTCGTAGAGGATCCTCCCCGCCGTCGGCAGGTCGAGCGTGCCCAGGATGTGCAGGAGCGTGCTCTTGCCCGCGCCGCTCGGCCCGACCACCGAGAGCATCTCGCCGCGCTCGATCACGAGGTCGATGCCCTCGAGGATCTGCACGGAGCGCCCCTCGTGGAGGAAGCGCTTGTGGACTCCGTCGATGACGACGAGCGGCGGTTTGGCGGAGGCGGTCACGAGCTGCGCAGAGCGTCGAGGGGGGGGAGGCGGCTGCCGAGGATTGCGGGGTAGATGGTCGCGAGCAAGCAGACGACGACCGCGGCGATCCCGGTGGCCGCGAACTCGCTCGGGTCGATGTGCACCGGGAGGCGGTCGATGTAGTAGACCTCGGGGTTCAAGTGAATCCCGAAGTGCTCCATGATGAAGCAGCTCAAGTAGCCTAGGCCGAGCCCCGTCGCGGCCCCGAGGGACCCGATCATCAGGCCCTGGATCATGAAGACGGACACGATCTGCTCGCCGGTCGTGCCCATCGCCTTGAGGATCCCGACCTCCCTGCGCTTCTCCTGGACCATCAACGAGAGGGTCCCGACGATGCAGAAGGACGCGACCAGGATCGCGATCCCGAGCGTGATGAACATCGCGAGCTTCTCGAGCTGCAGCGCGCCGAAGAGGTTGCGGTTCACCTCCTGCCACGCGCGCACCCGCAGCGAGCGCTCGCCGAGCGCGCTCGCGATCGCGATCGCCACCGGCTCGGCGCGGTCGGTGTCGCGCACCTTGACCTCGATCCCCGTGATGGCCTGCCCGACGTTGAGGAACGACTGCGCGGCCTCGAGCGTCGTGTACGCCATCTTCATGTCGAACTCGTACATCCCGCTGTAGAAGATCCCGGCGATGCGGAACGGGCGGCTGCGCGGCATCGGGCCGGTCGGGCCGAGCTCGCCGAGCGGCGACACGACGTTCACCTCGTCGCCGACGTGCAGGCGCAGCGTGCGCGCGAGCTCCTGCCCGACGATGAGGCCGGGGAGCACGTCGGGCGCCGCGGGGGCCGCGGCCGGGCGCGCCGGCGCCTCCTCGTCGTCGAAGAGGAACTCGTCGATGTCACGCGCGATCCGCTCCGAGTCCTCGTCGCGCGGCGTCCCGGCCGGCGGCGAGGCCGTGTCGAGCACGTCGGCGACCTCGTCGAGGAGGCTCCCGCGCGGGCCGTCGTCCGCGGGCACGAGCGGGCGCAAGAGGCCCGCGCCCATCTCGGCCGGCCGCAGCCGCAAGAGCCGCTCCGGCTCGCGCAGGTAGTCCATCTGCCCGTGGCGCAGGTTGCGCGGCAGATCCGTCACGTCGCCGATCGTGTCGGGATCGATCCCGCGGATCACCGCGCCGCCGAGGTTGGTGGAGCTGGTGATCATCACTTCGCCCTGCACGTACGGGGTCGCCGCGACGACCTGGTCGACGCCGCGCACCGTGGCGAGGACCGGCGCCCAGCCGTCGAACGTGCCGCGCTCGCGGTCGATCACGACGTGCGCGTTGTTGCCGAGGATCTTCTGCTTGAGGTCGTTGCGGAAGCCGCCCATCACGCTGAGCGTCGTCGTGAGCGTGCACGAGCTGAACGAGACGGCGAGGATGGAGAGCGCGCCGATCGCGGTGAGGAAGCCGCTCTTCTTCGCGCGCATCATCCGCGCCGCGACGAGGGCCCGCAAGCCGAATTGCTCGATTCCGTCGAGGGCGATCGGGATGAAGCGGAAGAGCACCCGGATGAGGAAGATCGTGGTCGTCGCGAGCCGGATGCTCGGGAGGGTGATCTCGTTGGGCGCGCTCGCGGCGGGCCGGATCGGCAAGAGCAGCGTGACGACGACGAAGCCGGCGAGCGCGAGGACGTCGAACACCGCCCAGAACGCGCGGCGGAAGCCGAGCGGCAGGAGGAACCAGCACGTGATGCAGCCGAACAGCTCGATGGCGAAGCCCGCGCCCGAGAGCACGAGCGCGACCTGCAGCAGCCGGAACGTGCCCTGCGCGCCGGTGACGAGGCGGAACGACTCGACGATCGCGGGCATCTGCCCGACCGGCATGAGGCGCTCCTCGAGCCCGAGGCCGAGCATCAGCGCGTTCGGATCCGTGAGCGCGAGCGAGAGCACCACCGCGCCGATCGCGAAGCCGGCCGAGCGCAGCAGCATGCCGACGGCGACGAGCGTCGCGCGCACCCTGCCGTGCGTGCCCGTCGCGTGGCGGCCCATGCGGATGAGCAGGAGGATGGAGAGGAGCAGCCCCACCCCCGCGACCGGCCCGAGGGCGTAGGCCGGCACGAGGTGCGGCGCCTCGAGCACGACCCCGAGCGTCATGAACGGCAGCACGATGCCGAGGACGATCGGGGCCTCGAGCAGCGCGAAGAGGCACAGGACGAGGACCGGCCAGCCGACGCGCAGCTCGTCGGCGCGGCGGCCGCCCCTCGGGCGGCGCGCGAGGGCGTGGACGAACCCGCCGCCGAACAGGACGAGCGCGACGCCGCCGAGGCCGTAGGGCGGCGGCGCGAAGACACCCGCCGCGACGCCGCCGACCACGCACGCGAAGGCGCCGAGCCACAGCGCGATCGTGGCCGGCGCCGATCGGCTCACGTCGCCTCCGCCCGCATGAGCGGGAAGAGCAGCACGTCGCGGATCGAGGGCTGGTCGCAGAGCAACATCACGAGCCGGTCGACCCCGATGCCGCACCCCGCCGCGGGCGGCATGCCGTGCATCAGCGCGCGGATGTAGTCCGCGTCGTAGTCCATCGCCTCCTCGTCGCCGCCGCGCGCGCGCTCGAGCTGCGCGCGGAACCGCGCCGCCTGATCGTCCGGGTCGTTGAGCTCGCTGAACGCGTTGGCGAGCTCTCGCCCCTCGACGAAGAGCTCGAAGCGATCGGTGATCGACGGGTCCGCGTCGTTGCGGCGCGCGAGCGGCGAGACCTCGAACGGGAAGCCGGTCACGAACACCGGGCGGCTGCGCGAGCCGTCCGCGGAGCGGTACATCGCCGCGAGGTCGGGCTCGACGAGCAGCTCGAACAGCGCGTAGACGCGCTCGCCGCGCGAGCTCGCCGTCGCGAGCGGCTTGCGTTCCGACGCCGGGATCGAGGGCAGCGCCGCCTCGCACGCCGCCGCGAGCCTCGCGTCGTCCGCGAGCACCGCGAGGTCGAGCGCGCCGTCGAGCGGCGTCGGCCCGAGCCGATCCTCGCCGCTGCGCCGGACGCGCTCGGCGATCGCGGCGTCCATCGCGACGCGCACGAACGGCTCCTCGAGGGTCACCGGGCTCGTCCTGCGCCAGCGGTCCGTGAAGCGCTCCTCGACGCGCGCCGCGACGTGGCGGATCAGACCCTCGGTGAGGTCCATCTGCTCCTCGAACGTGGCGTACGCGAGGTAGTACTCGAGCATCGTGAACTCGGGGTTGTGGCGCGTGCTCACCCCCTCGTTGCGGAAGTTGCGGCCGATCTCGTAGACGCGATCGAGGCCGCCGACGACGAGCCGCTTGAGGTACAGCTCCGGCGCGATGCGGAGGTAGAGCGGCATGTCGAGCGCGTTGTGGTGCGTCGAGAAGGGCTTGGCGGTCGCGCCGCCGCGCACCGAGTGGAGCATCGGCGTCTCGACCTCGATGAACCCGCGCGCGTCGAGGTGCTCGCGCAGCGCCGCGACGATGAGCGCGCGCGCGCGGAAGACGTCGGCGACCTCGGGGTTCGCGTAGAGATCGACGTAGCGCTCGCGGTAGCGCTTCTCGACGTCCTTGAGGCCGTGCCACTTGTCCGGCGGCGGCGCCAACGCCTTGCCGACGTGCCGGTACGCGCGCACGAGCACCGCGGCGTCGCCCTTGCGCGTGCCGATGAGCGGGCCCTCGACCGCGACGTGATCGCCGAGGTCGAGCGCGGCGAGCGCGGCGCGCGCGTCCTCGGCGAGGTCGGCGCCCTTGTTCGGCACGTACGCCTGCGCGCGGCCGTGCGGCGTCTGGATCACGAGGAACGGACCGCGCTTCGCCATCACGCGCCCGTAGAGGGGGCGATGCGGCTCGTCGCCGGCGAGCTGCTCCTCCTGCGGGAGCTTCGCCTTGGCGTCCGCGTCCTGCGCGATCCGCACGACCTCCTCGCGCGCCGCGCGCGCCGCCTCCGTGGGGCGGAAGTCGTTGGGGAACGCCGCGCGCAGCGCCGCCGCGTTGGCGCGCCGCGCCTCTTCGAGCTCCTGCTCCGTCGCCACCGAACGCTCCTCCGAAATCGACAAAAGGCCGGTGCACCGGCCGAACAACTCAGCTCGGAGACTCTTCCGAGCCCTTCTTGATCGAGAGCAGATAGGCCTCGATGAACGGGTCGAGCGCGCCGTCGAGCACGGCCTCGACGTTGCTGACCTTGTGCTCCGTGCGCTCGTCCTTCACGAGCTGATACGGCTGCATCGTGTACGTGCGGATCTGGCTGCCGAAGTCGATCGCGCTCTTGCCGCTCTCGTACGCGTCCGAGAACTGCTTCGCCTTCTCGGCGAGCATCCGCTCGTAGAGCAGGCTGCGCAGCATCTTCATCGCGGTCGAGCGGTTCTTGTGCTGGCTGCGCTCCGCCGAGCACTTCACCACGATGCCGCTCGGCATGTGCTTGATGCGGATCGCGGACTCCGTCTTGTTGACGTGCTGGCCGCCCTTGCCGCCGGCGCGCATCGTGTCGACCTCGAGGTCCTCCTTGCGGATGTCGACCTCGACGTCGTCGTCGATCTCGGGGACCACGTGCACCGCGGCGAACGCGGTGTGGCGGCGCGCGTTCGCGTCGAACGGGCTGATGCGGATCAGCCGGTGCACGCCGTTCTCCGCCTTGAGGTAGCCGTACGCGTTGAGGCCGCGCACGGCGACCGAGACGTCCTTGAGCCCCGCCTCGTCGCCGGGCTGCTCGTCGAGCACCTCGACCTTGAAGCCGCGGCGCTCCGCCCAGCGCGTGTACATGCGGAAGAGGATCTCGGCCCAGTCCTGCGCGTCGACGCCGCCGGCGCCGGGGTTGATGTAGAGGATCGCGTCCGACTTGTCCGCGGGCTGATCGAGCATGCGATCGAGCTCCGCGCCGCGGACGCCGTCTTCGAGCGCGGGGAGCTGCGCGGCGACCTCGCCGACCATGTCCTCGTCGCCCTCGCTCGCCGCCATCTCGAGCAGCTCCGCGAGCTCGGTCACCTCGTTCGCGAGGCGGTCGTGGCGGCCGACGGTCCCCTCGATCCCGGCGCGCTCCTGCACGACGCTCTGGGCGCGATCGGGATCGTCCCAGAAGCCCTCCGCGCTCGTCATCGCGTCGAGGTGGTCGAGGCGGCGCTTCAGTCCGTCGACGTCAAAGATACCTCCCCAGCGCACGCAGGCGCTGAGCGAGGTCGGCCAGCCGGTCGCGGGCCTCGCTGACAGGGATCGTCATGAGAAGTGCGCTCCTAGAGCTCGAAGGCCCAGCCCACCGTCAGGCTGGCCCAGGCGTAGATCGGGGTGATGAGCGTGTCCGGCGGCGCCGCGCAGGCGTTGCCGTCGGGGCCGCGGCACTCGGTGATGTCCCCCGCGATCAGCGCCTCGGCCCCCGCGGACAGGCGGCCGAAGATGCCCTCTTCCCAGCGGTGCTCGATGTTGACGCCGCTGTGCATGAAGAGCGCGAGCTCCCAGTAGCGATGGATGCGCGTCGCCTCCGGCGCGTGGCCGGGCCAGTCGAGCGGGCCGCCCGAGAGGCCGACCTCGAGGCCCATCGCGGTGTTCCGGATCGGCGCGCGCACGTTGACGCCGAAGGTGAAGCGCCCGCCGGAGCGGCTCACGCCGCCGCCCGCGTAGATGTTGATCTCGGGGATCGGCGCGAACTCGATCGCGCCGCCCGCGACGCCGAAGGGGGTGTCCCAGCCGCCGGTCACCGACACCGCGAGCATCCGCTCGTAGAGGCGCGGCGGCGTCGGGGTCGAGACCTCGGGCTCGGGATCCTCCTGGTTCTGGGCGAACGCAGGGGAGGCGAGCGAGGTGAGGGCCGCGAGCGTGGCCAGGAGGAGGTGGTGGCGCGGGCGCATAGGAGCGTCCTTTTAGGCAACGCGGCTCCGATGTTCAAGCGGACGCGCACGACTCGCGCTCGGAGCGTGTCGATTCAGTAGGGGACCTCGAGCCGCGCGAGGGCTCCGGCGCCCGGCGCGCCCCCGATCGCGAGCCGCGGACCGCGAGGTGGCCCGGCCGCGCCGCCGTCGAAGACGCCCGGCCGCGCGAGGTCGACGACGATCAAGATCGCGCCGACGAGCGAGAAGATCGCGCCGCCGACGTAGAGCCCGATCGCGAGGTTGCTCATCGTCTGCGCCTGGAAATAGGCGTCCGCGGCCTCCGAGCCCGCGGGCAGGACGGTCGGCGGATCGCCCGGCGCGTAGCCGAGCTGCGCGATGCGATCGGCCTGCCACGTGGCCTCGTCGGCCGCGAAGCCGCCGCCGACGAACGCGCCGACCCCGAGCAGCAGCGCCGGGATCCCGATCCCGAGCATGGTGTGATCGAGGTCACGCCGGCGGGGCACGTACGCGGCGGGCGCGCCGCTCTCCACCACCTCGACGCCGCCGCCGCGCGAGGGGGCGGGCGCGGCCTGCGGCCCGGTGACGAACGGGCTCCTCGCCGCCTGCGGGCACTGCGAGGAGAGGGCGGCGGCCTGGCGGTTCGCGTGATCGCGGAACGTGCCCGCGGTGTCGAGCGCCGCGCACTGGCGGTACCAGCTCACCGCCTCGCACTGGCGCGCGGTCCGCTCGAGGGCGAGGGCGAGGTTGCAGGCCGACGACGCGCGCGGGTACTCCTGATAGCTGCGCTCGAAGTGCTGCGCGGCGAGCGCCGGGTTCCCCGAGTCCATCGCCGAGACCCCCTGCTCGAAGAGCTGGCGCGCGCGGTTCGGATCTTGCGCCGCGGCGGAGGAGGTCGCGGCGGCGAGGAGGAGCAGGGCGGCGAGGGTGGGGCGCATCGGAGGTTCGGGGCCGTCAGAACGTACGGATCACGCTCGGGTCGCGCGGCGCGGGGGGCGGCGGGCTCGAGGGGGGCGGGGGCTCGTAGCGGCGGACGGTGGGCTCCGGCCACGCCGGCTCGTCGTTGCGTGGCCGCGCGCGGCGGCGAGGCTCGAGGGTCTCTACGGCGGCCGGCGCCGCGACCTCCCCCGCGGGCTCGCGCGCCGGGGCGACCGCGACCTCGTTCGGGGCGGTGGCGGGGGCGAGCGACGTGTCGAGCGTGCCCGCGGCCTCGGCGCGGGCGCGCTCGGCGCGGCGGCAGCGGGCGCGACCGGCGCTCGGGGCGGCCGGCGCGCTCGGCGCGGCCGGCGCCGTCGCCGCCGCCGGCTCGGGTCGCGCGCGCACGTCCTCTTCGAGCAGCGAGAGCCCGACCGCGACGGCGATCGCCGTGAGCCCCGCGAACACGACGCCCACGATCGCGGCGAGCGCGAGCCGTACGCCGAGCGAGAGGCCGGGATCGGGCGCGGGCGGCGCGTGGATCATCGGCGGCGGGTGCGCGCTCGGGTAGGCCGCGTACCGTGGCCCGCTCACCTCGGCGATGGGCATCGGCACCGTCCCGCCGTACGGCGTCGGCGGCACGACGAGCGGCGCCGGGCTCGCGTACGGCAAGAGCGGCGCCGGCGGGCTGGAGTACGCGGAGATCGGCGCCTCGATCGTGGGTGCGACGGCGGCCCCCGACGCGACCGCCTCGACGCCGCTCGCCGAGAGGCGCGTGCCCGACTCCGACACGTGCGCCGGCACCGCGCCGGGCGCGCGCGGCTCGCCCACGGGCGACTCGAGCGTGTTGGGCACGGGCCGCAGGCCGAGCCGCGTCGCCGGCGCGCCCGCGTCGACGCCGAGCACCGCGCGGATCGCGTGGGCCGCCGCGCGCGCCGACTCGAAGCGCGCCGCCGGCTCCTTCGCGAGCAGGCGCTCGAGCACCGCCTCGAGCCGCGGGATCGATCCGAGCTCGGGGGGCAGCGGCGGCGCCGGCGTCGCGAGGATCTGGTGGATCATCGCCGCGGCGGCGGGCGCCATGAACGGGAGCCGCCCGGTGAGGCTCTCGTAGAGCAGCACGCCGACGGCGTACACGTCCATCGTGAGCGCGGGCGACGCGCCGTTGAACTGCTCGGGCGCCATGTACGGGAGCGAGCCCAGGATCTGCTGGCTCTGCGTGATCCGCGACAGGAACGCCTCGTCCATGGAGGCCGCGAGCCCGAAGTCGAGCAGCTTCACGCGCACGAGCCCCGCGGCCGGGAGCCCGACGTTCGACGGCTTGAGATCGCGGTGGACGATGCCGGCGTCGTGGACGTCCGCGAGCGCGTCGCACAGCTCCGCCGCGACGGCGAGCGCGTCCCGCGGGGGGAGCTTGCCGTCGCGCTCGAGGCGGTCCTCGAGCGTCTCGCCCTCGAGCAGCTCCATCACGTAGAAGGGGCCGGCTTCTTCGTCGAAGCCGAAGTCCGTCACCTGCGCGACGCGCGCGGTGGTCAGGCTCCCGAGCGCGCGCGCCTCCCGGTTGAAGCGCCGGACGAGCTCGTCGTTCCAGCGCTCGAGCCGCAGCACCTTGAGCGCGAAGCGGCGCCCGAGCGCGACGTGCTCGACCTCGACGACCTGGCCCATCCCGCCTTGGCCGAGCACGCGGTGGACGAGGTAGCGCGCGGCGACCGTCTTGCCGGGCGCGAGCGCGCGAAAGCGCGTGCGGGCGGGGGCTGCGCTCGTCACCGACGCCGAGTCTAGCAAGGCCGCCGCCGGACCGCTCGACCGAGCGGCGCGCGCGGCGCTGTGAGAAACGTCGGCCGCGATCCCGAGCGGTGCCGTCATGATGCGCTCGATGCAGCGCCGGACGTCGTTCTTGGGCCTCGCGGTGGTCGTGGTCTTCGGGTGGGCGTGTGACGGCGAGCCGATGCCTCCGCCGCCCGAGGACGCGGGCCCGACCGACGCGGGGCCGTTCCCGCCCGTCTCGCTCGCGCACTGCGACTACGAGGCGGTGCCGCCCACCGGCGGCGCCGGCGGCACGGTGACGCGGGGGCCGCTCGAGGCGGGCGTCGCCGAGCGCCTGCTCGACGTCCCGCTCGGCGCGAGCCTCGCCGCCTACACGTCGCGCGCCGAGGGCGCAGGTGGCGACGGCTTCCTGCCCCAGCCCGACGCGCGCCGCGAGTACCTCGCCGGCTCCTTCGCCCCCGCGGTCGGCATCGAGACGATCCCCCAGATCGCGGCGCTCGCGCTCCGCGCGGGCGGCGAGACGGTCGTGCTGCTCAAGCTCGATCTCGCGAGCTCCTACCAGGGCTTCGTGCACGACGTCGAAGCGAACCTCGGACCCGCGTACTCGGGCAAGGTCCTCATCACCGCGAGCCACAGCCACTCGTCGTTCGGCAACTACAGCGGGCACTCCGCGCTGCACGTGGGCTTCGGCCGCTTCCGCTCGACGGTGTACGACGCGATCGTCGCCCAGCTCACCGAGGCGGCCCGCGCCGCCATCGACGACCTGCGCCCGGCGCGCATCGGCATCCACCACGACCCCGCGTTCGACCTCGACGACCGCGTCAACCGCGACCGCCGTCGCGCGAACGACGAGCTCGCCGGCGGTCCACAGGACGACCACCACCTCTACGTGATCCGCGTCGACGCCGCCGACGGATCGCCGATGGCGCTCCTCCCGGTCTTCGGCATCCACGGCACCACGCAGGGCGGCGACAACGCGATCGTGACCACCGACTCGATCGGCGGGATCGAGCGCGTGCTTCGCGAGTCGTTCGACTCGCCGGTGCTCGTCGCGCACCTCCAGGGCGCGGGCGGCGACGTCTCGCCGGCCGGCTCGGGCGGCGTCGAGTGCGGCGGCGCGGTCGCGTGCGCGAACTTCGCCCGCGCCGAGAGCATCGGGCACCACGCGCGCGAGGCGATCCTCGCGGCCTGGGAGGCGGCCGGCGAGGTGATGCAGGGCGAGATCGAGCTCGAGATGCTGACCCGCACCGTCCCGCTCGGTCCCGAGGCCTCGACGTTCACGATCCGCGGCGGCGCGCTCTCGTACCTCGAGTTCGACACGCGCCGCGAGGCCGACGGGATCGTGTTCGACGCCGAGCGCCGGATCGTCTCGCCGATCGACGAGTTCAACGCGCCGTTCGGGGCCGCCCTCTGCACCGCGGACATGCCCTCGATCGTGCCGCGCGCGCAGATGCCGGGGACGCTCGAGCTGCGAGACCTCCCGTACCGCGGCTGCATGCGGCTCGAGGCGGTCGCGACCATCTTCGAGCGCGCGCTCGACCTCGACTTCGAGGAGCCGCCGATCTGCGAGACGACCCGCACGACGGTGAGCGCGCTGCGCATCGGCGACTGGCTCGTCGGCACGATGCCCGGCGAGCTCGTGACGCTCCTCGCGGATCATCTGCGCGACGAGCTCTCGCCGGCGGGGCCGGACCGCACGATCCTCGTCGGCTACGCGCAGGATCACGGCGGCTACCTCCTGCGCCCGGAGGACTGGCTGAGCGGCGGCTACGAGCCGACGATCACGTTCTGGGGCCCGCTCGAGGGCGAGTACGTCGCCGAGCAGCTCGGCCGCCTCATGGCGCTCGCGCTCACGCCGGCGCGCGAGGACGGCAACGCCGAGGGGGTCCCGCGCCCGGGCTCGCCCGTGATCCGCGACGACGTCGCGGTCGACGTCTCGCCGATCCCGGTGGGCACCGTCCCGACCGAGCTGCCCGGCTACCTCCTGACCCAGCGCCTGCGGCCGGTGACCTCCGCCCAGCCGGCCGCGCAGGTCGCCCGGCTCGACAGCGTCCACTTCACGTTCGTCGGCAGCGATCCGCTCGCGGGCACGCCGCGGGTGTACCTCCAGCGCGAGAGCGAGGTGCCCGGCGTGTTCGACGACGTGCGCCGGCGCAGCGGGCGCCCCGTGCTCGACGGCGCGCTCGTCATGACGTGGACGCCGAGCCCGATCCTGCGCCAGGCGGGCACGCCGCGCGCGCACTACTACACCGTGGAGATGCAGGCGGTGACGCCGATCGGCGGGAGCGACGCCGTCGGTCTCGAGGACCGCCTCGGTCTGCCGCTCGGTCGCTACCGCTTCCGCGTCGAGGGGCCAAGTTACGAGCTCGCGTCCTCGCCCTTCGAGGTGACGCCCGCGCCGCTCGCGCTGAGCGCCGCCGCGATCGGGGCGGACCTCGCCATCACGATCTCGATCACCGCGCCGCCGTACGCGTTCCGCCTGCTCGACCTCTCGGCGCGCAGCGACGGAACGCTGCCGCTCGCGCGGCGCGCCGTCACCGTGACCGCCGACGGGGGCTCGCCCCTGGCGCTGACCACCGACGCCGCGGGCGTGGTGACCGTCGCGGGCGCCGCCGGCGCGAGGACCCTCGTCGTCGTCGACGCCTACGGGAACGAAGCGACGCTCACGCGCTGAGCGCTCACCCGCGCGGGCGCATCAGGCGCTCGTAGAGCACGGGCCCGAGCTGCGCGACCATGAGCGTCTCGACGGTGTGCGCGATCCGATCGCGCTCGGCCTCCGAGTCGTAGACGAAGCCGATCCCCATCCCGGCCTCCTGCGCGTCGGTCGCCTCCGCGGCGTCGACGACCCACTGCACCTTGCCCTTGATCGACAGCGGCTCCTCGAGCGAGGGGACGGCGAGGTGGAACACGAACTCCGTCCCGATCCCGAGCGGGTTCGCGGTGCGGATGAAGGTGCCGCCGCGCGAGATGTTCTTCGTGTAGTCCGCGAAGAACGAGTTGAGGCGCTTGTACTCGACGCGCAGCGTGATCGGGACGCGCGGGTGAATGCGTCGATCGCGGCCGTCCGCCCCATCCGTGTCGTCCGTGTCGTCCGTGCTCACGCATCCAGACGATACTCGGCGCTCCGAGCGGAGCAAACTTCCAGCCTCCCCCAAGCCGCTCCCGAGGGGGCTGGTCTGAGGCGCGATGCAGGCATTCGCCACGCTGCCCACGACAGCTGCTAGCATGGGGCCCGGATGGGGCGGCCTCGTGTTGGCGTGGCGGCCCGCGTCCGAGACGCGAATGCCGGAGCCCACCGAAGCCGAGCTGCTCGAGGCCGCGCAAGCGGGGGACCGCAGGGCGTTCAGCCGGCTCGTGCGCCTGCACCAGCGCCGCGTGTACGCCTGCGCGGTGAGCATGCTCGGCGACGGCGGGGACGCGGACGACGCGGTGCAGGAGACGTTCGTGCGCGCGTGGCGCGCGATCGCGCGCTTCGACGGGCGCAGCCAGCTCTCGACGTGGCTCTATCGGGTCTGCGTCAACGTCTGCTTGAACCACATCCGCAAGCGCAAGCGGCACGACGCCGCGGACCTCGCGGATCCCCGGGTGCCGGAGCCCAAGGCGGACCCGACGCAGGGCAGCAACGACCCGCGGCACGCCCTCGAGGCGCGCCAGCTCCAAGGCCGGATCGCGGAGGCGGTCGGCGGGCTCAGCGAGTCGCTTCGCACTACGGTGATCATGGTGCTGGTCGACGGGATGCCGCAGAAGGAGGTCGCCGAGATCCTCGGGTGCTCCGAGGGAACGATCGCGTGGCGCATCCACGAGGCGCGCCGCCGGCTGCGCATCGCGCTCGCCGACACGGCGGACGACGGCGACGCGAGCGCCGGCGAGGGCGAGGGCGAGGGCGCCGAGCCGGCGGGGAGGCGGGCGTCGTGACGGACGAGGAGCTCATGCGCCGGATCTCCGACGCGCTCGGCGCGCCCGGCGGCCTCGACGCGGACGCGGCGCTGCGCGAGCGCCTCGACGCGGATCCGGAGGCCGCGCGCTACGCGCAGGATCTCGGCGCGATCGACGAGGCGCTCCGCGGGCTCGGCGCGGCCCGGCGAGAGCCCGACTGGGAGGCGATGCTCGGGCGCATCGAGGACGCCCTCGACGCGGACGCGGGCTTCGACGACGGGCTCGACGCGACGGCGCCGCCGCAGTTCGCCGACGAGCCGTCCGCGCGACGCGTCGCGGCGCCGCCGGTCGCCGCGGCGGGCGGAGAGGTCGTGGATCTCTCGGCGCGGCGCGAGCAGCGCAACCGCGTCTTCGCGCTCGCCGGCGCCTTCGCCGCGGCGGCGGCGGTCGGGATGGGCGTGATGGCCGGGCTCTCGATGGATCGCGGCGCGCCGGCCGAGATGAGCGCGGCGCCTGCGGTCCAGTCGGTCGACGTCCCCGCGGACCTCGAGAGCGCGGCGGTGCCCGAGCCGATGGCCGCCGCGCCGACGACGGCGCCGGCCGAGGGCGAGCGCGAGGAGCAGGCGGCCGTCGCGTACGCCGCGCCGGCCGTGCCCGCGCCGACGGCGACCGCAATCCCGGCCGAGGCCCCGGCGCCGCCCGTGGTGGTGGCGCGGGGCGTGACCTCGGGAGGCGGCTTCGACGGGCTCGGCGCGCGCGCGCCCGCCCGCGGCGCGGGCGGCGGAGGCTCCGGGTACGCGACGGGCTCCACGAGCGCGGGCGAGTTCGCGCGCGGCGATCGCGCCGACCAGCCGGCGGCCGAGCCGCCGGTCACCCGAGAGCCGTCGCGCGTCGAGGTCGTCAACGCCCTCAACCAGGTCGCTCACGCGGTCGCGTCCTGCATGGTGCGCACGCGTGAAGTGGCCGAGGTCCGCGTGCGCGTCGAGGGCGCGACCGGTCGCGTCGAGACGGTCACCGTTCGGCCGCCGTTCACGGGCGCAGAGGCCGCCTGCATCCGGCGCGCCGTGCAGTCCGCGTCGATGCCGCGCAGCGCGCACGCGACCTACGAGGTGACGCACGCGTATCACCCCGCGCCGACCGCGGGCGGCTCGCTCTCCCCCGCCGCGCCCGCCGCGCGGCGCGCGCGCGCCGCACCCGGGTCGGGCGCGGAGCGGCCGGCGGCGAGGCAGCAGCTGGACCTGCTCAACCCGTACTGAATCTTCGGAGGGGTTGTTCCAACCCCTCCCCCCATCGCGGCAAAGCCGCGATGGGGCCCCCCGCCCAAGACGAACGCGGCGGAGCCGCGTTCGACCCCATCGCGGGGCGATGGGGCCCCCTCGGCCAACGGCCATCGCTGCGCGATGGCCTGGCCTCGCTCGCTCGCCCGCTCGCCCGCTCGCCCGCTCGCTCACGGGCCCTGGTGGTCCGTTCTCGGGTCGCGCGTGGTGGCGCTCCAACCGCCGCGTGGCCTGTCGCGCTCTTGCTATGCTCCGGCTCCGTGTCGGGGATCCCGTTCGGCAACTACGAGCTCGTCGAGCGCATCGCCGAAGGGGGAATGGCCGAGGTCTGGCGCGCGCGCTCGCGCGGCGTCGCCGGGTTCGAGAAGGCGGTGGTCATCAAGCGCGTGCTGCCCTCGCTCCTCGAGCGGCCGGGGTTCGCCGAGCTGCTGATCCGCGAGGCGAAGATCGCGGCGCGGCTGAGCCACCCGAACATCGTGCAGATCTTCGACCTCGGCGAGCAGGACGGCTCCTACTTCATCGCGATGGAGCTCTTGCGCGGGCGCGATCTCGCCGCGGCGCTGAGCTTCCGCCGCGCGGGTGAGGCGCCGCTCGACCTCGCGGTCCGCCTCTGGATCGGCGCGGAGGTCGCCAAGGCGCTCGACTACGCGCACCGCGCGCGCTTCGACGACGGCAAGCCGATGAACATCGTCCATCGCGACGTGAGCCCGCAAAACGTCTTGCTGGGCTACGAGGGCGAGGTCAAGGTAGCGGACTTCGGCATCGCGCGCGCCGACGAGCCGGGCCTCGGCCGTGGCGAGGACCCGAAGATCCTCCGCGGCAAGTACGCGTACATGTCTCCCGAGCAGGCGCGCGGCGAGGTGCTCGATCGGCGGAGCGACCTCTTCTCCCTCGGCATCCTGCTCTACGAGCTCGCGACGCGGCGGCGCATGTTCCACGGGCTCACCGCGCCCGAGATCCTCTCGCGCGTGCGCGCGACGGAGCTCCCGGACTTCCGGAGGCACCTGCCGATCGAGGAGCTCGCGCCGGTGATCGAGCGGGCGCTCGCTCGCGAGCGCGCGGATCGTTACGCGTCCGCCGGCGAGATCCACGCGGAGCTCACGCAGCTGATCTACGCGCTCGGCCGTCCGGTGGGCGCGACCGATCTCGCGGCGGCGATGCACCGCATGTTCCCGCGCGACGAGCGCCTCGATCCGAACAAGCTGCGCGTGGACCTCCTCGAGCGGGCCTACGACGACGCGGCCGCCGCGAGCGATCCGGGGCGCGAGCTGCGCTCGACGGGCGCGGCGCCCGACTCGACCGCACACACCCACGTCCTGCCGATCCCGCGGCGGGCGAAGAGTGAGAGCCGCCGGCTCGCGTTCCTGGCCGCGCGTCTGCGGCCCGGCGAGGAGGGCTGCTTCGCGAGCGCGGTGGCGCGCGCGGCCGGCGCGCTCGTCCCCGCGGTCGGCGAGGGGCTGCACCTCGCGGTGTTCGGCGTGCAGGGGATGGAGCGCGCCGTCGGGCACGCGATCCGCGGCGCGCTCGAGGTCCGGCGCGCCGTGACGCTCGAGGGCGCGGAGCGCCTGCACGCCACGCCCGCGATGGCGGTGATCGGCGCCGAGGCGCAGGTGCTCGACGGCGCGGCGAAGCCCTCCGCCGAGGTCGAGGCCGCGGCGCGGGCGCTCCTCGCGGCGACCGCCGACGACGAGGTGCGCGTCGCCTCCGCGCTCGCCGCCGAGGTCGGGCGAGAGTTCGTCACCGAGCCGGGCGACGGGGCGCTCCTCGTGCGCGGTTTCCGCGCGCGCCGCGATCGCGCGGCCGGCGCGCTGCGGATGCGAGGCCCGCACGTCGGGCGTCGCGAGCTCCTGCGCGAGCTCTCCGCGCGGCTCCTCGACGCCGCCGCCGGGCGCGGCGCGCTCGTCGAGCTCGTCGGTGAGCCGGGGGTCGGCAAGTCGCGCTTGCTCGCGGAGCTGCGCGCGGCGGCGGCACCGCGCGACTTCGTCTTCGTCCACGGCCGCGCGGACGAGACCGATGGAGATCGCGCCTTCGGCGCCTTCGCCGATCTCGTGATGGACCTCTGCGGCGTCGAGGCCGAGGACGCGCCGGAGGTGCGCTTCGCGAAGGTGGAGCGCATGCGCGTGCTGGGGCTCGCGCCCCACGAGCTGCGGCGGCTCGGCGAGCTCGTCGGCCTCGCGTACCCGGTCGCGTCGGACGCGCGCGAGGGGAGGCCGCGCGGGATCGAGCTCGCGCTCGCGCTGCGCAAGGCGGTCAGGGCGCTGAGCCGCGATCGCGTGGTCGTCCTCGCGCTCGAGGACCTCCACTGGATGGACGACGCCACGCGGCAGGTGCTCCCGCTCCTCGTGAACGGCCTCGGCCGATGTCGGGTCGTCGTGCTCGTCTCGAGGCGCCCCGGCGTGAGCGGGCTCGCGTCGAGCGACGGCGACGTGCGCGTGATCGAGCCGCTCGACCCCGGCGCGACGGCGGCGCTGGCCGCGCACCACCTCGGCGCGCGGGCGATCGAGCCGGCGCTCGCCGCCCACGTCCACGCGCTGACCGGCGGGATCCCCGCGTGGATCGAGCTCGTCGCCGAGGCGCTCCGCGAGTCCGTGGCGATCGAGGGCGGCGTCGCGCGGCGCCGCGTGGAGGAGCTGCCGGACGTCGCGCCGCCGGCGCCGCTCGTCGCGTCGGTCGCCGCGCGCCTCGAGCCGCTCCGCGCCCGCGAGCGCTCGATGCTCCGCGTCGTCGCGGCGATGGGCGAGGCCGTCGAGGTTCGTCTCGTCTGCGCGACCGAGGGGCTCGTCGGCGAGACGGAGCAAGCCCCGTTGCGGCGCCTGTGGGCACGTCATCTCGTCGTCGGACCCGAGGCGCGCGGCGCGCCGCCCGCGCGCATCGGGAGCTGGGGGGGGCACGGCCCGACGCCGAGCGCGCTGCCGGCCGAGGTCAGCGTCCCGGGTGCGCTCGTCCGGCGCGCGATCCTCGCCGAGCTCGAGCCCGCGGAGCGCGCGCGCCTGCACGCGCGGATCGTCGCGACGCTGGAGCGCGTCGGCGGCGACGCGAGCCTCGAGGGCGTCGAGCGGATCGCCGAGCACGCGGCGCGCTCGCTGGACCCGCGGGGCGCGCCCGACTACTTCGTGCGCGCGGGCGAGATGGCGCGCGCGCGAGGCGAGCTCGCGCGCGCCGCACGCCACTTCATCGAGGCCGCGCGTGTGCTCCGCGCGACGCGCGGACCGCTCGACCCGAGCGCGTTCGAGCGCGGGCTCGACGCGGCCGCCGCGGCGCTCGACGCGGGGATGACGGAGCTCGCGGAGCTGGCGCTCGGCGAGCTCGCCGAGGCGGCGCCCGCGCTCGACGCACCACTGCGCGTGCGCCACGCCATCGCGACCGCGCGCTGCGCGCGCCGCGGGTACGCGCAGGGGGCCGCGCTGGCTGCGCTCGCCGCGGTGGAGCCGGTGCTCGCCGACGTGGACGCCGAGCTGCGTGACCAAGCGCGCGCGCTCACCGCGTGGACGCTCGCGCAGGACGGTCAGCCGGCGCGTGCGCTGGTCGTGATCGATCGGCTGGTGGAGGAGGGGACCGGGGCCTCGCTCGCCGCCGCGCTCGCGCTGCGCGCGACGGCGCTGGCGCGGCTCGACCGGCTCGACGAGGCCGACGCCGCGGC